>JAOAIK010000027.1 GCA_026414745.1 Roseococcus sp.
CCAGCCCTCCACCGCCAGCGCCACCTGATCGAGCCATGCCTCTCCCACCGCGCCACGCGCGCCGACACGCTCGCCCGGAACGGGCTCGGCGCTCTCGCCCTCGCCGCCATCCGCCTGTGGACGCGGCTTGAGGCCAGGACCTAGGCCGGCAGCAGCGGCACCACGCCCGGCAGTTCGCGACCGTGCCAGAGCTGGGCCAGCAGCGCGCGCGCCGGCGCCTCGCCCACCACGGGCGCGGCGAGCTCGAGGAACTTCTCGTCCAGCTCGGCGTCGCTGAGCGGCGCGTCGGGGTCGCCCTTGCGGGTGGGCTGGTGGCGGAAGAGCTCCCGCCCGTCGCGCAGGCGAATCCTCACCTTGGCGCTGCGCTGGGCGGGGAAGGCGGCCTCGCACTCCGGGTCGAGATGCACCGAGACGCGCGGCATGAGCGCGCGGATCGCGGGGTCGGTCAGGCGCCCCTCGGCAAAGGCCTCGAGGCGCACCGCCCCGTGCAGCAGCATGGTGGCCACGGTGAACTGGGTCGAGAAGCGGCATTCCTGCTCCGTGCGCGCCTCGGGCCGGTCGCAGACGTTCTTCGTGGCCGCGTAGCCACCCACCTCCACGGACGCGACGTCATCGGCGCTGAAGCCGTGCGCGCGCTGCAGGTCGCGCACCGCGTCCAGGGCGGCGAAGATGTGGCCGCAGCAGCCGTGGTTCTTCACTGTCATCTCGGTGATGGCGAGCGGCTTGCCGAGCAGCGCGAGCGGCGTCTCCCACTTGCCCGTGTCCTCGCTGGTGGCGGCGGCGAAGCCCGCGGGGCCGTGCAGCACGTCCAACGCGCCGGTCACGCCCTCGGCGGCGGCCATGGCGGCCAGCGCGCCGGCCTCGGCCGCATGGCCCGGATGCAGGGGTTTGCTCATGCCATCGCCGCGGAAGGCCTGCTGCAGCCCGCCCGCCATGGTGGCGGCCGTGGCGATGGCGTGGGCCGTCCGCGTCGCGTCGCAGTCGTAGAGCAGGGCCACGGCGGCGGCGGCGCCGAAGGTGCCCACCGTGCCGGTGGTGTGCCAGTGGGTGTAATGGCTGGGCTGCACCGCCTGGGCGATGCGGCAGGAGACTTCGTAGCCCGCCACCAGCGCGCGCAGCAGCGCGGCCATGTCGCGCCCGCGCGCCTGGGCCGCCGCCAGCGCCGCGGCCACGGTGGGGCAGCCGGGATGATAGACGCCCCAGCGCCAGATGTCGTCGAACTCGACGGTGTGCGAGGCCGTGCCGTTCAGCAGGGCGGCGTGGCGCAGCGCGCCCTTGGCGCCGTCCACGTAGCACACCGCCTCGCCCAGGCCGCGCGCCTCGCGCAGCGCCCTCGCCATCAGGGTGGCAGGGGGCAGGCGGCAGCCGGGCAGCAGCGCGGCGAACCAGTCGATCAGCGCGCGGCGGGCGGCGTGCTCCACCTCGGGCGGCAGCGGCGCGCTGCGCCAGGAGGCCGCGTGCTCGGCCAGGACGGGCAGCGGGTTCATCGGTTGCTCCGCAGCACTTCCTTGTTGATGACCATGTCGGGATCGAGCTGCCCCTTGAAGTGGCCGATGATGGAGGAGACGCAGGAGAGGCCCATCCGCCGCATCCCCTGCTCCGTGCCTGCGGCCGAGTGCGGCGTGACGATCACGTTCGGCGCGTGCAGCAGGGGATTGTCGGCGCGCACCGGCTCCTCGCGGAACACATCGATACCGGCGGCGGCGACATGGCCGGACTTCAGCGCGGCGGCCAGCGCCTCCTCCTCGACCAGCGTGCCGCGCGCGGTGTTGATCAGCCGCGCCCCGGGCTTCATCGCGGCGAGGAAGTCGGCATTCACCATGCCCCGGTTCTCGGGATGAGCCGGACAGTGCAGCGTCACCCAATCGGCCTGGGCGAGCCCGTCCTGCAGAGTCCTGGCGCAGCGGAATCCCGCGCCCTTGATGGTGTTCATCGGCACGAAGGGGTCGTGCACCAGCACCTCCATGCCGAAAGCGTGGCAGAGCCGCGCCACGCGGCCGCCGATGCGGCCGAAACCCACCACCAGCACCGTCATGCCGGCGAGGTCATGGGCCACCGGCGCGTCCACGCTGCTCCATTTCCCGGCGCGGGTGTTCGCGTCGAAGACAGGGAGCTGCTTGGCGATGGCGAGCATCAGCATCAGCGCGTGCTCGGCCACCGAGAGCGCGTTCGCATCCGCCGTGACGGTGAGCGGGATGCCGCGCTTCGTCAGCTCCGCCACGTCCACCGCGTCATAGCCCACGCCGTGCCGCGCGACGATGGAGAGCCTCGGCGAGAAGGAGAGGAACTCCGCATCGATGGGCGTGGCGCGGACGATGACCGCATCCGCCTGCGCCATCACCGGCGGCAGAGTTTCCCGGGTCGGGTTCAACAGGGTCTCGACGGTGAAGCCGGGCTCCGCCTCCAGCCGCGCGCGCGCGTCGGGATGGAGGGGGCGGAGCAGGACGACATGCGGCATCAGGAACCTCCGCTGGGGGCGGAAGGGCGCGCGCCGGCCGCATGCCGGCGCCCCCCCGCCCTCCCGCGCCGGGGGATGGCGCGCATGGTTCCCCTCTTCGGCCGCTTCGGCAAGCCGGGGCCCCGAAAGGCGGAACGGCGCCCCGGGTCTCCCCGGAGCGCCGCCCCAGTTCACGCCCTGCGCGCGCCGGCTCAGGCGAGGTCGAAGCGGTCGAGCTCCATCACCTTGGCGAAGGCGGCCGCGAAGTCGCGCGCGAACTTCCCGGCATTGTCGCTCTGCCCGTAGACCTCGGAGATGGCGCGCAGCTGCGAGTTGGAGCCGAAGACGAGGTCCACGCGCGTCGCGGTCCACTTCACCGTGCCGCTGGCGCGGTCGCGGCCCTCGAAGAGCTCCTCCGTCTCGTCGGTCGGCGTCCAGACCGTGCCCATGTCGAGCAGGTTGACGAAGAAGTCGTTCGTCAGCTTGCCCGGCTGGGCGGTGAAGACGCCGTGGGGCGAGCCGCCATGGTTCGCGCCCAGCACGCGCAGCCCGCCCACCAGCACCGTCATCTCCGGCGCGGTGAGGGTGAGGAGCTGGGCCTTGTCCACGAGCTGCTCCTCGGCCGAGACGGTGTAGCGGGCGCGGCGGTAGTTGCGGAACCCGTCCGCCTCCGGCTCCAGCACCTTGAAGCTGTCGGCGTCCGTCATCTCGGCCGTCGCGTCGGTGCGGCCGGGGCGGAAGCGCACGCTCACCTCATGGCCGGCCGCCTTCGCCGCCGCCTCGACCGCCGCGCAGCCGCCGAGCACGATGAGGTCGGCGAGCGAGATCTGCTTGCCGCCGGCGGCGGAGGCGTTGAAGCCCTGCCGGATCTCCTCGAGCTTCGCCAGCACCAGGGCGAGCTGCTCGGGCTCGTTCGCCTCCCAGTCCTTCTGCGGCGCGAGGCGGATGCGCGCGCCATTGGCGCCGCCGCGCCGGTCGGAGCCGCGGAAGGTGGAGGCCGAGGCCCAGGCCGTCTTGACCAGCTGCGCGATGGACAGGCCCGAGGCGAGCAGCGTCTTCTTCAGCGCCGCGATGTCGGCCTCGTCCACCAGCGGATGCGTCACCGGCGGGACGGGGTCCTGCCAGATCAGGTCCTCCTTGGGCACGAGCGGGCCGAGGTAGCGGCTCTTCGGCCCCATGTCGCGGTGCGTCAGCTTGAACCAGGCGCGGGCGAAGGCGTCCGCGAACTGGTCGGGGTTCTTGTGGAAGCGCTCCGAGATGGGCCGGTAGATCGGGTCCATCTTCATCGCCATGTCGGCCGTCGTCATGATCGGCGGGTGGCGCTTGGTGGGATCATGGGCGTCCGGCACGAGGCTGTGGGCGGCCGGATCGGTCGGGATCCACTGCCAGGCGCCGGCCGGGCTCTTGGTGAGCTTCCAGTCGTAGCCGAGCAGCATGTCGAAGTAGCCATTGTCCCACTTCGTCGGGTTCGGGGTCCAGGCGCCCTCGATGCCGGAGGTGATGGCGTCCCCGCCCTTGCCCGACTTCCAGGTGCTGATCCAGCCGAGGCCCATCTGGTGCAGCGGCGCGCCCTCGGGCTCGCGGCCGACGAACTCGGCGGGGCCGGCGCCGTGGCACTTGCCGAAGGTGTGGCCGCCCGCGGTCAGCGCCACCGTCTCCTCGTCGTTCATCGCCATGCGCGCGAAGGTCTCGCGGATGTCGCGCGCCGAGGCGAGCGGGTCGGGGTTGCCGTTCGGCCCCTCGGGATTCACGTAGATGAGGCCCATCTGCACGGCGGCGAGCGGGTTCTCGAGTTCGCGGTCGCCCGAGTAGCGCATGTCGCCGAGCCAGGTGTCCTCCTTGCCCCAGTAGATGTCCTCCTCGGGCTCCCAGATGTCCACGCGGCCGCCGCCGAAGCCGAAGGGCTTGAGGCCCATGTGCTCGAGGGCGCAGTTGCCCGCGAAGATGAACAGGTCGGCCCAGGAGATGCTGTTGCCGTACTTCTGCTTGACCGGCCACAGCAGGCGCCGCGCCTTGTCGAGGTTGGCGTTGTCGGGCCAGGAGTTCTCGGGCGCGAAGCGGTGCGCGCCGTTGGAGGCGCCGCCCCGGCCGTCCGCCGTGCGGTAGGTGCCGGCCGCGTGCCAGGCCATGCGGATGAAGAGCGGGCCGTAATGGCCCCAGTCGGCCGGCCACCAGTCCTGCGAGGTGGTCATGACCTTGAAGATGTCCTGCTTCAAGGCCTCGAGGTCGAGCTTCTTGAACGCCTCGGCGTAGTTGAAGTCCTCCCCCATCGGGTTGGACTTGGCCGAGTGCTGGCTGAGGATGCGCAGGTTGAGCTGGTTGGGCCACCAGTCACGGTTGCTGCGCGTGCTGAAACGCGCCGCCGTCGGCCTGCCGTGCATCACGGGGCATTTGCCCGCGCCCTGACCGCTGAGTCCGTCCATGGTTCTCTCCGTTGCTGGCGAATGCTGGCGAAGCTGCACCAGGGGGGCGGAGGGGCCCCGAGGACCACTCCCTCCCCGCATCGCGCCTCTGGTGTAGCCGCAAGCGAGGAATAAAGGAAAGCACAGGATTGCGACAGTTTCGATAGATCGCCACTATCACTGCGCGAGTCCCGCATCCGGCCATGAACCTCCGCGACCTTCGCTACCTCCTTGCCCTGGTCGAGCACGGGCATGTGCGCCGCGCGGCCGAGGCCTGCGGCGTGAGTCAGCCCACCCTCTCGGTGCAGCTCCGCAAGCTGGAGGAGGAGCTTGGCCTCACCCTGTTCGAGCGCGCGAGCAAGGGCGTCACTCCCACCGCCGCCTGCCGGCGGCTCCTCGGCCATGTGCGCGCAGCAGTGGCGGAGGCGGATGCCATCTACGCCGCGGCGCGCAGCCTGCGCGACCCGCTCTCCGGCCCCTTCCGGCTGGGGATCATCCCCACCCTCGCGCCCTATCTGCTGCCGCTCGTCTTCGCCCCGCTGCGCGAGGCGCTCCCCGCGCTGGAGCTGGAGCCCTGGGAGGACCAGACCGCCGCCCTGCTCGACCGGCTGCGCGCGCACGAGCTCGACGCCGCGCTGCTCGCCACCGAGGTGGAGGGCCCGGAGCTGGCGAGCCGCCCGCTGTTCGAGGAGCCCTTCTTCGCCGCCCTCTCGCCGGAGCATCCCCTCGCGGCGCGCGCGCGGATCGCGGAGGAGGATCTGGCCGCGGACATGCTCGTGCTCGCCGATGGGCACTGCCTGCGCGACCAGGCGCTGGCCGCCTGCGGCCGGGCCGGGGCGCTGGGCGGCCCGCTGCGGGCGGCCAGCCTCTCGACCCTGCTGAACATGGTGGCCGCAGGCTACGGCACCACGCTGATCCCCGCCCTGGCGGCGGGGGCGGCGCAGGATGCGGGGCTGGTGCTGCGGCCTCTGGTCGCGCGGACGGCGCGCACCGTGCGCATCGCCTGGCGCGCCGCCTTTCCGCGCCGGGCGGCGGTGGAGGCGGTGGGCGATGTGATCGCGGGCCGCCTCGCGGGCTTCGCCGCGGCCGCGGCGGAGGGGCGGATCTAGACCGAGGCCCCCCCATCGCCTGTCCGGCTCCCGCGGGCTGTCAGGCCGGGCATGGAACAGGTCCCGCCATGCCAAGTACCAGGACGCATCGCCAGCCCCCGCCTCACCGCGCCTTGCGCCGGGGCCAGCCTGCTCGCGAAGGGGCTTTTCCGCGCCGCCTCGGCCGCAGCAAGGGCGGGGTGAACGCCACGCTCCACACCGCCTGCAACGGCCAGGGACGACCCGGGTCCTGCCCCTCACCGCTAGCGAGCGACCGGCAGGGTGCTGCCATCATGCGTCCGCGCCTTTCGCCGGCGCCACCGCCTCGAGGTCATGCTCGGACGGCGCATGGACGGGCGCCGCATCGCCGCGCGC
The DNA here is from genome assembly GCA_026414745.1 of Roseococcus sp. GTDB lineage: Bacteria > Pseudomonadota > Alphaproteobacteria > Acetobacterales > Acetobacteraceae > Roseococcus. The sequence goes on from JAOAIK010000027.1 coordinate 6,303, forward strand.
CACGACCGCCGCGCCCACGGCTTCTTCGCCGCCATTGCCCTCGCCGCCACCGTCACCTTCCGGCTCGCGCAAGCGTGGGGGGACTGATTCCAGGCGCGCCCGCCGGGGCTCAATAGGGGGCGCCGCCGCGCCCCGCCCCGTGCAACGCCCCGCCGCGCCGGCTGCCGGCGGAGAAGGCGGCGCGCAGCGCCTCGCGCGTCGGCCGCCGGTCCTCGGCCTCGGCCTTGCAGAGACGGATCGCCGCCTCGCCGATCCCGCAGGTGACGGCGAAGGTCCAGGCGGCCGCCGCGGCCCCGCCCCAGATGGGCGCGAGCTTGAGCACCTGGCGCAGCATCCAGCCGAGCGCGTAGCGCAGCACGAAGCCCGTGCCGAGCGCGCCGATCAGCCCGGCCCAGACCGTCGCGTCGTCCGCCACCGCGAAGCGGCGGGCGATGGCGCGCACCATCGCCGCCTGCAGCGCGAGGGCCGGCAGCCCGCCCAGGATGGGCAGGGGCGGCGCGTCCGTCGCCGCCGCCGCCGCCGCCCAGGGCAGGATGACGCGCTGCCAGATGCCCTCCTCCGGGTCCGCGGGCCGTGCGAGGCCCGGGGCAAGCGCGGGCGCGAGGCGGATCATCGCCGCGCGCAGCGCCTCCAGCCCGTAGTCGGGCGGGTCGAGCGCCGTCTCGCCCTCGGTCAGGTCGAGCGGCACGAAGCCGTCGGCCAGATCGCCGAAGGCCGCGCGCTGCGCGGCCAGCGGCCCGGCAAGGCCCTGCGGCGCGTGCGGCAGCGGCAGGCCGGCGGCGTCGAAGGCATAGGGCAGCGCATGGCCCTGCCCCGACGGGTAGAGCATGTGCAGCCGCGTTTGCGCCACCAGCACGGGCCAGTCGGGATGGGCGCGGCGCACCCGCCGCAGCGTGTGCACCACCCCCTCGGAGACGGGCGCATCCGCCGCCTGGGTGACCAGCACCAGGCCCGGCGCCTGCGCCATCAGCGCCATGTCCGCCTCCTCGTCATAGGGCGTTCCGGGGCGGATCGCCGTGGTGAGAAGGAAGCGGATGAGCGGCATCTCCTCGGGGTGGGCGAAGAACTCGGCGGTGGCGGTCGCGGGGCGCAACTCCTGGCGCAGCGCGGCCCGCCATTCCTGGGCCAGCGCCGCCATCACCGCCGTCTGGCCGGAGCCGGGCGCGCCCAGCATCCACACATAAGGTGCGGCGGCCTCGGCCCGCGCACGCGCCGCTTCGACCTCCGTCTGCGCCCCTTCACCGGATCGCGCCATCGCCTGCCCCCTCGCCCTGCCCCTGCCTTGGGCGCAAGCTAGGCCGGGTGGCGGCCGGAAGGGAACAGGGCAGCGCGCGTCAGCGCAGCCCGACGAGGCGGCGGATCAGCCGACGCGCGAACTCCCCCTGCGGCCGGTCGAACAGGCGCGACAGGCTGAAGCGCCCGTGCCGCACCCGGGCGCGGAGATGGGAGAACTCGCGGAACCCGGCCTCGCCGTTGCGCCGGCCGAAGCCCGAGGCCCCGACCCCGCCGAAAGGCAGCGCCATGATGGCCGCGTATTCCACCGCCCGGTCGCAGACCAGCGCGCCCGATTTCGTGGCCGCCGCCACCGCCGCCTCCTCCGCCGCCGTCGCGCCGAAGAGGTAGATCGCGAGCGGATGCGGCCGCGCCCGCACCCAGGCGAGGGCGGCGGCGAGATCGGCGCATTCCTCCAGCGCCAGGACGGGGCCGAAGATCTCCTCCTCCGCCAGCGCGCCGCCCGAGCGCACGAGGCCGAGGCTGCCCGGCGCGGCGGCGAGCCACTCCACCTCCCGCCCCTCGATCAGCCGCGCGAGCCGCGCCTGCTGCGCCGCGTTGATGACGCGCGTGCCCGTCTCGCCCACGCCCGAGGCGCGGGCGGCGGCGGCGAAATCCGCCGCGCGATGGCCCACCAGCAGCACCGTGTCGGGCGCGATGCAGGTCTGGCCCGCGTTCACCGCCTTGGCGGCCAGGATGTCCTTCGCCGCGCGGGCGAGATCGGCGCCCGGCAGCACGATCGCCGGGCATTTCCCGCCGAGCTCCAGCGTCAGCGGCGTGAGGTTGCCCGCCGCCGCGGCCATCACGCGCCGGCCCGTCTCCGTCCCGCCGGTGAAGACAAGATGATCCCAGGGGGTTGCCGCGAACTCCCGCGCCAGCGCGGCATCGCCGGGCAGCACCAGCGCCACGCGCGGGCCCAGCGCATCGGCCACGATCTCGACGAGCAGCGCGGCGACGCGCGGCGCATGCTCGGAGGGCTTGATCGCCACCCGGTTGCCCGCTGCCAGCGCGTCCATGGCCGGCAGCAACGCCAGCTGCACCGGGTAGTTCCAGGGAGCCATCACGCCCACCACCCCTTTGGGCACCCATTCCGCCCAGGCGCGCGCCGGCTGGAACGGATAGGGCGCCAACACCCGCCGCGGGCGCGCCCAGCGCCGGAGATTCCAGCGGATATGCGCCGCCGCATCCGCCATGATCTTCACATCGGCGAGCAGCGTGTCCTCGGCGCTGCGGGCGCCGAAATCCGCCGCCGCCGCCTCGGCCACCGCGGCTGCCCGCGCCATCACCGCCCGCGCCAGCGCCCCCACCCAGGCACGCCGCCGCGCCAGCGATGGCACCCCCTCCTCCGCCTCGGCGGCACGCAGCGCAGCCAGGGCCTGGGCGGGGGTCATCGCCCGGCCCGCCTCGGGAGGGACGCCGTCCCTCCCGAACCCTCCCTGCCAAGGGCCAGTGGGCCCTTGGAACCCGAGCCTTGGGGCGGGAGAGGGAGGGGCGTCATGGGTGCTCCAGCGGATTCGGGTGCGCGCGGCCCCTCCCTCTCCCGCCCCATGAACCGCATGGTTTCCAAAGGCCAATGGCCTTTGGCGGGGGGGGTCCGGGGGGGGCGGCGCCCTCCCCGGGGGGCCAGGGGCGACACCCCGCTCATGCCTGGACCGCCCTGGCGGCCGCGAGGCCGGAGCGGGTGGCGGCGTCCAGGGTGGCGGGCAGGTCGGGCCAGGTCCAGTCGCCGGCGAGGGCGAGGTTGGCCAGGGGCTGGCGCTTCGGGCGGGGGATCGGGCCTGGGGTGTGGCGGGGCGTGGCGCGGCGTTCCTTCACCACGCGGCAGGCGGGGGGCGCGATCGGCCATTCGCCCGGCAGGCGGAAGGCCATGGCGGCGCGCAGGATTTCCGTCCAGGCGCGCGGGGCGAGGCGCTCGGCCTCCTCCCGCGCTTCGGCATCGCCGGCCGAGACGGTGACGGAGACGCCCGCGGGCCGCACCAGCACCCACTGGCACAGCCCGCCGAGCAGGCCGATGAAGCGCACCGGCCCCGGGCCGCTGCGGGCGAAATGCAGGTTCACGATGGGGGCGAAGCGGTCCGGCGCCTCCACATGCGTCAGCAGCCGCACCGCCTCCCAGGGCGGCAGGGCGAGGATCACGCGGTCCTCCTCCGCCAGCGCGATCTCCTCCTCGTGGAAATGCAGCACGCGCGCGCGGCCCCCGGCCTGGGTGATGCGGCGCAGGCGGCTCTCCGGCGCGTAGCGCGCGCCGAGGCGCCGCAGCGCCGCCAGGGCGGGCTCCACGAGATCGGGGCCCAGCCCGCGCCGCGCAACGTAGAGCCGCGCCGCGCCCGGCCCGCCCAGCCGGCGCAGCACCTGCCCCAGCCGCCGCGTGGAGGCCTCGGCGCTGGGCGTGTTCAGCGCGGCGATGGCGAGCGGCTCCACGAAGCCGCGCAGGAAGGCGGGGTGCGCGGCCATGGCCTCGGCGATGGTCCGGTCCCGCCCCGGCAGGGCCATGGCGGCCAGCGCGGCCAGCGCGCCCGCCGAGGCCCCCGCCGGCCGCCGGTCCGCCCGCCACCAGCCGAGCGGCGAGAGCGCCACGCGCCGGGCCGATCCTTCGGCGAGGTCGAGCACCGGCAGCCCATCGGGCTCCGGCTCGATCCAGTCGCTGCGCGCGCCGATGGCGTCCAGGAAGCCGAGCGCGGCGCGGTTGGCGCCCACCAGCGCATGGGTACCGTTGTCGGTTCCGTCCGGCAGGGCGCGGGCGCGGCCCCCGGCGGCCGGCGCGGCCTCGTGCAGCGTCACCGGCCGGCCCGCGCGCGCCAGCGCATGGGCGGCGACGAGGCCGGCCATCCCGGCGCCGACGACATGGATCACGCGCCCCTCCAGCCCAGGGCGAAGGCGGCCATGGCGAGCTTGTCGCGCCCCGACAGCCGCACGCGCGGGCGTGCCCCTGCGAAGCCGCGCGCGCGCAGCTTCTCGAGCATGCGCCGGTAGCCGAACATCATCACCCGCGCCGGGTGCAGGGCGCGCGCGTCGAGCCGCGCCAGATCGGCCTCGGCACGGGCGAAGCCCTCGGCGGCGCGCGCGGCCAGCGCCTCGCAGATGCGGGGGAAGGCCGGATGGCGCACGATCTCCCGGGCGTGCCCCTCTGGGATTCCCGCCGCATCGAGCAGCGTGCGCGGGATGTAGACGCGGTCGCGCGCCGCGTCCTCGTCCAGGTCGCGCAGGATGTTGGTGAGCTGGAAGGTGTGGCCGAGGGCGAGGCCCCAGGCCTCGGCCTCCGGCGCGCCGAAGATGCGCACGCTCATCGCCCCCACGCTGCCCGCCACCTGCCGGCAGTAGAGGTCGAGCGCCGCCTCGTCGGGCAGGCGCAGGGGCTCGGTGGCGTCGGTCTCCATCCCCGCCACCATGGCCTCGCATTCGGCGAGCGGCAGGTCGAAGCCGCGCCGGGCGAGCGCCAGCTCCCGCGAGAGGGCGCAGTCGGGTGCGGCGAGCTTGCCCCGCCACGCCGCCAGGAAGCGGCGCTTCTCCGCCTGCGGCATGGCGCCGTCGGCGATGTCGTCCACCGCGCGGCAGAAGGCATAGACGGCCCAGAGGGCGCGGCGGCGCTCGCCCTGCAGCGTCGCCATGCCGGCGGCGAAGGAGGAGCCGGCGGCGCGCACCCGCGCGGCCACCACGTCGCGGTCATGCTCGCCGAGCAGCGGTGCGCGCAGCAGCTCCTGCGCGAAATCCGCCTTCGAGAGCGCGACGCGCCCGCGCACCGGGTCCGCCGCGCGCAGCCGCGCCAGCAGCCGCCGGGCGAGGCCGATGGTCATGGCCGACTGGATGGCCAGGCGGCGCGAGGCAAGCCGGCGCGGCAGGGCGCCGGCGCGGTCCAGCAGCTCCTCCACCCGGTCGAGCATCGCATCCAGCACCGCGCGGCGGCGCGGGTTGGCGGGGTCGAAGAAGGCGGCCTCGCCGCCCGCCAGCGCCATCCAGGAGAGCGGCACATAGACGCGGTCGAGTTGCGCGCGGTCGGACACGAGGTCCTGCAGGTGGTTCAGGATCTGCAGCGCGGTGCACAGGGCGTCGGCCGCGGCGCGGGCCGCGGGCGTGTCGCTGCCGTGCAGGCGCAGCAGCATCCGCCCCACCGGATCGGCGCTGCGCGTGCAGTAGTCGAGCAGCGCCGCCCAGTCCTCGTAGCGCGCCTGCCGCGCATCCTGGCGGAAGGCGGAGAGCATGAGCCGCGCCTCCTCCACGCCCACGGACTCCGCGTGCAGGCGCGCGGCCTCGGGCAGGGTGGTGCGCGGATCGTCCAGCGCCGCCTCCATCGCGTCGAGCCGCGCGAGCTTTTCCGCGGGCGCGAGCGCGGGGCTGTCGGCGATGTCGTCGGCGGTGCGCACGAAGCGGTAGAAGGCCATCACCTTCGCGCGCACCGGCCGCGCCAGGATCAGCGAGGCGGTGGGGAAGTTTTCCGTGTCGTGGTCGCGGTTCGGCCGGCCGGGCGCGGCCAGGCTCACGCGCGCGGGCGGCGGGGCGGCGGGCGGATCGGCGAGAGGGGCGGGCGCGGCCTGGCTCATGCCCCCCTTGTGGCGGGATAGGCGCGCCCTTTCCAGCCCGACTGCAGCCCGAGCGCCGAGCGCAGCAGCGCCGTCCACTGGATGGCGAGCGCGACGATGACGGTGAGCGGGTGCAGCGGCACCGTCCACCACGGCTCGCGCGTGCGGAGGGTGACGGCGGCGCGCAGCGCGAACATCAGCAGGATGGTGGCGATGGCCTCGGGATCGGGCAGCAGGGCCCAGGGCCAGAGATGGGCGCCGGCCAGCAGCACCGTCCAGATGGGCAGGCCGATGGGGGTGGCCATGCCCTCGCGCGCGTTCTTGATGAAGCCGCTCCAGGCCTGGGCGAAGCCCTCGTACATGCGGCAGGTGGCGAGCGGCGTGCCGTCCACGATCTCCGTGTCGTGGCCGCGCTCGCGGAACAGGCGGGCGAGGGCGACGGCGTCGTGCAGCACGCCCTTGATGGTGCTGTGGCCGCCCGTCGCCTCATAGGCGCGGCGCTCGACGAGGATGAGCTGGCCGCAGGCGGCGGCGAGGCTCGGCTTGCGCTGGATGGCCCGCCCGCCGAAGGGCAGGTAGCAGAGCAGCAGGAAGTTGATGAAGGGCACCGTCAGCCCCTCGCCCAGGCTGCGCATCTCCTGCCGCGGCACGCCGCTGACCAGGGCGATGTTGTGCGCCACGCTGTGCGCCGCCATGGCGGCCGCGGCATGGGGCGAAAGGCGCACATCGGCGTCGATGAAGAGAAAATGCGTGCCCCGCGCGGCCTCCGCCAGCCGCGCGCAGGCATGCACCTTGCCCGTCCAGCCCGGCGGGAGCGAGGGCGCGGTGACGAGGCGCACCCGCCCGTCGCGCGCGGCGTAGCCCCGCACGATCTCCGCCGTCGCGTCGGTGCTGCCGTCGTCCATCACCACGACCTCTATGGCGCAGCCCGTGGAGGCGAGCGCGGCCTCCAGGCAGGGGCCGATGTTCGCCGCCTCGTTGCGCGCGGGGATCAGGATGGAGACGAGCGTGCCCTCGGGCGGGCGTCCCGCAAGGCGCGGCAGGCGGCGCAGGTTGATGACGCCGAAGACGGCGGGCAGGAGCGCCAGCGCCAGCGCGAGGTGCGCGTAGTCCATCCCCCTACCTCCCTTCCGCCGCGCGGGTGTCGTGGCGCGGATCGTGTCTTCGGCCGCTGAGCAGGGCGCGGGCATATTGCACGGCGCCGTAGAGCCCGCCCATGCCCTGGCGCCCCTGGACGGCGATGGAAAAGCGCGCCGGGTCGCGGCTGATCGCGTCCTCCGCGAGGCGATCCATCACCGCGGCGTGCGCGGCGCGGATCGCCTCGGTGCGCGGCTCGCGCTCCAGGGCGAGGAGGGCGCCGCAGTCGAGGGGCGGGCCGAAGGCGACCAGCGCCTCGCCGCGCTTCTCGGTCCAGTGGGTGTATTCGATGGCCACGGGCAGGATCGCGGCGGTGGGCGCGATCTCGGGCAGGCGCGTCACGCCGGGGGCCAGCGGCACGGGGCGTTCGCGCACATCGGCGAAGCGGCCGGGCGCGTTCATCCACAGCATGTGCCGCGGATCCTCGAGCACCTGCTTCGCCGTCTGCAGGAAGCGGAGCGCCCCGCGCGCGGTGTTCTGCTCGATGCCGAAGACGCCGAGCCGCTTCATGAAGCGGTATTTCTCGAGCGCCGCCGCGTCCATAGGCGTGAAGCCCGGGCGGTCGCGGAAGAAGCGGCGCATGAGCAGCATCACCATCACCCCGTCCCACCAGCCCGGGTGGTTCATGAGGACGATGGCCGGCCGGCCCGCCGGCGCGGCGGGCATGCCCCAGTGGGGAACCCTGAGCGCGGTGAAGGAGGCGGCGAAGCTGCGGGTGAAGGCCACCTCGAAGAAGGCCATCATCCGCTCCGAGCGGAGCGCGACGGGCGAGGGCTCGTCCGCCGCGCCCATGCTCAGGCGCCGGCCAGCTCGGCCTCGCGGCGGCCGGCGCGCTCCGCCTCGGGCGACATGCCGCGCCCGCCGAGATCGCGGTCCAGCGCGTCGGCGGCGATCCAGCCCGACATCATCACCATGGGCATGCCCGGCCCGGGATGCGCCGCCCCGCCGCAGAGGTAGAGGCCCTTGACATGGCGCGAGCGGTTGCCCGGCTTGAAGGCGCCGGTGAAGCTGCCATGCGAGGCGAGGCCGTAGATGGCGCCGTTGAGCACGCGGTAGCGCTCGTGGATGTCCACCGGCGTGAGGCGGGCCTCGGCCACGATGCGCTCCTCGATGTCGGGCATCGCGGCGGTGCGCTTCAGCTTGTCGAGGATCTTCTGGCGGTAGCCGGGGAAGATCTCGTTCCAGTCGTGGTGCGGGCGGATGTAGGGCGTGTGCACCAGCACATAGAGCGCCTCGCCGCCCTCGGGGGCGCTGGTCGGGTCGGTCTGCGCGGTGGCGGCGAGATAGGCGGTGGGGTCGGGCGCGGGCTCGCCCCTCTTGTAGATGGCGTCGAACTCCTCCTCCGCGTCGCGGGAGAAGACGAAGCAGTGGTGCGCCAGATGCTCGTAGCGCCGGTTCAGGCCGAGATAGAGCACAACGCCCGAGCAGGCCGGCTCGTAGCCCTTCTTCTCGTAGGCCGCGGCCGCCTCGCCGCCCACCAGCTCGCGGTAGGTGCGGATGGCGTCCATGTTGGAGATCGCGGCATCGCAGGCGATCCGCTCTCCGGAGGCGAGCTTCACCGCGACCACCTTGCCCTTCTCGATGTCGAGGCCCGTCACGTCGCTGTTCGGGCGCAGCTCCGCGCCGAGTTCGCCCGCGAGCTTCGCCAGCCCCTCGGCTACGGCGCGCGTGCCGCCCACGGGATACCACACGCCCTCGCTCGCCTGCATGTCGCCGATGGAGGAGAGGACGGCGGGCGCGAGATAGGGGCTCGACCCCACATACTGGCAGAAGTGGTCCAGCATCTGCGCGAGGCGCTCGTCGGGCACATGGCCGCGGATCACGCGCGCCACCGTCTGGCCCATGCGCAGGGAGAGCACGTCGCGCAGCGTGTCGGGCCTGAAGTTCGCGCGCAGGTTGAGCGTGTCGCCGATGCTCTCCACCGGCTTCCAGAAGAAGAACTTCTCCGACACGCCGTGCAGGTGCCGCGCGATGCGCTGGAACTTGCGGTAGCCATCGCCCGCGCCGGTGCCGGGGGCGAAGGCGTCCATGGACTTCGCCATCGCCTCCACATCGGCGAGCAGGTCGATGCGCGTGCCATCCTCGAAGAAGCAGCGCCACTGCGGATCGAGGTAGATCAGCGGCAGCTCCTTCGCCTGATCGCGCCCGGCCTCGGCGTAGATGCGGCGCAGCACGCGCGGCACGGTGAGGATGGTGGGCCCCATGTCGAAGCGGAAGCGCCCGCGTCCGTCCGGCGCGTCGAGGAAGAGCTGCGCCGCCTTGCCGCCCAGCCAGGGATTCTTGTCGAGCACGGTGACGCGGTGGCCGCGTGCGGCGGCGGTGCAGGCGGCGGCGAGTCCGCCGAGGCCGGCGCCGATGACGACGACATGCGAGCTGGTCATGCGCGGGGCTCCCTAGCGCGCGAGGGCGGGCACGGCGCCCGGCGCCATCGCCAGATCCTCCAGGATGAGGCGCGCGGTGATCCGCGCGCCCTCGTAGATCACCGGCAGGCCGGAGCCCGGATGCGTGCCGCCGCCGACGAGGTAGAGGCCCTCGGTGTCGTTGAAGCGGTTGCGCGGCCGGAAGCTCAGCATCTGCAGAAGGTCGTGGCTCAGGTTGAAGGTGGCGCCGAAGCCCACCGCGTAGTCGTCGTGCCAGGACTGCGGCGAGACGATGCGCTCGTAGCGGATGCGGCTCTCGATGTCCTCGACGCCGAGCACCTGGAGCCGGCCGATGGCGAGGTCGCGGAAGCGCTTCTTCTCCGCCGCCCAGTCGGTGCCGTGGCGCAGGTTGGGCACGGGCACGAGGATGTAGACCGCGCTGTGGCCGGGCGGGGCCATGCCCGGATCGGTCGCCACGGGGTTCTGCACGTAGAGGCTCGGGCGCTGCGGCAGCACGCCCGTCTCGATCTCGCGGATGTTCTCCTCGTAGCGCTCGGAGAGCAGCACATTGTGGTGCGCAAGCTGCGGCAGCGCGCCCTCCACGCCGAGGTAGAGCATGAAGGTGGAGCAGGAGTAGCGCGCCTTCGCGATCTTCCTGTCGGACCAGGCCCTGCGGATGGAATCCGGAACCAGGCGCGGCACGGCATGCGCGAAATCCCCGTTCAGCACCAACGCATCCGCGGCGTGGTGGCGCCCCCCCGCCTCCACCCCCACCGCGCGGCGCCCGGCGAAGGCGATGCGCTCCACCGGCGTGGCGAGACGGAACTCCACCCCCAGGCGTTCGGCCACGCGGCGCATGGCCTCGCTCACCGCGCCGCAGCCGCCGACCGGGTGATAGACCCCGTACTCGTACTCCAGGAAGGAGAGGATGGTGAACATGGACGGGCACTTGAACGGCGACATGCCCAGGTATTTCGTCTGGAAGCTGAAGGCGAGCCGCACCCGCGGATCGCTGAAGTAGCGGCGCAGATCCTCGTCCACCTGCAGGTGCGGGCGCAGCTGCGGCAGGCTCAGCAGCACGTCCTTGCCCAGCATGCGCGCGGTCGTGCTGAAGGGCTTCTCCAGCACCGGGCGGAAGGCGTCGAGCTTCCAGCGGTTGTCGGCCATGAAGCGGCGCACGCCGGCCGCATCCTGCGGCGCGAAGGCGGCGATGGCGGCCTCCATCCGGTCGAGATCGCCCGTCGCATCCAGGGTGACGCTGGGCGAGCCCTCGAAGATCAGCCGGTATTGCGGGTCGAGCTGGATGAGCTCCACCTCCTCGTCCAGATCGGCGCCGCAGCTCGCGAACACCTCGCGGATGATGCGCGGATAGAGGAAGAAGGTGGGGCCGAGGTCGAAGCGGTAGCCTTCCGGCGAGGTGAGGGTGCGGGTGCGCCCGCCCACCACATCGTCCTTCTCGAACACCGTCACGCGCGCGCCGCTCGCGGCGAGCAGCATGGCCGCCGCGAGCCCGCCCGGGCCCGCGCCGATGATGGCGATGTTCGGCCGCTGGCGACGGAGCGCGGGGGCAGGGAGAGGAGCGTTCATGCCGTCGGTGTGATCTTTCGAGCCTTCCCAAGATGCTGCGTTGACCGGCCAGCGCAACCCCCCGCCCGGCGGGGCGCGCCGGTTTCGTTACGCGATCAGCGCGAGCAGCTCACCCGCCCCCGTGATTTCCGAGCAGCGGGCATGGACTCTCGGCAGCAGCCGCGCGCGGTAGAAATCGGCGATCGGCGCGTAGCGCGGATCGAGCCGCGCGGCCCGGGCGAGTTGCGCCGCGCCGAGGAACCAGCCGCAGGCGTCGAGACAGGCGCTGGCGGACGCCGCCGCCTCCTCGGCTGTGGCGGCGAGGATCCAGCGCGTCGCGCGCTCGAGCTCGGCCGCGGCCGGGGCGAGGCGCGGGTCGGCCTCGCGCGCGGCCGCGATCATCGCGCGCAGCGTGGCGCCCTGGTCGCGCGGCAGCTTGCGCCCGACCAGATCCAGCGCCTGGATGCCGTTGGTGCCCTCGTAGATCGGCGCGATGCGCGCATCCCGCAGCACCTGCGCCGCCCCCGTGTCCTCCACGAAGCCCATGCCGCCATGCACCTGGATGCCGAGGGAGGCGGCCTCCACGCCGCGATCGGTGCACCAGGCCTTGACGATGGGCGTGAGCAGCGCGAGCCGCGCCTCGGCCGCCGCATCGCCCGCGCGCGCCGCATCGGCCGCCACGCAGGCCTCCATGGCGAGGAAGCGGCCGGCGAGGGTGGTGGCGCGCATCTCGGCCAGCATCCGCGCCACGTCCGGGTGCCGCGCGATGGGCCGGCCGCCCTGCACGCGCTCGGCCGCGTAGCGCTCGGCGAGGCGCAGCGCGCGCGCCCCGGCCGCCACGCCCTCGATGCCCACCTGCAGCCGTGCGTTGTTCATCATCGCGAACATGGCCGGCAGGCCGCGGTGCGGAAGGCCGATCAGCTCGGCCTCCGCGCCCTCGAAGAGCATGACGCAGGTGGGCGAGGCATGGATGCCGAGCTTGCGCTCGATGCCGCCGCAGCGCAGCGCGTTGGGGCTGCCGTCGGGGCGCCGCTTCGGGCAGGCGAAGAGCGAGATCCCGCGCGAGCCGGGCGGCGCGTCGGGCAGCCGCGCGAGCACGAGGTGCAGCGTGTTCTCGCTGAGGTCGTGCTCGCCGTAGGTGATGAAGATCTTCTGCCCGTGCAGGGCGAAACGGCCATCGCCGAGCGGCTCGGCCCGGGTGCGGAGGGCGCCGAGGTCGCTGCCCGCCTGCGGCTCGGTCAGGCACATGGTGCCGTTCCACACGCCGCTGACGAGCGGCGGCAGCAGCCGCGCCGCCTGTTCGGGGCTGGCGTGCCTCTCGAGCAGCTCGATCGCGCCCCAGGTCAGGGTGGGGCAGAGGCTGAAGGCGTGATCGGCGGTGGTCAGCAGCTCCTTCAGCGCGGCGGCGAGGGCGAAGGGCAGGCCCTGGCCGCCATGCGCCTCGCCGGCGGGCAGCCCCTGCCAGCCGCCCTCGATCCACTGCGCGTAGAGGGCGCGATAGCCGGGCGGGCAGCGCACGCTGCCCGCCTCGAAGCGCGCCCCCAGACGGTCCGCCTCGAGCCGGCCGGGCTCCACCCGCTCCTCGGTGAAGCGGCGCATCTCCTCGATCAGCGCGGCCACGTCCTCGGCCGCGAGCGCGCCGCCGGGCAGCGGGTGCAGCCGGGTGAGGGCGAAGACGAGGTCCTCGCTCTGCGTCGTGCTCATGCGGGCTGTGCCTCCTTCCCGGCGGCCCAGAGGGAGAGCGCCGCCGGATCCTCGTGATGCGCGATGGCGCGGGCGAGGCGCAGCCCCAGCAGCGCGCCGAACTTGAAGCCATGGCCCGAGAAGCCGCTCATCACCCAGGCGGCCTCGGCGAGCGGCTCGATCACGAAGCGCTCCTGCGGCTCCACGTCGTAGAAACAGGTGGTGGCGCCGAGGAAGCCGAAGCCCGCGAGGCCCGGGATGCGCCGGCGCGCCAGCGCGAGGATGCGCTCCACCTCGCGCGGGTCGGCCTCGCGGTCGGGCTCGTCCGGGTCGCCCTGGCGGGAGAAGCTGTGGTCGCCGATCTTGAGCGGCGTGCCCGCCACGGGGGGCACGAGGTAGAAGCCGCCCGCCTCGGCGAGGTCGAGCAGCATCGGCGCGCGCTCCCAGGCGGGCAGGGCCGCGGGCGGCGGCATCAGCCGCACCACCACCTGGCGCGAGGGCACGACACGCGCGCCGAGCACGCCGGGCAGCAGCCGGGGCGCCCAGGGGCCGGCGGCCACCACCAGCGCATCGGCCGCGCGCGTCGTGCCGTCAGCGAGGCGCAGCGCGCGGCGCGGCGGGTCCACCTCCACCGCACGCGCCTGCTCGAAGGTGACGCCGCGCGCGCGCAGCTGCGCCGCCAGACGCTCGACGATGCGCCCCGCCAGCAGCACCCCGCCCAGCGGGCAGAAGAAGGCGTCGCGGATGCTCTCGCCGGAGAGGTGCGGGAAGCGCGCCGCGACCTCCGCTCCCGTCAGGTCCTCCACGGGATAGCCGCCCTGGCGCAACGCCGCCCGGCTGTCGGGCACCCAGGCGCCGCCCGTATCGTCCAGGGCGAGGATGCCGGTGGGGATGTGCAGCGTCTCGCCGAGGTCGCGCCAGAGCTCCTCCCAGGCGGCATAGGCCTCGTCCACCATCCGCATGTAGCCGCGCAGCGCGCCGTAGGGGTGGCGGATCAGCCGGTGATGGTCCACCGAGCTGCCGCGCGGGTTGGGCGGCGGCGCCTGGTCCAGCACATGCACGTCGAAGCCCTCGCGCCGCAGCCCCCAGGCGGTGCTGAGGCCCATGATGCCGGCGCCGAGGACGAGGGCGGTGGGGCGATTCTCCATGGCCGCAGAGTAGGCCAGTCGCGCGCCGGGCGCACGCCGTGCCGTCAGCGCCCCTGCCAGAGGGCGGGGCGGCGGGCGAGGAAGCTCTCCACCCCCTCCCGGAAGTCGCGGCTGGTGAAGCACATGGCCACCAGGTCGTCGCCCTCGATGGCGCGCAGCGGTTCGCGCAGGCGCTTGAGGGCGAGCTTCGTCGCGCGCAGGGTCAGCGGCGCGTGGCTTGCCACGGTCGCGGCCAGCGCGGCGGCGCGGGCCTGCAGCGCCGCATGGTCGGGCAGGATCTCCGAAATGAGGCCCGCGGCCTTCATCTCCTCCGCCTCCATCAGCCGCGCGGTGAAGATCAGGTCGGCGACGCGGGCCGGGCCGAGCAGCGCCACCAGCCGCGCGTGGTTCGCCATGGAGAGCGTGTTGCCCAGCGTCTTCGCGATGGGGAAGCCGAAGCGCGCATTGGCCGCGCCGATGCGCAGGTCGCACACCGCGGCGATGGCGGCGCCCCCGCCGGTGCAGGCGCCGGCGATGGCGGCGATGGTGGGCTTCGGGCAGTCCTCGAGCGCGCTCAGCACGCGGTCGATCCGCGCCTCGTAGGCCAGCGCGTCCTCGGCGGTGCGGAAGCCGGTGAACTGGGAGATGTCGGTGCCGGCGGCGAAGGCCTTCTCGCCCGCGCCGGTGATGACGATGGCCCTCACCGCCTCGTCCGCGCCGGCCTCGGCGGCGAGGCGCGCGAGCCCCTCGTACATCGGGAAGGTCAGCGCGTTGCGCGCCTCGGGGCGGTTGAGGGTGACGAAGACGATCCCCTCGCGGCGCTCGATCAGCAGCTCGTCGGACATGGTGCGGCTCCTCCAGGGGCGCGGAGGGTTGCAGCCTTCCGCGCAGGGTGGAAGATGCGGCCCTCTCGCTCGGGGATATTCCGCCATGATGCCGCTCGCCCGCTTCACCGTGCTCGACCTCACGCGCGTCCGCTCGGGGCCGACCTGCGTGCGCCAGCTCGCCGACTGGGGCGCCAACGTCATCAAGATCGAGGCGACCGACGAGGTCGATACGGGCAAGGGCCTGGGCGGCGATCGCCACGGCCCGGATTTCCAGCTCGTGCACCGCAACAAGCGCGCCATGACGCTGAACCTGAAGAGCGAGGAGGGCCGCGCCGCCTTCCGCCGCATGGCGGCGAAGGCCGATGTGGTGGTGGAGAACTACCGTCCCGACGTGAAATACCGCCTCGGCGTGGACTACGAGAGCCTGAGCGCGATCAACCCGCGCATCGTGCTCGGCTCCATCTCCGGCTTCGGGCAGACCGGCCCCTACGCGAAGCGCCCCGGCTTCGACCAGATCGCGCAGGGCATGGGGGGGCTGATGAGCGTGACCGGCCTGCCCGGGCAGGGGCCGGTGCGCGCCGGGATCCCGGTGGCGGACCTCACTGCCGGGCTCTATTGCGCGATCGGGATCCTGGTCGCCCTCCTCGAGCGCGAGGTCACGGGCCGCGGGCGCTGGGTGCATGTCTCGCTGCTCGAGGCCATGGTGGCGATGATGGATTTCCAGGCCACGCGCTGGCTGATGAAAGGCGAGGTGCCCGGACAGGCCGGGAACGACCACCCCACCACCATCCCGACCGGCCTGTTCCGCACCAGCGACGGCGTGGTCAACATCGCCGGCGGCGGCGGCGAGATGTGGCGGCGCATCATCGGCGTGCTCGGCCTCGAGGAGGAGGCGAAGGATCCGGACATGGCCACCGACGCCCTGCGCTCGAAGAACCGGGCGAAGGTTAACGCCATGCTGCAGGCGAGGCTCGAGACGCGCCCCACCGCCGAATGGGTGGCCGCCTTCAACGCGGCGGGCGTGCCCTGCGGGCCGGTCTATTCCATGGACCAGGTCTTCGCCGACGAGCAGGTGCGCCATCTCGGCCTCGCCATGCCGGTGCAGCACCCGCTGCTGGGCGAGATCCAGCTCGTGCGCGCGCCGATGCAGATCGAGGGCGTGGACTGCGCGCGCAACCCCACGCCCGAGCGCGGCCAGCACACCGAGGAGGTGCTGCGCGAGTTCGGTTTCAGCGACGCCGAGATCGCCGAGCTGCGCGCGAGGAGGGCGGTCTGAGGCGATGAAGGTCACCTCCATCCGCCAGGCGGTGGCGCCGATCAGCAGCGCCATCGCCAACGCCACCATCGACTTCTCGAAGATGACGGCGAGCGTCGTCGCCGTCACGGTGGAGAGCGGCGACGGCCGCCGCGCCACCGGCTACGGCTTCAACTCCAACGGCCGCTACGCCCAGCAGGGGCTGCTCGGCGAGCGCTTCATCCCGCGCCTCCTCGAGGCGGGCGAGCTGCCGGCGCATGCCGATGGCGGCTTCGACCCCTTCCCCGCCTGGGCCGCGATGATGAAGAACGAGAAGCCCGGCGGCCATGGCGAGCGCAGCGTGGCGGTCGGCGTGCTCGACATGGCGCTGTGGGACGCGGCGGCGAAGCTTGCCGGCCTGCCGCTGTGGAAGCTGTTGGCCGACCGCTACAACCAGGGCCGCGCCGACGAGAGCGCCTGGATCTACGCCGCCGGCGGCTACTACGCGCCGGGCAAGGACGTGGATGCGCTGGTCGAGGAGATGAAGCGCTACCTCGATCTCGGCTACACGGTGGTGAAGATGAAGATCGGCGGCAGCCCGGGCATGCCGCACGACGAGGCGCTTGCGCTCGACCTCCGCCGCATCGAGGCGGTGCTCGGACTGCTCGGCGGCGACGGGCAGCGCCTCTGCGTGGACGCGAACGGCCGCTTCGGGCTGCGCGAGGCGCTCGACTACGCCGCCGCCATCCAGGGCTTCGGCCTGCGCTGGTACGAGGAGCCGCTCGACCCGCTGGACTACGCCACCCACGCCACGCTCGCCGAGCACTACGCGCCGCCCCTCGCCACCGGCGAGAACCTGTTCTCCATGCAGGACGCGCGCAACCTGATCCGCCACGGCGGGCTCCGTCCCGACCGCGACGTGCTGCAGTTCGACCCCGCGCTCTCCTACGGGCTTGTGGAGTATCTGCGCACCCTCGCGATGCTGCGCGCGCACGGCTGGTCGCCCCGCCGCTGCGTGCCGCATGGCGGGCACCAGTTCGCGCTGAACATCGCCGTCGGCCTCGGGCTCGGCGGCAACGAGAGCTATCCGGAGGTGTTCGCCCCCTTCGGCGGCTTCGCGGACACGACCCCGGTGGAGAACGGGCGCATCCGCATGCCCGGCATCCCGGGCATCGGCTTCGAGGCGAAGAACGACCTCTGGGCGGTGCTGAAGGCGCTGTAGGCGCTCAGCTCACGTCCATCTGCAGCCCCTCGCGCTGGATCACCTCGCGCCACTTCGCGATCTCGGCCTGCACGAAGCGCGCGAAATCCTCGGGGCTGCCGGGCATGGGCACGCCGCCCATCTGGGCGAAGCGCGCCCGCGTCTCCTCCATGGCGAGCAGGGCGTTGATCTCGGCGTTCAGCGCGCGCAGCGCGGCCGCGGGAATCCCGGCCGCGGCGAACATGCCGAACCAGGTGTTCACCTCGTAGTGCGCGAGCTCGGGCATGGTCTCGCGCATCGCAGGCAGTTCGGGCAGCTGGGCGTTGCGGTCGGCGCTGGTCACCGCCAGCGCGCGCACCTGCCCGGCGCGGATCTGCTGCACCGAGGTGGTGAGGTTGTCGAAGCTGAACTGCACATTGCCCGCGATCAGGTCCTGCATCAGCGGCCCCGCGCCGCGATAGGGCACATGCGTGGCCCGGGTGCCCGTGAGCTGGGTGAACCACACCCCCGAGAGATGCGGCGACTGCCCGACGCCGGAGCTGCCATAGGCCAGCCGGTCGGGGTTGCGCTTCAGATGCGCCACGAACTCGGGCACCGTGCGCGCCGGCACGCTCGGGTGCAGCAGCAGGACATTGGGGCCGCGGATCATGTTGCCCACCGGCTGCAGGCTCTCGGGGCGGTAAGGCAGGTTGCGGAACAGCGAATAGGCGATGCTCTGCGGGCCGATGTTGCCCGAGAGGAGGGTGTGGCCGTCCGCCGGGGCGCGGATCACCTCCATGGTGCCGATGGTGCCGCCGCCGCCCGAGCGGTTGTCCACCACCACGTTGACGCCGAAGCGGAGCTGCAGGTGCTGGGCGAGGAGGCGCGCCATGATGTCCGTCGTGCCGGCCGGGGCGGCGGGCACGACGATGCGCATGGGCTGGCTGGGCCGCCATTCCCCCTGGGCCAGGGCGGGGGCGGCGAGAAGCGCGCCGGGCAGGGCGAGGGCGGTACGGCGATGAAGGGCCATGGCGTGTTCCTCCGGTTCTTGGTTGGGCGGCAGCATCGCGCCGAAACGCGCCCCGCGGAAGCCCGGAGGCGGCTTGCCCGGGCGGCCCGCCCATGCTGCCCTGCCGCGGCGGACATCTTCGGGCGGAGCCAGCCGACATGCCGGACAGCGGCCTCACCAACAGCGCCATCATCAACGCCTACATGGAGCGCACGCCGGGCAGCGCGGCGCTGCACCGCCAGGCGCTGGAGAGCCTTCCCTCGGGCATCGCGCATGACAGCCGCTGGCTGAAGCCCTGGCCGCTCTACTGCGAGCGCGGCGAGGGCGCCTGGAAATGGGATGTGGACGGCAACCGCCTCGTGGATCTGTTCGGCGGCCATGGCTCGCATCTTCTGGGCCACTGCCCGCCCGCCGTGGTCGAGGCGACGGTCGCGCAGATGCGCAAGGGCAGCCAGTTCGGCGCCGGCCACCCGCTGGAGGTGGAGTGGGCGCGGCTGATCCGGGAGCTGGTGCCCTGCGCCGAGCGCGTGCGCTTCACCGCCTCCGGCACCGAGGCGACGCACATGGCCATCCGCCTCGCCCGCGCCTTCACCGGTCGGCGCAAGATCCTGCGCTTCCACCGGCACTACCATGGCTGGCACGACGCGATGGCCTTCGGCGTGGACAACCACTTCGACGGCACGCCCACCCCGGGCGTGCCCGAGGCGGTGGCCGAGGGGGTGCGCCTGCTGCCTCCCAACGACATCGCCGCGGTCGCCGCCCTGTTCGAGGCCGACCCCGACTTCGCCGCGGTGATCCTGGAGCCCATCGGCGCCACCACCGGCCTCGTGCCGATCCCCGGCGACTTCCTGCGCGCGCTGCGCGAGCTGACGCGCGCGCAGGGCGTGCTGCTGATCATGGACGAGGTGGTGACGGGCTTCCGCCTCGCCCCCGGCGGCGCGCAGGAGGCGCGCGGCGTGACGGCCGATCTCTGCACCCTGGCGAAGATCGTGGCGGGCGGCATGCCCGGGGGCGCCGTGGCCGGCCGCGCCGACATCCTGGAGGCGCTCGACTTCGAGATCACCGCCCGCAAGGGCCGCGAGAAGATCAAGCATCCGGGCACCTACAACGCGAACCCGGTCTCGGCCGCGGCGGGCATCGCCATGCTCAAGGCGGTGCGCGACGAGGACGCCTGCGGCCGCGCCAACCGCGCCGGCGCGGCGATGCGCGCGGCGCTGAACGCGGTGCTGGCCGAGGAGCGCCTGCCCTGGGCCGTCTATGGCGAGTTCAGCTTCTTCTTCCTCTTCACCAACCCCCAGGGGCTGGCAGTGGACCCGCTGGCCTTCGACGCCTTCGCCCTGCCGCCCGAGGCCTTCGCGCCCGACCCGCGCAAGTCGCTGCTGCAGAAGATCCATCTCGGCATGATCGTGAACGGGGTGGACCCGATGGGCCATCGCGGCGGCATCCTCTCCGCCGCGCATGACGGAGAGGCCATCGCCGCCACCGCCGAGGCGCTGCGCGCCACGATCCGGGCGCTGAAGGCGGAGGGCGAGATCTGACCTTGCGCTACTGCAGGCGGATGTTGCGCGCGCGGATCACCTCCCGCCACTTCGCGTTCTCGGAGGCGAAATAGGCCGGCCACTCCTCGATGCTGCCCACGGTCGGCACCACCGCGAGGGCGGCGAGGCGCTCGCGCGTCTCGGTCGCTTCCATGGCAGCGCGCGCCAGCGCATGCATGCGCCGCGCGATGGGCTCCGGCAGCCCGGCCGGCGCCTGGAGGGCGATGTGCTCCGTCACCAGCACGCCCGGGAAGCCCTGCTCGGCGAAGGTCGGCACATCGGGCATCAGCGGGCTGCGCTCGGCCGAGGCCACGCCGAGCGCGCGCAGCGCGCCGGCGCGCACGTGCGGCAGCACGCCGGAGGCCGCCTGGAACACCATCGGCGTCTCGTTCGCCAGCACGGCCTGCACGGCCGGCCCGCCGCCGCGATAGCCGATGTCGGGGATCTCGAGGCCGGCTTCGCGCAGGAAGAGTTCGGTGGCGAGGTGGGTGGAGGAGCCGGTGCCGGAGTTGGCATAGGTGATCCGATGCCCGGGGGCGCGCGCCATGGCCACGAAGTCGGCCAGGCTGTGCGCGGGGAAGGCCGCGTTCACCACCATGACGATGGGCATGGAGGCGAGCAGGCCGAGCCCGATGAAGTCCCGCTCGTTGTCGTAGGGCAGCGCCATCAGGTGCGGGGCCATCGCGTAGGTGCTGACGGTGCTGACGAGGAAGGTGTAGCCGTCCGGCCGCGCCCGCGCGACCGACTGGAAGCCGATGGTGCCGTTGGCGCCCGTGCGGTTGTCCACCACGAAGCTGCGCCCCGTGTCCTGCGACAGTCGCTGGGCCAGGATGCGGGCCACGGCGTCGGTGCTGCCGCCCGCCGCCCAGGGCACGACGAGGGTGACGGCGCGCGCCGGCCAGTCCTGCTGCGCGAGGGCGGGGGCGGCGACGAGGAAAAGGCTGGCCGCGCCCAGGCCACGGCGGGTAATGGTCATGCTCGCTTCCTCCATGCTGTGTTGTTTCAGGGCCGCCAGAGGATGCTCTCGGGCGGGTCGGCCGTCGGGTCGGCCTCGATCATCTGGCCGTTCATCACCGACCGGCCGGTGAAGGCCAGGATGAAGCCCCAGTGGGAGACGACGAGGGTGTGCGCCCAGTCCTCGAGCGCGGCCATCTCGGCGCGGAACAGGGCGGCGCGGGCCAGCACCTGCTCCTCCGGCTCCTCGATGGCGGGCCACCACACCTCCTCCGTGGCGTGGAACTCCACCCCGGGCCAGTCGCGGCGCAGATGGCTGACCGGGGTGCCGATGTCGCAGGAGAAGGCGAAGCGCTCGCGCACCGTGGGGGTCACTGTCAGCGGCAGGCCGAGGGTGCGTGCCACGGGCGCGGCGGTCTGCAGCGCGCGGGTGTAGGGCGAGACGATGATGCGCCGGATGTCGCGCCCGCGCAGCGCCATGGCCGCCGCCTCGGCCTGCTGCCGGCCAAGGGGCGTGAGCTGCGGGTCCGCGATTCCCGGATCCTGCCGCGTGGCGGAGAAAATCAGGTTGAACTCGCTCTGGCCGTGGCGGAGGAAGATCATGGCGGGGGATCCTGCGGCGCGCCCGTCCCTCTGCCGCGGGTGCGCCGGACGGGCAAGACCGGCCGCGACATTGCGAAGACGCCACATGCGGCCTAAATGCCGAAGGTCCCGGAGGGCGTGATGCAGGGTGGTTTCCCGATCGATCTGATCCTCTTCGCCATGGTGGCGGCGTTCCTGGTGCTGCGCCTGCGCAGCGTGCTGGGCCGGCGCACCGGTTTCGAGCGCCCGCCGCAGCCGCAAGGCGCGGCCGAGGGGCCGGGTGCGCGCGCCGAGGGCGTGCGCGAGGAGATCCTGCCTGCCCGCCGCGGCGGCGCGCGGCGCATCATCCCCGACCCCCGCAGCCCCGTGGGGCAGGCGCTCGGCCGCATCGGCGCCGCCGACCGCGGCTTCGACCCCAACGCCTTCCTGGACGGGGCGGAGGGCGCCTTCCGCATGATCGTCGCCGCTTTCGCCCAGGGCGACCGGCAGACCCTGCGGGCGCTCCTCTCCGATGAGACCTACGCCGGCTTCGAGCAGGCCATCCTCCAGCGCGAGCAGGCCGGCGAGACGCAGCGCACCGAAATCCGCTCCATGCACGAGATGGCGATCGAGGCGGCGGATCTTCGCGGCACTGTCGCCGAGATCACCGTGCGCTTCGTCTCCGATCAGGTGAACATGACCACAGGGCGGGGCGGCGAGATCGTCGCCGGCTCCGATGCCATCACCGAGGTCACGGACATCTGGACCTTCCAGCGCGACGTGACCAGCGCCGACCCGGCCTGGCGCCTGGTGGCGACACGGTCGGGCTGAGGGCGGCGCGGGCGGGATGCCCCGCCGCACCCGGTCCGGGGGGGCGCTGCCTCAGCCCAGGCTGATCTGCGTGTAGTCCTGGAACCAGTTGCGCGCCTGCACGAACCCCCGCGTGCGCGCCGAGAGCCCGCGGGGGTTCAGGTCGTGCACCACGAAGAGGGCGGCGGCCTCGTCCACCAGCACGCTGTGCAGCCGGCCCATCGCGGCATCCTGCGCGGCGGGATCGAAGCTGCGGCGCACCTCGGCCAGCGCGGCATCCACCGCGGGCGAGTTGTAGTAGCCCCAGTTCACCCCTCGCGGGTTCACGAGCTGGCTGTCATAGATGATCCAGCCGGTCGTCGGCTCGATGGAGGGGATGGCGATGTTGATGGCGTGCGCCCCGCGCGCCGCCGGATCCCGTGCGCCGGCGCGCATGAGATTGAGGATCGTGACGAAATCGACGATCTGGAAGGTCACATCGATCCAGATCTCCCGCAGGTCGGCCTGGATCGCCTCGTTCATCGGCTGCGGCACCATCTGCCCGCCGCCGGAGGTCGCCATGATGACGTTCAGGGCAAGGCGCCGGTTCGGCCCGTAGCCCGCGGCCTGCATCAGCCGTCGCGCTTCCGCCCTGTCGAAGCGGATGTGGAAGGAAGGCGCCCCCCACCAGGGGTCTCCCGGCATCACCTTGCCCCGGGCGGGGGCGGCCGAGCCGGCGAGAAGGGCCACCATGCCGTCCCTGTCCACCGCGAGATTCATCGCCTGCCGCACGCGCAGGTCGGCGAGCGGCGAGCCCTGGTCCACGTTCAGGCGCCAGGCCCAGACGTGCGGGTAGGGGTTCTGCTCCACGCGGATGCGCGCGGCGCGCAGCGAGGGGATGGCATCGGGCGGCAGCGTCTCGGCCACGTCGAGCTGGTTGGCGCGCAGCGCGGCCACCCGGGCCGGCGCATCCGGCACCGGCAGGAGCACGGTGCGCGCCGCGCGGGGGATGCGCCGCTCGTCCCAGTAGTCGCGATTGGGTTCGAGCTCGGCGCGCTGGCGCGGCACCAGCGAGGCGAAGCGGTAGGGCCCGGTGCCGGCCGGGTTGGCCAGGAAGCGCGTCCAGTCCCCGCCCAGCTCGCGCCAGCGCGTCGGCGAGACGAAGAAGAGGAAGGTGCACTGGTAGGGAAACATCCCATCCGGCTCATGGGTGGTGAGCGCAATGGTGTGCTCGTCCAGTTTCTCGTAGCCCGCGAGCGAGGAGAGGCGGTTGCGGATCAGGCCGGAACGCATGCCGTCGAACTGTGGCGCGCGGGTGTTGAACACGCTGTCGAAGTTCCAGATCGCCGCGTCGGCGTCGAAGGGCGTGCCGTCGTGGAAGCGAACGCCCTGCCGCAGCGTGATGATCCAGCGCCGGCGGTCCGCCTCGTCCACGCGCCAGTGCGTGGCAAGGCCGGGCGTGAGGCCGGAGGGGCGGTCGCTGCGGGAGAGGTCCCACAGCACCAGCGCGTCGTAGAGGAAGTAGCCGCCGAAGCGCAGCCCCTCGAAGCCGGCCTCGGGCCCGCCCCAGAGGCGCGGGATGTCGGTCAGCGACATGCCGATGCGCAGCGGCTGGGCGGCCTGGGCCTCGGCCTCGCTGGGGCCGAGGGCGGCGATCAGGGCGGGCGTGGCCAGAAGGGAGCGGCGCGGCAGCATCGGCGATCCTCCGGCAGCGGATGACGAGGGAGTCATGCGGGGCGCTGCACCGCGCGGGCAGGCGAAAAACGCGCGGGATCTGGGGCGCGGCGCG
>JAOAIK010000045.1 GCA_026414745.1 Roseococcus sp.
GGTTGAGCGCCAGATAGGCCCCCCATTGCCGCGCCAGCGGGGCGCTGCCCGGGCGGTCGCGGAAGGTCCAGGCGCGGTTCAGCGCATAGACCGCGCTGGCCGCCACGACATAGGAGAGGGCGCGCCCCCCATAGGGCCCGGCCCCGAGCGCGACGGCGAGCAGCAGCGTGCCCGCATCCACCAGGAAGCCCAGCGTGCCGACCACGCCGAAGCGCAGGAACTGGACGATGAGCGCCTTCATGGCGCGGGCTTCTCGGCGGCGGGCATGGCGCAATTGCGGCGAGGGCCTATCCTCTGCCGCGACAGCGCAGGAGGGCAGGGCGTGATCGGGGTGCTGGGGCTGGGCCGCATGGGCGGCGCGATGGCGGCGCGGCTCGCCGCGCTGGGCGAGTCGGTGCGCGGCTGGGACGCCGATCCCGCCGCCCGCGCCCGGGCCGAGGCGGCCGGGGTCGTGCTGCATGATCCGCCCGCCGCGCCGCTCGTCCTGCTCTCCCTGCCGCAGGAGGCGGCGGTGGCCGCCGTGCTGCCGACCCTGCTCGCCGCCATGCCGCAGGGCGGGGTGATCGCCGACACCTCCACCCTCGCGCCCGAGGCGGCGCGGCGCTTCGCGGCCGAGGCGGCGCGGGCGGGGCTCGCCTATCTCGACGCGCCCGTCTCGGGCGGGCCGGCCGGGGCGGCCGCCGGCACCATGGCGATGATGGTGGGCGGGGAGGGAGAGGCGCTCGCCCGCGCGCGGCCCGTGCTGGAGCGCCTCGCCGCGCGGATCGTGCATGTGGGCGGCCCCGGCGCGGGGCAGGTGGCCAAGCTCGCCAACAACCTGCTGGTGGCGACGCATCTGATGGCCGCCGCCGAGGCGCTGCGCATGGCCGATGCCGCGGGAGTGCCGCCGGCGGCGCTGCTGCCGGTGATCAATGGCGCCTCCGGCCGCTCCGCCGCCACCGAGGTGAACTGGCCGCGCTGGATCGAGACAGGCGCCTTCGACAGCGGCTTCGCGGCGGGGCTGATGCGCAAGGATCTGCGCCTTGCGCTCAGCCTCGCCGAATCGGCCGGCGCGCCGCTCTCCGTTTGCGCCGCCGCCGCGCGGCTGTGGGCGGAGTCCGCGGTGCCCGACGCGGCGGAGTTCAACCGCGTGCCCCACGCCCTGTTCGCGGAGCGCGCCCATGGCTGAGCCCTCGCGCGCCGCCGCCGCCCTGGCCGAGCACATCGCCGCCTGGTTCGGCCGCGCCCTGCCGGGAGCGGTGATCGCGGGGCGTGCCCATCCCGGCGCGGGCGCGGGGCTGGCGCTGACCGATCCGGTGACGGGCGCGCCGCTGCTCGCCTACGCCCAGGCGGGGGCGGCGCTGGCCGCCGAGGCCGCGCGTGCCGCGGCGGCGGAGCAGCCCGGCTGGGCCGCCCTGCCCGGGGCCGAGCGCGGCCGGCGGCTCTGGGCGCTCGGCGCCGCCCTCCGCGCCGAGGCCGAGGCGCTGGCCCGCGCCGAATGCGCGAACACCGGCAAGCCCATCCGCGACTGCCGCGCCGAGGTCGCGCGCGTGGCGGAGATGGCCGAGTATTACGCGGGCTGGGCCGACAAGATCGAGGGCCGCGTCATCGGCGTGCCCTCGGGCCATGTCGTCACGGTGCGGCCGGAGCCCTATGGCGTGGTTCTCGCCGTGACGCCCTGGAACGCGCCGCTCTTCACCGCCGGCTGGAACGCCTTTCCCGCGCTCGCGGCGGGCAATGCCGTGGTGCTGAAGCCCTCCGAGCTCACGCCCGTGACCTCGCTGCGGCTCGGGCAGCTGGCGCATGCGCTCGGGCTGCCGCTCGCCGTCGTGGCGGGCGGCGCGGCGGAGGCGGAGGCGCTGATCGCCGTGCCGGAGGTGGCGAAGCTCTGCTTCGTCGGCGGGCCGGCCACGGGGGCGCGGGTCGCCGCGCTCTGCGCCGCGCGCACCCTGCCGCATGTGCTGGAACTCGGCGGCAAGAGCGCCAACATCGTCTTCGCCGACGCCGATCTCGAGGCCGCCGTGCAGGGGGCGCAGCAGGCGATCTTCGCCGGCGCGGGGCAGTCCTGCGTGGCGGGCTCGCGGCTGCTGATCGAGGCGGCGGTGGCGGAGGGTTTTCTCGATTCGCTCGCGCGCGCCATGGCGCGCATCCGCCTTGGCGATCCGCTGGACGAGGCGACGGAGATGGGCCCCATCGCCCATCCCCGCCAGCACGCGCATGTCCGCGCCATGATCGAGGCGGCGCGGGAGGAAGGGGCGCGGGTGCGCGAAGCCCCGACGGCGCTCGGCGCCTGTTTCGTTCCGCCCACGGTGCTCGATGGGCTCGGCCCCTCGGCCCGGGCGGTGCAGGAGGAGATCTTCGGCCCCGTCGTGGCGGTGCAGCGCTTCGCCGGCGAGGCGGAGGCGCTGGCGCTCGCCAACGGCACGCGCTTCGGCCTCGCCGGCGCGGTCTGGACGCGCGATGTGGGCCGGGCGCACCGCATCGCGGCGGGGCTCAGGGCGGGCACGGTCTGGGTGAACGGCTATCGCACCATCCATGTCAGCGTGCCCTTCGGCGGCTTCGGCGCCTCCGGCCATGGGCGCTCCTCTGGGGCGGAGGCGCTCGCGGAATACGTGCAGAGCAAGGCCGTCTGGATCGAACCGCGCGAGTCTCCCGCGCTCGGCTTCGGTCACCGGCCCTGAGCGCCGGGCGCGCGCACGCTGGACAGGCGCGGCGCGGGCGGTTCTGATGCGCGCCAGTCCATGGGCGGCGCCGCCGGGTGCGGCGCGCATCGAGGGAGACGAGACGCATGAGCAAGAGCCCGCGCATCGCGCGCCGTGACCTGTTCCTTGCCGCCGGGGCGGCGGCGCTGGCCGCGCCGGGGCTCGCCGAGGCGCAGGCGGCGCGCGTGCTGCGCTACGTGCCGCACGCGAACCTGCCCAACATCGACCCCTTCACCAACACCGCCTTCGTGGCGCGCGACCACGCCATGCTGGTGTTCGACCAGCTCTACGGCATGGACGAGAACTTCGTCCCCCGCCCGCAGATGGTGCAGGGGCATGTGGTGGAGAATGACGGGCTCCTCTGGCGCTTCACCCTGCGCGAGGGGCTGCGCTTCCACGACGGCACGCCGGTGCGCGGGCGCGACTGCATCGCCTCCATCCGCCGCTGGGGCCGGCGCGACGCCTTCGGCCAGGTGCTGATGGCGCGCGTGGCCGAGATGACGGAGGAGAGCGACCGCGTCTTCTCCATCCGCCTCAACCAGCCCTTCCCGAAGATGCTGCAGTGCTTCGCGAAGGTGACGACGAGCTGCCTCTTCGTCATGCCCGAGCGGCTGGCCAATGTGGACCCCTTCCAGAACATCACCGAGGCGGTGGGCAGCGGCCCCTACCGTTTCGTGCAGAACGAGTGGGTGCCGGGCTCGCGCCTCGCCTATGTGCGCAATCCCGACTACGTGCCGCGGCAGGAGCCTCCCTCGATGACGGCCGGGGGCAAGGTCGCGCATTTCGACCGCATCGAGTGGCTGATCATGCCCGACCCCGCCACCGCCTCGGCGGCGCTGCAGTCGGGCGAGATCGACTGGTGGGAGCAGCCCACGGCCGATCTCTTCCCGCTCTTCCTGCGCGGGGCCAATGCGCGCAACATCCGCGTCGAGATCATCAACAACACGGGGCTGATCGGCATCTTCCGCCCCAACCACGTCACCGCGCCCTTCAACAACCCCGCGGTGCGCCGCGCGGTGCTGACCGCCGTCAACCAGATGGACTTCATGACGGCGGTGATCGGCACCTCCGGGGTCGAGGGCCGGGCCGATCTGCGCCGCGAGGGCATCGGCTATTTCGCGCCTGAGAGCCCCTCGGCCTCGGATGTCGGCATGGACCGTCTGCGGAAGAACCTGGAGGCGGCGCGCGCCGAGCTGCAGGCCGCCGGCGCGATGGGGGCGCGCCTCGTGCTGCTCAACGCCACCGACCTCAGCTCCATCAACGCGGCGACACTGGTGGGCGCCGATCTGTTCCGGCGGATGGGCTTCAACGTGGAGCTGGTCTCCACCGACTGGGGCACGCTGGTGGCGCGCCGCGCGAGCCGCAATCCGCTGGAGCAGGGCGGCTGGTCGGGCTTCTTCACCTTCTGGTCGGGCATCGACCACTGGGATCCCTCCAGCCACGCCTCGATCCGCGGCCATGGCGAGAACGCCTGGCCCGGCTGGCCGACCATTCCGGCGATCGAGGCGCAGCGCGACGCGTGGTTCAACGCGCCCAACGAGGCCGCCGAGCGCGCCGCGACACGGGAGATCCAGCGCATCGCCTTCGAGGAGGTGCCCTATGTGCCGACGGGCATGTACTACCAGCCCACGGCCTATCGGCGGAACCTGACCGGCATCCTGAAGGGCCAGCCGCCGCTGTTCTGGAACGTCCGGCGCGCGTGAGGCTTGTCTCCGCCCCCCGCGGCGCGCTTCACTCGCGCTTCCTGGGGAGGCCGCCAGTCCCGCATGCTGAAGCCGGGGAGCTGGAGAGAGACAATGCAGCGTCGAGACGTCCTGCTGGGGATGGGGGCGGCCGTGCTGGCGCGCCCCGCCATCGCGCAGCCTGCGCAGAACCGCCTGCTGAAATTCGTGCCGCAGGCGAATCTGACCAGCCTTGATCCGATCTGGACCACGGCCACCGTCACCCGCAACCACGGCTACCTCGTCTACGACACCCTCTACGGCCTCGACGAGGAGTTCCGCCCCCACCCGCAGATGGCCGAGGGCACGGCCTTCGAGGATGGCGGGCGCATCGCCACCATCACCCTCCGGCCCGGCCAGTTCTTCCACGACGGGGAGCCGGTGCGCGCGCAGGACGTGGTGGCCAGCCTCTCGCGCTGGATGCGGCGCAGCCCGATCGGGCAGAAGCTCGCCGAATACACCGAGAGCCTGGAGGCGCTGGACGACCTGCGCCTGCGCTTCCGCCTGAGGCGCCCCTTCCCGCTGCTGCTGAACGCGCTGGGCTCGGTCGCCACGCCCACGCCCTTCATCATGCCGGAGCGGCTGGCGCGCACCGACCCGTTCCAGCAGGTGCGCGAGAGCATCGGCAGCGGCCCCTTCCGCTTCGTGGCGAGCGAGTTCAACTCCGGCAGCCTCGCCGTCTATGCGCGCTACGAACGCTACAGCCCCAACCCGAACGCGGGGCCGCTCTCGCTCACCGCCGGGCCGAAGCAGGTGCATTTCGACCGGCTGGAATGGCACATCATCCAGGACACGGCGACGAGCACGGCGGCCCTGATGCAGGGCGAGATCGACTGGTTCGAGCAGCCCACGCCCGAGAACCAGCTGCTTCTGCGGCGCAACCGCAACGTGGTGGTGGAGAAGCTCACGAAGTTCATGAGCCTCGGCGTGCTGCGCTTCAACCACCTGCACCCGCCCTTCGACAACCCGGCCATCCGCCGCGCCATCCTGCCCGCGATCAACCAGGCGGACTTCATGATCGCCGCCCAGGGGCCGGATCCGGAGAATTGGCGTGCGGGGGTGGGCGTGTTCACGCCCGACACGCCGATGGCGAACGACGCGGGCCTCGCCCCGCTCATGGGGCCGCGCAGCATCGAGCGCGCCCGCGCCCTGCTGCGCGAGGCCGGCTACACCAACCAGCCGGTGCGGCTGCTCGGCCCCACCGATATCCTCAACCCCGCGGCGCTGACCCAGGTGGCGGCGGACCTTTTCCGTCGCCTCCAGATCAACCTCGATCTCGTGCTGACCGACTGGGGCACGGTGGTGCAGCGCCGCACCAGCCGCGAACCGCTGGAGCGCGGCGGCTGGTCGGTCACCTGCACCAGCTTCGCCGGCTTCGAGGTGATGGACCCCGTGAGCCATTTCCCGCTGCGCGGCAACGGGCTCGGCGCCTGGTTCGGCTGGCCGAACATCCCGCGCCTCGAGGAGCTGCGCAGCGCCTGGATCGACGCGCCCGACCTCGCGGCGCAGCGGCGCATCGCGCGCGAGATCCAGGAGGTGGCGATGGTGGAGCTGCCCTTCGTGCCGCTGGGGGCGGTCGCCTCCATCACCGCGCTGCGGCGCAACCTCACCGGACGGATCCCCGGCTTCGCGCAGTTCTGGAACATCCGGCGTGCCTGACCACGCAGAGGGAGGAAGGCGAATGAACACCACCCGACGCGCAACCCTGCTCGGCGCGGGAGCGCTGCTCGCCGCCCCCGCGGCGCGGGCGCAGACGGCGGCCGCGAACACGCTGCGCGTGATTCCTCAGGCCAACCTCACCAGCCTCGATCCGGTCTGGACCACCGCGGTGGTCACCCGCAACCACGCCTTCCTGGTCTACGACCAGATCTGCTGCGTGGACGGGCAGGGCGGCATCAAGCCGCAGATGGCCGAGGGCTGGGAGATCGGGCCCGATCAGCTTTCCTGGACCTTCACGCTGCGCGAGGGGCTGATGTTCCACGACGGCGAGCGCGTGCTCGCGCGCGACTGCGTGGCCTCCATCAACCGCTGGGCGCGGCGCGACCCCTTCATGCAGGTGCTGCAGCCCAATGTCGCGGCCATCGAGGCGCTGGACGACCGGCGCTTCCGCTTCCGCCTGCACCGGCCCACGCCCATGCTCGCCATGGCGCTGGGGCAGACGCCCTTCCCCTGCTTCGTGATGCCCGAGCGCATCGCCGCCACCGACGCCTTCCAGCAGATCCGCGACGCGGTGGGCAGCGGCCCCTTCCGCTTCGTGCGCGAGGAGTGGAACCCCGGCCAGCGCGCGTTGTGGGTGCGCAACGAGCGCTACGTGCCGCGCAACGAGCCGGTGGACGGGCTGGCGGGCGGGCGCGTGCCGCGCATCGAGCGCGTGGAATGGACCATCCTCACCGACCCCGCCACCAGCGCCAACGCGATGATCCAGGGCGAACAGGACTACTGGGAGTATCCGCTGCACGACCTGCTCGGACTGCTGCGACGCAACCGGAACGTGGTGGTGGAGCAGCGCCTTCTGGACGGCACCTACGGCGTCTGCCGCTTCAACACCCTCCATCCGCCCTTCAACAACCCGGCCATCCGGCGCGCCGTGGCCATGGCGGTGGACCAGCGCGACTATCTGCGCGCCGTGGCGGGCGACGATCCCGCCGGCTGGGAGGTGTGCGAGGGCGTCTTCACCTGCGGCACACCCATGGCGAACGAGGAGGGCAGCGAGATCCTCAAGGTCCGCAGCGTCGAGCGTGCGCGCGCCGCGCTGCGCGAGGCGGGCTATGCCGGCGAGCGCGTGGTGCTCCTCACCCCCGGCGACTATCCGCAGATCAATGCGCTCGGCCTCGTCACCGCCGACCTGATGCGGCGCATGGGGATGAACGTGGAGGTGGTGGCCACCGACTGGGGCACCCTGGTGCAGCGCCGCGCGAGCCGCGAGCCGGTGGAGCGGGGCGGCTGGAGCGTGTTCCACACCACCTCGGCCGGGCTGTCGCTGCAGCAGCCGGTGACGCATCTGTTCCTGCGCGCCAACGGGGCCCAGGCCTGGTTCGGCTGGCCGGACGATCCCGAGATCGAACGCCTGCGCGCCGAGTGGGTGGAGAAGGGCGCGGACCCGGGCGAGAACCGGCGCATCGCCGCCGCGCTCAACCGCCGCGCGATGGAGTCCATGTACTACATCCCGCTCGGCTTCTACTGGCAGCCCAGCGCCTGGCGGCGCAACGTGCAGGGCGTGTTCCGCGCCCCGGCCACGGTGTTCTGGAACATCCGCAAGGGCTGAGAGGCGCGCCCTTGCGCCTGCCGCCGGTTCGGGCAAGCTGCCGGGAAAGCGGGCGGCGACGCGCGCATGTCGAGGGGTTTCGGCGTTTCACCCCCCTCATGCGCGGCCGTGAGCGCTGGATAATCGCCTCCAGGCAGGAGCCTGACTGACAGGGAGAGTGGAATGAACCGTCGTGACCTCCTGGCGCTCGGCGCCGCCGCGGGTGCCGCCGCGCTGCTGCCCGCCCCGGCCCTCTCGCAGGCGGCGAACCGCGTGCTGCGCTTCGTGCCGCAGGCCAACCTCGCCAACTTCGACCCGATCTGGGGCACGCAGTTCGTCGTCCGCAACGCCTCGATGATGGTGTGGGACACGCTGTATGGCATCGACAACACCTTCACGCCGCGGCGCCAGATGGTGGAGAGCGAGGAGGTCTCCGCCGACGGGCTGACCTGGACGTTCCGCCTGCGCCCCAACCTGCGCTGGCACGATGGCGAGCCGGTGCGCGCGCAGGACTGCGTGGCGAGCCTCGAGCGCTGGATGGTGCGCGACGGCATGGGCCAGATGATCCGCGCGCTGCGGCAGGAGCTGGTGGCGGTGGACGACCGCAGCTTCCGCCTGCGCCTCTCCGCGCCCTATCCGAAGATGCTGCTCGCGCTCGGCAAGAACAACACGCCGATCGCCTTCATGATGCCCGAGCGCATCGCCCGCACCGACCCCTTCCAGCAGATCACCGAGTATGTCGGCTCCGGGCCCATGCGCTTCAACAGGGCCGAATGGGTGCCGGGGGCGCGCGCCACCTTCAGCCGCTTCGAGCAGTATGTGCCGCGCGACGAGCCGCCCAACTGGCTCGCGGGCGGCAAGCGCATGCTGGTGGACCGCGTGGAATGGATCATCCAGCCCGACCCCGCCACCGCCTCCGCCGCGCTGCAGCAGGGCGAGGTGGACTGGTGGGAGACGCCGCTCAACGACCTGATCCCCGTGATGCGGCGCAACCGCAACATCCGCATCGAGGTGGCCGACCCGCTCGGCAATGTCGGCTGCCTGCGCTTCAATCATCTGCATCCGCCCTTCAACGACCCCCGCGCGCGGCAGGCGGTCGCCTGGGTGGTCAACCAGCCGGATTTCATGCGCGCCGTGGTGGGCGGCGACGACGCGCTGTGGAAGCAGATGAACGGCTTCTTCACGCCGGAGACGCCGAACTACACCGAGGCGGGGGCCGAGATCCTCTCGCGCCCGCGCGATCCGGCCATGGCGCGCCGCCTGCTGCAGGAGGCCGGCTACAGCGGCCAGCCCGTGACCATGCTGGTGGCGCAGGATCTCGCGCCGCTCTCCGCCATGGGGCAGGTCGCGAATGCCGCGCTGCGCGCCATCGGCATGAATGTGGACTTCGTGGCCACCGACTGGGGCACGGTGGGCGCGCGCCGCGCCAGCCGCGAGCCGCGCGAGCGCGGCGGCTGGAACATCTTCTTCACCTGGTTCGCCGGCGCCGACTGCACCAACCCGGCGAGCTACCTCGGGCTGCGTGCGCATGGCGATGGCGCCTGGTTCGGCTGGCCGAACGACCCCGCGATCGAGGCCGGGCGCGACAAGTGGTTCGCCGCACGGAACGCCGCCGAGGAGAAGGCCGCCTGCGAGGAGATCAATCGCGCCGCCTGCCAGAGCCTTCCCTTCGTGCCCACGGGCTTCTACCGAGCCTACCAGGCCTGGCGCAGCAACGTGAACGGCATCGTGTCCGGGCCGCTTCCCTGGTTCTGGGGCGTGTCGAAGTCGTAAGGCGCCGCGCGGGGCGGGCGGGCTTGCCCTCCCGCCCCGCCGACTGCATGAGCGTGGCGTGTCTCATCCGGGCAGGTGCCGGGGGGTGAACTGAGATGTGGGCCTATATCGTCCGGCGCGTGCTGGCGACCATTCCCGTCATGGCGGTGGTCGCCCTCTTCGTGTTCTCGCTGCTCTACATCGCGCCCGGCGATCCGGCGGCGGTCATCGCCGGCGATCAGGCGACGCCCGAGGATGTGGAGCGCATCCGCGCCTCGCTTGGCCTCGACCGGCCCTATCTGGTGCGCTTCGCCGACTGGCTCTGGGACATCCTCAACGGCGATCTCGGCACCTCGATCTTCACCAACCTGCCGGTCAGCACCATGATCGCGCAGCGCATCGAGCCCACCCTGTCGCTGATGGTGGTGACCATCCTGCTCGCCGTCTCGGTCGCGGTGCCGCTGGGCGTGGTGGCCGCCTGGAAGCAGGGCACGCTCGCGGACCGCGCGGTGATGGGCTTCGCGGTGCTCGGCTTCTCGGTGCCGGTCTTCGTGGTGGGCTATGTGCTCGCCTTCGTCTTCGCCCTCGAGCTCGACTGGCTGCCGGTGCAAGGCTACACGCCCATCTCCCAGGGTTTCCTGCCCTGGATCGAGAACCTGATCCTGCCGGCCATCGCGCTCGGCACCGTCTATATCGCGCTCATCGCACGCATCACGCGTGCGACGATGCTGGAGGTGCTGAGTCAGGACTACATCCGCACCGCCCGCGCCAAGGGGGTGGGGCAGCGCGCCATCCTCTTCCTGCATGCGCTGAAGAATGCGGCGGTGCCCATCGTCACCGTCATCGGCATCGGCATCGCGCTGCTGATCGGCGGCGCGGTGGTGACGGAAAGCGTCTTCGCCATCCCGGGCCTCGGCCGCCTGACGGTGGATGCCATCCTGCGGCGCGACTATCCGGTGATCCAGGGCGTCGTGCTTCTGTTCAGCTTCGTCTACGTGCTCGTGAACCTCGTGATCGACCTGCTCTACACGCTGTTCGATCCGCGGATCCGGTACTGAAGGAGGCCCCCCGATGAGCGCGACCTCCCTTCCGCCCGGCGTCGTCGTCCCTCCCGGCCTTCCGGTCGCGAAGCTGCCGGGCGACATCCTGCCCGAAGTGAAGCCGAAGCGGGGCGCCATCGGTTTCCTGCAGCGGCACCCGACCATGGCGCTCGGCGGGGCGCTGGTGCTGGTCATGGTGTTCATCGCCATCTTCGCCCCCTATCTCTGGACGAAGGATCCGACGGCGCTGGCGCCCGCCCTGCGCACGCGCGAGCCCTCCGCCGATTTCTGGTTCGGCACCGACATGCTCGGGCGCGACGTCTATTCGCGCGTGCTCTACGGCACGCGCGTGTCTCTGATCGTCGGCTTCTCGGTGGCGATCCTCGCCTCCGTCGCGGGGCTGGTGATCGGCCTCGTCTCCGGCTTCAACCGCCTGGCGGACAGCATCATCATGCGCGTGATGGACGGCATGATGAGCATCCCGCCCATCCTGCTCGCCATCGCGCTGATGGCGCTGACGCGCGGTTCGGTGCGCAACGTCATCATCGCGATCACCATCGCCGAGATCCCGCGCGTCTCGCGCCTGGTGCGCGGCGTGGTGCTCTCGCTGCGCGAGCAGCCCTATGTCGAGGCGGCGGTGGCCTCGGGCACGCGCACCTGGAAGATCATCTTCAAGCACATCCTGCCCAACACGCTGGCCCCGCTGACGGTGCAGGCGACCTACATCTGCGCCGCGGCGATGATCACGGAGGCCATCCTCTCCTTCATCGGGGCGGGCACCCCGCCCATCATCCCCTCCTGGGGGAACATCATGGCCGAGGGCCGCGCCCTGTGGCAGGTGAAGCCCTACATCGTGTTCTTCCCGGCCGTGTTCCTCTCCGTCACGGTGCTGGCCGTGAACCTGCTGGGCGACGGGCTGCGCGACGCGATCGACCCGCGCCTCGCGAAGCGCATCTGAAGGGAAGGGGAGGCGAGATGGACAACCGCCCCGTGCTGCTGGAGGTCGAGAACCTCCAGACGCATTTCCGCACCATGGACGGCGTCAACCGCGCGGTGGATGGCGTCTCCTTCCAGGTCCGCTCCGGCGAGACGCTGGCCATCGTGGGCGAGAGCGGCTGCGGGAAATCCGTCACCGCCATGTCCATCCTGCGCCTGATCCCCGAGCCGCCGGGCAAGATCGCAGGCAGCATCCGCTTCCAGGGGCGCGAGCTGCTGACTCTCTCCGACAAGGAGATGCGCGACATCCGCGGCAACGAGATCAGCATGATCTTCCAGGAGCCGATGACCTCGCTCAACCCGGTCCTCACCAACGGCCGGCAGATCGGCGAGACGCTGCGCCTGCACCAGGGCCTTTCCCGGGCGGAGGCGGAGGAGCGGGCGGTGGAGATGCTGCGCCTCGTGGGCATTCCCGAGCCGGGCCGGCGGGTGCGCGAGTATCCGCACCAGCTCTCGGGCGGCATGCGCCAGCGCGTGATGATCGCGATCGCGCTCGCCTGCAACCCGAAGCTGCTGATCGCCGACGAGCCGACCACCGCGCTCGACGTGACGATCCAGGCGCAGATCCTCGACCTGATGCGCGACCTCAAGACGCGCGTGGGCGCGGCCATCGTCATCATCACCCATGACCTCGGCGTGGTGGCCGAGGTCGCCGAGCGGGTGGTGGTGATGTACGCGGGCCGCAAGGTGGAGGAGGCGCCGGTGGCCGATCTCTTCCGCTCCCCGCGCCATCCCTACACGCAGGGGCTGCTCGGCTCGGTGCCGAAGCTCGGCTCCTCGCTGACGGGCGAGACCTCGCGCCTGTCCGAGATTCCGGGCCTCGTG
>JAOAIK010000049.1 GCA_026414745.1 Roseococcus sp.
GAGGAACTCGGCCACAAGGCCGTGGTCGCTGCGCTGGATGATCCCGAAGCCTTCACCGAGGACGAAGTGCTGTCCCAGCAGGCCGAAGCCCTGCCGAGTGCACCCGTGGTCACCGTCATGGGCCACGTGGACCACGGCAAGACCTCGCTGCTGGACTACATTCGCCGAACCAAGGTGGCGGCTGGCGAGGCCGGCGGCATCACCCAGCACATCGGCGCCTATCACGTGGAGACGCCGCGCGGGATGGTGTCCTTCCTTGACACGCCGGGTCACGAGGCCTTCACGGCCATGCGTGCGCGAGGTGCCCAGGCGACCGACATCGTGATCCTGGTCGTTGCCGCCGACGACGGCGTGATGCCGCAGACGCGCGAAGCGATCAAGCATGCCAAGGCGGCGGGGGTTCCCATCGTCGTGGCGATGAACAAGATCGACAAGCCCGAGGCCAATCCGGACCGCGTCAAGAGCGAACTGGTGGCCGAGGAAGTCGTGCCCGAGGAATTCGGCGGCGACTCGCCGTTCGTGCCCGTCTCGGCCAAGACCGGTCAGGGTGTGGACGACCTGCTCGAGCAGGTGCTTTTGCAGGCCGAAGTGCTGGAGCTCAAGGCACCGGTGGACGCCGCGGCCAAGGGCCTGGTGATCGAAGCCCAGCTCGACAAGGGGCGTGGTCCCGTGGCCACGGTGCTGGTGCAATCGGGCACGCTCAAGACTGGCGATGTGGTGCTGGCCGGCCAGACCTGGGGGCGTGTGCGGGCCATGCTGGACGAGAACGGTCGCAAGATCGAGTCGGCCGGGCCGTCCATCCCGGTGGAGATTCAGGGCCTGACCGAGGTGCCGCAGGCCGGCGACGAGTTCATGGTGTTGGCCGATGAGCGCCGCGCACGCGAGATCGCCACCTACCGCGCGGGTAAGTTCCGCAACACCAAGCTGGCCAAGCAGCAGGCCGCCAAGCTGGAGAACATGTTCGCCGACATGACGGCCGGCGAGGTCAAGACGCTGCCCATCATCGTCAAGGCCGACGTGCAGGGCTCGCAGGAGGCCTTGTCGGCCTCGCTGCTGAAGCTGTCCACCGACGAGGTCAAGGTGCAGCTCGTCTACGCGGCGGTCGGCGGCATCAGCGAATCCGACATCAACCTCGCGATCGCGTCCAAGGCGGTGATCATCGGCTTCAACACCCGCGCGGACGCGGGTGCGCGCAAGCTGGCCGAATCCAACGGCATCGACATCCGCTACTACAACATCATCTATGACGCCGTGGATGATCTGAAGGCTGCGATGTCGGGCATGCTGGCGCCGGAGAAGAAGGAAGAAGTCATCGGCATGGCCGAAATCCGCACGGTGTTCGTGGCGTCCAAGATCGGCACGGTGGCCGGCTGCATGGTCACCAGCGGTCAGGTCACGCGCGCGGCGCACTTCCGGCTGCTGCGCGACAACGTGGTCATCTACACCGGTGAACTCGAGTCGCTCAAGCGCCACAAGGACGACGTGCGCGAAGTCAAGGAAGGCTTCGAGTGCGGTATCAAGCTCAAGGGCTACAACGACATCAAGGAAGGCGACCAGCTCGAATTCTTCGAGGTCAAGGAAGTCGCCCGCACACTGTGAAGCGCAAGGCCGCCACGCCCAACCGGAGCTTTCGCGTCGCCGATCAGATCCAGCGCGACCTGACGGAGCTGATCGCCCGCGAGCTGAAGGACCCTCGGGTCGGCATGGTCACGATCAACGCCGTCGAAGTCACCCCGGACTATGCCCACGCCAAGGTGTTCTTCAGCTTGCTCGTGGGTGAGCCGGGTGAGACCGAAGCGGCGCTGAACCAGGCGGCCGGCTTCCTGCGCAACGGCCTGTTCAAGCGGTTGCACATCCACACCGTGCCGACGCTGCACTTCGTGTTCGACCGCACGACCGAGCGTGCGGCCGACATGAATGCACTGATCGCCCGCGCCGTTGCCTCGCGCGCCAAGGACGACTGAACATGCCCATCACGCGCACGGGGACGCTCCGGCGCCCCGTGCACGGGGTGCTGCTGCTGGACAAGCCGCTCGGGCTATCGAGCAATCAGGCCCTGCAGAAGGCCCGCTGGCTGCTGCGGGCGGAAAAGGGCGGGCACACGGGGACGCTGGACCCGCTGGCCACGGGCGTTCTGCCCCTGTGCTTCGGTGCGGCGACCAAGTTCAGCCAGATCCATATCGATGCCGACAAGACCTACGAGGCGGTGCTGCGTCTGGGTATTCGCACCGCCACCGGCGACGCCGAGGGTGAGGTGATCGACCGGAGGCCCGTCCCTGCGATCCATGACGCCATGCTGGCCGAAGTCGCTGCCCGGTTCACGGGCGCGCAAACCCAGGTGCCCCCCATGCACAGCGCGCTCAAACACGAGGGTCGCGCCCTGTACGCGTACGCCCGTGCGGGCGAGACGGTCGACCGCCAGCCGAGAAATGTCTGGATTCATGAGCTGAATCTGGCATTGACCCGCACAGAATCTGGTGCTAGTGCTATAAACTTAATAGCAAAGGTCAGCAAGGGAACCTACATCCGCACCCTGGGCGAGGACATCGGCGAGGCGCTCGGCTGCGGCGCCCACCTGGCCAGCCTCAGGCGCCTGTCGAGTGGCCGCTTCCACGCGGCCGATGGCATCACGCTGGACGCGCTGGCCGCCATGGATGAGCCCGAACGCCTTGGCAGGCTGCTGCCCGTGGATTCTCTGCTCGCCGGTCATGAGGCCATCACGCTGGACGGCGACGATGCGGCACGGTTCCTGTCCGGCATGCGGCGACGTGGCGACTGGCCCGATGCCGATGCCGTCATCGTCCGCGGGCCCGACGGCGCGTTGCTGGGCACGGCCCGCGTCCGTGCGGGCGAACTGATTGCAGAGCGTCTGCTCAACCCTGAAGAAATCCGGAACATCCGCGAAAGCCAACCATGAGCCAACAAATCCGCAACATTGCGATCATCGCCCACGTCGACCATGGCAAGACCACCCTGGTCGATCAGCTGCTGCGCCAGAGCGGCACCTTTCGCGCCAACGAGAAGGTTGCCGAACGCGTGATGGACAGCAACGACCTGGAGCGTGAGCGCGGCATCACCATCCTGGCCAAGAACTGCGCCGTGAGCTGGAAGGGCACCCACATCAACATCGTGGACACGCCCGGCCACGCCGATTTCGGCGGCGAGGTGGAGCGCATCCTCTCCATGGTGGACGGGGCGATCCTGCTCGTGGACGCGGCCGAGGGCGTGCTGCCGCAGACCAAGTTCGTGCTCGGCAAGGCGTTGGCGCGCGGGCTTCGCCCCATCGTGGTGGTGAACAAGGTGGACCGCCAGGACGCCCGCCCGCACGAGGTCCACGAGGAGGTGTTCGACCTCTTCGCCCATCTCGGCGCGGACGAGGCGCAGCTCGACTTCCCCATGCTCTTCGCGTCGGGCCGCCAGGGCTGGGCCGCCGAGAGCCTGGACGCCCCGCGGGAGAATCTCGCGCCGCTCTTCCAGCTGATCCTCCGCCATGTGCCGGAACCGGCCGCGGAGGCGACGCTGCCCTTCGCCATGAACGCCGCCATCCTGGAATACGACAACTTCCTCGGCCGCATCCTGACCGGCCGCATCGCGCAAGGGGTGGCGCGGCTGAACATGCCGGTGAAGGTGCTGCGCGCGGACGGGCGACAGGTGGAGACGGGCCGGCTGACCAAGCTGCTCTCCTTCCGCGGCCTCGAGCGCGTGCCGGTGGAGGAGGCGGTGGCGGGCGACATCATCGCCATCGCCGGCCTGTCCGAAACGACCATCCCTGACACCATCTGCGCCCCGGAGGTGGCCGCACCGCTACCCTCCGTGCCGGTCGATCCGCCCACGCTCGCCATGACCTTCCGGGTGAACGACGGCCCGCTGGGCGGGCGCGAGGGCAAGAAGGTGACCTCCCGCCAGATCCGCGACCGCTTGTTCCGCGAGGCTGAGGGCAATGTCGCGATCCGCGTGAAGGACAGCGAGGAGGCGGATGCCTTCGAGGTGGCCGGGCGGGGCGAACTGCAGCTCGGCGTGCTGATCGAGACGATGCGCCGCGAGGGCTTCGAGCTGACCATCGGCCGCCCGCGCGTGCTGACGCGCGAGAACCCGGAGACGGGCGCCCGCGAGGAGCCCTTCGAGGAGGTGCTCGTGGACGTGGACGAGCAGTATGCCGGCGTGGTGGTCGAGAAGATCTCGCTGCGCAAGGGCCAGATGCAGGACATGCGCCCTTCCGGCGGCGGCAAGACGCGGCTGACCTTCCACATGCCCTCGCGCGGCCTGATCGGCTACCATTCCGAGTTCCTGACCGACACGCGCGGCACCGGCATCATGAACCGGCTCTTTCTCGGCTACCGCCCCTGGGCCGGCCCGATCGAGGGCCGGCGCAACGGCACCCTGATCTCCAATGTGGACGGCGAGACGACGCAGTATGCGCTGTTCTCGCTGCAGGATCGCGGCGCGCTGTTCGTGGAGCCCGGTGCCAAGGTCTATATCGGGATGATCATCGGCGAGAATGCGCGCGACGAGGATCTGGAGGTCAACCCCGTCAAGGAGAAGAAGCTGACGAACATCCGCGCCGCCGGCAAGGACGACGCGCTGCTCCTGACACCGCCGCGGAGAATGTCGCTCGAACAGGCCATCGCCTGGATCGAGGACGACGAGTTGGTGGAGGTGACGCCCTCGGCCGTGCGGCTGCGCAAGCGCCATCTCGACCCGCATGAGCGCAAGAAGGCGCAGCGCCGCGCCGATGGCCTGCCGGTGAAGGGCGAGGCGGCCGCCTGACACGTCTCGCGTCAGCCGCCACCTCGTGCCGGCAATGCGATGCGGCCCGGGATCTCTCCTCGGGCCGCCGCACAGTCCTGTCCTGGTGTTCCGCCCGGCCTCGGGGTCGGGCGCGAGGCTCAGAACCCTTCGCGCTCGATGCGCTTGCGCTCCACCTTGCGGGCGCGGCGCACGGCTTCCGCCGCCTCGCGCGCACGGCGCTCCGAGGGCTTCTCGTAGTGGCGGCGAAGCTTCATCTCGCGGAACACGCCTTCGCGCTGCAGCTTCTTCTTGAGCGCCTTCAGCGCCTGATCGACGTTGTTATCGCGGACGACGACTTGCACGCGGGTAACTCTCCTGCTCGAAGGATGGAGGTGGATGGGGCTCGGGGCTGGTCCCAGATGGATCCAGTCCTCTCAATTTATCTAACATGAGCCGCCCCTTCCGTGAAGCCCTTTCATGGCGTCCCCGGATCGCCGATGCTGCGGCGCGCACGTCTCGTGCCAGGGGAAAGCGCATGGCCATCCTCAAGATCGCCCGCATGGGCCACCCCGTGCTGCTGGCCCAGGCCGCCCCGGTGGCGGATCCCACCGCACCCGACATGCGGCGGCTGGTGCGCGACATGGCCGAGACGCTGGTCGACGCCGGCGGCATCGGCCTCGCCGCGCCGCAGGTGCATGAATCCCTTCGCCTGTTCCTCTGGCGCGATGGCGACACGCTGCGCGCCCTGTTCAATCCCGAACTCGCCCCCCTCGGCCCGGAGCGCGCCCTGGGCTGGGAGGGATGTCTGTCCATCCCCGGCCTGCGCGGTCAGGTGCCTCGCTTCACGCGCGTGGCCTGGCGGGGTCTGGACCAGAATGGCGAGCCGACGGAAGGAGTGGCGGAGGGGCTGGCCGCGCGCGTGCTCCAGCACGAGAATGACCATCTGGATGGCATCTTCTACCTGATGCGCATGGAGGACCTGTCGATGCTGGGCTTCGCCGAAGAACTCGCTCGCGTCCAGGAGCAGGCGCGATGACAGAAGAGGCGCTGATCGACACGGCCGTGCGGCTGGCCGAGGTGCGGGGATGGAGTTGCGAGACGCTCCGCCGCGCGCTGATCGAGGCGGGGGAACCGCCCGAACTTCTTTCCAGCGCCTTTCCGCGCGGGGTGACCGGCGCCATCGCCGCGTGGTCGCGACTTGCCGACCAGCGCATGCAAGCGGCCGCCGAGCGGGAGGATCTCTCCGGCATGCGGACGGCCCAGCGCATCCGCCGCGTGGTGGAACTGCGGCTCCGCGAGGTGGAGCCGCATCGCGAGGCGCTGCGCGGCGCCATGGCGCTTCTGGCCCTGCCCTGGAATCTCCCGCTGGCGGCGCGCCTGACGGCCGAAACCGCCTCGGCGCTCTGGTATGCGGCCGGCGACCGTTCGGCCGACTTCTCCTGGTACACGCGCCGCTTGACGCTGGGCGCGATCTACACCGCCACCCTCGCCTATTGGCTGCGGCCCGGCGGCGGCGATCTGGAGGAGGCCTTGGCCTTTCTCGACAGGCGCTTGGCGGATCTGCCGAAACCAAAGTCGCAGCCCGTGGCGGTTTAGGCTTCGCGCCCGAAGCGGTTCCGTGTAAAGCCTCAGGCCGGGCCGGTCCGTGCGCCAGGAGCGCGCGCGACTCGGCGGGGATTGATAGGGGGATTTCGCGCCATGACGCGCAAGACAGCACTTCTGGCGGGCGTCGCCGCCGCGCTGGTGGGGCCGGGAGCGGCCATCGCCGCCTGCCTGCAGCCCGCTGAAAAGACGGCGTTCGACGTTCGAGCGCTGCAGAGCCAACTCATGGTGGTGGCCCTGACCTGCCAGCAGCAGGACGACTACAACAACTTCGTCCGCCGCCACATGAACGAACTCAACAACGCGCAGCGCGGCGTGACCAGCTACCACCGCCGGGTGCATGGCGCGCAGCACCAGCGACAGCTCGACCTCTACATCACCAATCTCGCCAACTCGCAGATGCAGGCCGGGATTGCGCGTGGCAGCTTCTTCTGCCGGGAGCAGGCGCCCCTCTTCCAGATGGCGATGCAGGCGAACACCCGGGAGGAGCTGGCGAACCTGGCGGTGCAGCGGCAGATCCCCCAACCACTCGGGGCGGAACCGTGTCCGGCCGCGCCGCAGCGGCAGCAGGCGACGGGCCAGGCGCGCACGCAACCGCAGCAGCGTCCCGCCAACCAACCACCGCCGCAGCGCCAAGCCAGCCAGCAGGCTCAGACGGCCAGCGCGACGCGCTGAGCGCAATCGTCCCAGCTGTGCGACGCGGGCGGCCCAAGGGCCGCCCTTTTTCATGCGCGCGTCCAGGGCGACGGGGCGCGATTACGAGGCACGAAAAAGGGGGCGCGCTGCGGCGCCCCCCTCTCGTCTTGCGGCCTCGGGAAGAGGGCCCGCGCCTCAGCGCAGGACAATCTCCACGCGGCGGTTCTGCGGCTCGCGCACGCCCATCGCGGTGGGCACCAGCGGCCGGTCGAAACCGAAGCCCTGGATGGTGATCTGGTTGCGCGCGATCCCGCGCCGCACCAGCTCCGCCGCCACCGCCTCGGCACGCCGCACCGACAGGCGCTGGTTGTACGCCGCCGAACCCGTCCGGTCCGCGTGGCCCGACACCTCGATCCGCGTCGAGCCCA
Organism: Roseococcus sp.; assembly: GCA_026414745.1. Taxonomy (GTDB): domain Bacteria; phylum Pseudomonadota; class Alphaproteobacteria; order Acetobacterales; family Acetobacteraceae; genus Roseococcus. Next base: position 7,395 of record JAOAIK010000049.1, read on the forward strand.
CCGTGCGCGCGTTGTTCGCCGCCTCGGCGATGATCTGCCGCGCGCGGTCCGTCAGGTCGGCGCGATCCCAGTCGAAGAACACCAGGAAGGTGCGCGCGGGCGCGGGCGCCGCGGCCGGCGCCGGGGCGGGCGCAGGCGTCGGCGTGTTGAAGGCGTAGCGCAGACCGACCAGGATGGAGTGGTTGTAGTTGGTCGGACGGTAGGACGCCGGCGAGCCGAGGCCGACAACCGTCTGGCCCGCGTTGTTGATGTTCCCGGAGGAGATCGAGGGGTCGAGCGTGCCGAAGAAGCGATACTCGGTGGTGAGCGACAGGCCCGGCATCATGGCGCCCAGCCCGAACGCCACACCCGCGATGCCCTGATAGGCGAAGCGGCCGTCATTGCCGTCGATCATCACGCGGTTGGTCGGCGAGGTGCGGCCGATCACCTTGCGGTAGTCGTTCCAGGCATAACCGATACCGGCGCCGACATAGGGCGTCACGCTCACGCCGAGGCCGAGCACGTCGCCGAGAGCGAGGTCGTAGAAGGCGTTGCCCATCAGGCCATACTGATGGACCGTGCCGCCGGCCGGGTTGCCCGACACGGCGCCGAGCCGCATGCGGTCGATGCTGTTGTTGCGGTAGTTGCCCTCGAGCTCGGCGCGGATGCCGTTCCCGAAGCCCCAACCGATGCTGGCCACCGCAGCCCAGCCCCAGCGGGTGTGGACCCGATCGGCACCCAGGGTCGCGGGGATGTCGGAGGTCACGTTCTCGCGGTAGTTCGCACCCACGCCCGCGCCCACATAGAGGCCCGAGACGGGCTGCGCCTGGGCGGCCACGGGCAGCGACAGCACCGTCGCCGCCAGAAGGGCCTTCTTGAGGCTCATCCTCGTTCTCCTTTGGCAATCACGTTCATTCGATCGCTGCGCGGCACGCCTTCCGGCGCGAATCCTCGCTGCGTGAGCGAACCCTAACACCGTGCCCGCGGGCCTTGCACCTCCCGGACCAGCATTTCCGAACAGGTGTGGCGCGCGCGACACAAGCCCCCTGGCGGATTCGCCACAGGGCATGATCACAGACGGTCCAACAGCTCCGTCTCGCGCGCGCCAGCAAGGCTGCCCCAAGGCAACAGCAGGGTGGCGTGGCCGAGCTTGCGGCCGGCCCGGGCCTCGGCCTTGCCGTACCAATGCGCGATGATCCCCGGGGCCGCCACGAGGCGCGGCCAGGCGGCCTGTCCCTCCGGCCCCACGAGGTTGCGCATGACCGCATCCGCCCGCCGCGTCGCGGGCCCGAGCGGCAGCCCCGCCACGGCGCGGATATGTTGCTCGAACTGCCCGCAGTCGCAGGCGTCCATCGTCCAGTGGCCCGAGTTGTGCGGGCGCGGGGCGATCTCGTTGCCGAGCAGCCTGCCATCGGCCAGCAGGAACAGCTCGAGTGCCAGCACGCCCACCGCCCCCAGCGCCTCCGCCACCCGCGCCGCATGACCGCGCGCCGCCTCGGCCACCGCGGCGGGGATGCGCGCCGGCGCGAAGGACAGGTCAAGGATGTGGTGGCGGTGCCGGTTCTCCACCGCGTCGAACACCGCCACCGCCCCGTCCGCGCCGCGCGCGGCGATGGCCGAGACCTCCGCCACGAACGGCACGAAGGCCTCGAGCACGAGCGGCTTGGGCGCGAGGCGGGCATAGGCGGCGGCGGCCTCCTCCGAGGCGCGGATCACTGCCTGGCCCCGCCCGTCGTAGCCGAGGCGCGTGGTTTTCAGCACCGCGGGCAGGCCGATCCGGGCCAGCGCCTGGGCCAGATCGGCCTCGCTGCGCACCGGCGCCCAGGGCGCGACGGGCACGCCCGCGTCTTCGAGGAAGGCCTTTTCAGCCAGACGGTCCTGGCAGGTGGCGAGGACCGACAGGCCGGGCCGGCAGGGCGCGAGACCCTCCAGCGCGGCCAGGGCGGCTGCGGGGACGTTCTCGAACTCGAAGGTCACGACGTCCACGCTGGCGGCGAAACGCCGCAGCGCCTCGCTGTCCTCGTAGGGTGCGACCGTGTGCGCGGTGGCGACCTGCATGCCCGGCGAGTCCGGCTCGGGCGCGAAGACATGGGTGCGGTAGCCGAGGCGCGCGGCGGCCATGGCGCTCATCCGCCCGAGCTGCCCGCCGCCCAGGATGCCGATGGTGGCGCCAAGCGGCAGAGGGGCCGCCGCCTCAGACGGGGTCATGGGGCACGCCCTCGGTCTGGGCGGCGCGCCACGCCGCCAGGCGGGCGGCCAGCGCCGGGTCGGACAGCGCGAGGATGGAGGCGGCCAGCAGCCCGGCATTGATGGCGCCCGCCCGCCCGATGGCCAGCGTGCCCACCGGCACGCCGCCCGGCATCTGCACGATGGAGAGAAGGGAATCGAGACCCTTCAGCGCATGCGACTCCACCGGCACGCCGAGCACGGGCAGGCAGGTCATGCTCGCCGCCATGCCGGGCAGATGCGCCGCTCCGCCCGCCCCGGCGATGATCACGCGCAACCCCCGCTCGGCGGCGGTGGCGGCATACTCATAGAGTCGCCTGGGCGTGCGATGCGCCGAGACCACCCGCGTCTCGTGGGGGACGCCAAGCGCGGTCAGCGTCTCGGCGGCGTGGCGCATCGTCTCCCAGTCCGAGCGGGAGCCCATGATCACCCCCACGCGCGGCGCCTGATCCCGCATGCCCATCCCTCAGGCGATGATGTCGGGGACGATCCGGCTCTCGAGCCAGGCGATTTCGTCCTTGAGCTTCAGCTTGCGCTTCTTGAGCCGCTGCACTTGGAGCTGATCCCTGGGCCCCGCCTCCAGCCGGGCGATCACCGTGTCGAGGTCGCGATGCTCGCTGCGGAGCTCGTGCAGGCGGCGCAACAGGGCTTCGCGGTCTTCGAGCATCGGTCCCGTGCGGTCGAGGGGGCGGCAGGCGCGGCGGCAGGCGGAGGACACGAAATCCTTCCGCTTCCCGCCTGATTTGGGGATAGCATGAGCCGGCCGCCGCGCAACAGCGCCCGCGGCGGGGGCCGCGCGTCGCGATCGTGCAACCGTGGGCGGCGCGGCGTGCGGGGCCGGCATGGCTGACCGGCATGTGCGCTCGGAGGACGTAACGGCATGATCCACACCCCGCGGCTCCGCTCCCTCGAGGCCCGTCACGCCGAGCTCGAACAGCGCATCGCCGCGGAGGGTGGCCGACCGCGTCCGGATGACGAGCGGATCGCCCGCCTCAAGCGCGAGAAGCTGGCCTTGAAGGAGGAGATGGAGCGACTGCGCCGCCAGAAGTGAAAGGCGGGGCTAATCGGCCTCGCTGGGCTGGGGCTGCGGCAGGGACTTGCCCTCGGCAGCGAGGCGCTGGGCGGCAGCGGCGACCGCCTCGTTGAGCGCGCTCTGGGTGCAGAGCCCGAGGATGACCGGATCGCGCGGCTTGATGTTCGCGCTGTTCCAGTGCGTCTTGTCCCGCACTTTCTCGATGGTCTCCTTGGTGGTGCCGAGGAGCTTCGCGATCTGCGCCACGCTGAGTTCCGGGTGGTGGCGCAGCAGCCAGGCGATCCCGTCCGGCCGATCATGGCGCTTGGCCACGGGCGTATAGCGCCCGCCCTTCCCACGCGAGCGCGAGAGAGGGACGGCCTGGGGCGCGAGGACGAGACGCGCCGTCGGGTCAGCCTCGCAGCGCGCGATCTCCTCGCGCGTCAACTGGCCATTGGCCACGGGATCATAGCCGATGATGCCCTGCGCCACCTCGCCATCCGCGATGGCCTGGACCTCGAGCGGGTGCATCTTCACGAAATCGGCGATTTGCTCGAAGGACAGCGAGGTCTTCTCGATCAGCCACACGGCGGTGGCCTTGGGCATCAGGGGCTGGGCCATGGAAGGGTCCGTCAGGTCTCGGGGCGGGCGCGGCGCGGCGCGGTCCGGGGCGCGCGCCCCGCATTCGCCCTATAGTGCGCGGACCGGACGGGGCCAAGCCCCGCGATTCGCAGGAGAGCCCCGCATGTTCGAGGAGGAGCCCCGCCCCCGCCGCCCCGACAGCTTCACGCCGGCCGCACTCGAGGGCTGGTCGGAGGAGGCGCTGCGGGCCTATATCGCGGCGCTGCGGGCCGAGATCGCCCGCACGGAGGCCGCCCTGGCCGCACGGCAGGCCCAGCGGGCGGCGGCAGAGGCCCTGTTCCGCACCCCGTGAGACGGCGCGGTCAGATCACCCGGCGCAGATAGCGCACCGTCTTGCCGGTGCGCGGATCCTTCCCCTCGCCGGCCGGGAGGAAGCCGAGGCGTTGGTGGAAGGCAAGGCCGGCCGGGTTCGGCGGATCGAGGTTGACCTCGACGGCGAGCAGCGGGATCCGCTCCGCCCGCGCCAGGGCGGCGAGGTCCTCGTAGAGCGCCCGTGCCACGCCCTGTCGCCGAGCCCATGGCGCCACCACGACGCGGTCCACATACGCGAAGGCGCTCTCGCGTGCCGTGAACCAGGCGTGGTTCGGGCCCTGCGGCGGGGTCGCATGATCGAAGGCGATGAGGAAGCCCGCACCGGTCTCGGCCACCCGCGCGGCGAAGGCAGTGCGCAGCAGCCCCTCGAACCTCTCGCGCGAGAGCGCGTTCACCGCCTCGGCCTCGGCATTGTTCAGGGCGAGGAGGACCGGGATGTCCGCTTCGGCGATGTCGCGGATGCGCATAGGCGAAGGCTCGCACGGTCCGTCCCGACTGGGGAGCCCCGCGGGCGGCCCCCTGCGCATGATCGCTGATGCCAGCCCGACGCCATTTGTTCTAGGGTCCGCGCCGATGAGCTTCCCCTCCCATCCGCAGCGCGAGGCGCTGACCGGCGAGCTGCATGCGCGCCCCGCCGTGCCCATCCAGGCGCCCGCCCGCCTCTCCCGCCTCGCCATGGTCGCGCCGGATCGCGCGGCCGAGGAGGCGCATCTCGCCGCGCTCTGCGCCTGGCATGGGGTGGTTCCGCCTGCGCCTGGCGCCACCTGGTTCATGGCCGATTTCGGCGCCTTCCGGTTGCGCTTCGAGCGGCACACGGAGTTCACCGGCTGGAACTTCCTCGCCGCCGGGGCGGATCCCGAGCGGCCCTTCGAAGCGCCGGCGATCGCCGTCCTGCCGCCGGAGTGGCTGGCCAGGCTGCCGGGCCAGGCCGTGGCGGCGATGCATATCGCGCTGGTGGATACCCGGGTGGAGCACTGCGGCTTCGTCACGGACAGCATCGCCGGGGCGGCGGTAGCAGAGCAGGCGGCGATGGTCTTCACCGATTTCCGCCTCCACCCTGACGGCTTCACGCGCATCCTGATCGCGGGGCAGCCGGCCCCGATGGTCGCGGGCCGGCTCGCCCAGGCGCTGTGGGAGATCGAGACCTACCGGGCCATGGCGCTGCTTGCCCTGCCCGTCGCGCGCGGAGTGGGGCCGCAACTCGCCAACGCGTCGGAACAGCTCGCACGCCTTTCGGCCCGGCTGCCCAGCCTCAACGACCTTGCGGCGGAGCGCGCGGCGCTCGAGGAACTCACCGCCGTGGCGGGCGAAATCGAGCGCGCCAGCGCCGGCACGGCCGAGCGTTTCTCGGCCAGCGCCGCCTATCACCGCCTGGTGCTGCGCCGGCTTGCCGAACTCGGCGAAGTGCCACTGCATGGCATCCCCACCCTCTCGCGCTTCCTCGATCGGCGCATGGAGCCCGCCATGGCGACGGTGAGCGCGACCGGGGCGCGCATCGCGGCGCTCTCGGTGCGCGCCGCGCGGCTTGTGGATCTGTTGCGGGCACGGGTGGCGGTGGCGCAGGAGGCGCAGGCGGAGAAGCAGCTCGCCACCCTGGCCGCCACCGGCCGTGCGCAGCTCCGCCTGCAGCAGACGGTGGAAGGGCTCTCGGTGGCCGGCATCACCTACTACCTGCTCACCGTCATCGGCTACCTGATCAAGCCGCTGCCCTGGTGGGGGCCGCTCGGCACGACGGCGGAGGCGATCCTCGCCGTGCTGGTGCCCGTGGTGGCGGCGCTGGTGTGGCTGAACCTGCGCAAGCGACGACTGGAAGCGCAGGAGTGAGCTGGAGGCCCGGGGCGCCTCCAGCCCCTACTGGCTGCTCCAGATGATGCGGTGCATCCAGGCCACGTCCTGGAGGTCGAAGCTGTAGTCGGGGTGGGCGGGGTTGAGGCTCGCGACCTCGATGCGCTTGGCGCTCTGGCGGCGCAGTTCCTTGGCCATCACCTCGCCCTTGCGGGTGCGCAGCACCACGCGGTCGCCACGTCGGATCGGGGCGGCGGGGGAGACGATGATGATGTCGCCGTCGCGGAAGACAGGGGCCATGGAATCGCCGCTGATCTCCAGCGCGTAAGCGTTGGGATCGCCGATCTCGGGCAGGCTGATTTCGTCCCAGGAGCCGCCGACCGGAAAACCGCCGTCGTCGAAGAAACCCTCCCCGCCGGCCTGGGCGAAGCCGATCAGCGGAATGCGACGCGCGCCCCCTCGGCCGCCCTTTCCCGAGACGCTGCCGCTGCCGGAGACCAGGGCGGCGAAGGTTTCGATGCCGGCCCCGGTTGCGTCCAGCACCTTGGCGATGCTTTCGGTCGAGGGCCAGCGCGCACGCCCGTCCGGCCCCACCCGCTTGGAGGGGTTGAAGGCCGTCGGATCGAGGCCCGCCCGCCGCGCAAGGCCCGAGGGCGAGAGGCCGTGCTCGGCCGCCAGCGAATCGATGGCGCGCCAGATGTCGTCGTGTCGCATATCCTCGGAACCTTGTTAGGTGTGTCGTCAGCCTGCAATAGGAAAATCTTGCTTTCCGCCGCGAAACAGGGCACAACCCTCGGTAGTCGCGTCTGTCCGTGGCTGTCCCCCATAGGCATTCGTGCCTCTTTACAACCCCTGAACGGAGTCTCCTATGCGCGCTTCCCCCCGTGCCAACGCCGCGCCCGTCCTGGGCAGCCTCGCCCGGGCCGAACCGTTCCGATCCGCCGAAGAGGCCTGGTTCTGGACCATGGCCGCATTGGTGGCGCGGCGCGAGGGGGCCCGGATACGGGCCGGCCAGGGCCTGAGCCTGCGGCCCTGCGAGCCCGACGACGTGCTGAAGTGCCTCGATCGCCTCTACCGCCAGCGGCGGATCGAGATCGCCCATGCCCGCATCCTCCGCATCTGGGGGGAGCGCGGGGTGCCGCCCTGCCCGCGCCACCCGGCCGAGCGCGGGGATCACCGCCTCTGGCGCGAGGCGATGCAGCGGCTCGAGTTCCCGCTCCGGGTCAAGGGAATCGTGGCCGATCCCGCCGAACCCCAGCCGAGGGAGGCGGAGGTTCTTCCCTTCCCGGGCCGGGCGCCGTGACGGCCAATCATCACCGGGCGCTGCCCGAACAGCGGGTCTGGATCGTCTTCGGCGGCCGCGCCGACCATCTCTGGCAGCGTCTGCTGCGCCCGGGCTTCCGCCACTGCTTCGCGGCCATCGAGGAGGGCGGGGGCTGGCTCGTCCTCGACCCCCTGACCGGGCGGCTGCTCGCCGGCCGCCTCGACCTGCCGCCGGGCTTCGACCTGCCAGGCTTCTACCGGCGCGCCGGGTTGCGTCCCGTCGGCCCCTTCCCCCTCACCGAGCCCACGCGCGGGCGAGGCTTCGGTGTCGTGCCCTACAACTGCGTCGCGCTTTGTCGCGCCGTGCTGGGACCGCACGCGCCCTTCGCCCTCACGCCATACGGGTTGTATCGCCGCCTCGCCGCTCGCGCAGGTCATAGGAAAAAATACTTGACCTCCACCCCGGCGTGTGTGTAGAAGGGGAGCGTCAACGGGCGAACTGCGCCCGCTGGCGTCCTCCTCTCCCTCTCCCGACCTTGGCGGCGGGCCGTTTCCCTCCGGGAAGCGGCCCGTCGTCCTTTTTCGGGGTGCCGCCCCGGCGCGGGCAGGGAGAGGTGCCCTTCGAAGAGGAGATCCGCCCGCATGGGAGGCCTGTTCCGCGCCCCGAAGCCCATCGTGGTGCCCGCGCCGCAGATCGACATCGCGGCGCAGCAGCAACAGTTGCGCCAGCAGCAGGCGGAGGCGGAGGCCGCCGCCGCCCGCACCGCCGAGGAGGCGCGCATCGAAGCCCGGCGCCGCGCGCGCCAGGGCCTCGCCGGAACCATCGCCACCTCGGCCCGCGGCGTGCTGGAGCCTCTGCCGCTGCTCGGCCGCAAATCCCTGCTCGGCGAGTGAGCGCGATGACCCCGAAGGATATTCTCGCCCGGCAGGGCCGCGCGCGCGAACGCCGCCGCGCGCTGGAGGCGGCCTGGGCCGATGCCTACGCTCATGTGCTGCCTGCGCCGCACGAGGCCGCCGGCCTGTTCGACGCCACCGCCGCCGATGCAGCCGAGCAGCTTGCCGCCTCCCTCCTCGCGGAGCTGACGCCGCCCTGGTCGCGCTGGTTCGGCCTCGCCCCCGCGCGCGACTTCGCGGACGGCCCCGAGGCCCAGGCCGCCGCCCAGGCCCTCGAGCAGACCGCCGCGGTGCTGCAGCAGCAGCTCGACCGCTCGAACTTCGCGGTGGAAATGCACCAGGCCTTCCTCGACCTGGTGATCGCCGGCACCGGCGTGCTCCTGGTCGAGGAGGCCCCGCCCGGCGAGCCCTCGGCGCTCCGCTTCACCGCGATCCCGGTGCGCCAGGCGGTTCTGGAGGAGGGCCCCTCGGGCCGCCTCGACACCGTCTTCCGCGAGAACCGGATGACCCTCGCGGCCATCCGCCGCCGCTTCCCCTTTGCCGAGCTCCCCGCGCGCCTGCGCGAGGAGCAGGCGGACGGCGAGGCCGAGCCGCGCAGCCATCGCGTCGTCGAGGCGGTGTGGCCTGATCGTTTCGGTCACCGCTACGCCGCCGTGCTGGACGCGCCGGAACTGGACGAGCCCCTGCTGCTCGCCCAGGGCGGCTTCGCCGAAGCGCCCTTCATCGCCTTCCGCTGGCTGAAGGCGCCGGGCGAGCTCTACGGACGGGGCCCCGTGGTGAAGGCGCTGCCCGACATCCGCACCGCGAACCGGGTCGTGGAGCTCGTGCTCAAGAACGCCTCCATCGCGGTGACGGGCATCTGGCAGGCGGAGGACGACGGGGTGCTGAACCCCGCCACTGTGCAGCTCACTCCGGGGGCGATCATCCCCAAGGCTCCGGGCAGCGCGGGGCTCACCCCGCTCGCCGCGCCCGGCAGCTTCGACGTCTCCCAACTCGTGCTCTCGGACCTGCGCGCGCGCATCCGCCAAGCGCTTCTCGCCGACCGGCTGGGCACGCCGCGAGAGGCGCGGATGACCGCGACCGAGGTGCTGGAGCGCAGCGCCGAGACGGCGCGGCTGCTCGGCGCCACCTACGGCCGCCTGCAGTCGGAGCTGCTGACGCCGCTCATCGCGCGCTGCCTGTCGATCCTGGCCCGCCGCGGCGAGGTGCCGCCCGTGCTGCTCGACGGCGGCCGGGTGGCGCTGCGCTACGAGAGCCCCCTGGCCCGCGTGCAGGGTCGCTCCGACGCGGCGAACACGCTGCTCTTCCTCGACGCCGTCTCGCGCATGGGCCCGGCCGCCGCGGCCCAGGTGGATGCGGCCGCCGCCGCCCGCTGGCTCGCCCGCACCCTCGGCGCGCCGGCCGACATTCTCGTCCCGACCCCCACGGAGTGATCCCGCCATGGAAGACAACCTCCTCGACGCCGCGATCCAGGGCGGCGGCGGAAAGCCGCGCCCGAGCGACGTGCCCGAGAAGTTCTGGGACGCCGAGCGCGGCGAACTGCGCGTGGACGCGCTGCTGAAGAGCTACCGCGAACTCGAGCGCCGCCTCTCCCAGCGCTTCGCGCCCCCCGGTCCCGACGCCGACGAGGAGGAGCGCCGCCGCTGGAGGGAGATCCACGACATCCCCGACAGCCCGGAGGACTACCAGATCGAGATCCGCCACGAGCTCGTCTCGCCGGATATCGAGGTGAACCGCCGCCTCTACGAGGCCGGCTTCTCCCGCAAGCAGGTGCAGCTCGTCTATGACCTCGCGGCCGAGCGGCTGCTGCCGCTGATCGCGGAGGCCGCCCAGCAGTTCGAGGCGGACCGCCAGCTCGAGCGGCTGCGCGCGCGCTACGGCGGGGAGGAACGCTTCCGCCGCCTCGCGCAGCAACTCTCCGCCTGGGGCCGAGCCAATCTGCCCCCGCCGGTCTTCGAGGCGCTCTCCACCACCGAGGAGGGCGTGGTCGCGCTCGAGCGGATGATGCGCGGCAAGGAGCCGGAGCTGGCGCGGGAGGCGGCGCCCCCGCCCGCCGAGGACGAGGGGGAGCTGCGCAAGCTGATGCGCGACCCGCGCTACTGGCGCTCGCGCGAGCCGGAGATCGTCCGGCGCGTGACCGAGGGCTTCCGCCGCCTCGCCGGCGGCTGAGCGACCCGGGCGCGCGCGCCCTCCTCCCCGCGCGCCCGCTCGGCGGGCGGCCGTCCCGGCGCAGGATGCGCCGCCGCCCCGCCCGCCCGCGCCCGCCGCAGCGCCACGCCTCCCGGCGCGCGGCGGGCGCCCCAACCCCCTTCGCCCTGCGCACAACCGCCCCGCGGCGCGCAGCGGCCCCCGCCACGGCCCCGGCCCCGCGCGGCCAACCGGCGCCCGGCGATCCCGCCCACCCGCAACCGCATAGGAGACACCTGTGTCCGGCTCGATCGACCAGGCCTTCATCAAGCAGTTCCAGGCCGAGGTGCATGAGGCCTACCAGCGCCAGGGGAGCAAGCTGCGCCCCTGCGTGCGCAGCAAGACCAACGTCAAGGGCGCGAGCACCGTCTTCCAGCGCGTCGGCCGCGGCGTCGCGGCCTCCAAGGCGCGCAACGGCGTGGTGCCGGTCATGAACCTCTCCTACTCGACGGTGGAGTGCTTCCTCCAGGACCACTACGCCGGCGACTGGATCGACAAGTTCGACGACCTCAAGACCAACATCAACGAGATGCAGGTGCTGGCCAATGCCGGCGCCTACGCGCTCGGCCGCAAGACGGACGAGCTGATCATCGCCGCCCTCGACACCGCGACCAACGAGGCGGTCGGCACCCAGGCGGGGCAGACCGACAACGACGGCATGACCCGCGCCAAGGCGCTGCTCGCCTTCGAGAAGCTCGGCCAGCTCGACGTGCCCGACGACGGCCAGCGCTTCGCCGTGGTTGGCTGGAAGCAGTGGAGCGAGCTGCTCACCATCCCCGAGTTCGCCAACGCGAACTACGTGGGCGAGGACGAGCTGCCCTGGAAGGGCACCCAGGCCAAGCGCTGGCTCGGCGCCACCTGGATGCCGCACAGCGGGCTCACGCTGAACGGCTCGCTGCGCTACTGCTACTTCTTCCATCGCACCGCCGTGGGCCACGCCGCCGCCTCGGAGATCATCACCGACGTGACCTGGCACGGCGACCGCGCCGCGCACTTCGTCAACAGCATGATGAGCCAGGGCGCCGTGCTGGTGGACGACCAGGGCGTCGTGCGCATGCGCTGCCGCGAGCAGTAAGCGCGCCACCGGCGCACGCCCCGCCCGGCCGGCTCCGGCCGGGCGGGGCGCCAGGCTCCGGACATCACGCCGCCCGGGACCGGCGGCGTGCGCCGCTGGTCCCTCCGCCCGTCGCTCCGCCCTTCCTTTCCACCGGAGATCACCCCGATGGCGCTCACCGCCCTCGAACTCTGCTCGCGTGCGCTGCTGCGCCTTGGCGCCCCGGCCATCGCCTCCTTCAGCGAGGGCACGGCGGAGGCGGAGGTGGCGTCCGGCCTCTATGGCGGCGTGCGCGATGCGCTCCTCTCCTGCCATCCGTGGAGCTTCGCCACCGCCCAGGCCAGCCTGCCGCGCCTCTCCGCCACGCCAGCGGCCGATCACGCCTACGCCTTCCAGCTTCCGGCCGCCTTCCTGCGCGTGCTCTCGGCCGGCGGGCCGGGAAGCGGGCGTGGCCTCTCCTACCGCCTTTTCGAGGACCGGCTGCACACCGACGCGCCGCAGGTGACGCTGACCTACATCTTCCGGCCGCATGAGAGCGCCTTCCCGGCCTTCTTCGCCAGCGCGCTGGTGGCGCGCCTCTCCGCCGAGTTCTGCATCCCGCTGACCGAGAGCACCTCGCGCGCGCAGATGCTCTTCGCCCAAGCCGAGGCCGAGCTGCGGGCCGCGCGCCGTGCCGACAGCCAGCAGGCCACCACCAGGGCCATCGAGGGCTTCCCGCTGATCCAGGCCCGAGGCTGAACCATGAGCGTGCTGCGTCAGGTCAAGACCAACTTCACCGCCGGGGAGCTCTCGCCCGAGATGCTCGGTCGCGCCGATCTGCGCGCCTACGCCAACGGGGCGGCCAGGCTGCGCAACGTCTTCATCCAGCCCACGGGCGGCGTGACGCGCCGCCCGGGGCTGCGCCACGTCGCGACCATCCCCTTCCCCGCGCGCCTCGTGCCCTTCGAGTTCAACACCGAGCAGACCTACCTGCTCGTGCTCTCGCACGGCGAGATGCGCGTCTTCCTGGGCGATGTGCTGGTGGCCACGGTCCCCGCCCCCTGGACGGCCGCCATGCTGCCGCAGATGGCCTTCACGCAGAGCGCGGACACGCTGCTTGCCGTGCATCCCGACCTCTATCCGCTTTCCATCACCCGCACCGGGCACGCGAGCTGGACGGTGGCGCCCTGGGGCTGGACGGTGATGCCCACCTACCGCTTCGGCGACCCGCAGGTGGTGCTCGCGCCCTCGGCGACTTCCGGCACCATCACCCTCACCGCCAGCGCGCCCGTCTTCCAGGCGGGGCACGCGCTCTACCCGCTGCGCTTCCGCGGGCGCTACGGCCGCATCCTCTCCGTGCTGTCGCCGACCCAGGTGAGCTGGGCCTGCCCCGACACCTTGCCCGATCTCTCGGGCAGCACGGACTGGGAGGAGGCTGCCTTCAGCCCGGTGCGCGGCTGGCCGGTCAGCGTCTGCTTCCACCAGGACCGGCTCGTGATCGGCGGCTCTCGCGATCTGCCCAACCGGCTCTGGCTCTCCTGCTCGGGGCAGCTCTTCAACTTCGACAAGGGCACGGGCCTCGATGACCAGGGCATCGAGTTCGGCCTGTTCTCCGACCAGGTGAACGCGATCCGCGCCGTCTTCTCGGCCCGCCACCTCCAGGTCTTCACCACCGGCGGCGAATGGATGGTCACGGGCGATCCGCTCACACCCTCCTCCATCCAGCTCCACCGCCAGACCCGGGTGGGCAGCATCGCGAGCCGCCATGTGCCGCCGGTGGACGTGGACGGCAGCACCATCTTCGCCGCCCGCAGCGGCCGCGCCATCCACGAGTTCGTCTACACGGAGGTGCAGCAGGCCTACCAGTCGAACGATCTCGCCCTGCTCGCGGGCCATCTGATCCGCAACCCCACCTCCATGGCCTACGACCAGACGCGCCGCCTGCTCCACGTCTGCCAGGAGGACGGCACCCTCGCCACGCTGACCCTCTTCCGGGCGGAGCAGGTGACCGCCTGGACCCAGCAGACCACCGACGGACAGTTCCACGCCGTCGCAGAGGTCGAGGGACACGTCTATGTGATCGTCTGGCGCGGCGGAACATGGCGCCTCGAGCGCTTCGACCCCGGCCTCGCCACGGACGCGGCGCTGGATGGCACGAGCGCCGCGCTGCGCACCACCTGGACCGGCCTCGCCCATCTCGAGGGGCGCGAAGTGGAGGTTCTCGCCGACGGTGCGCCGCGCGGCACGGCGACGGTCTCGGGCGGTGCGGTGAGTCTCTCGCCCGGCGCCTACCAGGTGCAGGTCGGCCTTCCCTTCTGGCATGTGATTGAACCGCTGCCGCCCGAACTCCTCACCGCGGCCGGCGCGCGCATGGCCCCGATCCGCCTGGTCCGGCTGATCTTCCGCGTGCTCGAGACCAAGGCGCTGGAAGCCGACCTCGGTCGCGGGCTGCAGCCCATCCCCTTCCGCCGCTTCGACACGCCCGTGCTCGACGCGGCCCCGCCGAGTTTCAGCGGCGACGTGCGCGTCTCCGCCCTCGGCTGGCGGCGCGACGCGATGCGTCCGCTCTGGCGCATCGCGGGCAAGGCGCCGCTGCCCGTGACCCTCCTCTCCGTCACCACCGATTTGAGGACGAACGACTGATGGCCGCACTCGCCTCCCTCGCGACGCTCGCCTCCGCGGGTGTCGGCCTTTATGCCCAGCAGCAGGCCGCGCAGGCGCAGCGCGCCGTGCAGCGCGCGCAGGTCGAGAACCAGCGCCAGCAGGAGGAGGCGCGCCAGCAGCAGCTTCTCCTCCAGCAGGAGGCGGAGGCCCGGGCGCGGCGCGAGCAGCTCGCGCGCACGATCGCCTCGACGCGCGCCCGCCTCGCCGCCGGCGGGATCCCGGTGAACGAGGGCTCCGCCGCCACCGTGCAGGCGGGGCTCAGCGCCGACGCCGCCGCCGGGATGCGCGACAGCGAGGCGCTCTACCGTGCGCGCATGACCTCGGGCCGCGCATCGCTGCTCAACCCGGACATGTCCACCACCACGCTGCTGCGCGCCCTGCCGGGCTTCGGCAACGCGCTGCGCAGCCTGCTCGACTGAGGCCAGCGATGTCCGACCACATCCAGATCGGCGATCTCGCGCCCCGCGTGCACTATGTGGCGGACGGGGTGCAGACCACCTTCACCTATCCCTTCCCGATCTTCGAGCCGCGCGACATGCGCGTGCTCGCCAACGGCGTGCCGCTCGCCTTCGGCTATGTCGTGGAGGGGGCCGGGGAGTCCGAGGGCGGGGTCGTGCGCTTCGACTTGCCGCCGCTCGCCGGCACGCAGATCGCGCTGCTGCGCCGCCTGCCCATCGACCGCACCACCGACTTCCAGCCCAACGGCCTGCTGCGCGCCTCCACCCTGAATGACGAGCTGGACCGGCAGGTGGCGGCGCTGCAGGAGGTGCGCGAGGACGTGCGCGGCGCGATCCGGGTTTCGGAGGCCGAACCGCCCACGGGCCTCGTTCTGCCGCCGCGCGCGGCGCGGGCCGACAGGCTGCTCGGCTTCGATTCGCTCGGCAATGTCATCGCCGTCCCGCGCGGCGGCGTCATCGCGGCCGCCTTTCCCGGCGCGGTGCCGCGCAGCGTCGAGGACAAGCTCGCCGAGACCCTCACGGCGCGCGACTTCGGGGCGGCCGGCGACGGGGTCACCGACGATGGCCCGGCGCTGCAGGCGGCCATGAACGCGGCCGCGGCCGCGGGGAAGCACCTCGTCATCGGCGAGGGCACCTTCCGCACCACCATGCCGCTGACCCTGCCGGGCGCGGCGGCGGGACTCACCATGCGCGGGGTGCTGCTCTACGCCGGGCCCGGCAACACCGCCGCGCTCACCCTCGGCGACGGCGGGGCGGTGCGCAATGCCGCCAAGCTCTACGAGGGGCTGCGCGTGCTGCGCGCCACCATCAGCGACTGGAGCAACACCGCCGATTGCGGAATTCTTCTGCGCAACCTGGATGCCAGCACCGTCGAGGTGCGCCAGGTCGAGGGCTTCACCGTCGGCATCCGCACCCAGGGCCAGGAGCGCGGCTTCGAGGACAGCCAGCTCTTCCTCGGCCGCATCGTGAACAACATGATCGGCCTCGACATCCACACAATGACCGCGGCCGCCTGGAACACCTCCGTGCGCTACTACGGCGGGCATTTCGCCATCGCGAGCTCCCTCCATCCGGACAAGGACCGCTTCGGCGTGCGCTTCTCGGCCGAGCCTGGCGCCTACATCGCCCACAACCGCCATGTCTTCTTCGGCCCGGCCTTCGAGCTGCAGGCGATCAACCGCCCGGCCATCGTCGGCATCCCCTTCCTCTCCGAGGTGAGCAGCCGCGCGGTGCTCGTCTACGGCATGCGCATGGAGGGCTGCTCGCCCTACGTGGCGCGCCACACCGGCGGGGCGCAGGATCACATCTACGAGGTCGCCTGGGCGAGCCAGGGCTACCGCGTGGACATCCAGTACACCGCGACCGCCACCCGCGTGGGCGGAGTGGTGCGCGCGCTGCACCAGGCGGCCGCACACCGGGAGTTCACCCGCGAGGTGGCCTCCGTGCCCAACCTGCGCGCCGCCGCCTTCCGCTGGACGGCGACGCAGACGGGCTTCGACAAGCTTGCCTGCCTCTCCACCAACGTCAGCGGCTCGCCGAGCCACCTCTCGCACTTCGCCTTTCCGGGGCTCGAGAACTTCTCGCTCACCAGCCGGGGCGTGGTGCTGCCCGGCGGGCGGGGACTCGGCTTCGTGGTGGACGCGCGGCGCACGCGCGAGTTCGCCCTGGCCGTGGACGCCGACAACCCGCGCCTCGTGGTGCAGCTCTTCGACGCCAACATGCAGGTGATCACCGACAGCTCGCCCCACTGGGTGCGGGCCTCGGGAATGTCGCTGCAGTGGAACGCCTCCGCCCGCTGGTGGCAGGGCTCGGCGGACATGACGGATGCGAGCCTGACGCGGCTGCAGGTGATCCGCCTCTGGGACACCGTGGCCTACGCCATCATCGGCGTCGCGCGCATCACCGCGGACTACGAGCTGCGCGCCATGCGCCTGTTCTGCGATCCCTCGGAGGCGCCCTCGCTGCTCTACGGCCTGCCGGACCTGCCGCACGGCGCGCGCGAACTTCGCGGCGAGGCCGAATGGGATCCGCCGCCCGTCGCCGCCGGCGGCAGCGCGCAGATCAACGTTCCCGTGCCCGGCGCGCGGCCCGGCGACTTCTGCCAGGCGGCCTTCACCCTCTCCACCTCGGGCATGGTCTTCCTCGCGCAGGTCGGCGCGCAGGATGTGGTCACCGTCACCGCCTGGAACCGCAGCGGCGCCAGCATCGACCTCAATCCCGGCACGGTGCGCGTGCGGGTCGTGAAGTCGTGAGCCGGCGTCGCCCCAAGGGCTTCGGCATCAGGCTCGCGGACACGGTGGCGGAGGTGGCGGCGGACTATCTGGGCTTCCTGCGCGCCGCCCGCAGCGCGGAACCGGAGGACGCCAAGGCCTTCGCCGCGCGCCACGCCGCCGCCAAGGCCGCGCTCGCGCATCTCGAGCAGCTCATCAAGCTCGCTGCGAGCTGCGACGCCGAGGCCGCCGACCGCCTCTGCGGCAGCGAGGCCTCGCTCGCCGAATGCCGCGCACTCATGCCCGAGGAGGGTGCAACGGAGGAGAACGGGAATGACGAAGGCGGGGCCGGCTGACCTCCAGGAGTTCGTCTGGATCTGGAACCGCCGCCACGGCCAGCGTACCCCCGCCGTGCACCGGCGAATCCTGCGCTGGCTCGAGACGGAGGCGCCTGCCCGCCGGCTCCTGCTCATGGCGTTCCGCGGCTGCGGCAAGTCCACGCTCATGGCGCTGTTCTGCGCCTGGTCGCTCTACCGGCGGCCGGATCTGCGGATCCTCGTGCTCGCGGCCGAGCAGTCCCTCGCGGTCAAGCTCGTGGCGCACACGAGGAGGATCCTCGAACGCCATCCCCTCTGCGCGCGGCTCCTTCCCGAAGGCGTGGAAGGCTGGGCGGCGGACCGCTTCACCGTGGCGCGGGACGCGCCGCTGCGCGACCCCTCCATGCTCGGCCAGGGCCTGGGCGGCAACATCACGGGCATGCGCGCGGACATGATCCTCTGCGACGACGTCGAGGTCCCGGGCAACTGCGACACGCCCGGCAAGCGCGCGGAGCTGCGCGAGCGGTTGGCGGAGGCGGAGTTCATCCTCACCCCCGGCGGCCTCATCCTCTACGCCGGCACGCCGCACACGGAGGAGAGCCTCTACCGCGAGGGCGACGAGTTCCTCGCGGGCTACCGGCGCCTCGTGGTGCCCATCCTCGACCAGGAAGGGCGCAGCGCCTGGCCGGAACGCTTCGACGAGGAGTCGATCGCGGCCCTGCGCCGGCGCGTCGGGCCGATCCGCTTCGCCCGGCAGATGCTGCTCGAGCCCGTGCCCGCCGCGGCGGCGCGGCTCGACCCCGCCCTCCTTCTGCCCTACGGCGAGGAAGCGGAATACCGCGAGGCCAACGGCTGCGCCCAGCTCTGGCTGCTCGGGCGGCGCATGGTCGCAGGCGGCGGCTACTGGGATCCCTCCTACGGCCGCGAGCAGGGCGGCGACGGCTCGGTGCTCGCCGCCGGCTACTGCGACGCCGAGAACCGTCACTTCCTGCACCGCATCGCCTGGATCACCCAGCGCCCCGACGCGCCGGACGATCCGGCGACGCAGCAGTGCCGCGAGGTGGCCCGCATCGCGGGAGAACTGCACCTTCCCGTGCTGCGCGTTGAGACGAACGGCCTCGGCCGTTTCCTGCCGGCGCTGCTGAAGCGGGAGATGGCCCGTCAGGGCGTCGCCTGCGCGGTGGTGGAGCACGTGAACCGCCGGCCCAAGGCGGAGCGCATCCTTGCCGCCTTCGACCCGCTGCTCGCGGCCCGGCGGCTGCACGTGCACGAGTCCGTGCTGCGCACGCCCTTCGCGCGCGAGATGGCGGAGTGGCGCCCCGACGCCAGGGGGGCCCGCGACGACGCGCTGGACGCGGCCGCGGGCGTGATCCTGGCCGAGCCGGTGCGCCTGCCCGCCCTGCCGCCACGGCCGTTCCGGCCCTCCTGGCGCGGCTAGGGCCGCCGCCACTCGCCGAGGCTGCCCTCGCGGTCTCCAGCACCCTGGCGGGAGGCCGGCCCTAGGCCCGCCGACGCTTCAGGATCTCGCTCGCATGGCGCTCCACGCCGGCGCTGGTGATGGCGAAGCTGCCGTCGGGCCGGCGCAGGGCGAAGCCCATGCGCGAGAGCCTCTCGAGGCAGGGCTGGTCCGCGAGGCCCGCAGGGCGCCCGCCCGGCCCCACCAGCGTCAGCCGATGCAGCGCCGAACGGCAGCAGGTTTCCAGATACGGCTCGTTCCACATCCGATCATCCAGGCCCCAAGACCCCCGATAGACCCCCGCTGTGTGGGGTCTCGCCGCCCGCAGCGCAAGGAGATCCCATGTTCGCCCTCGACCCAGCCCTCATGTGGTGGCTCGTGATCGCCGAGGCGCCCATGCTGGTCAGCGTCTACTGGATGCTGCACAGCATCCGGCGCGACCTCGACCGGACGAGCGCCCATTCGCCCGGCGGCCTCGAACGCACCCGCGAAGACCTCGCCGGCTTCAAGCTCGAGGTGGCGCGCACTTATGTGCCCCTGTCGCTCATCCGGGAGGTGGACCGGCGGCTGACCGAGCAGCTCCTGCGCATCGAGGAGAAGCTCGAGGAGATGCGCCGCCAGGGGGAGAGCCGCCGATGATCGCCCCGCGGATGGAGGCCCGCGAGGCCGCGGCCGAACTGCTCGCGCGCGTGCTCTACGCCGAGGCCGGCGAGCGGCCGGTGCGCGCCATCGAGGCCCTGGCCGCCCTTGCGCTCAACCGCGCGCGCGCGGCGCAGGCCTGCCCGGCCGCGGCGCTGCGCTACGCGGGCGGGGCGGAACCCCGGAGCCTGCCGCGCGCGCTGATCGCGGTGCTGCGGGCGCCCTTCCAGTTCCCGACGCGCCACCCGCGCCACCCGGCCCATGCGCGCTTCGCCGCCCCGCCGCCGGGCGATCCCGCCCTCGCGGTGTGCCGAAGGATCGCCGCGCGGGCGCTCGGCGGCGCGCTGCCCGACGCGACAGGCGGCGCGCTGCTCTGGCACGACGAGACGCGCCTGCCCCGTTGGGCCATGGGGCGCCTGCCCAGCGCGGCGATCGGCGGGCTCGTCTTCTACCGGGAGCGCGGCTGAGCTAGACGCGCCGCATGGAAGCCATGATCTACACCCTCGTGCGCGGCGCGGACTGGCGCGAGGCCGAGCGCCTCGGCGCCTATCACGGCAGCGCGGACGACCGGCGCGACGGCTTCCTGCACTTCTCCACCGCAGCGCAGCTGCGCGCCACCGCCGCGAAGCACCGCCGGGGCGAGGCCGATCTCTGGATGGTCGAGGTCGAGGCCGCCGCGCTGGGCGAGTCCCTGCGCTGGGAGCCGGCCTCCGGCGGCATGCGCCCGGGCCTTTTCCCCCATCTCTACGCGCCGCTGCCGCTCGCGGCGGTGCGCCGCGCCCTGCCCGTGCCGCTCGATGCGGCGGGACGTCACGTCTTCCCTCCCGACATTCCCTGACGCTCCCGCGCCGCGCGCGCCACCGCGCGCTCGCTCATCACGCAGGCCAGCACCACGATCGCACCGCCCAGGATCACCTCGGCGCCGGGCGCGTTGCCGAAGACCATGAGGTCGAGCACAACCGACCACGGCAGGGCGACGAACTCGAAGGGCGCGAGCCGCGCCGGGGTGGCGTGCCGGAAGGCGAGGGCGAGCAGGATGGTCGCCGCCCCCGCCAGCACGCCGTTCGAGACGAAGCGCGCCCAGGCCTCGGCGTCCGGCGCCACCCAGTGCCAGCCGGCGAAGGGCGCGGTGGCAAGCAGCCCGAAGAGCGAGGGCCAGAACACCAGCCGCGCGATCCCCGGCTCGCCGCGCAGCCCGCGGTTCACCGTGATGTTGATGGCGTAGCACAGCGTGCCGAGCAGGGCGCAGGCGAAGCCGAAGAGCGAGCCGCCCTGGCCGAGCTGCGGCCAGAGCGCCACCATCACCCCCCCGAAGCCCACCCCGGACCAGATCCAGGCCGCGCGCGGCACGCGTTCGCGCAGGAAGAGCGCGGCCATCGCGAGCGTCATGAAGGGCGCGGTGAAGAAGACGAGGTAGCCGTCCGCCAGCGGCAGGTGGCGGAAGGCGAGGAAGAACAGCACGCCCGAGAACAGCATCGCCACCGCCCGCAGCCCGTGCAGGAAGGGGTGCGCGGTGGCCAGCGGCCCGCCCAGCCCGCGCGCGGCCGCGCGCAGCAGGAACAGCAGCAGCAGCAGCGTGGCGTGGCGCAGGAAGATGGCCTGCGCCGCGCTGTGCTCCGCCGACAGGATCTTGCTGTTCGCATCCAGGATGCCGAACAGGCCGATGCCGGCCATCAGCATCGCCGGGCCTTTCACCGCCGCTTTCCCCTCGCCGTGTGCGCCCCCGTCTCGGGCGGCGGGGAGGCTGTGTCAACGCGCGCTTTGCCGCTATGCAGCGCCCGCCATGACGCCCGCCCTCGCCTCCGCCGCCCTGCCGCTGCTGCGCCTGATGGACGCCGAGGCCGCGCACGGGCTTGCGCTGCGCGCCCTCGCCCTCGGCCTCGCGGGGCGGGACGAGCGGCCCGATCCCCCCGCCCTGGCCATCGCGGCGCTCGGGCTCTCCTTCCGCAACCCGATCGGCCTCGCCGCCGGCTTCGACAAGGACGCCGTGGCGGTGCTGCCGCTGCTGCGGCTCGGCTTCGGCTTCGTCGAGGCGGGCACCGTCACGCCGCGCCCGCAGGCGGGCAATCCGCGCCCGCGGCTGTTCCGCCTGCCCGAGGACCGCGCGGTGATCAACCGCATGGGCTTCAACAACGCCGGGCTCGAGGCCTTCCTCGCGCGGCTGTCCGCCCTGCCGCGCCCGCTGCCCGGGATCCTCGGCGCCAATGTCGGCGTGAACAAGGAGGGCGCGCAGCCCGAGCGCGACTATCCCATGCTGTGCCGCGCCGTGGCGCCGCTCGCGGACTATGTCACCATCAACATCTCCTCGCCCAACACGCCAGGGCTGCGCGACCTGCAGGGCGAGGAGCGCCTGGCCGCGATCCTCGCCGCGGTGGACCCGCCGGCGCTCGGCCGGCCGGTGCTGGTGAAGCTCGCGCCCGATCTGGCGGAGGAGGCGCTGGGGCCGCTCGTCGAGCTCTGCGTGCGCGCCGGGGTGGCGGGGCTCATCCTCACCAACACCACGCTGGCGCGGCCGCAATCGCTGCGCTCGCCGCATCGGGGCGAGGCGGGCGGGCTTTCCGGCGCGCCGCTCTTCGGCCCCTCCACGGAGATGCTGCGCCGGGCGCATCGCCTGGCGCGCGGGCGGCTCGTGCTGGTCGGCGCGGGCGGGGTGGCGAGCGGGGCCGAGGCCTATGCGAAGATCCGCGCCGGCGCCTCGCTCGTGCAGCTCTACACGGGCTTCGCCTATGGCGGGCCGGCGCTGGTGGGGCGCATCAAGCGCGAACTCGCGGAATGTCTCGCGCGCGACGGCATCGCGCGGCTGGCCGATGCGGTGGGGGTGGACTCGTGAAGATCCTGGAGGGCCTCGCGCCCGTCGCCGACGAGTATGAGGGCTTCGTGCTCGATCTCTGGGGCGTGGTGCATGACGGGCGCGCGCTCTATCCCGGCGTGGCCGACTGCCTCGCGCGGCTGCGCGCGCGCGGCAAGCGCATCGCCTTCCTCACCAACGCGCCGCGCCGCGCCTGGTTCATCCAGGGCATGCTGGACCGCATGGGGCTCGACCGCGCGCTGTATGACGGCATCCTCTCCTCCGGCGAGGTGACCTGGCGCTGGCTGCGCGACCGGCCCGACCCCGTCTTCTCCCGGCTCGGCCGGCGCGCCTTCCACATCGGCCCCGAGCGCGACCTCTCGGTGGTGGAGGAGGGCGTGGCCGAACTCGTCCCCGAGCCCGAGCAGGCGGAGTTCCTGCTCAACACCGGCCCCGATCCCGCGCGGGGCTCCCATTCGGCCGAGGCCTACCGCCCCGCGCTGGCGCGCTGCTTCGCCGCGGGGCTGCCCATGGTCTGCGTCAACCCGGACCGCGCGGTGATGGTGGGCGGCGAGCGCATCATCTGCGCAGGCGCGCTGGCCGACATCTATCTCCAATGGGGCGGCGAGGTGGTGGAGGTCGGCAAGCCCGATCCGGCCGTCTATGGCCCGGTGATGGAAACCCTCGGCCTCGAGGATCCGCGGCGCGTGCTGGCGGTGGGCGACACGCCGCACACCGACCTCGCCGGCGCCGCCGCCGCCGGCATGGACAGCCTCTGGGCCCTGACCGGGCTCGCCGCCGACGCGCATGGCGAGAACCCGGACCCCGCCGTGCTGGCGCGCGTGGCGGAGGAGGAGGGCGTCGCCCCCCGCGCCGCGCTGCGCGCCCTGCGCTGGTGAGACCGAGCCCGCGGCGCGCCGACCCTCTGGCCCGCCCGCGGGGCGCGAAGCGGCCCGCGTCGCGCCTTCCCCTGCGGCTCAGCCGAGCAGGGCGCGGGTTTCCTCCGCCGCCTCGGCGAGGCTGACGCGCCGCGCCTCCACCCCCTCGGGCAGCGCGGCCAGGATGCGCGAGGGGCAGGCGCGGTCCAGCAGCACGAAGACCCCGCGATCCTCCGCGCGGCGCACCAGCCGGCCGAAGGCCTGGCGCAGCCGGTGCCGGGCATGGGCGTCGTCATGCTCCTGCGGCGCGCCGCCCGAGAGGTGCAGCCGCCGCTCGCGGTGCAGGATGGTGCGGCGCGGCCAGGGCACGCGGTCGAAGACGAGCAGGCGCAGCGACCGGCCCGGCACGTCCACCCCGTCGCGCATCGCATCGGTGCCGAGCAGGCAGGCGTTCTCCTCGGCGCGGAAGATGTCCACCAGCGTGGCGTTGTCCATGGCGTCCACATGCTGGGCGTAGAGCGGGATGCCGGCGGCCTCGAGCGGGGGCGCGATGCGCGCGGCCACCTCGCGCAGGCGGCGGATGGCGGTGAACAGGCCGAGCGCGCCGCCGCCCGCCGCAAGGAACAGCCGCTGCATCGCCGCCGCCACCTGGCCGGGCTGGCGCGCGTCCACGTCGGTCACCACGAAGGCGCGGGTGTTCGCCGCGTAGTCGAAGGGCGAGGGCACGGCGGCGCGCAGCGCCGGCAGGGGCAGATGCGCCGCGCCGGTGCGCGCCTCGGCCTCGCGCCAGGCGGCCTCGGGATCCGCGCGCTTGGCGGCATCGGTCAGCGTGGCGGAGGTGATGAGCAGCCCATGCGCCGGCGCGGCCACCGCCTGGGCGAAGGGGATGGTGGGGTCGAGCCAGTGGCGGTGCAGCCCGGCATCCACCTCGCGCCCGTCCCGGCGGTCGAGCTGGAGCCAGGTGACCATCACCGGCCGCACGCCCGGCTCTGGCGGAGGCTCCTGCAGCGCGCCCAGCATGGCGCGCCAGGCGGCGAGCGGGATCAGCGCGCGCCGCTCGATCCCGCGCAGCGCCGTCTCGAGGCGGATGCGCTCGCCCGCCTCGCCCTCCTCCCCGGCCGACTCGAGCCGGGCGGCGAGACGGTCGCGCAGCGTCGCCAGCGGCTCCTCGAGCCTTGCCAGGGCCCTCGCCAGCCTTGCCCCCGCCTCGGCCAGCGCCTCGCCGACGGGGTGGAGGTCTGCCTCCAGCGTGTAGCCCTCGTCCTCGGCGGCGCGCGCCAGCACCTGGGCGCGCACGACGCGCAGGAAGGCCTCGCTCGGGTTCTCGTCGCGCGGCGGCTCGGCCAGGCGCGCCCACCAGCCGCTGGCGGGCAGGGCGCGCGCGGCCTGCAGCGCGGCCTCCAGCGGCGGCAGCAGCTCGGGGATGTCGCCCGCCAGCTCCTCGATGCGCCGGCGCAACCCCTTGGCGCGGGAGCGCCCGCCCTCCGCCCCCAGCAGCCAGCGGCGCAGCTCCCCCGCCTCGGTGCCCGAGAAGGCGGCCGAGAAGGCGCTGTCCGCGGCGTCGAAGAGGTGATGGCCCTCGTCGAAGACGTAGCGCAGCGGCCGCCCGTCCTCGCCGCCGCCCAGGGCCGCCTGCACCATCACCAGCGCATGGTTGGCGACGACGAGGCGCGCGCGGCGCGCGCGGCGGATCGAATGCTCGACGAAGCACTTGCGGTAATGCGCGCAGGCCGAGCGGATGCACTCGCCGCGCCGGTCCGCGAGCCCGGCGAAGGCGCCGGGGAACAGCTCCGCCAGCCAGCCCGGGAAATCGCCGCCCTGGATGTCGCCATCGCGGGTGGCGACGGCCCAGCGCGCCACGAGCGCCAGCGGCAGCGTGAGCCCGCGGAGGTTGAGCTGGCCCAGCGCCTCCTCGAGGTTGAGCAGGCAGAGGTAGTTCTCCCGCCCTTTGCGCAGGGCGACGCGGGCGCGGCGCTCCTCCGGGTCCGGGTAGAGCTGCGCGAGCTGCTGGTCGATCTGGCGCTGCAGGTTGCGCGTGTAGGTGCTGATCCAGACCGGGGCGCCATTGCGCTCGGCCCAGAGCGAGGCGGGGGCGATGTAGCCCAGCGTCTTGCCCGTGCCGGTGCCGGCCTCGGCCAGGACGAGGCGCGGCGCGCCCTCGGCCTCGCGGGGCGCGAAGGCGAGCGCGGCGGCCGAGGCGAAATCCGCCTGTTGCGGGCGCTGCTCGGCGCCGGGGCCCAGCATCTCCGCCAGCCGGCGGCGGGCCTCCTGCGGCGCGACCGGGTGCGAGGCGGGCGGAGGCGGCGGGCTCGTCTCCTCCCATTCGGGCAGGCGGCGCCAGGGCTTGAAGGCCTCGCGGCTGGGCCGTGCCTCGGGCGCGCCGAGGGCGGCCAGCACGCTCTCCGCCCAGGGCCAGCCGGCGGCGCGCAGCTGCGCGGCCATGCCCGCGGCGTCCCGGCCCGCCGGGGTGGCGGCGGCATCGGCCAGGGCGCGCAGCAGCCGCGCGGCGAGATCGGGCAGCAGGGCGGCGGCGGCCGCATCGTCCTGCGGCGGCGGCAGATCGAGCGCGAGGGCGAGGCCGCGGGGCGTGGGCGGGGCGTGCCGCGCCGGAAGCGCGAAGGCGAAGAGCTCGAGCAGATCCAGCGCGTCGAGGAAGGGCGGCAGGTCGAGGCGGCGCGCCGCCGAGGGCGCGTGGACGAGCAGGGGCGGCGGCAGGCGCGCGAGAGTCTCGGCGATGCGCGCAGCCTCAAGGGTGAGCAGCTCGCCATCCGGCGTCAGCAGCGTGGCCCGGCCGTGCGCGGCGACGAGCGCGGGCGCCTCGGGCAGGAGCAGGCGCGGGCGAATCGGGCCGGGCATGGGGCGGAGAGTGGGGTGCGCGGCGGGGCGGCGCCAGCCCTCGCGGCGCGGCGCCCGGCATGGTATGCGAGTCGCGTGTCCCCGTAGCTCAGCCGGATAGAGCACAGGATTCCTAATCCTGGGGCCGTGGGTTCGAATCCCGCCGGGGACAGTCCTCCCCCCCTAGGCCAGCGAGCCCGCACGGTCATGGCTGGCGCGTTCTGCCGCGCGACGGGTCCGAGCCGGCGGGGGACATCACTCCGGCTGCGGCGCGCAGGCTGGCCGATGCCCTCGGCGGCGCGAGGCTGCGCGGACTGGAGGCGGGCCACCGGGTCGCCCCTTCGCCGCCAGGCTTGCGCCGACACGTCGCGGGGAAGGCGCCGCGGCCATGGCGCGGTGGCGGCCGGGGAGGGCAGGAGAACGGGCCTCGCGGAGCCCCCTCATGTCCCTGGTGGAGCCAAGGGGAGTCGAACCCCTGACCTCTTGAATGCCATTCAAGCGCTCTCCCAACTGAGCTATGGCCCCCCGGGGAGTGGCGGGCGTATACCCCCCGACGGCGCGGCCCGCAACCCCGCCCGCGGGCCGGGCGCTCCCTGCGCGGCGCCTGCACCCCCCGCCCCGCCCCTGGCGCTTCCGCCCCGCGCCCGATTCCAGGCCGGGGCGATCTGCTCTAGTGTCCGCCGCGACCAGCACGCGAGGACATGGCGACATGCGAAAGGTCTACCCGGACGCGAGGGCGGCGCTGGCCGGCCTGCTGCGCGACGGCATGGTGATCCACTCCGGCGGCTTCGGCCTCTGCGGCATTCCCGCCGCGCTGATCGACGCCGTGAAGGAGAGCGGCGTGAAGAACCTCACCGTCGTCTCCAACAACGCGGGCATCGACGATGTGGGCCTCGGCAAGCTGCTGCGCACACGCCAGATCCGCAAGATGATCGCGAGCTATGTGGGCGAGAACGCGGAGTTCGCCCGCCAGTATCTCGCCGGCGAGCTCGAGATCGAGTTCAACCCCCAGGGCACGCTGGCCGAGCGCATCCGCGCCGGCGGCGCCGGCATTCCGGCCTTCTACACGAAGACGGGCGTGGGCACGGCGGTGGCCGAGGGCAAGCCGACGGCCGTCTTCGACGGGGAGACCTACATCATGGAGCGCGGCATCGTCGCCGACCTCGCGCTCGTCCACGCCTGGATGGGCGACACCGAGGGCAACCTGATCTACCGGCGCACCGCGCGGAACTTCAATCCGGTGATGGCCACCGCGGCGAAGGTGACGGTGGCGCAGGTGGAGCATCTGGTGCCCGCCGGCCAGCTCGACCCCGACCACATCCACACCCCCGGCATCTACGTGAAGCGCATCGTCGCGCTGCCGCCCGACTACCAGAAGCTGATCGAGAACCGCACCGTTCGTCCGCGCAGCGCGGCCGCGGCGGCCGGCAGCGACGCGACCGTCTGAGAGGAGGCGCCCCATGCCCTGGACCCGCGACGAGATGGCGGCGCGCGCCGCGCGCGAGCTCGAGGACGGCTTCTACGTCAACCTCGGCATCGGCATCCCCACGCTGGTGGCCAACCACATCCCCCCCGGCATCTCCGTGCAGCTGCAGAGCGAGAACGGGATGCTCGGCATCGGCCCCTTCCCCGAGGAGGGCAGCGAGGATCCGGACATCATCAACGCCGGCAAGCAGACCGTCTCCCTGCTGCCCACGAGCAGCATCTTCTCGAGCGCGGACTCCTTCGCGATGATCCGCGGCGGGCACATCGACCTCTCCATCCTCGGCGCGCTTCAGGTGGCCGAGAACGGCGACCTCGCGAACTGGATGATCCCCGGCAAGATGGTGAAGGGGATGGGCGGCGCGATGGATCTCGTCGCCGGGGTGAAGCGCGTCATCGTGCTGATGGAACACACCGCCGGCGGCAAGCCCAAGCTGCTCAAGCGATGCACCCTGCCGCTGACCGGCCAGCGCGTGGTCGACATGGTGATCACCGACCTCGGCGTCTTCACCGTGGCGCGCCGCGGGCCGACCGACCTGCGGCTGATCGAGCTCGCCCCCGGGGTGACGCTGGAGGCGATCCGCGCCGCGACCGAGGCGGAGTTCACCGTCGCCCTGCCCGCCGCCGCGGCGGCGGGCTGAGCCCGGGCCCGGCGGCGCCGTCGGAGGCCAGGCGCCCGCGGCGGCGCGAGGAGGGGCGCGGTCGGTCGGCGGAGAGCCCCGCCCCCCCGGCCTCAGGCCGCGACGGGCAGCTTCATCCGCTCGGCGATCTGCACCGCGTTCAGCGCCGCGCCCTTGAGGAGCTGGTCGCCGCAGAGGAAGAGATCGAGCCCGCGCTCCCCGAACACGGGATTCGCGCGGATGCGCCCCGCCTCCACGTCGTCCTGGCCGGTCGCGGTCAGCGGCATGGGGTAGCGCTGCTGCGCCGGCTCATCCACCAGCTTCACGCCCGGCGCCTGCGCCAGCACGGCGCGCGCCGCCTCGGGGGTGACGGGGCGCTCGGTCTCGATGGTCACGGCCTCGGCATGGACCCGCATGGTGGGGATGCGCACCGCCGTGCAGGAGACGGCGAGATCGGGCAGGCCCATGATCTTCCGGCTCTCCCAGACCACCTTCATCTCCTCGCGCGTGTAGCCATTGGGCTGGAAGCTGTCGATCTGCGGGATGACGTTGAAGGCGAGCGGGTGGGCGAAGACCTCGTGCCGCGCGGGCTCGCCCTCGACCAGCACGCGGCGGGTTTCGCGCTCGAGTTCCGCCATGCCCTCCGCCCCGGCGCCCGAGGCGGCCTGGTAGGTGGAAACGATGACGCGGCGCAGCCCGAAGGCCCGGCGCAGCGGCTCCAGCGCCACGACGAGGATGGCCGTGGTGCAGTTCGGGTTGGCGATGAGGCGGGCATCGCCGATGGCCGCGGCGTTCACCTCGGGCACCACCAGCGGCACGTCGGGCTCGAGCCGCAGCGCGGAGGAGTTGTCCACCACCGCCACACCCTCGGCGGCCAGGGCGCGGGCATGCTGCTTCGCGAAATCGCCCGAGACGGCGAGCAGCGCGAGGTCGAGTTGGCGCGCCGCCTCGAAGCTGAAGGCCTCGATGGTCACCTCGCCGAAGGGGGTGGCGACTTTCGTGCCGGCGCTGCGCTGGGAGGCGAAGAGTTTGAGTTCCCTTACCGGGAAGCGGCGACGGCCGAGCACCTCGACGAGTTCCTGACCCACGGCGCCCGTCGCGCCGATCACGCCCACACGCATGGCAAGGCTCCTTTCGCGCGGCGAGCATTAGGGGTTTGCGCGGCCGGGCGGAAGGCCCGCGCGGCATGGCTGGGGCGCGCGGGGCGTTTCCCTGCGGGGCCGGGGCGGTCTAGCCTCGCCTCGCAGCAGGAGGAAGCAACCGGATGCCCAGCCGTCGCAACGCCCTGGTGGCGGGCCTCGCCACCGCCGCCGCCCTGCCGGGCGGCGTCACCCTCGCCCAGGCGCAGCAGGCCCCCGCCGCCGCGCCCGCCGCGCCCGCGCTGCCCTATCGCGCGCACACGATCCGCACGCCCGACGGGCTCTCGCTCGCCGCCTACGAGTATGGCAACCCGGCCGGCATCCCCATCCTGTTCATCCATGGCTATGCCCAGGCCGCCCTCTCCTGGGACCGCCAGACCCGCGACCCCGAGCTGGCGCGGGAGTTCCGCCTGGTGGCGCTCGACCTGCGCGGCCATGGCATGAGCGACAAGCCCGTGGGCAACGAGCACTACCGCACCGGCAAGCTCTGGGCCGACGACATCCAGGCCACCATCACCCAGTTGGACCTCGACCGGCCCGTGCTGGTCGGCTGGTCCTATGGCGGGCGGGTGATGGGCGACTACATCACCGAACACGGCACGGCCCGCATCCGCGGCATGAACTGGGTGGCGGCCACCAGCTCCACCGCCGACACGGCGCGCTTCGGCCGGGCGGTGCGCCACCTCGGCCCGATGACCAGCGCCGACCCCGCCACCGCCATCCAGGCCACCATCGCCTTCCTGCGCGACTGCTTCGAGGTGCAGCCCAGCGCCAATGACTTCGAGGTGATGCTGGCCTTCAACATGATGGTGCCGCGCCATGTGCGCGTCGGCCTGGGCGGGCGCGCCATCACCTTCGAGGAGCGGCTGCGCCGCGTGGAGGTGCCGGTGCTGGTGACCCACGGGGTGCTGGACAAGGTCGTGGACATCAGCATGGGCCGGCACACGGCCAGCCTGGTGCCGGGGGCGCGGCTCAGCGAATACGCCTTCATCGGCCACGCCCCCTTCTACGAGGACGCGGCACGCTTCAACCGGGAGCTTGCGGCCTTCGCGCGCGGGTAGCGGGGGGCTGGAGCGGCGTCGCGGCGGGGGAGGATGGTCGGAGCGGCGGGATTTGAACCCACGACCCCCAGTCCCCCAGACTGATGCGCTACCAGGCTGCGCTACGCTCCGACCGTGCGGGGGCCTTTATCACCCGGGGGCGGCTTGGCAAAGGGGTGGCCGCGCCGCGCCTCACCGGCGGAACTCGGAGCGCCCCGTCAGCCGGCCCTGCGCGTCGTAGTGGCGCTGGATGTCGCCCCGGGTCTCGGTGCGGCCGGTCAGCCGGCCCTGGGCGTCGTAGTGGCGCTGCGTGTCGCCCCGGATCTCGGTGCGACCGGTGGCGCGGCCCTGGGCGTCGTAGTGGCGGATGGTGTCGCCGCGCAGTTCGGCGCGCCCGGTGCTCAGGCCCTGGGGGTCGTAGAAGCGCTGAGTGTCGCCGCGCAGCTCGGTCCGGCCCGTGGCGCGGCCCAGGGCGTCGTAGTGGCGCAGCGTGCCGCCCTGCAGCTCGCTGCGCCCCTCGAAGCGCCCCTGCGCGTCATGGTCGCGCCGGGTCTGCGCCTCGGCGGGGATGGAGAGCAGCAGGGCGGTGAGGAAGGCGGGCCACATGCGCGAAGGCTGGCCGGCCCATGTGGCGCGATCAGGGCAGCAATCGGGCGATGGTGACCTCGCGCAGCGTCCGGTCCTCCAGCTCGAGCGAGGTCGGCACCGCGTGGCGCGAGAGCGGCGCGAGCCCCTCGCGCGGCAGATAGGCGCGGCCCGGATCGGCCAGCAGCACGCGCACCCCCGCCGCCGCCATGGCGCGCAGCCAGGGCAGGATATGCGCCGTCATCGGCGCCTCGTAGCAGACATCGCCGGCCAGGATCACGTCCCAGCGGGCGGGCTGGCCCACCACATCCTCGGCCAGCGCCGCCACCGCCACCCCGTTCAGCGCGGCGTTGAGGCGCACCGCCTCGGCGGCGAGCGGATCGATCTCCGAGGCCTCGACGCGCGCCGCGCCGGCCTTGGCGGCGGCGATGGCGGCGATGCCGCAGCCCGCGGCGAAATCGAGCACGCGCAGGCCGCGCACCGTCTCCGGCGCGTCGAGGATGGCGCGCGCCAGCGCCTGCCCGCCCGGCCAGGCGAAGGCCCAGAAGGGCGGCTCCACCCCCTGCGCGGCGAGGAAGGCCTCGGTGGCCTGCCAGATGGGCGTGATCTCGCTGGCGAGGTGCAGCGCGATCTCGGGCACCAGCGGCGCGGCCGCCACCGCCGTCTGGGCGCGGATGAAGTCGCGCCCCGTCACATCCGCCCGGCCAGGATGGCGAGCGCGACGGCGAGCCCCACCTCGCGGTTCGCCTTGAACAGCACCAGGCAATGCGCGGGGTCGCGAATGTCGAGCGTCGCCACCTGCCGCGCCAGCAGCGCCGCCGGCAGCAGCAGCGCCGCGAAGAAGGCCGCGCCGAGCCCCGCCACCCAGCCCGTGACGGCGAGCAGCGCGAGCGTCACCGCATAGCAGAGGGCGAGGAAGGGCCGCGTGCGCTCGCCGAAGCGCAGCGCGGTGGAGCGGATGCCCACCAGCGCGTCGTCCTCGCGGTCCTGGTGCGCGTAGATCGTGTCGTAGCCGAGGATCCAGAAGATCGCGGCGGCGTAGAGCGGCAGCGCCCAGAGCGGCAGCGTGCCGGTGGCCGCCGCCGGGCCCATCAGCGCCCCCCAGCCGAAGGTGAAGCCGAGCACGAGCTGCGGATAATCCGTCACGCGCTTGGCCAGCGGATAGAGCACCACCGGCAGCAGCGAGAGCACGCCGAGCCAGATCGCCGCCGCGCGCAGCTGCAGCAGGATGACGAGACCGAGGGTGCAGAGCGCAGCCAGGAAGGCCAGCGCCTGCCGCGCCGAGACGGCGCCCGAGGCGAGCGGCCGGCCGCGCGTGCGCTCCACGCGCCGGTCCAGGTCGCGGTCCCACAGGTCGTTCACCACGCAGCCGGCGCCGCGCATGACGAAGGCGCCGAGGAAGAAGAGCAGCGTGAGCCACGCGCCCTCGGCCCAGGAGGCGGCGCCGAGCGCGATGCCCCACAGCCCGGGCAGGAAGAGCAGCCAGGCGCCGATGGGCCGGTCGGCGCGCATCAGCAGCGCATAGGGCCGCCAGGCGGCGGGCAGCCGCGCGACCCAGCCCTCGGCGCGGATGTCGGTGTAGCCTTGCACGGCGGCAGTCAGCACGGCACAGGGGCGCATGTCCATCCCGCGGATTCACGTGGCCGGCCCGCTGGCGGAAGGGGCGGAGGTCGCCCTCACCCCCGGCCAGGCGCATCACCTGGGCGTGGTGCTGCGGCGCGCCCCGGGGGCGGCGCTGCTCGTCTTCAACGCGCGCGAGGGCGAGTTCGCCGCCACCCTCGCCACGCTGCGCAAGGAGCGCGGCACGCTGCGCATCGGTGCGCGCCGCCGCGCGCCGGAGCCGGAGCCCGAGATCCGCGCCCTGATCGCCGCGCTGAAGCGCGAGGCGATGGATTGGGCCGTGGAGAAGGCGACGGAGCTCGGCGCGACGCGGATCCAGCCCGTGCTCACCCGGCGCTGCGTGAGCGAGCGCGCCAATGTCGAGCGCCTCTGCGCCATCGCCCGCGCCGCCGCCGAGCAGTGCGAGCGCCTCTCCGTGCCCGCGGTGGACGAGGCGCGGCCGCTGCACGCGGTGCTGGACGCCTGGGACGGCGCGCCGCTTCTCGTGGCGGCGGAACGCCGCGCCGCGCCCCCGCTGCAGGAGCGCCTCGCCGCGCTCGATGCGCCCTGCGGGCTGCTGGTCGGCCCCGAGGGCGGCTTCGACCCGGCCGAGCTTGACGATCTGGCCCGGCGGCCCTTTGTATCGGCGGCCTCGCTGGGCCCGCGCATCCTGCGCGCGGAGACGGCGCTGGTGGCCGGTCTCGCGGCGATCATGCTCTCGCTCGACGCCCGGCGCCAAGTTCAGGAACGAAAGCGACCCGATGTCCAATCCCGGCCAGGCTGATCCGACGCCGATCACCTCCGCGCGTCAGCTCGCCGAGTGGTTCGCCTCGGGCGCGAAGCCGCGCGCGCGCTGGCGCATCGGCACCGAGCACGAGAAGTTCGGCTTCCGCCGCGACACGCTCGCCCCGCCCGCCTACGAGGCGCGCGGCATCCGCGCCATGCTCGAGGGCATCATGGCCAAGGGCTGGGCGCCCATCGAGGATCAGGGCAATGTCATCGGGCTGACGCGCGGCGCCGCCTCGGTGAGCCTGGAGCCGGGCGGGCAGCTCGAGCTCTCCGGCGCGCCGCTCGAGAACCTGCACGAGACGCGGCTCGAACTCGCGGCGCATCTGCGCGACGTGCACGAGGTGGCCGCGCCGCTCGGCCTCGGCTTCGCGGGGATGGGCTTCCACCCCCTCGCCACGCGCGAGGCGATGCCCTGGATGCCGAAGTCGCGCTACGCCATCATGCGCCGCTACATGCCGCTCAAGGGCGCGCTCGGCCTCGACATGATGCTGCGCACCGCCACCGTGCAGGTGAACCTCGACTTCGAGAGCGAGGCCGACATGGTCGAGAAGCTGCGCATCGGACTCGCGCTGCAGCCGCTCGCCACCGCGCTCTTCGCCGCCTCGCCCTTTCTCGAGGGGCGGCCCTCGGGCTTCCGCTCGCTGCGCGGGCGCGTCTGGACCGACACGGACCCCGACCGCACCGGCATTCCCGCCTGCGTCTTCGAGGAGGGCTTCGGCTTCGAACGCTTCGCCGAGTTCGTGCTCGACGTGCCCATGTATTTCGTCGCGCGCGAGGGACGGCTGATCGACGCCGCGGGGGCGAGCTTCCGCGACTTCATGGCCGGGCGCCTGCCCGCGCTGGCGGGGATTCCCGCCACCATGGGCGATGTGCAGGACCATGTGACCACCGTCTTCACCGATGTGCGCCTCAAGCGCTTCCTCGAGATGCGCGGCGCGGACGCGGGCAGCGCGCCCATGCTGCTCGCCCTGCCCGCCTTCTGGGTCGGGCTGCTCTACGACGACGCGGCGCAGAAGGCGGCGCGGGCGCTGACGCGGGGCTGGAGCCTCGCGGAGATCCGCCAGCTCCGCCTCGATGCGCCGCGCGAGGGGCTGGCGGCGCGCATCGCCGGGCGCGCGCTCCGCGAGGTCGCGCGCGATGCGCTCGCCATCGCGCGCGACGGGCTGAAGGCGCGCGGCCTGGGCGAGGAGGCCTATCTCGCCCCGCTCGACGAGATCGCGCAGAGCGGCATGACCCAGGCGGACCGCATGCTGCAGCTCTACCACGGCGCCTGGGGCGGGAACGCCCGCGCCGCCCTGCCCTTCGCGGAGCTCTAGATGCTGCGCGGCCGGCGCATCCTGCTGATCGTCTCGGGCAGCGTGGCCGCCTACAAGGTGCTGATCCTCGCCCGGCTGCTGCGCGCCGAGGGGGCGGAGCCGCGCGCCGTGCTGACCGCGGGCGGGGCGCGCTTCGTCACGAAGGAATCGCTCGCCGCCATCACCGGCGCGCCGGTGCACGACGATCTCTGGGCCGCCGAGGCCGAGATCGGCCACATCCGCCTCGCGCGCTGGGCCGAGGCGGTGGTGGTGGCGCCCGCCTCGGCCAACCGCCTCGCGCAGATGGCGCAGGGGCTGGCGGACGATCTCGCAGGCTGCGTGCTGCTCGCCACGCGCGCGCCGGTGCTGGCGGCGCCGGCGATGAACCCCGCCATGTGGGAGCACCCGGCCACCCGCGCCAATGTCGCCCTGCTCGCCGCGCGCGGGGTGCGCTTCGCCGGCCCCGATGACGGCCCGATGGCCGAGCCCGAGAGCGGCCCCGGCCGCCTCGCGGAGCCCGAGGCGCTGCGCGCGGCCATCGCCGCCCTTTTCGCGCCGGGCGGGCGGCTCGCGGGGCGGCACGCGCTGGTCACGAGCGGGCCGACGCATGAGCCGATCGACCCCGTGCGCTACATCGCCAACCGCTCGAGCGGCCGGCAGGGGCATGCCATCGCCGCCGCCCTGGCCGCCGAGGGGGCGCGCGTCACCCTGGTCAGCGGCCCCGTCACGATTCCCGATCCGCCGGGGGTGCGGGTGGTGCGGGTGACGACGGCGCGCGAGATGCTGGCCGCCTGCGAGGCCGCGCTGCCCGCCGAGATCGCCGTCTGCGCCGCCGCGGTGGCGGATTGGCGCGTCGCCGAGGAGGCGGGGCAGAAGCTGAAGAAGGCGCCCGGCGCGGCGGCGCCCACCCTCGCCATGGCGCTGAACCCGGACATCCTCGCCGCGCTCTCGCGCCATGAACGGCGCCCGCGCCTCGTCATCGGCTTCGCCGCCGAGACGGAGCGGGTGCTGGAGCACGCGCGCGAGAAGCTCGTCCGCAAGGGCTGCGACTGGATCCTGGCGAACGACGTCTCGGGCGACGTGATGGGCGGGGAGGAGAACGCGGTGCATCTCGTCACCCGCGAGGGGGTGGAGGAGTGGCCGCGCATGGCCAAGGCGCAGGTGGCCGAGCGCCTGGTTGCGCGCATCGCCGCGGCCGTGCCGTGATCCGCGTTCTGGTGCGGCGCCTGCCGCATGCCGAGGACTTGCCCCTGCCCGGCTACGCCACCGAGGGCGCGGCGGGGATGGACCTGCTCGCGGCGCGCGCGGCGCTCATCCCGCCCGGCGGGCGCGCGCTGGTGCCCACGGGCCTCTGCATCGCCCTGCCCGAGGGCTACGAGATGCAGGTGCGCCCGCGCTCCGGCCTCGCCCTGCGGCACGGCGTGACGGTGCTGAACGCGCCGGGCACGGTGGATGCCGACTATCGCGGCGAGGTGGGCGTGATCCTGCTCAACACGGGCGCGGAGCCCTTCGCCGTCGCGCGCGGCGAGCGCATCGCCCAGGCCGTCTTCGCGCCGGTGACGCGCGCGGCCTGGGAGGAGGTGGCGGCGCTGCCCGAGACGGGGCGCGGCGCGGGCGGCTTCGGCTCGACCGGGCGGCGCTGAGGGCCCATATCCCGCCCATGAACCTCGACTTCACCGAGAGCGAGATCCAGCGCTACTCCCGCCACATCCTGCTGAAGGAGGTGGGCGCGACCGGCCAGGCGAAGCTGCGTGCCGCGCGGGTGCTGATCGTGGGCGCGGGGGGGCTCGGCTCGCCGCTCGCGCTCTACCTCGCCGCGGCGGGGGTGGGCACGCTCGGCCTCGTGGACCATGACGCGCTGGAGCTGTCCAACCTGCAGCGCCAGGTGGCGCACGGCACGGCGCGCATCGGCATGAACAAGGCGGAATCGGCGGCCGAGACGCTGCGCGCGCTGAACCCGGAGGTGCGGCTCGAGCTGCACCCGCGCCGGATGGACGCGGCGGCCGCCGCGGAGCTCATCCCGCGCTACGACGTGGTCTGCGACGGCACCGACAACTTCCCCACGCGCTTCCTGCTGGGCGATGCCTGCCACCTGCTCGGCCGGCCGCTGGTCAGCGCGGCGGTGCTGCGCTTCGAGGGGCAGCTCTCCGTCTTCCGCGGCCATGAGGGCGCGCCGCACCCCTGCCACCGCTGCCTGACCCCCGAGATGCCCCCCGAGGGGCTGGTCCCCACCTGCGCCCAGGCCGGGGTGCTGGGCGCCGTGGTCGGGGTGATGGGCACGCTGCAGGCCACCGAGGTGCTGAAGCTCATCCTCGGCATCGGCGAGGGCATGTCGGGCCGGCTGCTGCTGTGGGACGCGCTGGACATGCGCTTCCGCGTGGTGAGGCTGCGCCGCGACCCGGCCTGCGCCCTGTGCGGCGAAAGGGCCCGCATCCGCGACCTCTCGGCCCATGCCGGGGCCGCGCCGCTGGTCTGCGCCGCGCCGTGAGCACCCTCGGCGTGCTGCTCATCTCGGGCGGGCATGAGCGCGCGCACTATGCGCTGATGACGGCCGCCGCCGCGGCGGCGATGGGCCGGCGCGTCGCCCTCTTCGCCACCAATGCCGGCTGCCGCCTCCTCCTCGACCCCACGCCGCTGCGCGAGGACCCGCGCGAGGCCGCGCTGCGCGCGGCCGGGGTGGCCAGCCTGGCGGAGCTGCTGGAGGCGGTGGCCGCGCTCGGCGTGCGGCGCATCGCCTGCGAGGCGGGGCTGCGCGTCGAGGGGCTGTCCGGGGCCGCGCTCGCGCCGGGGGTGGAGGTGGCGGGCCTCGTCACCTTCCTCGCCGCCGCGGGCGAGGGGCCGGTGGTGACGCTCTGACCGGGCGAGCGGGCGCGGTCAGACCGGCCGCGCCATGGCGGCGGTGAAGCTCATGGCGAAGCGCACCGGCTCGCGCGGGGTCTGGTTGCGGCCCGGCTCCTGGTCGATGCGCGCGCCGATGACGTGCGGGCCGTCGGTGGCCAGCGCCTCGGCGAGCAGCGCGTCGAACTCCGCCTCGTCGGCCGCCCACTGGGCCTTGGCGATGCCGCTCGCGCGCGCGATGGCGATCAGGTCCGTCCCGGCGCGCGCGGCGGGCGTGCCCTGGCCGCCGGTGATCTGGTAGCTGCCATTGTCCCACACCACCAGGATCAGGTTGCGCGGCGCGCGCTCGGCGATGGTGGAGAGGCAGCCGAGCTGCATCAGCAGCGATCCGTCGCCCTCGAGCGCCAGGACCCGGCGCCCA
Organism: Roseococcus sp.; assembly: GCA_026414745.1. Lineage (GTDB taxonomy): Bacteria > Pseudomonadota > Alphaproteobacteria > Acetobacterales > Acetobacteraceae > Roseococcus. Next base: position 44,781 of record JAOAIK010000049.1, read on the forward strand.
GGCTGGGCGATGGCCACGCCGAGCGCGATGGGCGCGGCGAGGCCCATGCTGCCCAGCATGTAGAAGTTCTCCTCGCGGTGGCCCGCGCCCCAGAGATCCCAGTTGGAGTTGCCGATGCCGCCGACGATGGCCTCGCCCCGCGTGCAGCGGGCCACGATGCGCCGCGTCAGCGCCGCGCGGTTCATCACCTCGGTGTTGGGGCGGGTCTCGGTCATTGCGGGCGGGCCGTCAGCAGGGGCGAGAGGATGAGGCAGGCGGGCCAGCGCGTGGCGAAGGCCTGCTTCAGCGCGCGCTCGGCGATGAAGCCGGCCTCGTCGAGGCGCGTGATGGTGTGGTGCTCGATGCCCAGGCTGTCGAGGATGGGCCGCATGGTGCGGCAGACGATGGCCTGACCCGGGTTGAACTCGCCGAGCGTGCCGCGTTCGCTCACCACCATCGCCACCGGGATCTGGAAGGCGCAGGCCAGCGAGGCCAGGGCATTGGGCAGGGTGGCGAAGCCCGAGGTCTGCATCAGCGCCACGCCGCGCATGCCCGCCATCACCCCGCCGGCGACGATGCCGATGGCCTCCTCCTCGCGCGCCACGGGGAAGGCGGTGAAGAAAGGATCGGCCTCGACGGCGGCGATCAGCGGCTTCAGCACGTTGTCGGGCACATAGGGCACGAGCCGCACCTGCTGCGCCTTGAAGGCCGCGAGCAGGGCGCCGTGCCAGGGCAGCGCGGCGGGGGTGGTCATGGCGGGGCTCCGCGACGGTCGATTCGGGGCGAGGGTAGTCGCTGCGCGCGGCTTGGGAAGCGCCCCCCCGATGGACGCGCCCCGCCCTTCGCGCGCAGCATGCGCCGCCCAGTCCAGGAGGACGCCCCGATGAGCACGCTCGATTCCCGCATGCGCCTTGCGGCGCTGGAGGCGGTGGTGGCGCGGCTGCTGCTGGCCGAGGCGCGCCGCGCCCCCGATCCCGCCCTGATGCTGGACGGTTTCGCGGGGCAGATGCGCCGGCTGGCGGACTCCATCCCGCTCGACCCCGCGGACGAGCCTGAGGGGCGGCTGCAGCTCGCCGCCGCGCTGCTCAACCTCGTCACGCTGGCGAAGGAGCAGCTCCTGGCCGAGCAGTATCCGGCCGGCTAGAGCGGATCGCACATGGCTGGGATCAGCCATGCGTGAATCCGCTCGGGACGACGTGGCGCGGCGTGCCAGGCGCGCGCTACAGGCTCGTCCCGCCCACTGTCAGGCCGGTCATCTTGAGGGTGGGCTGGCCCACCCCCACCGGCACGCCCTGGCCGTTCTTGCCGCAGGTGCCGATGCCCGGATCCATGGCGCTGTCGTTGCCGATCATGGTGATCTTCGTCAGCGCATCGGGGCCGTTGCCGATCAGCGTCGCGCCCTTGACCGGGGCGCCGAGCTTGCCGTCCTCGATGCGGTAGGCCTCGCTCATCGAGAAGACGAACTTGCCGCTGGTGATGTCCACCTGCCCGCCGCCGAAGTTCACGGCGTAGATGCCCCGCTTCACCGAGGCGATGATCTCGGCCGGGTCATGCGCGCCCGAGAGCATGATGGTGTTGGTCATGCGCGGCATGGGCGCGTGCGCGTAGGACTGGCGGCGGCCATTGCCCGTGGGGGCCACCCCCATCAGCCGCGCGTTCTGCCGGTCCTGGATGAAGCCGCGCAGGATGCCGTCCTCGATCAGGAGGGTGCGGGAGGAGGGTGTGCCCTCGTCGTCCACGGTCAGCGAACCGCGGCGGTCGGGCAGCGTGCCGTCGTCCACCACCGTCACCCCCGGGGCGGCGATGCGCGTGCCCACCAGCCCCGCGAAGGCGCTGGTCTTCTTGCGGTTGAAGTCGCCCTCCAGGCCATGGCCGATGGCCTCGTGCAGCAGGATGCCGGGCCAGCCGGGGCCGAGCACCACCTCCGTCTCGCCCGCCGGGGCGGGCTCGCTCTCGAGGTTCACCAGCGCCTGGCGCAGCGCCTCGGCCACGCCGCGCTGCCAGCCGCCATTCCCCAGCACCCGCGCATAGGCGAAGCGCCCGCCCGTGCCGAAGCTGCCCGTCTCGCGCCGGCCTCTCTGCTCCACCACCACGCTCACGTTGAAGCGCACCAGCGGGCGGAGGTCGGCCACGCGCGTCCCGTCGGGGCGGAGGATCTGCACCGCCTGCCACTCGCCGGAGAGCGAGGCGATCACCTGCACCACGCGCGGATCGAGCGCGCGGGCATGCGCGTCGAGCTCGAGCAGCAGCGCGGTCTTGGCCGCGAAGTCCATCGCGAGCAGGGGGTTCGCGGGCTCATAGAGGCGCGCGTTGGTGGCGCGCGGCGCGACGTCGAGCACGCCCGAACGCCCCTGGCGCACCGCCTTCACCGTCTCGGCCGCCCGCGCCAGCGCCGCCTCGCTGATCTCGCCCGCATGGGCGTAGCCCGCCGCCTCGCCCTGCACGGCGCGCAGGCCGAAGCCGCGCTGCACGTCGTAGCTCGCGGCGCGGATGCGCCCGTCTTCCAGGCTGATCGCCTCGCTCTCGCGGTATTCGAGGAAGAGCTCCCCGTCCTCGCAGCCGGCCGTGGCCTCGCGCAGGCGGCGCAGCGCGGCCTCGGGATCGAGCTCGGCATGGAACAGGCGGTCGGTGGCGGAAAGCGGCGTATCCAGGGGCATCTCGGGCGGCCTCAGGCGTCGGGGAGGAGGGAGGCGGGGGGAAAGCGCAGCCGCGCGCGCGTGCCGCGCTGCGGCTCGCTCTCCAGGGTCAGGCTCGCGCCCTGGGCCTCGGCCAGAACGCGGCAGAGATAGAGGCCGAGCCCCGCACCGGGGTAGCGACGGGCGAGCTGGTTGTCGAGCTGGGTGAAGGGTTCGAAGACGCGCGACAGATCGGCGGCGGCGATGCCGATGCCGGTGTCGGCCACCTCGATGGTCACGCCCTCCTCGCCGTGCGCGGCCGAGAGGCTGACGCGGCCGCCCGCCGGGGTGAACTTCAGCGCGTTGTTGACGAGGTTGATCATCACCTGGCGCAGGCGGCGTTCGTCGGCGCGCACCCGCGGCAGGGATTCGGGCAGCCGCAGCGCGAAAGAGAGGCCCGCCTTCTCGGCCTGCGGCCGCAGCATGCGCTCCACCACCGCGAGCAGCGGGCCGATCGCCACGGGCTCAAGGCTCACCGGGAGCTGTCCGGTCTCGGCGCGGGTGACGTCGAGGATGTCGTCGATCAGCGAGAGGAGATGGCGGCCCGCCTCCTCGATGGCGCGGGCGAACTCCTCGGTCTGCTCGGCCGGCGCCCCGGCGCGCAGCACCTCGGAGAAGCCGATGACGGCGTTCAGCGGCGTGCGCAGCTCGTGGCTCATGGTCGCGAGGAAGCGGGACTTGGCGAGGTTGGCGGCCTCCGCGGCCGCCCGTGCGGCCTCGAGCTCGTCGCGGATGCGGCGGTCCTCGGTGACATCGGTGTAGGTGACGACGAAGCCGCCATCGGGCGTGGGGTCCGAGACCACCTCGTGGATGCGCCCGTCGGGGCGGCGCCGGGTGGTGCGGATGGGCACGTCGCGCGCGCGCCCGACGACCGCGGCGGCCACCCTGGCGCCCTCCTCGCCGGGGCCGTATTCGCCGCGCGCGCGCAGCGCCTCGACCATCTCGGTCAGGGTCACGCCGGGGCGGAGCGTCTCCGCCGACAGCCCGAGCATCTCGACCAGCTTGTCGTTGCGCGCCACCAGCCGCGCCGCGCGGTCGAACAGCGCGATGCCGTGGCGGATGTTGCCGAGCATCACGCCCAGGATGGCCGCGCGCTCGGCCGCCTCCTGCTGGGCGCGGGCCAGGGGGGTGACGTCGGTCAGCGAGAGGACGAAGCCGCCATCGGGCGTCGGGTCGGAGGCGGTGTTGAACACCCGCCCGTCCGGCAGGACGCGCCGGCCGCGATGCGGCCGGCTGCGGTCGAGCCCCTTGAGCAGCGCGAGCCGCTCGCGCCCCTGCTCGCCCACGCCGAGATTGCCGCGCGCGAACTGGATGTCGAGGATCTCCCACAGGTGCCGGCCGACCAGTTCGGGCAGCTCCGGCAGGCCCATCATCTCGGCGGCGAGGCGGTTGTGGGCGGCGAGCCGGTGCTCGCCATCGTAGAGAAGGATGCCCGCGCTGTTGTTGTCGAGCATGGTGCGCAGCAGCCCGGCGCGGCGCTCGGCCTCCGCCTCGGCCCGCACCAGGGCGGTGATGTCGGCGATGGAGATGACGAAGCCGCCATCGGGCGTCGGGTCGGAGGCGACGTCGAGCCGCCGGCCGTCGGGCGTGCTGCGCTGCATCCGATGCGGCCGGCTGCGGTCCACCGCGAGGTAGGCACGCTCCGTCGCCGCGCCGCCCTCCTCGTCGGCATACATGCCGCGCGCGCGCTGCGCGGCGAGGATCTCCGCGTGCGGCGTGCCGGGGCGCGAGAGGAGGTCGGGCACGCCCATCATCTCGCCCGCCAGCGCGTTCGCCGCCACCAGGCGGTGCTCCCTGTCGTAAAGCACGATGCCGTGGCGGTTGTTGTCGATCATCGCCTGCAGCACCAGGGCGCGGCGCTCCGCCTCCTCCTGCGCGCGCGCCAGCTCCGTCACATCGGCCACCGAGACGGAGAAGCCGCCATCGGGCGTGGGGGTGGACTGCACGTCGAAGACGCGCCCGTCCGGATGGCGGCGCTGGTAGCGCTGCGGCACGGAGCGGTCGAGGGCGAGATAGGTCTCGAGGAAGCGCGCCTGGGCCGCGGGGTCGTCCGGGTGCTCATGCGCCGCCTGGCGGATGAGGATCTCGCGCAGCGTCAGCCCGACCATGGCCTCGGGGCTCTCGAAGCCGGCGAGCTGCGCGCCGAAGCGGTTGGTGGCGATCACGCGCTGGTCGCGGTCGTAGAGGCTGACGGTGTGGCGCGAGGCGTTGAGCGCCGCGGCCAGCACCTCGGCGCGTCGCTGCGCCTCTTCGCGCGCCTCCACGAGTTCGGTGATGTCGGTGATGCCCACCACATAGCCGCCCCCGGGCACCGGATCGGAGGCGACCTCGATCACGCGCCCGTCGGCGCGCCGGCGCTCGTAGCGCGCGGGGCGGGCGCGGTCGATGCGGTTGTAGGCGAGGTCGGCGGGCAGGTTGAAGCCCTCCGGCCCGGTCGCGCCCTCCACGCGCCGGGTGGCGGCGACCAACTCGGCATGGGTGAGGCCCACGAGGTCATCCGCCTTCTCGAAGCCCGCGATGCGCGCGGCGAGGTCGTTCGCGGCGAGAACGCGGCCCGAGGCGTCGAACAGGGTCAGCGCCTGGCGGGCGGCGCTGACGATGTCGGAAAGCATCTTCGCCCGCCGTTCGATCTCGGCCTCGGCGCGCACGCGCTCGGTGATGTCGGTCAGGGTGAGCACGAAACCGCCGCCGGGAACCGGGTTCGCCACGCCCTCGATCTCGGTTCCGTCGGGCCGCCTGCGGCGATAGACCTGCGGCCGGGTCCAGTCGAGCGCGAGCAGCCTGCCGAGCAGCGCCTCCCTCGCCTCGCCTTCGCCGAACTCCCCGCGCTCGGCCTGGAGGCGCGTGATGTCCTCACGCCACAGGCCGGGGCGCAGCACATCGGCGAGGCCCATCATCTCTCCGGCGAGGCGGTTCGCCGCCAGCACGCGATGCTCGGCATCGAACAGGACGATGCCGTGGCGCATGTTCTCGAGCATCGCCTGCATCATCGCGTTTCGGCGCGCGAGTTCGGCCTGCGCGGCGGCCAGCGCGGTGATGTCGGTGAAGGTGCGCACGCAGCCGCCGCCCGGGATCAGGTCGGTGCGGACCTCGACCATCGTCCCGTCCGGCCGGCGGCGGACATAGGTGCCATCGCCCTTCCAGGGCTCGCGCACACGGTGGCGCAGATAGGCCTCGCGCGCCTCGGGGCTGGTGCCGTGCTCGCCGAGCACGGCCTGGAGGTCGCGCAGCGTGTCGAAATGCACGCCGGGCTTCACCGCCTCCGGCGGCAGGCCGGCGAGGCGGGCGCCAAGCTCGTTGGCGACGCGCACATAGCCCGCCTCGTCGTAGAGGACGACGCCGTGGCGGATGCTGTCGAGCACCGTCTGCAGCGTGGCGGCGCGCGCCGTCGCCTCCTCCTCGGCGCGGACGAGCGCGGTGACGTCGCTGTAGCTGCGCACATAGCCGCCGCCGGGCAGCGGGTCGGTGATGACCTCCACCACCAGCCCGTCGGGACCGGGCCGGCGGTAGCGATCCGGCCCCTTCAACGGCGTCGTCAGACGCTCCGCGAGGAACCGTTCGGTCGCCGCCTCGTCACCGTAGAGGCCGGCCTCAACCTGCAGCGCCCGCAGCTCCGTGATGTGCGCGCCCGGAACGAAGCGCTCGGGCGGAATGCAGCAGTAGTAGGCCGCGAGCCGGTTGGCGAGGATCACCCGCCCCTCGGCGTCGAACATGGCGATGCCGTGGCGGGTGCTCTCGAGCGTGGTGGCGAGCAGCTCCGCCCGCGCGCGCGCCTCGGCCTGCGCGGCGGAGAGCTCGGAGATGTCGGTCACCACCACCGCGTGGCCGCCGTCGGGCAGCGGCACGCTGTTGAAGGCGAGGAGGGCGCCGTTGGGCCGCCGCCATTCGAAGCGGAAGGGGCGTTCCACCCGCTCGAGGCGGCGCGCCACCTCCGCCTCGGGGTCCACAGGGCCGAACTCGCCGGCCAGGGCGCGGCGCATCAGGATGTCGCGCAGATGCTCGCCCGGGCGCGACATGGTATCCCCGAGAAGCCGGTTGTACGCCGCGTTGACGAAGCGCAGCACGCGATCGGGCCCGTACACGGCGACGCCCACGGGCAGCGCCTGCAGCATCGCCTCCTGCATGGCGGCGCGCTGGCGCGCCTCCTGCTCGGCGCGGCGCTCGGCGGTGATGTCCAGCACCTCCGCCAGCCAGCCGCCATCGGGCAGGCCCTGGTTGCGGATGCGCAGGAAGCGCCCGTTGGCCCTCTGCCGCTCATGCGTGGAGTCGCGCGGCGGGCGGCCCTCGCGCAGGTTGGCGAGCGCGCGCGGCACGTCCTCGGGGCGGTAGTCGCCGGCCGCGATCTGCGCCTCGAGCAGGGACTGGAAGGGCTGGCCAGGGCGCGGCAGCGAGGGCGGCAGCCCGACAAGGCCCGGAAAGGTGGCGTTGGCGAGGCGCAGCCGGCCTTCCGCCCCGTAGACGGCGACACCGCTGCCCAGCCGGTCGAGCACGGAGCGGAGGTCGCGCACCTCCCGCTCCGCCGCCTCGAGCGCCTCGGCGAGATCGCCGAGCTCGCGCAGCAAGGCGAGCCGGCCGCCCCCGGGCAGGGGCGCTTCCGCCCAGGCGAAGCGGCGGCCGGTGGCGCTGGCGAAGCGCAGGCCCGGCGCCAGCTCCGGCGGGGGCGTGTCGCGGTCGGCCCCGAACAGCCCCGCCGCGGCGAGGCGGCGCAGCACCTCCCCCCGCGCGAGGCCCGGTGGCAGATCGGGCGGTGCGGTGCCCGCCGCCTCGTGCAGCGCGGGGTTGACGTGGAAGAGCCGCTCCTCGGCGTCGAAGGCGAGCAGCGGCAGCGGCAGCGCGGCCAGGACGCCCCGGTGGAAATCCCAGGCCGCGTCGAGGTTCATCGCGGCGGCGCCCGCAGCGCGTGCCAGGCGAACAGCCCGGCGGCCAGCACCCCGACCGCCACAGCCTGGTGGAGGGTGCCGAGCCCCACCGGCACCACGTGCACGAGCGTCAGCACGCCCAGGGCGTATTGCGCCGCCACCGTCCCGGCCAGCAGCCACACTGCGCGCCGCAACCGCCCGGGCGGCAAGTGGCGCCAGGCCGCGAGCGCCGCCGCCAGCGCGGCAAGGCCCGTCAGCGTCGCCAGCAGCCGATGGTTGAACTGCACCGCCGCGATGTTGGCGGTGAGATTCTTCCACAGCGGCGCGAGGTCGAGATAGCCGGCGGGGATCAGCCGCCCGTCCATCAGCGGGAAGGTGTTGTAGGTGAAGCCGGCGCGGATGCCGGCCACGAAGCCGCCCGCCAGCATGGTCGCCGCCGCCAGCCAGAACACCGCCTGCACCTGCCGCCGCACCCTGCCGCGCGCCGCCTCGGCCTCGGGCGGCAGGCGCTCCGGCACGGGGCGCAGCAGGCCGAGCGCCGTCCAGAGGATCAGGCCGAAAAGCAGGAAGGCCATGGAGAGATGCAGCACCAGCCGGTAGGGCGAGACGGCGGTGCGCTCCGCTTCGAAGCCGGAGGCGACCATGAACCAGCCGATCACCCCTTGCAGCCCGCCCAGCGCGAAGAGCAGCCACAGCCGCGGCATCAGCCCGCGCGGGATGGCGCCACGCCACCACAGCCACAGGAAGGGCAGCAGATAGGCCAGCCCGATCAGCCTGCCCCAGAGGCGGTGGAGCCACTCGAGCCAGAAGATGCGCTTGAACCCCTCCATCCCGAATCCGGCGTTGACGAGCTGGTATTGCGGGATGGTGCGGTAGAGATCGTAAAGCCTCTGCCACTCCGCCTCGGAGAGCGGCGGCAGGGTGCCGCTGATCGGCGCCCATTCCATGATGGACAGGCCCGAGCCCGTCAGCCGCGTGGCGCCACCGAGGGCGACCATGACCCAGATCAGCCCGGCCACCGACAGAAGCCAGACGGCGACGGCGCGGGGATTGCCGCGGTCGCCGCGCTCGGCCGGAGAGAGGGCGGGGAAGGTCCGTGCATCGAAGGGCATGCGCTGCACATATTACGCCAGGGCGGCCCGGTTAACCCATTCCGATTCGCGCCCCGCGCGAATCCCCGGCCCTTGTGCCCCCCCGCCCGCGCTGGTAACGCCGCGGCGATGCTTGATGCGCCTCGCCTGTCCGTCGTGATCCCGGTGCGCAACGAGGCGGAGAACATCGGCCCTCTCATCGCCGAGATCGAGGCCGCCCTCCCCGCCCTGCCGCACGAGATCATCTGCGTGGACGACGGCTCGACCGACGCCACCGCCGCCGTGCTGGCCGAGGCCGCCCGCAGCGCCCCGCTGCGGGTGCTCCGCCACCGCCTGAGCTGCGGCCAGTCCGCCGCGGTGATCAGCGGGGTGAAGGCGGCCCGCGGCGCCTGGATCGCCACCCTCGACGGCGACGGTCAGAACGACCCGGCCGACATTCCGGCCCTGCTCGCGACGGCCGAGCGCGAGGGGCCATGGGTGCTGATCGCAGGCCACCGGGTGGTGCGGCGCGACAGCACCGTCAAGCGCGTCACCTCGCGGCTGGCAAATCGCGTGCGCGGGCGGCTGCTGGGCGATGCGACGCCCGATTCGAGCTGCGGGCTCAAGGTCTTCCCGCGCGCCCTCTTCCTCGAGATGCCGCATTTCGACCACATGCACCGCTTCCTGCCCGCCCTCGCCCTGCGGGCCGGAGCGCGGGTGGTGAGCGTGCCGGTGAACCACCGCCCGCGGCGGCATGGCCGGTCCAACTACGGCACGCTCGACCGGCTGGCGGTGAGCGTCCTCGACCTGCTGGGCGTCGCCTGGCTGCTGCGCCGGGGCAAGCGGCCCGAACTGATCGAGTCGTGACGCGCGCGGCGCTGGGCAGGCTGCTGCTGCTCGCGGCGGGGCTGGTGCTCGGCGGGCTGCTGCTGCGCGAGATGGGCGCCGCCCCGGGCACGGAGTGGGTGGACCGCTACGTCCGCGACCAGGGGCTGCTGGGCGAGACGATCTTCGTGCTCGCCGGCGCGGCGGCCACCGCGGCTGGGGTGCCGCGCCAGGCGGTGGCCTTCCTCGCCGGCTATGCCTTCGGCGCGGTGCTGGGCCTCGCGCTCGCGCTGCTCGCGACGCTGCTCGGCTGCGCGGGAGTGTTCTTCTGGGCCCGCGCGGTGGGGCAGGGCTGGGTGGAGCGGCGCATGACCGGGCGCTTCGGCCCCAGGCTGCGCCCCATGGTGGCGCTGCTGCGCGGCAACGCCTTCGGCGCCACGCTCGCGCTCCGCCTTCTCCCGGTGGGCAGCAACCTCGCGCTCAACCTGCTCGCGGGCATGGCCGGACTGGCGGCGCTGCCCTTCCTCGCCGCCTCGGCGATCGGCTACCTGCCGCAGACGCTGGTCTTCGCCCTTCTGGGCAAGGGGGTGCGCGTGGACGGCGCCTGGCAGATGGCGCTCTCCGCCGCGCTGCTGGCCGCGAGCCTCGGGCTCGGCCTGTGGCTGATGCGCCGCCACCGGGCAGGCCGCGCCATGGCGGGCGAGGCGGCGCCCTGAGCGGCGGCCCGCGCGCCGGCGCCGCGCCTTGCGGCGCCCCGGCCGACGCCGCATCTTCCGGCCGAACCCCGGACCCCGCCCCATGATCGCCCTTCCCCCGCCCAAGGCCGAGATCCTCGCCCGCCGCCCCGCCATCCTGGCCGATCTCGCGCGGCTTCTGCCGGCCGATGCGGTGATCGGCGAACCCATCCGCCTCAGGCCCTACGAGACGGACGGGCTCTCCGCCTACCGGCAGATGCCGCTCGCGGTCGTGCTGCCGCGCACGACGGAGGAGGTGGCGGCGGTGCTGCGCTACTGCCACGCCAACGGCATCCGCGTCGTGCCGCGCGGCGCGGGAACGAGCCTCTCGGGCGGGGCGCTGCCGCTGGCCGATGCGGTGGTGATCGGCCTGATGCGGATGAACCGCATCCTCGAGGTCAACCTCGCGGACCGCTACGCCGTGGTCGAGGCCGGGGTGACCAACATCGGCATCACCAAGGCCGTGGAGGCCGAGGGCTTCTTCTACGCGCCCGATCCCTCCTCGCAGCTCGCCTGCATGATCGGCGGCAACGTGATGATGAACTCGGGCGGCGCGCATTGCCTGAAATACGGCGTGACCGCCAACAACCTGCTCGGCCTCACCTTCGTCACCATCGAGGGCGAGGTGCTGCGCATCGGCGGGACGCATCTCGACGCCGCGGGCTACGACTGGCTCGGCCTGATCACCGGCAGCGAGGGGCAGCTCGGCATCGTCACCGAGGTCACGGTGCGGCTGCTGCGCGCGCCCGAGGGCGCGCGCGCCATGCTCGCCGCCTTCGATTCCGTCGAGGTCGCGGGCCGGGCGGTGGACGCCATCATCGGCAGCGGCATCATTCCGGTGGCGCTCGAGTTCATGGACAAGCCCTGCATCCACGCCTGCGAGGCCTTCGCCCATGCCGGCTACCCGCTGGACGCCGAGGCGATGCTCATCATCGAGGTGGAGGGCAGCCTCGCCGAGCAGGACATGCAGCTCGGCATGATCCGCGACATCTGCGCGCGCTTCGCCCCCATCAGCATGAAGGTGGCGGAGACGGCGGAGGAGTCCCTCGCCATCTGGAAGGGGCGCAAGGGCGCCTTCGGCGCGGTGGGGCGCATCAGCCCCGACTACCTCTGCATGGACGGCACCATCCCGACCGGCGAGCTGCCCGGCGTGCTGAAGCGCATCGGCGAGATGAGCGCACGCTATGGCCTTCCCGTCGCCAACGTCTTCCACGCCGGCGACGGCAACCTGCACCCGCTGATCATGTTCGACGCCAACGACCCCGAGAGCTTCCGCAAGGCCGAGGCCTTCGGCGCCGAGATCCTCACGCTCTGCGTCGAGGTCGGCGGCTGCCTGACCGGCGAGCACGGGGTGGGGGTGGAGAAGCGCGACCTGATGGGCGTGCAGTTCACCGCGCGCGAGCTGGAGCTGCAGCGGGCCATCAAGTCCGCCTTCGATCCCGGCTGGCTGCTGAACACGGCGAAGGTGTTCCCGCTGGCCGACGAGGCAAGGCGGGCGGCGTGATGCTCCCCGCCACCGAGGAGGAGGCCGCGGCCGCCATCCGCGCCGCCCACGCCGCGCGCGAGCCGCTGGCCATCGAGGGCAACGGCACCAAGCGGGCCATGCTGCGCCCGGTGCAGGCGGCGCGCACCCTCTCCACCCGCGCGCTTTCGGGCATCACGCTCTATCGCCCGACGGAGCTCGTGATCAGCGCCCGCGCCGGCACGCCGCTGCCCGAGATCGAGGCCGCCCTCGCCGCGCACAACCAGCAGCTCATCGCCGAGCCGCCCGATCCGCGCCCGCTCTTCGGCGGCGAGCGGCCCGCCACGCTCGGCGGCGTGGTGGGGGCCAACCTCTCGGGGCCGCGCCGCATCGCCTGGGGGGCGATGCGCGACCATGTGCTCGGCATCCGCGCCCTCACCGGCACGGGCGAGGTCTTCCGCTCGGGCGGGCGGGTGCTGAAGAACGTCACCGGCCTCGATCTCTGCAAGCTGCTCACCGGGGCGCACGGCACGCTGGGCGTGCTGACCGAGATCACGCTGAAGGTGCTGCCGCGGGCCGAGACCTCGGGCAGCCTCGCGCTGCGCCTGCCCGACATCGCGGCGGGGGTGCGCGCGCTCTCGGCCGCGCTGGGCTCGCCCTTCGGCGTCTCGGGGGCGGCGCTGCTGCCCGCGGGGTTCGGCGCGCTGACGGGCTGCGTGGCGCTGGTGCGCGTCGAGGATTTCGCCGCTTCCGTGCGCTACCGGCTGGACCGGCTGACGGAGACGCTCGGCGGCTTCGGCGAGGTGGCGCGGCTCGAGGAGGCGGCCTCGGTCGCGCTCTGGCGGGCGGTGCGCGACGCCGAGCCGCTCGCCGCCGCGCCGGAGGAGGCGGTGTGGCGCCTCTCCCTCCCGCCTTCCGCCGCGCCGGCCGCCTGCGCGGCGCTGGGCCGGGCCTTCGGGGCGAAGCTGCTGCTCGATTGGGGCGGCGGGCTGGTCTGGGTGGCGGGGCCGGCCAGCGAAGCGGCCCATGCGGCGGTGATGGCCGCGGCGGGCGCCGGCACCTTCACCCTGTTCCGCGCGCCCGAGGCGCTCCGCGCCGCCCTGCCCGTGTTGCCGGAGGAGGCGCCGGCCCTCGCCGCCATCGGCGCGCGGGTGAAGGCGGTGCTCGACCCGGCGGGAATCCTCAACCCGGGGCGGATGCGGCGGTGAAGGAGGGGGAGGGTCGGGCGCCTCGCCATGCGGCCTGGACGGCCGCGCTGGCCGAGGGTCGCGGCGCCGAGATCCTGGCGGAGCTTCTCGCGCGGCATCGTCGCCTGCCCGAGGCCCCGGCCCCCGCCATTCTCGGGGCCGAGGCCGCATTCCAGGCAGGGCGGCACGAGTTGGCGCTCGAACTGCTGGCGGCGGCCCTGCGGCTCAAACCCGGCCTGCCGCGCCTGCACGGGCTCGCCCGGAGGCTGATTCGGGCGCTCAGCGAAGCGGGAAGACTGGCGGAGGCGCACCGTGCCCTTCGCCTGCTGGACCCCGCACCCGCGCCGCTCGTGATCCGGCATGTGCGCGACCTCCTCGAGGCTGACATCCTGGTCGAGGAGGCCGCCGCCGCGGCCGCCATGGTGACGGATCCGCGCGACAGGCTGCGGCTGCTGGATCTCGCCATCGGCGTCCTGCCGAGGCGGGCCGCCGCCCGTCATCTCCTTCTCGCGCTCGCGCGCGACGCCCCGGCATGGACGGGGGAGGGGCTGCGAAAGCTGTGTGGCGGCCTTGCGCAGGCTGGAGAGGCGGGCGAGGCCCGCGCGCTGCTGGCGCGCGGCCGCTTCGCCGACGCGGAGGACCGCGCCTTGTGCGAGGCGTTCCTGCTGCGCGGCGAGGGGCGGCTGGAAGAGGCCCGCGCCCGCCTCGCGCCCTTCCTTGCGGCGGATCAGCCTCGGCCGGAACTGCTGATGGCCGCGCATGACTGGGCATGGGAGGCGCTCGCGCTGGAGGAGGCGACCGGACTCGCGCTGCGGCTGCTGCGCTGCGGGGCGGCGGCCGGCGCCCCGTCTCCGATGCTCATCGTCTGGCTCGCCAAGCTTCTGGCGGAGCAAGGGCTGCACGCCGAGGCCTGGGAGGCGGTGGCGGCGCTGCGGGAGGCGCTGCGTGCGGAGATCGCGCGGGCGCCGGCGCCGCCCCAGCCGGAGACGAACCTCGCCTTCCGCGCGGCGCTGAGCCTCGCCGATGTCCCCTCCGCGCGCCTCCTCGCCGCCCGGCTCGGTCCGAACTCGTCCCCGAGCCACGCCCTCTCGACCCTCGCGGCGCTGCCCGAGAGGGAACCGGTGGCAGCCCGTTTCGTGGAACGCGCCGCGGCCGCCTGGAGGGATCCGCCACGCGCCCTGACGGCGGCGCTGGACAGCGACCTCGCCATCATCGCGCCGATGGGCATGTTGTCGTGGCTGCTCCTGCGAGAGGCGGCGGAGGATGGCCCCGTGGCGCTTCCCGAACAGCAGGCCTGCCACCTCGTCCTGGCCACGGCGCTCGCGCAGGCGGAGGCTGCCGGACTGGATGTCGTGGTGCTTCCCTCCCCCGGCTATGCGGTGCCGCCGCCGCTTCTCGCCCGCGGCGTTCCCTTCGTCAGCTACCACAGCTTCGCCCCGCCGGGGGCCGGGGTGCATGTGAAGGGCGGGCCACTGCCCGACACCGTCCTCATCGACAGTGCCGGCTATTCGGGATGGAGCGCGGCCTGCGGGCGGGAACTCGGCGAGCTGCCGCTCGCCGAGGTGCCGGCGGAGACGGCGCGGGCATGGCTGGCCGGCGAGCGGCGGCGCCTGTCGGACTCCAACCTGTCGAAGTGGCAGCAGCGGGCGCGCGGCGGCGGCGGCCTTCCCCGCGGCCCGGCCGTGCTGGTCGCGCTGCAGGTGCCCGACGACAACGCGCTGCGGCACCGCTGGGTGGACATGTACGCGCTCGCCCGCGCCGTCGTCGCCCGCTTCCGCGGCAGCGGCACCACGGTGGTGATCAAGCGCCACCCGAAATGCCGCGACCCGCGCACCGACGCCCTGCTGCGGGAACTCGGCCGGGAAGCGCATGTGCTCGTCAGCGACGCCTCCATCCACGACCTGCTCCCGGCGGTGCAGGCGGTCTATTGCGTGAACTCGGGCTTGGGTGCGGAGGCACTGCTCTACGGCGTTGCGGTGCATATCGCGGGGCTGGTGGACTATCGGCACGCCTGCCACGAGGCGCACCACCTCGATGCGCTGCTCACCGGCGAGGCGGCGTGCAATCCGCGGCTCGATGCCGAGACGCTCGCGCGTTACCTCTACTGGTATCGCAACCACCATCACGTCCCGCTCGACCGTCCCGGCGCGCTGGAGGCGGCGATCCGGGACCGGATCATCCTGCCGGCCCGGAGGCGTCGGCAAGGCGCGTGACGGAGGCGCAGCGCCCCAGTGGCAGCGCTTTGCAACCCCGCCCGCCCCGTCATATCCGATGTCGGTCCTGGGTCTTGCGGTCCGCCCCCCGCACCGCGCCCCCGGTCAGGAAAGGCCGCCCCGCATGATCTGGATTCCCCTCGCCCTCATGCTCGCCACCTTCACCCTGGCGCAGCTCCAGCGCTTCGGCCCCGCGCCGGGGCTGGGCTGGCTGCCCGCGGCGCTGCCCTACGCCTTCGCCGGCGCGGCGGCCTGGTTCGCCGCCGCGCTGCTGCTCACGGTGGACATGAAGCCGGCCGTGGTGGCGGCGATCGAGGCCGGGCGCGCCTTCGAGGCCCGGCACGCGGGGCTGGTGACGGCGCTGCTCGCCGCCCTTGGCGCGGGGCTCGCCTGCACGGGCTTCGCGCGCGCCGCCTGGCGCCTCTCCGAAGCCCTGTGCGAGCCGCCGGAGAACGCCTATCACTTCGGCGTGGCGGGGCCGGCGGCCATGGGCGTGCTGGGGGCCCTGCTGCTCGCCCTCACCCTCGCCCGCCTCTGACCACGCCGGATGCAGACCCGCTTCACCGCCGAACAGCTTCAGGACCCGGACATCGCGGAGGCGAACAGGATCCTCCGCAGCTGCGTGCATTGCGGCATGTGCACCGCCACCTGCCCCACCTTCCTGCTGCTGGGCGACGAGCTGGATTCCCCGCGCGGGCGCATCTACCTCATCAAGGACATGCTGGAGAACGGCCGCCCGGCCACGGAGCTGGAGGCACGGCATGTGGACCGCTGCCTCTCCTGCCTCTCCTGCATGACCACCTGCCCCTCGGGCGTGCATTACATGCATCTGGTGGACCACGCCCGCCGGCACATCGAGGAGACCTACCGCCGCCCCTGGCCGGAGCGGGCGCTGCGCGCCCTGCTGGCGCGGGTGCTGCCCAGCCCCGCCCTGTTCCGCGCGGCGCTCTGGGCCGCGCGGCTCGGCCGGCCCGTCGCGCGGCTGATCCCCGGCCGCTCGCTCACGGCGCAGCGGCTGCGCGCCATGCTCGCCCTCGCCCCCGCCGCCCTGCCGCCGCCGAGCCCGATGCAGGCGGCGCAGATCCATCGCGCCGAGGGGGCGCGCCGCGGCCGGGTGGGGCTGCTGACCGGCTGCGCGCAGCAGGTGCTCAATCCCGCCATCAACGAGGCCACGATCCGCCTGCTGACGCGCATGGGCATCGAGGTGGTGATCACCCCGGGCCAGGGCTGCTGCGGCGCGCTGACGCATCACATGGGGCGCCACGCCCCCGCCATGGCCGCCGCGCGGAAGAACATCGCCGCCTGGTCGGCCGAGATCGCGGGCGAGGGGCTGGACGCCATCGTGGTGAACGCCTCCGGCTGCGGCACCACCCTCAAGGACTACGGCTTCATGTTCCGCAGCGAGCCCGAGGCCGAGGCCGCCGCCCGCATCTCCGCCCTCGCCATGGACATCACCGAGGTGCTGGAGCGCTTCGGCTACGCGCCCGCGCGCGAGGCGCCGGGCCTCACCGTCGCCTATCATTCGGCCTGCTCGCTGCAGCACGGGCAGAAGATCACGGCGCTGCCGAAGCAGCTCCTCGCCCGCGCGGGCTTCGCGGTGAAGGAGCCGGCCGATGCGCATCTCTGCTGCGGCAGCGCGGGCACCTACAACCTGATGCAGCCGGAGATCGCGGCCGCGCTGCGCGCGCGCAAGCTCGGCCACCTGGCCCGCACCGGGGCCGATCTCATCGCCGCGGGCAATATCGGCTGCATGACGCAGCTCGCCGGCGCGGCGCTGCCCGTGGTCCACACCGTGGAGCTGCTGGACTGGATGGCGGGCGGGCCGCGGCCCGCCGCTCTCGACCGGCGCGGCTGAGCGGCCTATCTCCCGGGGAAACACCCGGGAGGAAAACGCCATGCGCCGCCGCGCCCTGCTCGCCACGCCCGCCCTGCTGGCCGCCCTGCCCGCCGCCGCCCAGCCCGCCTGGCCGGACCGGCCGATCAGCGTGGTGGTGGGCTTCCTGCCCGGCGGCTCGGTGGACATCGGCACGCGGCTGCTGATCGAGCGCATGGCCCCGCGCCTCGGCCCCCAGGTGCGCATGATCGTCGAGAACCGGCCCGGCGCGGGCGGTTCGGTGGGCGCGGAGTTCGTCGCGCGGCAGAACCCGGACGGGCATGTGCTGACCATGTCCTCGGCCTCCTCCCACGCGACCAACCCGGCCGCCCTGCCCGAGACGGTGCGCTACGATCCGGTGGCGGACTTCACGCACATCGCCATCCTGGGCGGCGGGCCGCTGGTGGTCGCCGTGCCCGGCGCCTCGCCGCACCGCAGCGTCGCCGATCTGGTCAACGCGGCGCGGGCGGCGCGCGCGCCCTTGCTGTGGGGCAGCTCGGGCTCCGGCGGCATCGGCCACCTGACGGGCGAGCTCTTCGCCCACCGCTCCGGCTTCCGGGGCGAATATGTGCCCTATCGCGGGGGGGCCGCGGTGCTGGAGGCGATGAAGAAGGCGGAGATAGACTTCTCCTTCGAGGTGCTGGCCAGCGCCCTGCCGCATCTGCGCGACGGCTCCTCGCGCCCGCTCGCCGTCACCTCCCGCGCGCGGCACCCGCAGCTTCCCGAGGTGCCGAGCCTGCACGAGGCGGGGCTCGAGGGTTTCGACATCATCACCTGGAACGTGCTGCAGGGCCCGCGCGGCATCCCCGCCCCCATCGTGGAGCGGCTGAACCGCGCGGCGATGGAGGCCCTGGCCGATGCCGAGCTGCGCCGGCGCCTCGCCGCCGCGGGCATCGACCCGGCCGAGCCCTCCACCCCCGAGAGCACCCGCGCCTTCGTCGCGGCGGAGCTCGACAAGTTCCGCTCCATCGTGCGCGAGACGGGGCTGCGGCTGGGGCGCGGATAGGGTCTCAGCGCCCGAACCGTGCATCCTCGCCGCGGGCGCGGCGCTTGGCGTCCACCCGCGCGGCGAAGGCGCGCCGCGCGGCCTCGCGCCCCATGGCGCGCTCGAGCGGCAGCAGGTCGAACACCACCCGCGCCATGCGCTGGTAGAAGGCCATGTAGACGAGGTTGAGCCCGGCCCCGACCGCCGCCCCCACCAGCGGCGCGGCCTGGGCGCCGAGCTTCGTCACCAGCACCGGCGCATAGCGCGCGATGACGGCGGCGATGAGCTGCGCCAGCTCCTGCCCCGCCAGCCGCGTCATCCAGAAGGCGAGGTCGGCGTCGTCGTCCTCCTCCAGCGGGCCGCCGAAGGCGAAGACCTCGATCGAGGCGCGCCGCACCTCCTCCGCGCCGAGATCCAGCCCCCGGGCCCGCGCGATGTCGGCGATGGCGCGCATGATGAGCGCGGTGGTGACCGGCAGCTCGGCCAGGGTGGTCGGCAGCCCGCCGAAGCCGCCCAGCGCGCCCGAGAGCGCGCCGGTGAGGCGGTAGGCCGCCCCGTGCTCGCGCCGCGTCTCGGGATCGAGGCCGAGGATGGCGACGCGCCAGGCCAGCTCGAGCCCCTCGCGCGCGCGCTCGGCCGCGAGGCGCTGGATGTCGGCGGGCAGGCGCATCATGCCGCGCCGGACGGCGCTCGCCGCGCGCTCGAGGGCGGTGGTGAGCGCGCCGCGGGCCGCCAGATACTCCACCGCCGCGCGGTCGAGCACGGCGTCGGGGTCGAGCGGCGCGGCGGGAATCAGGGCCTGGGGCACGGGCGCTCTTCGTCCTTGCGCGGGGGCGCGAGGGGGCGGAACATCGGGGCATGCGCCACGCCCTCGCCGCGTTGCTGTGCCTGATCCTGCTCGCGGCCCCCGCCGCCGCACAAGCCCCGGCCCCGGCCGGGCCCGGGGCCGCGCTGGCGCGCGATTTGGAGCGCGCCTTCGAGGCGCTGCGCGAGGCGCCCGACGAACAGGGCGCGCGGCTGGCCGAATCGGTGGTGCGCCAGCTCTGGGCGCGGCAGGCCACGGCGGCGGTGGCGCTGCTGCTCAACCGCGGCATCCGCAACCTGCGCGCCAACAACCCGGCCGATGCCCTGGAGGATTTCGACGCGGCCATCGTGCTCGCCCCGGGCCTTGCGGACGCCTGGCACTGGCGCGCCCAGGCCCATGCGGCGGCGGGCGATGCCGCGGCCGCGGCGGCGGATCTGCGCGAATGCCTGCGGCTCGAGCCGCGCCACTTCCCCGCCCTCCTCACCCTCTCGCGCCTGCAGGAGGAGGCGGGCGACGCGCGCGGCGCGCTGCGCAGCTTCGAGGCGGCGCTGGCCATCCACCCGCGCCTGCCCGGCGGGGCGGAGCGGCTGCGCGAGCTGATCCGCGCGGCCGAGGGCGAGGAGATGTAGCGGCGCTACAGCCAGCCCTTGCGGCGGAAATACCAGATCGGCCCCATGGCGCTGGCCAGCATCATGACGATGGCGAGCGGATAGCCGAGCGTCCATTCCAGCTCGGGCATGAATTGGAAGTTCATGCCGTAGATGCTGGCGATCAGGGTGGGCGGCATCAGCGCCACGCTGACCACGGTGAAGGTCTTGATGATGTTCATCTGCTCGACATTGATGATGCCGAGCACCGCATCGAGCAGGAAGGTGGCCTTGTGGTTCAGGGAGTTGCCGTGCTCGGCCAGGCTGCGCACGTCGCGCACCAGGGTCTTGAGCAGGGGCTGGTTCTCCTTGCGCACCGCGTTCGCCTTCTCGGCGCTGACGAAGGTGAGGATGCGCGTGAGGCCGAGCAGCGTCTCGGCGGTGCGGGCCGTCACCTCGCCCACCGTGCCGAGCGAGAGCAGGGCGGCGCGCAGGTCGCGGTCCTTCTTGTCCACCTTCTCGCCGCTGCGCGCGGTCTTGAAGGCGGCGTGCATGGCGCGGTCCATATCGGCGCCGGTGCGCTCCAGGATGTCGGCCAGCCGGTCCACGATCTGCTCGAACAGGTGCAGCATCACCGCGTCGGGGCTGGCGAGAAGCTGCGCGGGGGTGCGCTGGCAGCGCAGGCCGAACACCATGAAGGCCTTGGGCGTGGCGTGCCGCACCGTCACCAGCGCCGAGGGCGCGAGGACGAAGGTGATGGGGGAGGAGGCGTATTCCTCCGTGTCGGCGCCGTGCAGGAAGCTCGCGGTGAGGAAGAGCACGTCGCCCTCGCGGTAGAGGCGCGAGGAGCTCTCGATCTCCTGCATCTCCTCGCGCGTGGGCAGCTCGAAGCCGAGCGCGTCCTGGACGATGCGCTCCTCCTCCAGGCTCGGGTTCAGCAGGTCGATCCAGACGGCGGCGCGCAGCGCCTCGGCCTCGCGCACGCCTTCGCGCAGCGCGAGCCTGCCGTTCTCGACGGTGTAGGTCGTGAGCATGGAGGGAGCTCCCCACTGTCGGGCCGCCGCGCGCGTGTAGCGGGGGCGGGCGGCCCTGTCACCCGCCGAGAAGGGATGTCACGCCGTCGAAATCCCGCGCCTCGGGATGGCGGCCGCAGGGGATGGTCCCGTCCTCGGGCCGCACGAGCTGGCAGGTGGCGAGGCCGGCGGCGCGGGCGGCGTCGAGCTCCTCGGCCACGTCGGAGAGGAAGAGCGTGGCGGCGGGCGGCGCCCCCCAGGCGGCGGCGATGCGCGCATAGCTCGCGGCCTCGCGCTTGGGGCCCATGCGCGTGTCGAAGAAGCGCTCGAAGAGGGGCTCGAGGTCGCCCGCCTCGGAGTGCCGGAAGAGCAGGCGTTGCGCCTCCTCGCTGCCGGAGGAGTACACCGCGAGGCGCAGACCGCGCGCGCGCCAGGCCCGCAGCGCCGCGGGCACATCGGGCCAGAGATGCCCGCGCAGCGCGCCCGAGGCGTAGCCCGCGCGCCAGATCATGCCCTGCAGCGCCTTGAGCGGCGTGGCCTTCACGTCGCGCGCCATCCAGTC
The DNA here is from genome assembly GCA_026414745.1 of Roseococcus sp. GTDB lineage: Bacteria > Pseudomonadota > Alphaproteobacteria > Acetobacterales > Acetobacteraceae > Roseococcus. The sequence continues at coordinate 65,610 of JAOAIK010000049.1, forward strand.
GCGCAGGGTGGCGATCCGGTCGGGGCCGGGCACCCCGGCGAGGATGGCCGCCACCTCCGGCGCCTCGCCCCGGGCGGCGAGAAAGCCCTCCAGCGCCGCCGCGGCGTAGGGGAAGAGGGTGCGGTGGACGAAGGCGATCGAGGTGGTGGTGCCCTCGATGTCGGTGAGCAGATGCGTGATCATCGGGGCGTTCGGGGCGGCGCGGACGCGCGATGCCGCGCCCGCGCGGGGCCGGGAAGGTCAGCCCACCACCACCGGGAAGCGCTCGGCGATGTCGCTGCCCGTGTAGTGCGGCGTCCAGCCCGAGCTGTCGGTGAAGACGCGCAGCACGGTGAAGCTCGGCGCGTCGCCGCTGTCGAACCAATGCTGGGTGTTGGCGGGCACGCTGATGAGGTCGCCGCGCGTGCAGTGCGCGTCATAGACCTTGCCGCCGATGTGCAGCACGAAATTGCCGGCGCCCTGGTGGAAGAAGCGCACCTCGTCCTCGGTATGCGTGTGCTCCTTGAGGAACTTCGCGCGCAGCGCGTCCTTCATCGGGTGGTCGGGCGTGAGCTGGATCACGTCCGCCGTGCCGGCCTTGGTCTCGGCGAGGAAGGCGTCGAGCCGGGGCCGATAGGCCTCCAGCACCTCCTCGGGGCCGGCGCCCTCGGGCAGATCGGCCACCGGCCAGCGCTCGAAGCGCACGCCGACCGCCTTGAGGGTGGCGGCGATCTCCTCCGGGTTCTCGGTGCGGAGCAGCTCGGCCTTGGTCTCGGCGTCCCAGACGGTGAGGCGGCTCATGGCGGTCTCTCCCTTCCAAGCGGGGTGGTCAGGGCAGGCGCGCGGCTTCCAGCTCGCAGGCCAGCATGAACTCGAGGGCCTCGAGGCGCGCAAGCGCGCCGGGCATGTCCTCGGCCCAGACATATACGCCATGGCCGCGCAGGATGTAGCCCGGCGGATGCGCGGGGTCGGCATCCCAGACCTGTTCCACCCGCGCCTGCAGGCGCGCGATGTCCTGGTCGTTGTCCAGGATGGGCAGGCGCACCGCGGCCTCATGCGTGGGCAGGCCGGGGAAGGCCTTCAGCAGCTCGTAGCCGGCGAGCAGCAGATGGTCGCTGCGCCGGCGCGAGAGGGTGGTGGCGGCCACGGAATGCCCGTGCAGGGCCGCGCCGGCCCAGGGGAAGCGGCGGTAGATGCCGCAATGCAGGCCGGTCTCGGCCGAGGGACGGAGGTTGCTCTGCTCCGGCCGCCCTTCGAGGTCCACCACCATCACCCCGTCCTCGGGAATGAAGCCCTTGTGGACGCCGGAGCGGGTGATGGCGATTCGCCCGTCGGCAAGGCGCAGGGAGATGTTGCCCGCGGTGGCGGGCACCCAGCCGCGCGCGTCCATGCGGCGGCCGGCGGCGCGGATGGCCTCGACGGCGGCGGGCGGGAGGGCGCTCATGATGCGCGAAAGGCCGGCGCGGCGGCGCGCCGGCCCTGTCGGGAGGCGGCGCTCAGGCCGCGGGGCGCGGGCCGGAGGCGCTCTCGGGCTGAGGCTGGGCGGCCGTCGCCGTGGCCGTGGCGCCCTGGGGGCCCGGGATGGTGCCGGCGGGGGCCGCGGGCGGCGCGGCTTCGGCAGCCATCGAGGCGTCGGCGGGCTTGTCGTCGTCCTTGATGTTCTTCTTGAACGACTTGATGCCGGTCGCGAGGTCCCCCATCAGGCTGCTGATCTTGCCGCTGCCGAAGAGCAGCAGCACGACCAGCAGAACGACCAACCAGTGCCAGATGCTGAAGGAACCCATCGTCGCGCCTCGATCCCGTGAGAGCTGTCGTGCCGGGAAACTAGTGCGCGCGCGGCGCGAGCGCAAACCGTCCCGCCCCTGTCATGTGGGGCGGGGCGGGCCGCGATGCAATGAGGCGGCGCCCTTCTGGCGGAGGCACCCGGGATCGGTTCAGCCCCGGTTCAGTTCCCCCTTGCATCCGCGTCATCTTCAGGCCATGTAGCCGCGCGATCCGGGCCCCTCTGGCGGCTGGGTGGGCGAAGGCCCGTTCACCGCGATGTCGGATCTTCCTGCCAACATCGCGGCGGCCAGGAAGCATCCGACCCGCCGCAGAGGAGAACCGCCATGGAATTCCTGGCCCTCGAATGGGTCGGCAAGCCCGTCTGGATGTGGATGGGCTTCATCGCCATCGTGCTTGCCCTGCTGGCCTTCGATCTCGGCGTTCTCAACAAGGAGAACAAGGAGATGGACATCAGGGAGAGCCTCGTGCTCTCCGCCTTCTACATCGGCTTCGCCATCGTCTATGGCGGGGCGATCTGGTGGGCCTATGAGGCCGGGCACATCACCACCAGCGACGGCACCCATGCCGGCATCACCTATTTCACCGGCTTCTTCATCGAGAAGGCGCTGTCCATCGACAACGTCTTCGTCATCAGCCTGATCTTCACCTATTTCGCCATCCCGCGGAAATACCAGTATCGCGCGCTGGTCTGGGGCATCATCGCGGTGATCGTGCTGCGCGGCATCATGATCGGCGTCGGCGCGGCGCTGGTGCAGGAGTACGACTGGATCCTCTACATCTTCGGCGCCTTCCTCATCGCCACCGGCATCAAGATGCTGGTGGTGCCCGAGAGCGATCCGGACGTGTCGAAGAACCCGGTCGTCAAGTTCCTCAATCGCCACATGCGCGTGACGAAGGAGCTGCACGGCCAGAAGTTCTTCGTGCGCGAGCAGGACGAGAAGGGCCGGCTGGTGCTGGCGGCCACGCCGCTCTTCGTCGCGCTGGTGGTGATCAACATCGCCGACCTGATCTTCGCGGTGGACAGCGTGCCGGCGATCTTCGCCATCACCACCGACACCTTCGTGGTCTATACCGCGAACATCATGGCGATCCTCGGCCTGCGCGCGCTCTACTTCGCGCTGGCGGCGATGGTGCACCGCTTCGAGTATCTGAAATACGCGCTCGCCATGGTGCTGGTGTTCATCGGCGCGAAGATCTTCTGGAACAACATCGTGGGCAAGCTCGACCCGGCCATCTCGCTCGGCGTCACGCTGGCGCTGATCATGGGCGGGGTGCTCTTCTCGCTGTGGAAGACCCGCGGCGAGACGAAGGAGGCCAAGGTCGCCGCGGCGGACTGATCCCCGCCTCCGGCCTCTCGGAGGGGGCGGCGCCGCGCGGCGCCGCCCTTTCGCATTCAGGGGGCCGAGGGATCCTCCGGCCAGTCATGCTTCGGGTAGCGGCCGCGCATCTCCTTGCGCGCGTCGGCCCAGCCCGTCTTCCAGAACCCCGCGAGGTCCTTCGTGATGGCGATGGGCCGTCCGGCGGGCGAGAGCAGCGCCACCTGCAGCGGCACCCGCCCCCCGGCGAGCTTCGGCATCTCCTTCATGCCGTAGAGGTGCTGGGCGCGCGCCTCCAGCGTCGGGATCTCGCCCGTGTAGTCCACCGCCGCGCTGCGCCCGCCGGGCAGGGGAATGCGCGCGGGCAGCGCGGCATCCAGCCGCCGACGCAGATCGGCCGGCAGCAGCGCCTCGAGGAGGTCCACGCCCTTCAGTTCGGACAGCTTCGTCATTCCCCCGAGCCAGGGCGCGAGCCATTCCTCCGCCCGTTCGGCCAGCGCCGGATCGCCCAGATCGGGCCAGGGCTCGCCCTCCAGCGCGCGCATCCGCGCCACCCGGGCGCGGAGCTGGCGCGCCGCCTCGGTCCAGTCGAGGTCGCGCCAGCCGCGCTCGGCCGCGGCGCGGGCCAGGGCCCCGGCGATGGCGGCGGGGTCCGGCCGGGGCAGCGGCGTCTCCTCCAGCACCAGGGGGCCGAACATCAGCCGCCGCCGCGCCACCACCGCGCCCGCGCGGGCGTCGAAGCCCACCTCCTCGACGCTGCGGAAGCGATCAGGAAAGCGCGCCTCCAGCGCGGCGCGCGAGAGCGGCGCGGCCATGCGGATGCGCGCCTCCGTCCCGCGCAGCTCGAGCTCCGCCACCGCGAGCAGGGGGGATTTCGCCAGCGGGTCGGCCACGCTGATCCGCGCCCCCTGGCCGGAGGCGAGGCGGAAGGCCCCGTCCATCGCGCCGCGCTTCAGGGCGATGCGGTCGGGGAAGCCGGCGGCGAGCAGCGCGCCCGCATCGCCCTCCGGCGCGGTGTTCCCATGCACGCCGAGCCGCCGGCGGTGCAGCGCGGCGGCGCGGCGGATGGCGCGCAGCGCCGAGGCATCGCTCTCCTCCCGCCCATGGCCGTGCAGCGCGTCGAGACGCAGGGTGATGTCGGCCGGCGCCTCCCTGCCGCGGAGGGGGTCGCGCTCCTCGAGCAGCGCCGCGAGGTCGGCGGCCAGCGCCGCCTCGCCCTCGTTCTCCGCCGCCACCATCATGCGCGCGAGGCGCGGATGCGCCCCGAGCCGCGCCATGCGCTTGCCCGTGGCGGTGATGCGCCCCGCCTCGTCCAGCGCGTCGAGGTCGCGCAGCAGGGCGCGGGCGGCGGCCAGCGCCCCCGAGGGCGGCGCGTCGAGGAAGGGCAGCGCCGCGGGGTCCGCCCCCCAGGCGGCGCAGTCCAGCACCAGGGGAGAGAGCTCGGAGTCCAGGATCTCCGGCCGGTCCTGCAGGGCGAGGCCGCGGTGCAGCGCCTCGCTCCAGAGGCGGATCGCCACGCCGGGCTCCGTGCGGCCGGCGCGGCCGGCGCGCTGGTCCGCCGCCGCGCGGCTGATCCGCACCGTCACCAGCCGCGTGAGCCCGGTGGCGGGATCGAGCCGCGGCGCGCGGCGGAATCCCCCGTCCACCACGATGCGCACCCCCGGCACGGTCAGCGAGGTCTCGGCGATGGAGGTGGCCAGCACCACCCGCCGGCGCGGGCCGGGGCTGAGGGCGCGGTCCTGGTCGGCGGGCGACAGCTCGCCGTGCAGGGGCAGCACATCGGCATCCAGGCCCGCCAGGCGCTCCGCGGTGCGGCGGATGTCGGCCCAGCCGGGCAGGAAGGCCAGCACATCGCCGCCCTCGCGCGCCATCACGCCGCGGATCGCGGCGGCCATGGCCTCGGGCAGGTCGCGCGGGTCCTGGATGTCGCGCTTCGCATGCTCGACCCGCACCGGATGCGCGCGCCCCGCGCTCTCGATCAGCGGGGCGCCCATCAGGTCGCAGAAGCCGCGCGCATCGAGGGTGGCGGACATGGCGAGCAGCCGGAGTTCCGGCCGCAGGCCCCGCTGCAGGTCCAGGCAGAGGGCGAGGCCGAGATCGGTCTCCAGATGCCGCTCATGCGCCTCGTCGAAGAGCACGCCGGCCACGCCCTCCAGCCCCGGGTCGGACTGCAGGCGGCGCAGCAGCAGCCCCTCGGTGATCACCTCCACCCGCGTGGCGGCGGAGACGACGCGATCGAGCCGCGTGGCGAGGCCGATGCTCCGGCCCAGCGGCTCCTCCAGCGTCTCGGCCATGCGGCGTGCGGCGGCGCGGGCGGCGACGCGGCGCGGCTCCAGCACCAGCAGCCGTCCCTCGCGCGCCCAGGGCTCCTCGAGCAGCGCGAGCGGCACCCGGGTGGTCTTGCCCGCGCCGGGGGGCGCGACCAGCACGGCGGTTGGGCCCTCGCGCAGCGCGGCGCGCAGCGCGGGCAGCGCCTCCTCGACGGGCAGGGTCAATCGGGCCAGCCCTCGGCCACGGCCTTGCCGATCATCCGCCCGCCTTCCACCAGCGCGTGGCCGGTCAGCAGGCTGGCGGCGGTGATGCGCCCCAGATGGCGGGTCAGGGTGCTGCGCAGCACGCCCGCCTCCACGAGATCAGCCAGCTCGTTCAGGATCTCGTGCTGGCGCGCCATGTCGGGGGTGCGGAACAGGGCGCGGGCGAACATCCCCTCCCAGTGGAAGCCCGCGGATTTGGGCCGCAGCCGGGCGATGTCGAGGCCCGGCGCCTCGTCGATGGCGCAGATCATCCCCTGCGGCGCCAGAATCTCGCACAGCGCCGGCCAGTGGCGCGCCGTCTGCGTGGTGGAGAAGATCCAGGGCACCGAAAGCCCGAGCGCCTTCGCCTGCGCCGCCAGGTCCCCCGCATGGTCGAGCACATGCTGCGCGCCGAGGTCCCGGCACCAGGCCATGCTCTCGGGGCGCGAGGCGGTGGCGATCACGGCAAGCCCCGTCAGCCGCGCGGCGAGCTGCACCGCCATGGAGCCCACCCCGCCCGCGCCGCCCAGGATCAGCACCGCCTCGCCCGGCCGCGCCGTGGCGCGGGGGATGCGCAGCCGGTCGAACAGCGCCTCGAAGGCGGTCAGCGTCGTCAGCGGCAGGGCCGCCGCCTCGGCGAAGGAAAGGGAGCGCGGCATGCGCCCCGCGATCCGCTCGTCCACGAGCTGGAGCTCGGCGTTGCTGCCCGGCCGGTTGGGCACACCGGCCCACACCACGCGGTCGCCGGGGCGGAAGAGGGTGCAGTCGGGCCCCGCGCTCTCCACCACCCCCGCGCCGTCGAAGCCGAGCACGCGCGGCTCGCCGCCCGGGTCGGCCTTGGCGCGCAGCTTGGCGTCCACCGGGTTCACCGAGACGGCCTCGACCCGCACGCGCAGGTCGCGCCCCTGCGGGGCGGGCGGGGCGGGCAGCACCACATCCTCCAGCGCGTCGGCCTCGGAGAGAGGGCGGCAATGGCGGTAGGCGACGGCCTTCATGGGCGGCTCCTGGCGCGCGAGTGTAACAGTTCGTTGCGGGAGGGGCCCGGATGAACGGGATGACATCTCCGACACGTCAGACTAGAACTTGCGCCACCGCAACGGGAGACGGTCCTCATGGAAGAGAGCACGCTGTCCTTCGCGCGCCGCGCCGCGCTGCTTGGCGCCGCGGGCGCCGCCACCCTGGCCGCTCTGCCGGGAACGGCCGCGGCCAACGGGGTGCCGCCCCAGCGCGGCCCCATGCCGCCGCGCTTCCACCGCATCAAGGTGGGGGATGTGGAGGTCACCACCCTGCTCGATGGCGGCATGCAGGGCACGAATGCCGGCATCCAGAACTTCTTCCCCGACAGCACCCCGGCCGAGATCGCGCCGCTGCGCGAGCGCGCCTTCGCCATCGAGCCGGGGCTGCACCAGCCGGTCGGCGCCTATCTCCTCAACACCGGCCGCAACCTGGCGCTGATCGACTGCGGCGGGCATGCGAGCTTCATCCCCACCACCGGCCAGACGCTCGATGCGCTGCGCGCCTCCGGCTACGCGCCCGAGCAGGTGGACACGGTGCTGCTGACGCATATCCACCCCGAGCATGCGCTCGGCCTCAGCTATGACGGCACGACGCGCAACTTCCCCAACGCCGAGGTGGTGGTGACCCAGATCGACCACCAGTTCTGGACCGACCCGGCGATGGAAAGCCGCGTGCCCCAGGGACAGCGCTTCATCGAGGCGGCGCGCCGGGCGATCCGCCCCTACCCGGGCCGCATCCGCACCGTGGAGATGCGCCAGGGGCTGGAGGTGATCCCGGGCGTCTTCCTCGAGCCCGCGCCCGGCCACACGCCCGGCCATGTCAGCTTCCGCGTCACCAGCCAGAACCAGTCCATCCTGATCTGGGGCGACATCGCGCACCAGATGGTGATCCAGCTCGCGCGGCCGCGCTGGCGCGTCGGCGTGGACGTGGACCCGGCGATGGGCGTGGAGAGCCGCGTGCGGACGCTCACCATGCTGGCCGAGGAGCGCATCCTGATGGGCGGCGTGCACGTGCCCTGGCCCGGCTTCGGCCGGATCATCCGCGACGGCGAGGGCTTCCTCTACGTGCCGCGTCCGGCCCAGTTCGCCTGACCGGGGGGCGACGTATCGCCGGGCCGGGTGGTGGCGAGGCGATAGCCGCCCTCCTCCGTCACCAGAAGGGCCGCGCCGCCGGGCGCGGCCTCGATCTTCCGGCGCAGCCGGTAGATGTGCGTCTCCAGCGTATGGGTGCTGACGCTGCGCGCATAGCCCCACACCTCGCCGAGCAGCTCCGCCCGCGGCACGCTGCGGCCCTCGGCCCGGTGCAGGTGGAGCAGGATGGCGGCCTCCTTCTCCGTCAGGCGGATGCGAGTCCCGCCCGGCGCGGCGAGAAAGCGCCCGACCGGATGGAAGGCGAGGCCGCCGAGCGGGATGGTGGCCTCGGGCGAGGCCTCGAAGGCGGCCAGCGCCCCGCGCAGCCGCGCCACGAGATCGGGCAGGCGCAGCGGCTTGGGCAGGGCCTCCACCGCGCCCTCGGGCGGCGCCTCGGCCCCCAGCACCAGCACCGGCCGCCCGCTGCCGGCGGCCCGCAGCCGGGGCGCCCAATGGGCCGGGCCGGGGGCCGCTGCGGCGTCGAGAAGCGTCGCCTCGAGCCGGCCTTCCGCGGCGATGAGCCGCGCCTCGCCGGCCGGCGGGGCCGCAGGCTCCGCGCGGAACTCCGTGCCCTGCGCGAGCTGGGCGGGCAACAGCGCGGCCAGGGCCGGGTCATCGGTCAGCAGAAGAAGGCGCCGCGCCGCCATGCCGAAACCGCCCCCCTTCCCCCAGGCGAGGCCGCCGCCCCGCCCTTCCGTCCGCGGCGGAACCATAAGGCCATGGGCAACAAGATGCCCCAAGACGAAGAAAACTTCATCCGCCCACCCTGGCAGCCGGCACGGCAGTGCCACATTCAAGCGGAACCATGCCCGACGCCAGCAAGGGAATGCCCCGTCACATGAACGCCCAGGCCGCCACGGCGGAGCGCCGCGACGCCCCCCTGCCCCCCGAAGCCCTGGCCATGCGCGCCGTGCATCGCGCCGTCTCCGACCTGCGCCGGGGCACGCCGGTGCTCGTGCAGGCGGGGGCCGGGCCGGGGCTGCTGGTGGCGGCGGCCGAGACGGTGGGGGCGCAGGGGCTCGCCGAGCTGACGGCCGCCGCCGCGGCCGCGCCCGTGCTGCTGCTGTCGCCCGTGCGCGCGGCCGCGCTGGCACACCGCCCCATGCCCGCGCGCTCGGCCGATGGCGAGGCGGTGGCGCTGCGCCTGCCGGGGGAGTTGACCAGCCCCGAGCGGCTGCGCGCGCTCGCCGATCCGACCGCCGAGCTGCTGCTCGGTCCCGAAGGCCAGCCCGCCGAGCGCGCGCCCACCCCGGCGCTGGGGGCGCTTGCGCTCTCGCTGGCCAAGCTCGGCCGGCTGCTGCCCGCCCTGGTGGCGGCACCCGCGCGCGAGCGGGCCGCCGCGCCGGGCGGCGCGATCATGGCGCTCGATGCCGGGGCGCTCGCCGCCTACCCGCTCTCCGCCGCCACGACGCTGCGCCGGGTGGGCGAGGCCCGGGTGCCGCTCGAGGACGCGCCCGACACGCGCATCGTCGCCTTCCGCGCGGCCGATGGCGGCATCGAGCACCTGGCCATGCTGGTCGGAACGCCCGAGCATCTGGTGGCCGAGGGCGGCGCGCCGCTGGCGCGCGTGCATTCCGAATGCTTCACGGGCGATCTGCTCGGTTCGCTGCGCTGCGACTGCGGGCCGCAGCTGCGCGGCGCACTGCGCCGGATGGCGGAGGCGGGGGCCGGGGTGCTGCTCTATCTGGCGCAGGAGGGGCGGGGCATCGGCCTCGTCAACAAGCTGCGCGCCTATCGCCTGCAGGATGCCGGCCTCGACACGCTCGATGCCAATCGCGCCCTGGGCTATGGGGCGGATGAGCGCAACTTCCTGGTCGCCGCCACCATGCTGCGCGAACTCGGCATCCCCCGGGTGCGCCTGCTGACGAACAACCCCGACAAGCTGGCGGCGCTGGCCGCCTGCGGCATCGAGGTGGCCGGGCGCGAGGCGCACGCCTTCGCCGGCAACGGGGTGAACGACCGCTATCTCGCCACGAAGGCGGAACGCTTCGGCCATCTGTTGTGCGAGGCCGGGCAGAGGGGCTGAGGGCGGCCGCCCACCCTCGCGCGCCGCGGCGCGCGGAGAGGCCGCGGCATGGCGGGCGAGGCCCGGCCGTTGCCGGCCGCTGCCGCCCATCCTGTCGCGGCGCGCGCTTGCCCGCGGGCGGGGGTGCCGCGACAGGCGCGCGGTCGGCGACGACCGGTGGACAGAAAAGGGCCGGCAGGGTCGCCCCCGCCGGCCCCGGGCGTCGCCCGGTCTTTCTCAGGCCGCCTGATCGATCACCGGCCGCGGCGAGGGCGCCGCGGTCTGGATGGCGATGCGCCGCGGCTTCAGCGCCTCGGGCACCTCGCGCTTCAGGGCGATGTGCAGCAGGCCGTTCTCCAGCCGGGCGCCCTGGACCACGAGGTGGTCGGCGAGCACGAAACGGCGCTCGAAGGCGCGGCCGGCGATGCCGCGATGCAGGAAGCGGCGCTCCGTCTCGGGCTGGGGCTGGTTGGCCTTGCCGCTGATCGTCAGCGTGTCCTCGCGCACCACCACCTCGATGTCCTCGGGCGCGAAGCCGGCCACGGCCATGGTGAGCACATAGCTGTCATCGCCCGTCACCTCGATGTTGTAGGGCGGGTAGGCCTGGGCCTCGGCCTGCATCCGGGCGCCGTCGAGCAGGCGCGCGAAGCGGTCGAAACCGATGGCGGTGCGCAGCAGCGGGGAGAAGTCGATCGCGTTCATGGAACCTCCTTCAGGAGCAAGGTTCGGATGGGGCGGCCCTGCCGCGACGCCCCACGCGGGCAGCGTCGCTTCGGGTCCGCGCCGGGGCCCCATGCGGGCGCCCTGGCAGCCCATGAAGTGGGAAGCGCCTGTGCGCGGTTCAAGGGGGCGACGCGAAACGCCCCGCGCGGGCCGGGCCCGGCGGGGCGCATCGCTGGCGCGGGGATGCGGCGCGCGCTCAGCCCTTCTTGGGGATGCCGAGCCCGCCGAACTTCTTGTTGAACTTGGCCACCTGCCCGCCGGTGTCGATGATGCGCTGCACGCCCGTCCAGGCCGGGTGGCTCTTCGGGTCGATGTCGAGGCGCAGGGTGTCACCCGGCTTTCCCCAGCAGCTGCGCGTGGTGAAGGTGGTGCCGTCCGTCATGATGACGGTGATCTCGTGATAGTCGGGATGGGTGTCGGGCTTCATCGCGCGGCCTTGTGGGATGCGGCAGGCCGCGATGGCGGCCCGGCCGTTGGAGCGGCGCGCATAGGCCAAGCGCCCTCCCGGCGCAAGAGGGTTCTCTCGATTCACCGCCCGTCAAGGCCCTCCGCTCAGAGTGGCGAGAGGAGGTGTGGATGCGCGCGGAGGCGGCCCGCCAGGAGGAGTTGCGCGCGCTCGTCGCGCGGCTGGAGCAGAGCGGCCTTGCCGAAAGGCGAGAGGATGTCGCGCGGCTGCTCGCCCGCTCGCGCGCCCTGCTCGCGGCCGCACCAGGCGCGCCGCCGCCGCTGAAGCGACGTCGCCGCCCGCGCCCGGCGGGCCTGCGCGCGCGGCTGCGCGCCGCGCTGCTGCTGCTTCTGGACGTCGCGGCGCTGGCCGCGCTCGGTTTCGCCGCGGTCGGGCTCGGGGCGGGCACGCTCGCCACCACGGCGGGCCTCGGGCTGCTCGGGGGCGTCGGGCTGTGGGGTGTGCTGCGCTGGCGCGGCGCGCCGGAACTGCTGGCCGAGGGCGCGGCCCGCCTTGCCTATCTGCTGCGCTGGGCCTGGCTCTGGCTCGCCGAGCCCTTCCACCTCGGCGCCTGGGAGCGGCTGGAGGCGCTGCTCGACGCGCGCGAGGTGATGCGCGCCTGGCGTCGCCATCGGCGCGGCCTCGAGGTCGCCGGCCTCGCCGAGGTGGACGCCTTCCTCGCCGACCGCTACGGGCGCGGGGCCGCCGCGCGTTTCCGCGCCGCGGTGGAGGCGCGCCGCGCCGCCGGCTGGACGCTGCGCGGCAAGGCGGAGGCCGCCGAGGCCGTGCCCCTCCCCGAGGCGCAGCTCATGCGCTGGTCCGCGCTGATCCGCCTGTTCGAGGCGGTCGCGGCGGGCGGCGCGCTCTGGGTGCCCGAGCCCGCCGCTCCTCCGGCTGCGCCTCCGCCGCCGTCGGCCCTGGCCCCGCTTCCCGCGCCGCCGCGGGCCGAGGAGGAGGCGGAACGCCGCATGGCGCGGCAGGACGAGCTGCGCGAGCTGATCCGGCGCAAGCGGCAGGACATCACCACTGCGCACAACTGGAAGCTCAAGACCAGCGCCGAGATCGCCCAGCGCGACATCTATCTGCAGCGGCTGCGCGCCGAGATCGCCGCGCTCGAGAAGGAACTCGCCGCGCTCGGGCGCTGAGGGGGCCGCCTAGAGCGGCACGCCCGGGGCGCTCTTGGCGGTGCGGATGGTCTGCAGCGTCTGCACCCGCAGCACCGTGGCCGCCCCGGTCAGCCGGGCGGTCAGCTCGTTCTCGTGCGCCGTGTCGCGCGCCACGAGGCGCAGCAGGAAATCCCCGCCGCCGCGGATCATGTGGCAGTCGCGCACCTCGGGCCAGGCGGTCACCTCGGCCTCGAAGGCGTCCAGCACCGACTGCTTCTGGCTCTCGAGCCCGACGATGGCGAAGAAGGTGACCTCGAAGCCGAGCGCCGTCGGGTCCAGCTCGGCGTGGTAGCCGCGGATCACGCCCGCCTCCTCCAGGCGCCGCACCCGGCGCAGGCAGGGCGGCGCGGAGAGGCCGACGCGCTGGGCCAGCTCCACATTGGTGATGCGGCCATCGGCCTGCAGCTCGGCGAGAATCCGCAGATCCATCGCGTCGAGCTGCGCCCGGCGGGAATGCGTTGTTTCCTTGCCAACCACTGCCATGGCCACGCAATATCATTGCGGAAACGCCGCCTGTCCAGCGCCCAGCTTGTGACGCGCGGCAGAATGGGCAGATATGCGCCCAGCACGGATCAGCCATCGGAGTCGCCGGTGCCCGCCACCCATTCCCTGCGCCTGCTCATCATCGGAGCGGGCCCCGCCGGCTACACCGCCGCCATCTATGCCGCGCGCGCGGGGCTCGCGCCCGTCGTCATCGCCGGGCTGCAACCGGGCGGGCAGCTCACCATCACCACCGATGTCGAGAACTATCCGGGCTTCGCCGAGGCGGTGCAGGGCCCCTGGCTGATGGAGCAGATGCGCGCCCAGGCCGAGCATGTGGGCGCGACCATCGCCCATGACCTGGTGACGAAGGTGGACCTCTCGCGCCGCCCCTTCCTCGCCGCCTGCGACAGCGGCGACGTGTACCTGGCCGAGGCGCTGATCATCGCCACCGGCGCGCAGGCCCGCTGGCTCGGCGTGCCGGGCGAGAAGGAGCTGTCGGGCTTCGGCGTCTCCGCCTGCGCCACCTGCGACGGGTTCTTCTTCCGCGGCAAGGATGTGGCGGTGATCGGCGGCGGCAACTCGGCGGTGGAGGAGGCGCTCTACCTCTCCAACCTCGCGCGGCATGTCACGCTGGTGCACCGCCGCGACTCGCTGCGCGCCGAGCGCATCCTGCAGCAGCGCCTCTTCGCCCGGGCGAACGTGACGATCCTGTGGAACCAGGTGACGGAGGCGATGCTCGGCACCGAGGGGCCGCGCCCCGTGGCCCGCGGCCTGCTGCTGCGCGATGCCAGGACCGGGGCGCGACAGGAACTGCCGGTGGAGGGCATCTTCGTCGCCATCGGCCACGACCCGGCCACCGCGCTCTTCCGCGGGCAGCTCGCCATGGACGAGTCGGGCTATTTGGCGGTCGCGCCGGGAAGCACGCGCACCAGCGTGGAGGGGGTCTTCGCCGCCGGGGATGTGGCCGACAAGGTCTATCGCCAGGCCGTCACCGCCGCGGGCACCGGCTGCATGGCCGCGCTCGACGCCGAGAAATACCTCGCCGCGCAGGACGCGGCCGCGAAGGAAGCCGCATGATGCCGCTCGATTGGGACAAGCTCCGGGTCTTTCACGCCGTCGCCGAGGCGGGCTCCTTCACCCATGCGGGGGAGACGCTCGCCCTCAGCCAGTCCGCCGTCTCCCGCCAGATCCAGGCGCTGGAGGAGGCGCTGTCGGTGCCCCTCTTCCACCGCCACGCGCGCGGGCTGATCCTGACCGAGGCGGGCGAGACGCTGAACCGCACGGTGCGCGAGGTGTTCGCCAAGCTCGCCATGACCGAGGCGCTGCTGACCGAGGGGCGGGAGCGGCCGGCGGGGCGCCTCAAGATCACCACCACCACGGGCTTCGGCAGCACCTGGCTCGCGCCGCGGCTGCACCGCTTCCTCGAGATGTATCCCGAGATCAACGTCTCGGTGATCCTCGACGATGCGGACCTCGACCTCGCCATGCGCGAGGCGGATGTGGCCATCCGCATGCACGCCCCCCGCCAGCCCGACCTGATCCAGCGCCATGTGGCGAGCTTCGGCTGGAAGGTGGTGGGCAGCCCCGACTACCTGAAGCGCCACGGCATTCCCCAGCGCGCCGAGGATCTGGACGCGCATCGCCTGATCGTCTGGGGCGACTACCGCCCGCCCGTCGAGGACATCAATTGGCTGGCCGAGATCGGCCGCAAGCCGGGCCAGCCGCGGCGCGGGGCGGTGGAGATCAACAGCCTGACCGGGATGCTGAAGGCGGTGCAGTCGGGCCTCGGCCTCGCCGCCCTGCCCGACTACATCGGCCCCGAACTCGAGGGGCTGCTGACCGTGCTGCCCGAGCTCAAGGCGCCGAAGATCAACGCCTATTTCGTCTATCCCGAGGAGATGCGCGCCTCCAAGCGCGTCGCCGTGTTCCGCGACTTCCTGGTGGCGGAGCTGGCCAATCCGGGTGCTTGACGGAGCCTGAATCGCGCCCCGCTTCCAGCGCATGACTGGCCGGAAGAATGGGCAAATGCGCATGACGGGCGAAGGAGTAAGGTGCTGTCGACCGGTGCGCGAGCACCGGCAGGGTCTTCGGATCCTTCGTCTCCCAGACGTGAAGCCTCCCTGTATGACTTGCCCGCCGATCCCTTGGGTTGGCGGGCATTCTTTTGCGCGGGCGGTCAGATGCGCGGGCGGTCGGGTTTGGCCCGCGCCCTGGCGCGCAACGGGTGCACGGCGGCACAGACGCGCGCCGAGCCGATGGTGATGGAGCGGTCATCGGCCTCCATCGTGAGGCTGCCCTGCAGGCCGCCGCGCATGCCCGACCCGCGCAGGATGCCCGGGCCGCGCTTCACCGCGAGGTAGAAGGGCTGCAGCGGCGCCCAGGCCGAGCCGTCCGGCGCGCGCGCCTCCTCGAAGCGGTCCTGGGTGTTGCGCAAAAGCCCCGTGCCGATGGCGCGCAGCAGCGCGGCCGGGCGGCCGGTGACGGCTTCGAGCGTGTGCAGCGCCTGGAGGGCGCGGCCCGGCTGGAACTGGATGGCGAGGGTGGCGCCGGCCATCAGGCCTCGTCCGCGTCGCCGTAGAGCATCCGGGCCACGTCGCGGTAGGCCGCGTCCTGCTCCTCGATGATCGCCAGATGCTTGCGCACCGTGGCGATGGGGAGCTGGCGCACCTCCGCGAGGGGCGCCTGCATCTCCGCCGCATAGCGGCGCCTCGCCTCCTCGTCGGTCATGCCTTCGCGCCCTCGCTCACGGCAGCAGCTCCAGAACAAGTCGCCGGCGCGACCTGCTCACCACCCCATAGCGCGTTCCGGGGGCGAGAAGCAGCTCGAACTGCCGCGGGCGGAGGGCGGGAATGCCGTGGATGTAGGCGGCGCCGCGGGTCCCGGCGGGGATGCGGATCTCGACGAGGGGCCCCTGTGCGCGCCGGGCGAAGGCCCGGGCGGTGGCGATGTCGATGGAAGCCGAGACGAAGGCCCGCGTGACGCCCGCCGCCCCGGCCTCCCCCCACGCCTCGGGCTCCGCTTCGCCGGCGCCCCGCCAGACCACCAGGCGCTCGGACACGACGCTGCGCGCCAGGGCGGCGCGCAGCGTCGCGATCTCCCTTCGCACGGTCTCCGGCAGCGGATCGCCGTCCCCGAGCGCGGCGTTCCAGACGCGGCCCTTCGCTCGATAGTGGCCGATGGCGGCGCGCTCGGCCTCGGAGAGGGACGCGCGCCAGGCGACGAAGCGCTGCCGCGCGGCTTCGTCGGCCCGGCGCAGCTCCTCCGGAACCGCGCGGCTGGAACCTGATCGGCGGCCACCCTCGCGACGCCACCGGGGAGTTGCGCCCCTCTGACGGGACCGGACCCGACCTGTCCGGGCAAGCCCTCGGGCGCTCCGGGCGGGTCGGGCGTGGGGGCGCTCAGCGATCCGTCAAGGATGCCCGCTGGTGCTGCCCCGATGTCCGGGAGCTACGGGCGCGGGGTGCCCGTGGAGCACCCTTCTGCCGGCTTCAGCCAGCAGTTTCGAGCCGCCTGCGATCAAGCCGGAACCCCATGTGTTCCAGCCCTTCATCCCATGTCTTCCGGGCTGGCCCGGCGCGTTCCCGTTTCCGGTGTCCATCGTCAGGTGACGCCCGCCAGCGGCTCCACGAGCCGCCGCACCGCGGCCACCAGGGCGGGCGAATCCCATTCCGCCTCGCCCTCCAGCCGCGCGCGCTCGAAGCCCGCGCGGTCCAGGATCACGGTGGTGGGCAGCCCGCGCACCCCGAGCCCCCGCGCGGCCGCGCCCCGGGGGTCGAGCCAGAGGCCGAGCTCGCGCAGACCGAGGCGCTGGTAGAACCCCTCCACCACCGCCCGCCCGCCGCGGTCGGAGGAGAGGGGCAGCACGCGCACGCGCTCGCTTCGCAGCAGGCCTTGCAACCGGTCAAGGGCGGGCATTTCGGCCACGCAGGGCGGGCACCAGGTCGCCCAGAGGTTCACGACCAGCCCCTCGCCCGGGAAATCCTGGAAGCCGTGCGCGCGCCCCTCGGCGTCGGTGAAGGTCACGGCGGGGGCGGGGCGGCGGCCCTCGCGCAGCTTCCCGCTTCCATCGGCCACCGCTTGCGCCGGAAGAAGGGCGGGGGCAACAAGCGCAAGGCCCATCCGGCGGCGCGACATCAGCACGAGAGCGATCCTTCCTTGTCCACACCGAACGAGACCAGCGCCAACCAGCAATGGGGCGGGCGCTTCGCCGAGGGGCCCTCGGCGATCATGCAGGCCATCAATGCCTCCATCGGCTTCGATGCCAAGATGTGGCGGCAGGACATCCGCGGAAGCCTC
Organism: Roseococcus sp.; assembly: GCA_026414745.1. Lineage (GTDB taxonomy): Bacteria > Pseudomonadota > Alphaproteobacteria > Acetobacterales > Acetobacteraceae > Roseococcus. Next base: position 82,468 of record JAOAIK010000049.1, read on the forward strand.
GCCCATGCCGCCATGCTGGCGCATGTGGGCATTCTCACGCCCGAGGAGGAGGCCGCCATCCGCCGGGGCCTCGGCGAGATCGCCGCCGAGATCGAGGCCGGCCGCTTCGCCTGGTCGGAGGCGCTCGAGGATGTCCACATGAACATCGAGGCGCGGCTGACCGAGCGCATCGGCGAGGCCGGCAAGCGCCTGCACACCGCGCGCAGCCGCAACGACCAGGTGGCGACGGATTTCCGCCTCTGGGTGCGCGACGCGATGGACGGGCTCGCCGCCCAGCAGCTCGATCTGATCCGCGCCTTCGTCGCCCGCGCGGAGGAGCACGCGGCGACCATCATGCCGGGCTACACGCACCTGCAGCCCGCCCAGCCCACCACCTTCGGCCACCACCTGCTGGCCTATGCCGAGATGCTCTGGCGCGACCGCGGGCGGATGCTCGACGCGCGGGCGCGGCTGAACGAATGCCCGCTGGGCGCGGCCGCCATGTGCGGCACCGGCTTCCCCATCGACCGCCACATGACGGCGCGCGCGCTGGGCTTCGACCGGCCCACGGCCAACAGCCTGGATTCCGTGGGCTCGCGCGATTTCGCCCTGGAGTTCCTGGCCGCCTGCGCCATCTGCGCCACGCATCTCTCGCGCCTCGCGGAGGAGATCGTGATCTGGACCAACCCCGCCTTCGGCTTCGTGACGCTGCCCGACAACCTCACCACCGGCAGCTCCATCATGCCGCAGAAGCGCAACCCGGACGCGGCGGAGCTGGTGCGCGGCAAGACCGGGCGCATCACCGGCGCGCTGGTGGCGCTGCTGACGGTGGTGAAGGGCCTCGCCATGACCTACGCGAAGGACCTGCAGGAGGACAAGGAAGGCGTGTTCGACGCCGCCGAGAGCCTCGCCCTCTGTCTCGCCGCCACGGCCGCGATGGTGCGCGCCATGCGGCCCGATGCGGCGCGCATGAGGGCCGCCGCGGGGGCAGGCTTCTCCACCGCGACCGACCTCGCGGACTGGCTGGTGCGGGAGCTGCGCCTGCCCTTCCGCGACGCGCACCACGTCACCGGCAGGCTGGTGGCGAGGGCCGAAGCCCTCGGCGTGGATCTGGCGGGCCTGCCGCTCGCCGAGATGCGGGCGGTGGAGCCGCGCATCACCGAGGCGGTGTTCGGCGTGCTGACGCCCGAGGCCTCGGTGGCCTCGCGCCGCAGCCATGGCGGCACGGCGCCCGAGAATGTCCGCGCCGCCTGCGCCGCCTGGAAGGAGCGCCTGGCATGACGCGCGCGCTGCTCGCCCTGCTCGCCCTGGCCGTGCTGGCCGGCTGCGGCCGCTACGGCCCGCCCCCCCCGCCCGGCCCGCCCGAGCGCGTCACCTTCCCGCGCGTCTATCCCGCGCCCGACCCGCCGCGCCCGGCGCCGCCCCCCGCTACACGTTGAAGCGGAAGAGCATCACGTCGCCGTCCTTCACGACGTAGGATTTCCCCTCGACGCGCAGCTTGCCGGCCTCGCGCGCGCCCTGTTCGCCGCCGCAGGCCACGTAGTCCTCGTAGGCGATCGTCTCGGCGGCGATGAAGCCGCGCTCGAAATCGCCATGGATCACGCCGGCGGCCTGGGGCGCGGTCATGCCCTTCACGATGGTCCAGGCCCGCGCCTCCTTCGGACCCGCGGTGAAGAAGGTGATCAGGCCGAGCAGGTCGTAGCCGGCGCGGATGACGCGATCGAGCCCGGAATCGGCGAGGCCGAGGCTCGCGAGGAACTCGCCGCGCTCGGCTTCGGGCATCTGGGCGATCTCGGCCTCGATGGCGGCGCTCACCACCACGGCGCGGGCGCCCTGGGCCTCGGCATAGGCCATCACCCGGGCGCTGTGGGCGTTGCCGGTGGCCGCGCTCGCCTCCTCGACGTTGCAGACGTAGAGCACGGGCTTCGTCGTCATCAGCCCGAGGCGCCGCGCCGCCTCCTCCTCGCCCGGCGGAACCGCCGTCCGGGCGGCGCGGCCGGCCTGCAATGCGGGGATGAGCGCCTCGATGAGCGCGAGCTGGCGGGCCGCCTCCTTGTCGCTGCCGCGCGCCTTCTTGTGGAGCTGCGGCAGGCGTTTCTCGAGCGATTCGAGATCGGCCAGCATCAGCTCCGTCTCCACCGTGCCGGCGTCGCGGATGGGGTCCACGCTGCCGTCCACATGCGTCACGTCGCTGTCCTCGAAGCAGCGCAGCACATGCACGATGGCGTCCACCTCGCGGATGTTGGCGAGGAACTGGTTGCCCAGCCCCTCGCCCTTGGAGGCGCCGCGCACCAGCCCCGCGATGTCCACGAACTCGAGGCTGGCGGGCACCAGCTTCGCGCTCTTCGCGATGCGCGCGAGGGTCTCGAGCCGCGGATCGGGCACCGCCACCCGGCCCACATTGGGCTCGATGGTGCAGAAGGGGTAGTTCGCCGCCTGCGCCGCCGCGGTCCGGGTCAGCGCGTTGAACAGCGTCGACTTGCCGACATTGGGAAGGCCGACGATGCCGCAGTTGAAGCCCATGGGGGGTGTCCTGTCAGGCCGCCAGCGCGGCGGCGAGTTCCTGCACGCGGATGGCCGCGGCGATGCGGGCCGCGGCGTCGTCCGTCGGCAGGCTGAGGGCGGCGGCGCGCAGCAGCGGCACCAGCACGGCGGGCGGCAGACCGGCGCGCTTGGCCGCGGCCGCCAGGGCCTCGGCCGTCACGCCCGCGGGGCCGCCGGGGGCGAGGAGGTCGGCCGCCTCCAGCAGCAGGGCGGCGCGGCAGGCGGCCTCGGCCGCGGCCGCGGCCACGACGCGCAGGCGCCGCACATCGCTGATCGGCCCGGCATCGGCGGGCGTGGGCAGGCAGGCGCGCAGCCCCGCCGCCGCCTGCGCCTCGGTCGCGGCGAAAGTGCGCAGCGCCTGGGCGATGGCCGCCGCCGCATTCCCCAGATCCTCCGGCCCCGGGCCGCCATAGATCTCCTCGACCACCACCGGCTCCATCACGCCTGCTCCTGCGTCAGAAAGGCCACGCGGGTCATGAACTCCTCCGGCTTCTCGGCGGCGAGCAGGGGCGCGGCCTCGGCCAGCGCGTCCAGCAGCGGCTCCACCCAGGTCTCGGCCTTGGCGAAGTGGCCGAGGACATGGCCCGTCACCTTCTCCTTCTGGCCGGGGTGGCCAATGCCGAGCCGCACGCGCCAGAAATCGGCCGAGGCCAGGGCGCGCTGCATGTCGCGCAGCCCGTTGTGCCCGGCGGTGCCGCCGCCCCTCTTCACCCGGACCTTGCCGGGCGCGAGGTCCAGCTCGTCATGCCAGGCCCAGATGGCGGCGGGGGGCAGCTTGTGGAAGGCCGCGGCGGCCTGCACCGAATCGCCGCTCAGGTTCATGTAGGTCATCGGCTTGAGCAGCATGATCCTGCGGCCGCCGATCACGCCGTCGCTCACCTCGCCCTTGAACTTCGACCGCCACGGCGCGAAGCCGTGGCGGCGGGCGATGGCATCCAGCGCCATGAAGCCGAAGTTGTGGCGCTGCCGGGCATGTTCCGGCCCCGGATTACCGAGGCCGACCCACAGCAGCACGGCAGCGCCCCCCGGCTACTTCTTCTTGGCCGGCGCCTTCGCGGCGGGCGCCGCCGCCTTGGCCTGCGGGGCCTTCTGCTTGATCGCCTCGGGGGCGGCGGGCGCCGCCACCGGCCCCGCCGCGTCATCGGCCGCCGTCGGCGCGGCGATGGTGGCCACCACGAAGTCGCGGTTGGCGATCACGGGCCTCGCGCCGAAATGGTCCTTCACGGCCGACCAGCGCAGGCTGTCGCCGATCTTCGCCTCGGCGAGGTCGATCTCGAACTTCTCGGGCACGGCGTCCGGCTCGGCCATCACCTCGAGTTCGCGGCGCACGACGTTGAGCACGCCGCCCTGCTTGAGGCCGGGGCAGCTCTCCTCGTGCAGGAAGGCGACGGGCACCTTCACGCGGATGCGCGCGCCGGGCGCGAGGCGCTGGAAATCCACATGGATGGGCCGGTCGGTCACGGGGTCGAACTGCACGTCGCGCATCAGGGCGCGCTCGGTCGGCCCGTCCTTCACCGCCACCTCGTAGAGGTGCGACTGCCAGCCGCCTTTCTGCAGCTCCTTCATGATGTCGCGCGGGTCGAAGGCGACCAGCGTGGCCGGCTGCTTCGCGCCGTAGACGACACCGGGGACAAGCCCCTCACGCCGGGTCGCGCGCGCCGCCCCCTTGCCGGCACGCCCGCGCGCCGCGGCCTCGATCCGAATGGTCTGGACCATGCCACTTGCTCCTGTAGCGGGTGTGTGTCGCTTCCGCAGAAACGAAAGCAGGCGGCCTCCAGGGGTGCCGCCTCGGCGGCGCGTGTAGGCGATGGCGCGGCGGGGCGCAAGCCGCGCCGCCGCCGCCCGCACCGCCCCTCCCTCAGGCCGCGCGCAGCCCCGCCACCGTGCCGGCCAGCGCCTCGCGCAGCGCGCCGGCATCGCCGCGCAGCGCGCCGGCCATGCGCTCGATCTCGCCGGTGGCGGCGGCCGTCTCCGCCGCCTGGTCGAGCGCCCTGCCGACCGAGGCGGCGGCAGCCTCCGTCCCGCGCGCCACCTGCGCGCTGGCGGCCGCGATCTCGCGCGTGGCCGCGCCCTGCTGCGCCACCGCCGCGGCGATGGTGCCGGCCGCCTGGTTCACCTCGCCCACCACGGCGGCGATGCCCTCGATGGCCGCCACCGCCTCCTCGGTGGCGGCGCGAATGCCCTGCACCTGGGCGGCGATCTCCTCCGTCGCCCTCGCCGTCTGCCCCGCGAGGTCCTTCACCTCGCTCGCCACCACGGCAAAGCCCTTGCCGGCCTCGCCCGCGCGGGCGGCCTCGATGGTGGCGTTGAGCGCGAGCAGGTTGGTGCGCCCCGCCACGTCGCCGATCAGGCGCAGCACCTCGCCGATGCGGGTCGCCCCCTCGGCCAGCCCCTGCACGGTGCGGCGCGTGCCCGCGGCGCGCTCGGCCGCGGTGCCGGCGATGGCGCTGGCCGTCTCCACCTGGCGGGTGATCTCGGCCACCGCGGCGGCGAGTTCCTCGGACGCGGCGGCCACGGTCTGCACGCCGGCGCTCGCCTCCTCCACGGCCATCCGCGCGGCCTCCGCCCCCTCGCGGGCTCCGGCGGCACCGGAGGCAATGCGGCGCGCGGCGCCCTCCAGCGCGTCGGAGGCACGGTCAACGGCGGCGGCGACGCCGCCGATCTCCCGCTCCACGCGATGCGCGAGAGCCAAGCGCGCCTCGCAGGCGGCGCGCGCGGCCTCCGCCTCGGCGGCGGCCCGGGCGGCGGCCGCCTCCGCCTCCGCGGCGCGGGCGCGCTCGGCCTCGGCGAGCGCCGCGTCGGCCGCGGCCGCCCCGCGCCGGAGGAGCTGGATCAGCGCCAGCAGCCCTCCCGCCTCGGCCAGCAGGATGACCGCGTGCAGCAGCACCCGGCCGAGGCTGCCCTCCACCACGCCGAACACCGCGGCGGGCGCGACGAAGTTCAGCACGACATGGTGCAGCGCGACCGTGACCGTGGCGAGGAGAATGGGCGCCGGCGCGCAGAAGCCCGCGAGCAGCGCGAGGCCAGCGAAATAGGCCATGTGCATGTCCGGCCGCAGCCAGGCCGGCGCGAACCAGACATGGACGGAGATCACCGCCATCAGTCCGACCGCGAGGCTCGCCGCCGCGGCCGGGCCGCCCGCGCCCTGCCGCGCGGCCAGCAGCGCCGCCGCCAGCGCGGCGACGCCGATTCCCCCGCCGAGCGGGAGCGCGCCCGGCGGGGCCCCGGCGAGCCAGCCCACCGGCGGCGCCGCCAGGGCGAGCAGGGCAAGCAAGACGATCAAGGAGCGGCCGGTGCGGGCGCGGATGAGGGCGAGATCCACGGTGCGGGGTCCTTCTGCGTCAATCGGAGGTGCAATCCGCCCCGGGGGCGGCAAGGATGGCGAACAGCGCGCCGGTGATGCGCGCAAGGCGCAGCGGGTCGGCCTCCGGCCGCTCCGGAGCGGCCGAGACGAGGGTGAGAGGGCCGAGGGCGGCAAGCCGCTGCACGCGCCAGTCCGGCTCGCCGAAGGCGCGGACCGCCTCGGCCCCCGGCGGGAGCGCAAGAAGCACGGGCCGCCCGGGAACAGGCCAGAGCGCGGCCGCAAGCGGGGCGGCGATGGACAGGGCCAGCGTGGCAAGCGCGTTCCTCATGCGCGAGGGCTTATGGGCGCTGCCGTTAACGTCAGGTTGTCGGCGGTCGGCGCTTGGCCGGGATCGGGGCTTCCGGTAGATCACGGGGGCGATGCGCGGCCATGCGCCCGCGCGCCGAGGAGCCTCCCCATGCCCCTTTCCCGCCGCACCGCGCTGCGCGCCGCGCTGGGCGCCGCCGCCCTGCCGCCACTGGCCGCGCCCGCCCTCTCCCAGGGCTTCCCGAGCCGCCCGCTGCGGCTCGTCGTGCCCTTCCCGCCCGGCGGCGCGGTGGACATCACCGGCCGGCTGCTGGCCGAGCGGCTGCAGCCCCTGCTCGGCCAGCCCGTCACCGTCGAGAACCGCGGGGGCGCGGGCGGGAATCTGGGCGGCGATGCGGTGGCCAAGGCCGATCCGGACGGCCACACCATCCTGCTCGGCACCGCCACCATCCTCGCGGCCAACAAGTTCCTGTTTGGCCGCTCCATGCCCTTCGACCCGATCCGCGACCTCGCGCCCATCACCCGCGTCTCGACGGGCACGGTGCTGCTGGTCGTGAACGCCGACCGCCCCTGGCGCAGCTTCGCCGATCTGGTGGCGGCGGCGCGCGCCCATCCGGGGCGCATCACCATGGGCAGCTCGGGCACCGGCACGGTGAGCCACCTCACCCTCGCCTCGATCAACCGCGCCGCGAACATGGAGATCACGCACGTCCCCTATCGCGGCGGCGGGCCAGCCATCACCGACCTCCTGGCCGGCTCCATCGACATGATGTTCGACGTGATCCCGGCGCTGATGCCGCATGTGCGCTCGGGCCGCTTCCGCCCGCTGGCCGTGGGCAGCGCCGAGCGCATCACCTTCGTGCCCGAGCTGCGCGAGGTGCCCGGCATGCGCGAGCTGCTGCCCCAGGCGGGCATCGACATGCAGTCCTGGTACGCCACCATGGCGCCGGCGCGCACGCCCGAGGCGGCCATCAACCGCCTGCACGGCGCGATCGTGCAGATCGCCCGCTCGGACGACTTCCGCGCGCGGCTGGAGCCGCTGGGCTTCGAGCCCGTCACGGACGCGACCCCCGCCGCCTTCGGCGCCTATCTGCGCGACCAGGAGCGGGTGTGGGAGGCGCTGGTGCGCGCCTCCGGCGCCACGCTGGAGTAGCGGCGCATGGCGGGACGGGCGGGGGGCGGCGGGCCGCGCATCTGGGTGGTATGGGGCGGCGTCTTCACCGACACGGGCTTCACCACCCTCGAGCCCGGCACGGAGGAGCTGCACGGCCCCTTCCACGACCCCGCCACGGCCGAGCGCGTCTGGCGCGACGAGACGCGGCGCAAGGTGGACATCGCCACCCACCGCCTCTTCGTGCTGGAGGCGCGCCCTGCCGGCTGAGGCCGCGCGGCCGCGCCCCGTCAGCGTCGCCCCGCCTCGCCCGATGCCGCCCGCGCCCCCCCTCTCGCCCCGCGCCGCCGCCACGCGCCGGCGCATCCTCGAGGCCGCGCTGGCCGAGTTCGCCGCCAAGGGCCTGGCCGGCGCGCGGGTGGACGAGATCGCCGCCCGCGCGGGCGTGAACAAGCGCATGCTCTACGCGCATTTCGGCGCGAAGGAGGATCTCTGGCTCGCCGCGCTGGAGGCCGCCTACGCCGCCAAGCGCGCGGAGGAGGAGCGGCTCGATGTCGCGCATCTGCCGCCGCGCGAGGCGATGGCGCGCCTCGTCGCCTTCAACCTGCGCTATACGGCCGCGCATCCCGAGTTCGTCGCGCTGCTGAACGAGGAGAACCTGCACCGCGCCGCGCATCTGCGCCGCAGCCGCGACGTGCCGGCGCTCTATTCGCCGCTGACGGGCATGCTGCGCGAGGTGCTGGCGCGCGGCGCGGCCGAGGGCCTGTTCCGCGCCGACGTCGACCCGCTGCAGCTCTACCTCTCCATCGTGGCGCTCGGGCATTTCACGGTGGCGAACCGCCACACCCTCTCGGCCATCTTCGGCCTCGATCTCGGCAGCGAGGCGGCGCTGGCGGCGCGCGAGGCGCATGCGGTGGCGATGGTGCTGGGCTATCTGCGTCCCTGACGCTCCGCCCTTGACGCGGCGGGCCGGCCGGGCGAAGTAACCAGCCGGTTACTCCAGGAGGGAACGGCCATGGCGGAGCGCCGCATCGGCATCATCATGAACGGCGTCACCGGGCGCATGGGCATGAACCAGCACCTGATCCGCTCCATCGCGGCGATCCGCGCCGAGGGCGGCCTGCGGCTCGCCAGCGGCGATGTGCTGATGCCCGACCCGGTGCTGACCGGCCGCAACCGCGCGAAGCTCGAGGCGCTCGCCCGCGCGCACGGGATCGCGCGCGTCAGCACCGACCTCGAGGCCTGCCTCGCCGACCCCGGGGACGAGATCTTCTTCGACGCGGCGACCACGCGGCTCCGCGCCGGGCTGATCCGCAAGGCCATCGCCGCCGGCAAGCACGTCTATTGCGAGAAACCCACCGCCGACACGCTCGAGGATGCGCTGGATCTGGCGCGGCTGGCGAAGCAGGCCGGCATCAAGCATGGCGTGGTGCAGGACAAGCTCTTCCTGCCCGGGCTGCGCAAGCTCAAGATGGTGATCGACAGCGGCTTCCTCGGCCGCATCCTCTCGGTGCGCGGCGAGTTCGGCTACTGGGTGTTCGAGGGCGACCTGCAGCCCGCCCAGCGCCCCTCCTGGAACTACAAGCTGGCCGAGGGCGGGGGCATCATCCTCGACATGCTCTGCCACTGGCGCTACGTGCTCGACAACCTCTTCGGCGAGGTCGAGAGCGTCTCCTGCCTCGGCGCGACGCACATCCCGCGCCGCGTGGACGAGGCCGGGCGCGTCTACGAGGCCGATGCGGACGACGCCGCCTACGCCACCTTCCAGCTCGCCGGCGGCGTGATCGCGCAGATCAACTCCTCCTGGTGCACCCGGGTGCGGCGCGACGACCTCGTGACCTTCCATGTGGACGGCACCCATGGCAGCGCGGTGGCGGGCCTCACCGAGTGCTGGACCCAGGCACGGGTGAACACGCCCAAGCCCGTCTGGAACCCCGACGTGCCGCAGACCATCAACTTCTTCGAGGGCTGGCAGAAGGTGCCCGACACCCAGCCCTATCCCAACGGCTTCCGCGCCCAGTGGGAGCTGTTCCTGCGCCATGTCGCGGGCGAGGTGGCGGAGTTCCCGTGGAACCTGCTGGCCGGCGCGAAGGGCGTGCAGCTCGCCATGGCCGGGCTGCAGTCCTGGCGCGAGCGCCGCTGGGTGGATCTGCCGAAGCTGGAGGCCTGAGCATGCCCGCCATCCGCCTGCCCACCCCCGAGGGGATGCGGGAGTTCACCCTCTCCGCCCCGCGCGACTTCCCGCGCGCCACGCCCCCCTTCCCGCGCGTGGCGCTGGCCGCGGCGCATGTGGTGGCCGACCCCCTCGCCGAGCAGGATCCCTGGCTGGACGCGAAGCTCGACTGGGAACGCACCATCGCCTTCCGCCGGCATCTCTGGTCGCTCGGCCTCGGCGTCGCCGAGGCGATGGACACGGCGCAGCGCGGCATGGGCCTCGACTGGGCGGCGGCGCGGGAGCTGATCCGGCTCAGCATCCAGGCGGCAAGGGAGGTCCCCGGTGCGGTGCTCGCCTCCGGCGCGGGCACCGATCACCTGGCCCCGGGCCCGGATGTGACCGTGGACGACGTGATCCGCGCCTATGAGGAGCAGTGCGCCGCCGTGGAAGCCATGGGCGGGCGGATCATCCTCATGGCCTCGCGCGCGCTGGCGAAGGCGGCGCGCGGCCCCGACGACTATGTGCGGGTCTATGACCGCATCCTCCGCCAGGTCAGGGAGCCGGTGATCATCCACTGGCTCGGCGAGATGTTCGACCCCGCCCTCGAGGGCTACTGGGGTCATGCCGACCACATGGCGGCGATGGAGGTGGCGCTCGAGGTCATCGCCGCGCATGCGGACAAGGTGGACGGCGTGAAGATCTCCCTGCTCGACGACCGGAAGGAGATCGCCATGCGCCGCCGCCTGCCCAAGGGCGTGCGCATGTACACGGGCGACGACTTCAACTACGCGGAGCTGATCGCGGGGGACGGGCACGGGCACAGCGACGCGCTGCTCGGCATCTTCGACCCCATCGCGCCGGCGGTGGGCGGGGCGCTGGCCGCGCTCTCGCGCAACGACCTCGCGACCTTCCACGACATCCTGGCGCCCACCGTGCCGCTGTCGCGCCACATCTTCCGCGCGCCCACGCGCTTCTACAAGACGGGCGTGGTGTTCATGGCCTGGCTGAACGGCCACCAGGACCATTTCGTGATGGTGGGCGGGCAGCAGAGCGCGCGCTCGCTCCAGCATTTCGCCGAGCTGTTCCGCCTGGCCGACCGCGCCGGTCTGCTGCGCGACCCCGACCTCGCGGCGGCGCGGATGCGCCAGCTCCTCGCGCTGCACGGCGTGGCATGACCAACCCCGCCCCCCTCTCGCTCAACACCGTCACCGTGAAGGAGCGCTGGGGCCTCGCCGAGTGCATCGAGGGCTGCGCGCGGCACGGCATCCCCGGCATCTCGCCCTGGCGCGACGTGCTGCACGCCATGGGCGTCGCGGCCGCCGCGCGCCGCATCCGCGAGGCGGGGCTGACCGTCACCGGGCTCTGCCGCGGCGGGATGTTCCCCGCGGCCGATGCGGCGGGCCGCCGCGCGGCGATCGAGGACAATCTGCGCGCCATCGAGGAGGCGCATGCGCTGGGTGCGGCCTGCCTCGTCATGGTCTGCGGCGGGCTGCCGCCGGGCTCGAAGGACCTGCCCGGCGCGCGCGCCATGGTGCGCGAGGGGCTGGAGGCCATCCTGCCCGCCGCCCGCGCCGCCGGCGTCACCCTGGCGCTGGAGCCCCTGCACCCGATGACCTGCGCCGACCGTTCGGTGCTCTCCACACTGGCCCAGGCGCTCGACCTCTGCGACGCGCTGGGCGAGGGCGTGGCCGTGGCGGTGGATGTCTACCACGTCTGGTGGGATCCGGCGCTGGAGGCGCAGATGCGCCGTGCCACGGGGCGCATCGCCGCCTTCCATGCCTGCGACTGGCTGGTGCCCACCACCGACCTCGTCTTCGACCGCGGCATGCCGGGCGATGGGGTGATCGACATCGCCGCCATCCGCCGCATGGCGGAGGCGGCGGGCTATCGCGGCTTCACCGAGGTGGAACTTCTCTCCCGCCGCTGGTGGGCGGAGGATCCCGACGATGTGCTGCGCGTGATCAAGGAGCGCCACGCGGTGATCGCTTGAGTCCGGCCGCGGCCCGCGCAGAATGGGCGGGAAACTGGAGGAAACGCCGATGCCCCTCTCCCGCCGCGCCGCTCTCGCCCTGCCCGTCCTCGGCCTGCCCCTCGCCGCAGGGGCACAGGGCTGGGCGCCCACGCGGCCCATCCGCTTCGTGGTGCCCTTCGCGCCCGGCGGGGCCACGGACATCGTGGCCCGTGTGCTCGCCGAGCCCATGGCCGAACGGCTGGGCCAGCCGGTGGCGGTGGAGAACCGCACCGGGGCGGGCGGCAATGTCGGCGTGGAGAACGTGGTGCGCAGCGCCCCCGACGGCCACTCGATCCTGATGGGCACCACCGGCACGCTGACCATCAACCCGCACCTCTACAGCAACATGACCTTCAACCCGCTGACGGACCTCAGCCCCGTCGGCCTCGCCTTCGGCACCGACCATGTGCTGATCGTCCATCCGAGCGTGCCGGCGCAGACGGCGCAGGAGTTCCTCGCCCTGGTGCGCGCGCGGCCCGGGCAGCTCTCCTACGGCTCGGGCGGCAACGGCACCTCGACGCACACGGTGGCGGAGCTGTTCAGGCTGGTGGCGCAGGTGGACATCCAGCATGTGCCCTATCGCGGCTCCGCCCCGGCGCTGAACGACACGGTGGCCGGCACTGTGCAGGTGATGCTCGACCAGATCGCGAGCGCGCTGCCGATGATCCAGGCGGGGCGGGTGCGCGCGCTGGCGGTGACGGGGGCCCGCCGCCACCCCGCCCTGCCCCAGGTGCCCACGGTGGCCGAGATCGGCCTGCCCGCGGCCGAGGCCTCCTCCTGGGGCGCGGTGATGGCGCCGGCCGGAACGCCCGCCCCGGTGATCGAGCGCCTCAACGCCGTTCTGCGCGAGGCGCTCGGCCTGCAGAGCGTGAAGGACCGTCTCGCCCAGGTGGGCGCGGAGGCGGTGACCTCCACACCGCAGGAGCTGGCCGCCTATCTGCGCGCCGAGACGGAGAAATGGGGCCGCGTGGTGCGCGAGGCACGCATCACCCTGAACTGAGCGGCCAGGCGGCCCGCGCCATGGGCCGCATCGCCGACAGCTCGGGCAGCACGGCGCTGCCGAAGCCGGGGGCCGCGAGGCTGCCGATCTCGAGCAGCCCCTCGCGGATCGCAAGGCGCGGGCCCTGCGGGGTGGCGGCGTAGAGGTCGGGATGCGCGGCGAGGAAGCGCGCCGCATCCCCCTCCGGCTGCCCGGCGAAGCCGGCGACGAAGTGGTGACCGTTGCGCTCCACATGCGGCAGGCCGAGCGCGGCGACCAGCGCGAGATCCTGCTGCACGCAGAGCCCCGCGAGGGTGGTGAGGTCCTCCGCCGAGAGGAAGTGGCGCGGGGCGGGCAGCCCCGCGTTCCAGGCGCGGCAGCGCGCGAGGTTGATCAGCGACCGCCAGAACCCCTTGCAGGCCTTGGTCGAGACCCCCGCATAGCCGAGCCCCCGCGCGATGGCGAAGGCCTCCAGCGGCCCGTCGCTCTCGTCGATGATCACGGGGCGCTCGGCGGCCAGGGCCGCGATGCCCGCCTCCAGCGCCCGGGCGCGCGTCACCGGCTGCTCGATATAGGCCACGGCGGCGGTGAGGCGCCGCAGCCGCGGCTCCGCCCGCATGGCGCGCCACAGCGCCAGCGCCCCTTCGGCGTCCTGATACTGCTCGTTGCCGTCGAGGGTGACGTGGTAGCCGTGCAGCCGATCGAGCACCGAGGCGATGCGGCAGAGGCGGTCCACATCCGCCCGCACATCGCCGCCCACCTTCAGCTTCCACCAGGCGTGGCGGTAGGTGGCGGCGACCTCCTCCAGCGTCTGCGGCAGCCCGTCCCGCACCGGCTCCGTCACGTCGGCGGCGGTGATGGGGTCGAGCAGCCCGACCGTGTGGCGCGCGTGGATGCGCCCCGGCGCGGGGGTGGCGGCGAGCAGGGCGCGCGGGTCGAGGCCCGCCAGCTCGGGCGCCAGCCGCGCGGGGGCGAAGCCGCCCAGATCGGCGCGCAGCCCCTCATGGAAGGCGAGTCCGGCGCAGCGCAGCAGCGCGTCGAAGCCGGCGCGGTCCACCAGCGCGCGGCCGAAGCTCGCCACCAGCGGATCGAGCCCCTCGGCGGCGCAGGCGGCGAGATGAGCGGGATATGCGGCGGCGAAATGGCCGAAGGCGGTGTCGGCCGGCGCGGCCAGCGCCTGGGCCATGGCGATCTCGACGGTGCGGCGGAGCTGGTGCTGGTTGTCGGCGTCGCTCAGCGCCGGGTTCTTGTCGAACCACTTGGCGGCGAGCGTCTCGGCCGCCATGCCCTCGGCCTCGCGCCCGTCCTCGGTGCGGATGCGCGCGCGCAGCACGCACTGGATGCCGTCGCGCACGGTGATCACGCCGAAGCGGAAGGGCAGGCGCAGGGTGAAGTTCCACTCGAAGGCGTCGAGGGCGAGGAAGCGGAACCTCATGGGCCGAGCGTCTCCAGGATGCCGCGCAGATGACCGATGGCGCGGGCGGCGCAGGTCGGGCCGTCGGGGTGATACAGGAAGGGCTCCACCGCGGCGTCGCCGGCATAGCCGCCTTCGCGCAGCGCGGCGAGGATGGGGGCGAAGCGGTCCTCGCCCTGGCCGGGGGCGCGGCGGTTGCGGTCGTTCAGGTGGATGTGCGCGATCAGCCCCGAGGGCAGATGGCGGCGCAGCAGCGCCGGCACCGGCTCGGCCTCGCCGCGGCCGGCGGCGCTGACGTCGAGCATGGTGGCGAGCGCCGGGTGGCCGATGCGCCGGACGATGGCCAGCGCCTCGGCGAGGCTGGCGGCCCAGTTCGTCTGGCCGGGGTCGAGCGGCTCCAGGATGTAGGTCAGGCCGGCCTGGCCCGCCTCCTCCGCGGCCGCGGCCAGCGCCGCCTCGGCCCGCGCCGCGTCGCCCGGCCCGCGCAGCCGGCGCTGCGCCGGGGAGCCATGCACGAGATAGCTTGCCCCGAGATCGGCGGCGAGGCCGATGAGGCGGCGCATCACCTCCACTGTCTCGGCGTGGCGTTCGGCCTCGGTGAGGGAGAGGCCGGCGGGCGCCACCAGCAGCCAGTGCAGGCCGAGGATGGGCGCGCCCTCCTCCCGCGCGATGCGCCGCGCCTCGGCCCGGCGGGCGGCGGGCAGCAGATGCGGTGCCTCCGCATCCAGGGTGAAGGGGGCGAGTTCCAGCCCGTCATAGCCCAGCGCCGCCGCCAGCGCGGCCTGGCGGGGAAAGGGAAGCTCCCGCACCACCTCGTTGCAGAGCGCGATCCGCATGGCCGTCTGCCTCCTCGCGGCGCATCCTGGCGCGGTCGCGGAGACGACGAAAGCGCCGCCCCCCCGGGCGGGAGGCGGCGCTGTCGAACCCTCTGGGCGCCCCGGCGCGGGGCGCGCGGCGTCAGCCCTGGCGGGCCTTCATCCGGGGGTTCTTCTTGTTGAGCACGTAGAGCCGGCCGCGGCGGCGGACGACGACGCAGTTCTTGTCCCGCGCCTTGGCGGACTTCAGGCTGTTGCGGATCTTCATGGCGCGGAACCCACCGACCGACAGAAAGGATTGCGGGGCGCGGCCACCCGCGCTCCGGGAGGCGGCGGCATAGCCGCGCCGCCCGGCGGAGTCAACGCGGCGCATCCCGCGCTTGCAGGGGCGGGGCGCGGCGGGGCAGCCTCGGCCCGACGCGGCGGAGCCCCTCCATGCTGGCCATGACCCTCCTCATCCTCGCCTCGGCGCTCTGGGTGGCGGCGCATGTCGGGATCGCGGGCACGGCGCTGCGCGGGCGCATCGTGGCGCGCACCGGCGAGGCGGGGTTCCGGATCGGCTATTCGCTGCTCTCCGTCGTGAGCATCGCCCTCCTGGTGCAGGCCTGGGGCGCGGCGCCGGTGGTGCCGCTCTGGTTCGCGCCGGAGTGGCTGCGCTGGCTGCTGGCGCTGGCCATGCTGCCGGCCTTCCTGCTCTTCGTCGCCTCGGTGGCGACGCCGAACCCCACGGCGGTGGCCGGAAAGCTGGACGAGGCCGGGCCGCGCGGCATCCAGCGCATCACGCGGCACCCGATGCTGTGGTCCTTCGCCCTCTGGGCGCTGGTGCATCTCATCGGCAAGGGCACGCTCGCGGGGCTGTTCTTCTTCGGCGCCTTCCTGGTGACGGCGCTGGTCGGCATGCCCTCCATCGACCGCAAGCTCGCGGCGCGCGACCCCGCGCTCTGGGCGCGCCTCGCTCCGGCCACCTCGATCATCCCCTTCGCCGCCATCCTCGCCGGGCGGAACCGGCTGGTGCTGGCGGAAATCCCGCGCCTCGTCTGGATCCTCGGGGCGCTCGCCTGGGTGGGAATCTTGATCGGGCATGCTTGGCTGTTCGGCTATCCCGCCCTGCTGATCTGAGCCCCCTTGATCGGGCCCGGCCGCGCCGCCATTCCATCGCCGGACCGTTTCCAGGGGCGATTCCCGCATGCAGGAAGTTCTGACCGGCGCCGATTCCGGCGATGAGCTGCGCGCGCGCGTGGCGCGGCTCGTCTCCTCCACCCTGTTCCAGCGCGTGGTGATCGGGCTGATCCTGTTCAACGCCGTCACGCTCGGGCTCGAGACGAGCGAGAGCCTGATGGCCGCGCATGGCCGGCTGCTGCACGCGGTGGATGCGGTGCTGCTCTGGCTGTTCACGCTCGAGCTCGGCCTGCGGATCTACGCCTTCCGGGGCCGTTTCTTCCGCGATCCCTGGGGGCTGTTCGACCTCGCGGTGGTGGCCATCGCCTGGATGCCGGCGACCGGGGCGCTGTCGGTGCTGCGCGCGCTCAGGGTGCTGCGCGTGCTGCGGCTGATCTCCGTGGTTCCCAGCCTGCGCGTGGTGGTGGAGGCGATGCTGCACGCCCTGCCGGGCATGGGCTCCATCCTGCTCTTGATGGTGCTGATCTTCTACGTCTTCGGCGTGATGGCGACCAAGCTCTACGGCGAGATCGCGCCCGATCGCTTCGGCACGCTGGGCGAGAGCCTGTTCACCCTGTTCCAGATGATGACGCTGGAATCCTGGGCCGAGGCCAATGTGCGCCCCATCCTGGAGCACCAGCCCCTGGCCTGGCTGTTCTTCGTGCCCTTCATCCTGATCGCCACCTTCGTGGTGCTGAACCTGTTCATCGGCGTGATCGTGGACAGTATCCAGACGCTGCGCGCCCAGCGCGAGGAGGTGCGGGCCGAGGCGGTGGCGGCCGAGGCGCGCGCACGCGAACAGAGCGAGGAGATCGCCGCCATCCTCGCCGAGCTGCGGGCGCTGAGGGCCGAGGTGGCGGCGCTGCGGCGCGAGGGCAGCGCAGCCTAGAGCGGTTTCCAGATGACTGGAAACCGCTCTCGCTTCGTCATCCCGAGCGGATTCACGCCATGGCTGGTTCCGGCCATGTGCGATCGGCTCTAGCCGCGGGGGCGCCCCTCACCCGGCCAGCGCCGCCGCCGCCGCATCGGCCAGGATGCGGATGGCCAGCGCCAGGTCCTCCTCCTTCGTGTCCTCGCTCCAGTGGTGGCTGATGCCGCCGATCGAGGGGGTGAAGAGCATCGCCATGGGCATGACGCGCGCCAGCACCTGCGCGTCGTGGATCGCCCCGGAGGGCATCGTCATCCAGGCGCCGGGTGCGTGGCGCTCGGCCGCCGCGGCCAGCGCCGCCTGCAGCGCCGGATCGGCCGGCGCGGCCGGGGAGCGGCTGATCTCCTCGAGCGTGAGCGTGCAGCGGTCGCGCCGGCCCACCTCCTGCACGATGCGCGCGAGCAGCGCCGAGAGGCGATCGAGCACCGCCTCCTCGATGTCGCGGAACTGGAAGATCATCTCCGCCCGGCCGGCGATGATGTGCGGCTGGTTGGGCTCGATGGCGATGCGCCCGCAGGTCCAGACGGTGCGGGGGCCGATGTGCAGGGGGAAGCGCTCGTCCACCAGCGCCAGCACGCGCATCGCCGCCACCACCGCGTCCTTGCGCTCGGCCATGGTGGTGCCGCCCGTGTGGTCCTGCTGGCCGGTGGCGGTGATGCGGAACACCCGCGCGCCGACGATGCCGCTGACCACGCCCGCGCGCATCCCGGCGGCCTCGAGTTGCGTGCCCTGCTCGATGTGCAGCTCGAGGAAGCCGAGGTAGCGCGCCGGATCGAGGCGCAGCAGCGGCCGCCCCTCGAGCCCCGCGGCGCGCAGCGCCTCGGCCAGCGGCTGGCCGGTGACGGCATGGCGCGCCGCCGCCAGCTCCTCGGCCGGCAGCGCCCCGGTCATGGCGCGCGAGCCGAGCATGTTGCCGTAATGTCCCTCCTCGTCGGCGAAGGCGGCCACATCCACGGCGAGCCCGGCCCGGGCGAGCGCGAGGCCCGCCACCACGCCGAGCGCCCCGTCCAGCCAGCCGGCCTCGTTCTGCGTCTCGATGTGGCTGCCCACGAGCAGCCTGCGCCCCGGCCCCGGATGGCGGCCCAGCACATTGCCGAGCCCGTCCATCTCGGGCGCGAGGCCCGCCTCGCGCAGGCGCTCCATCAGCCAGTGGCGCGCCTCCATGTCCTGCGGCGAGTAGGTCGGGCGGTGCACGCCGGTCTTGAACGCGCCGATCCGGCGCAGCGCGTGCAGGTCGGCCAGGAAACGCCCGACATCCACCTCCTGTGCGGCGTGCATCGGTTCAGGCCTCCGTGGCCTTGGGCGCTCCGGTCATCGAGGCGCCCTCGCCCGTGAGGTAGGCCTCGGCCGCATCGGCCAGGATACGGAGGTTGAGGGCGAGGTCCTCCTCCTTCGTGTCCTCGCTCCAGTGGTGGCTGATGCCGCCGATGGAGGGGGTGAAGAGCATGGCGGCCGGCATCACGCGCGCCATGTACTGCGCGTCATGGCCCGCGCCGGAGGGCATGCGCTGCCACCGCCCCGGCGCGTGCTTCTCGGCCGCGGCGGCCAGGGCCTCCTGCATCGCCGCGTCGCAGGGTGCGGGCCGCGATTCGCTCATCGTCTCGAGCGTGGTGCGGGTGCGCTCGGTGCGGTTCATCTCCTGCACCACGCGCTGCAGGCACTCGCGCAGCCGCTCGAGCACCGCCATCTCGATGTCGCGGAACTGGAAGAGCACCTCGGCACGGCCGGGGATGATGGAGGGCGCGCCCGGCTCCAGCGCGATGCGCCCGCAGGTCCAGGTGCTGCGCGGGCCGCAGAGCATCGGGAACTCGCGGTCGATGCGCGCCAGCAGCCGCACCGCCGTCAGCCCCGCGTCGCGGCGCTCGGCCATGGTGGTGCCGCCGGCATGGTCCTGCATGCCCTCGATGACCAGGCGATACTGCCAGATGGCGACGATGCCGGTGACCACCCCCGCACGCAGCCCCTGGGATTCGAGCTGCGTGCCCTGCTCGATGTGCAGCTCGAAGAAGCCCTTGTAGCGCGCGGGGTCGAGCCGCGGGCGCGGCAGCCCCGCGAGCCCCGCCTCGCGCAGCGCCTCGCGCAGCGGCTTGCCGTGATAGCGGTTCCTGAGGCGGTCGATCTCCTCCTCCTCCAGCAGGCCTATGAGCGAGCGCGAGCCGAGGAAGCTGCCGTAGTGGCCCTCCTCGTCGGCGAAGGCCACCACGTCCACCGGCAGCCCGGCGCGGGCCAGCGCCACCCCGGCCACCACGCCCAGCGCGCCGTCCAGCCAGCCCGCGTGGTTCTGGGTCTCGATGTGGCTGCCCACCAGCAGCTTGGGCCCCGGCCCGGGATGGCGGCCGAAGACGTTGCCGATGCCGTCCAGGCTCGGCTCCAGCCCCGCCTCGCGCAGGCGCTCCATCAGCCAGCGGCGGCTTTCCATGTCCTCGGGCGTGTAGGTGGGGCGGTGCACGCCGGTCCTGTAGGCACCGATCTGGCGCAGCTCGTTGAGGTCCCTGAGGAAGCGATCGGTGTCCACCTGCGCCATCGGCCATTCTCCTTGTGCGGCGCACGACGATAGGCAAGCGCGCCGGGCGCGTCAGCCCTCGCCCAGCAGCTCGGCCAGCAGCGGGTTGGGAAAGCGGCGCGCGCGGGTGATGGCGTAGAAGCCCTCCGCCACCCCGGGCACGCGGCAGCGCTCCACCAGCACCCCGGCGGCGAGCTCGTCGCGCACCACCACGGGCGGCACCAGCGTCACCCCGGGGCTTTCGCGGGCGAGCAGGCGCAGCATCGCCATGTCGTCCACCTCCGCGAGCACGAGGGGGCGGATGCCGGCCTCCTGCATGAGCTGGTCGAAGCGCTCGCGGATCTGGCTCTGCCGGCCGGGGAGGAGCACCGGCGTCTCGCGCAGGTCCTCGGGGAAGCGGAAGGCGCGGGCGCGGCGCGCCTTGCGCGCGACGAGGCTGACCGGCTGCTCGTCCAGCAGGCGGCTGACCCAGGGGCTCTCCGCATCGCCCGGGACGGGCGCGTTGGAGAGCACCGCATCGAGCGTCAGCGCGTCGAGCTGCGCGAGCAGCTCCCGCAGCGGGCCGGAGCGCACCACCAGCTCCACATCGCCGCGGCCGATCAGCGGGCGCAGCAGCTCGAGCTGGAAGTTGCGCGAGAGGGTGGGGATGGCGCCGATGCGCAGCACGCGCCGCATGGCCGCGCGCTGGCCCTTGAGGGTGTCGAGCAGCTCCGCGCCGGTGCGGAAGATGATCTCGGCGTGGTCGAGGGCGATGCGCCCGGCCTCGGTCAGTTCGAGGCGCCGTCCCTTGCGCTCGAACAGCGCGTGGCCGAGCTCCGCCTCGAGCTGGCGGAGCTGGGTGGAGAGGGCGGATTGCGCCACGTTCAGCCGCCGCGCGGCGCGGGTGAGCGAGCCCTCCTGCGCGATGGCGTGGAACTGGCGCAGGTGGCGGTAGTTCAGCGCGGCCATCGGACCCTTCTCCAGAACAGAACGATAGCTTCCCGAAATTGAATTTTCCAGAAGCAAGCCGCGCCGCTAGGAAGCCCCGCCCGAACATTGCGGAATCGCCATGCTGCCCTGGTTGCTCGCCCTCGCGCCCCTCGCCCTGCTCAGCCTCGCCGCCGCGCCCGATGGCTGCGCCGACCGTTTCGCGCGGCTGATGCGCGGGGCTGCCCTCCTCGCCGCGGGCCTCGGGCTGCTGGTGGCTGCGCTCGCGGCGGGGCACCTCGCGCTGCTTGGCGGGCACAGCGGCTTCTGGATCCGCTACGACGCCGTCTCGGGTGTGATGCTGCTGCTGATCGGCTTTATCGGCCTCGTCGTCACCGCCTACAGCCGCCGCTACCTGGATGGCGATCCGGGCCAGGGGCGTTTCGCCAAGTGGCTGGCGCTGACGCTGGGCGCCGTCACCACCCTGGTGCTGGCGGGCAACATCCTGCTCTTCGCGCTGGCCTGGCTGGGGGTCAGCCTCGCCCTCGACCGGCTGCTGCTGTTCTACGGCGCGCGGCCGGGCGCGCAGCTCGCCTGGCGCAAGAAGTTCGTCGCCACCCGCGCCGCCGATGCGGCGCTGCTCCTCGCGCTTGCCCTGCTCGGCTGGCAGTTCGGCAGCCTCGAGATCGGCGCCATCCTCGCCGGCGCGAAGGCGATGGCGGCCGAGGGCGCCGCGCCGGCCTCCGTGCATCTCGCGGCCTTCGCGCTGGCGGTGGCGGCGGTGCTCAAGTCCGCGCAGTTCCCGGTGCATGGCTGGCTGCCCGAGGTGATGGAGACGCCCACCCCCGTCTCCGCCCTGCTGCACGCAGGCATCATCAATGCCGGCGGCTTCCTGCTGGTGCGCATGGCGGAGGTGGTGGCGCTCTCCGCCGCCACGCTCGATGCGCTGGTGGTGGTGGGCGCCGTCACCGCCGTCTTCGGCGCGGCGGTGATGCTGACGCAGACCAGCGTGAAGGTGGCCCTCGCCTGGTCCACCGTGGCGCAGATGGGCTTCATGGTGCTGCAGTGCGGCCTGGGCGCCTTCTCGGCGGCGCTGCTGCACATCGTGGCGCACGGGCTCTACAAGGCGCATGCCTTCCTCACCTCGGGCGGCGTGGCGCAGACGAGGCGCCACGAGACGGATGCGCCGCTGACGCTGCCCGCGCTGCTGGCGGCGCTGGCCGCGGGGCTCGGCCTCACCGCGCTGGTCGCGCTCGCCTTCGACATGCCGGTGTGGACGCATCCGGGCGTGGCGGTGCTGGGGGCGGCACTGATGCTGGGCCTCGCGCCCATGCTCGCCTCGGCGCTGCTGGCGCCGGGGGCGGGGCGCTTCGTGGCGCTGCGCGTCTCGGCCATCGCGCTCGCGGTCTGCATCGCCTATTTCGGGCTGCAGGCGGGGGCGCAGGCCCTCCTCGGCCCCGTGCTGCCCGCGCAGGCCCCCGCGCGCGGGCCCTTCGCCCTGCTGCTCAGCGCGCTGACGGTGGCGGCCTTCGCCGCGCTGCTGGTGCTGAACCTGCTGCGCCGCGCGCCCGATCCGCACCCCGCGATCCGCGCCCTCTATGTGCATCTGCACAACGGCCTCTACGTGAACGCCCTGGCCAACCGCGTCTTCCTGCGGCTCTGGCCCATCGCGGCGGCGAAGTGACAGGAGCGAGCTGAGATGAGCGACATCCTCGACCGCCCGGCGGAGACCGCCGCGCCCGATCTGCTGCCCCTGCTGCGCCGCGTGGCCGGCCGCATCGCGCCGCTCTGGCCGCTGCAGGACTTCGTCGCGGTCAACCCCTTCATGGGCCTGGCCGAGATGCCTTTCGGCACGGCGCTGGCCAGGCTCTCCGCCATCGGCGGCATCGAGACCCTGCCCGACCGCGCCCTGCTCGCCGAGGCGCTGGCCGAGGGCCGGGTGACGCAGGACGACCTCGCCGCCGCCATCGCCGAGACGGGCGCGGCGATGACGCCCGAGGCGCTGGCCGCCCTCGCCCGCACCGCCCGCCCGCCGCGCGCCCCGGCACTGGCGGCGCGCAGCGTGGCCGATGTGCTCGATGCCACGCAGGGCGGCCGCTGGCGCGCGCTCGCCATCGAGGAGATCGCGAAGTGGTGCGCCGCCTGGTGCGATGAGGGGCAGGCCGCCTGGCCCATGCCCTGGCGGGGCGAGGCGCTCTACGGCGCCTGGCGGGCAGCGATGCGGCATGACCGCACGCCCGAGGTGATGGGGGTGGCGGGCTTCCGCGCGACCATCGCCGCGCTGCCCCAGGCCCCGGTGCCGGCCATCGCCGCCTGCCTCGCGCGGCTCGGCCTCGCCCCCGCCCGGGCCGAGGCCTATCTGCATCGCTGCCTGCTCGACCTCGCGGGCTGGGCGGGCTTCCTGCGCCAGCGCGGCTGGAAGGGCGAGCTGGCCGGGGAGGCGAACGACCTGCCGCTCGAACTCCTCGCCATCCGCTGCGCCTGGGATGCGGCGCTCTTCGCCGCCCATGGCGAGGCGCCCGGCTTCCGCGCCGCCT
This sequence comes from Roseococcus sp., assembly GCA_026414745.1. Taxonomy (GTDB): domain Bacteria; phylum Pseudomonadota; class Alphaproteobacteria; order Acetobacterales; family Acetobacteraceae; genus Roseococcus. The sequence goes on from JAOAIK010000049.1 coordinate 105,118, forward strand.
GGGCCGAGCGGCTGGCCGCAGCCCCCGTCGCCGCCGCGCCCGAGACCGCCGATCTCGCGCTGCAGGCGGCGCTGGAGCACGGGTTCCAGCGCACGCTCGCGCACCGCTTGGCCACCGCCGCCCCGGCCGCGGAGGTCGCGCCCGCCGTGCAGGCCGTCTTCTGCATCGATGTGCGCTCGGAGCTTTATCGCCGCGCGCTGGAGGGCGTCTCGCCGCGGATCGCGACCCTGGGCTTCGCCGGCTTCTTCGGCTTCGCGCTCGAGTATGTCCGGCTCGGCGACGCGCGCGGGGCCGAGCAATGCCCGGTGCTGCTGCGCCCCGGCCTGACCATCTGCGAGGCCCTGCCCGGGCGCGACGAGGCCGCCATCGCCGAGCGGCGCGGCCTCGTGCGCCGCGTGGCCGATCTCTGGGCGAGTTTCCGCGCCTCCGCCGTCTCCTCCTTCGCCTATGTCGAGACGGCGGGCTTCCTCGCCGCGGGCGGGCTGCTGAAGGGGCTGCTGCGGCGCAAGGGGCGCGAGGCGGACGGGCTCGATCCCGCGCTGCTCGCCGAACTCGCCCCCAGCCTGGAGCCGCGCCCCTGGCACGGACGGCCCAACGGCCTCGCCGCCGCGCAGCGGCTGGAGGCGGCCGAGGCGGTGCTGCGCGCCATGTCCCTCACCCGGGACTTCGCGCCGCTCGTGCTGCTCTGCGGCCATGGCAGCAGCACGGTGAACAATCCGCACGCGGCCGGGCTCGACTGCGGCGCCTGCGGCGGCCACACGGGCGAGAGCAACGCGCGCGTCGCCGCCATGGTGCTGAACGACCCCGCGGTGCGCGCGGGCCTCGCCGCGCGCGGCATCGCGATCCCCGCGCAGACGCGCTTCGTCGCCGCCCTGCACGACACCACGACCGACGAGGTGACGCTGTTCGACGCGCCCGAGGACCATCCGGGCCTCGCCGAGCTGCGCGGCTGGCTCGCCGCCGCCTCGGCGCGGGCGCGGGCGATGCGCGCCCCGCGGCTCGGCCTCGCCGGCGCGGCCGACCCCGCGCCCGACATCCGCCGCCGCAGCGCCGACTGGTCGGAGGTGCGGCCGGAATGGGCGCTGGCGAACAACGCCGCCTTCATCGTGGCACCGCGCGCGCGCACCCGGGGCCTCGACCTCGAGGGCCGCGCCTTCCTGCACAGCTACGTCTGGCAGGAGGATGCGGGCTTCGCCGTGCTCGAGCTGATCATGACCGCGCCCATGGTCGTGGCGAACTGGATCAACCTGCAATACTACGGCTCGGTGGTGGACAACGCCGCCATGGGCAGCGGCAACAAGACGCTGCACAACGTGGTCGGCCGGCTCGGCGTGCTGGAGGGCCAGGGCGGCGATCTGCGCCCCGGCCTGCCGATGCAGTCCCTGCACGACGGGCGGCGCTGGATGCACGAGCCGCTGCGCCTGCATGTGCTGATCGAGGCGCCCGAGGCGGCGATGGAGGCCATCCTCGGCAGGCACGCGCCGGTGCGGCACCTGGTCGAGAATGGCTGGCTGCACCTGTTCCGGATCGCCGAGGACGGGCGCACCCTGCGCCGCTATCGCGGGCCCGGGCGCTGGGAGGCGCTTGCCGCGGCGGAGTGAACCGCCCTAGCCTTCCAGCCGGCGCGGCCCCGCGCGAGACGGGGCGCGCCGGGCCGGAGGCCCTCCCGCCGCGCCATGGCGGCGCGCGGGCGCTCCGGCGGGGAGGAAGGCATGCTGCCTCGCGTGATGTTCGCCGCCGCGGCCGTGGCGGCCCTGGCGGTGGGGCCGGTCGTCGCCCAGAACTACAGCCGCAACCCATCCTTCGGCACGCTCAACCTGAGCGCGAACTTCATGCCGGACCCGCAGGTGGTGAACGTCACCGCCGGGGGGAACATCCCGGCCGAGCGGCTGGGCGGGTCGAGCTGCGTGGGCACCATCGCCGACGCGCCGGATGTGCGGCTGAACTGCCGCGCGGGGCAGGGGCTGCCGCTCTACATCTCCGTGCGCTCCAACGCCGACACCACGCTGGTGATCAACCTCCCCAACGGGCGGTGGATCTGCAACGACGACTTCGACGGGCTGAACCCGGGGATCGTCTTCACCAACCCGATGTCCGGCCAGTACGACATCTGGATCGGCCATGACGGCCGCGGCCGCCGCGTGCCGGCGCAGCTCCTGGTCAGCGAGATTCCGCCGCGGCGCTGATCAGGCGGAGGGCGGGCGCCAGCGCGCGACCCAGCCCTCCTCCCAGCCCATCACCAGCTCGTCGGCGCAGCGGCGCAGCACGAGATGGTCGTGCAGGAAGGCGAGCAGGTTCGCCTGCGTGACGCGCAGCGGCGGCTCCGCGCCGCGCAGCGCGTGCACCACCGGGAAGCGCGCCAGCCAGGTCTCCAGCGTCGCGCGCGGGTTGGCGTTGCGGTTGCACTGCAGAACCCAGGCGTTGAACTCGGCGAAGACGAGCGGGCGATGCCGCGCGAGGCTGGCCGCCCCGCCCTGCAGCACCTCCGTCTCGAAGCCCTCCACGTCGATCTTCACGAAGTCGAGGCGGGCGAGGCCTTCCTGCTGCACCAGCGCGTCCAGCGTGGTGACGGGCACGCGCACCGTCGGCAGGCGGGCGGCGTCCAGCGTGGCGGGGTCCATGAGATGGGCGCCGGCGGAATGCGCGGCGTCGTGGAACACCGCCTCGCCCGGCCGGTCGGACAGCGCGACCGCGGCGCAGGTGACGCGCCCGCCGAGGCCGTTCAGCGCCACCGTCTGGGCCAGGGCGGCGGCGGTGCGCGGGCCGGGCTCGACGGCGATGATCCGCCCGCGCGGCACCAGCGGCGCGAGCGCCAGCGCCGAGAGCCCGATATTCGCGCCCACATCGAGGATCACGCCCTCCTCCGGCACCGCCGCAGCGGCGACGGCGGCGAGCGCCGCCATGCCCTCGGCGTGGGATTCGGCGTGCGCGAAGAAGCTGTCCTCCGCCGCGCCGGCCACCTGCCATTCCCGGCCGGCCAGCACCATGCGCCTGGTCTCGATCCCCACCGTCATGCGCTGCGCATGTCCTCCCCGAGGCTCAATCCCCCGCCGCCTGCGCGGCGGCGGCCAGCGCCCGCGGCTCGGCCGCCGGCTGCGCGGCGACCTGGGCCTCGGCCGCGTCGGCCAGTGCCAGCACCCGCTCCGCCGAGGCGCGCCACTGCGCCAGCCGCGGCATGTGCTTGACCGGCCAGGACAGCGCCTCGGCGACGGTCTGGAAAGCCTGGGCGGCCTGCATCACCCAGCCCAAGGTGACCGCGCCGGCGAGATAGGCCGGCGTGGCCACCAGGAAGGGCAGGCCGAAGCCGATTCGCGTCACCGCGCAGACGAAGAACTCGAGCCGGGCGAAGGCCCAGGACTGCCGCTCGAAGGCCTGGGCGAGCTGCCCGAAGAGTCCGTGCAGGCGGCGCGCGTCCGCCCCGCCATGGTCGGCCCTGTCGCGCGCGCGCACCAGGGCGGCGCGGTATTCCGCCTCCTTCGCCTGACGCTCGTCGGTCGTGCGGATCAGCGCGCGCCCCGCCGCCACGGCCACGACCATGCCCACCAGCGCGTACAGGATGGCGAGCCACAGCAGATAGCCCGGCAGGCCGAACTCCACCCCGCCCAGCACGATGGGCGGATGGTCGGAGAGCACCCAGAGCACGCCCACGAAGGTGGCCAGCGTGATCAGCGCGTGCAGCAGCGAGGCGGAGAGCTCCACCCACTCCTCCGTCGAGACGCGCACATCCTCGGCGATCCGCCCGTCCGCATTGGGCGGCGCGGCGGCCGGCCCGGCGGCGACCCAGAGCGTCGTCAGCCGCGCCCCGAGCCAGTTCCGCCAGCCGAGCGCCAGCCGCCGCCGGCAGAGAAGCTGCCCCGCCGAGGCCACGCAGAACCCCGCGACGATGAGCACCAGCACGCCGCATTCCCACAGCACGGCCTCGGCGTCGCGCCGCTCCAGCGCGTCGAACAGGTCGCGGTTCCAGGTGTTGAAGCGCAGCAGCAGCGCCACCTCGGCCCCGGCCAGCAGGGCGAGAAGCGCCGCGACGGAGAGCGCCTCCCCGCGCGAACCGCGCTCGCTCCAGAAGCCGCCGGCAAGCCGCCAGAAGCGCCGGACGGTGGCGCGCCAGGAGGCGGCAGAGGACAAGGTGGGGGAGGAGGCAGCCAAGCGGGTCGTTTTCCCCTCGCGCATGGACGATCCGGGCCGCGGCCCGCGCCGACCCGCCGCAGTTAGGCACGGCGAGGGCGGAATGAAACCCCCTGCATGGCCGCCTCGCCGCCGCCTCAGATGAGCCGCGCCTCGAACGGCGGCAGCAGGTCCGGCGCCTCGAACTCGAGCACCCAGAGGTCGGGGTCGCGCTGGATCTGGCGCTCGACATAGGCGGTGGCGGCCTCCTCGCTCACGGGCGCGGGGCCCGTGCCGCGCAGCCAGGCGAGGCGGCCTTCGGCGTCGCGCGCCTGGGCCAGCACCACCTGCCCCTCGCGCGCGCGCAGCACACAGAGGATGCCGCCCGAATCCGGATCCCCCTTGCGCAGCACCGCGGCCGGCCGGCCCGCCATGTCCGACAGCCGCAGCGCCATGGACACCCAGATATGCGCCTTCACCTTCGCGTCCATGCGCCCCCTCTCGCAGGGCGGCGGGGCCCCGGCAAGCCCGTCTTGCCGGTTGCGGGCCGCGCCGGCAGATAGCGGGGCGACAGCGGATGCCGAGGAGCGCCGATGGACCCGAGCAAGCTCACCCCCGGCCAGCGCGCCTACGAGGAGAAGCGGGCCGCCAAGGCGGGCATGAGCCTGGAGGCTTGGCTCAAGGAGAAGGAACGGCGGGCCCGCGCCGAGGCCGAGGCGGCGCGCAAGGCCGAGCAGGCGGCGGCCGCACCGGCGAAGAAGCCCGGCTTCTTCCAGCGCCTGCTGGAGCGGGCGCAGAAGCCCCTCTGAGCCGCGCACCGACCGCACGGGTTCCGCCTTCGCGGCCGGCCCGGGCGGACAGCCCTGACGGGGCGCCAGCATGGGGCTGTCGCCGCGTGGTGCCCGCCCTGCCCGGGTCGCAGACCACACGCACGAAGCTATCCCCTTCGCGCCCCTCAGTCGGGCGCGCATGGCGGCACGCCGCCATGGGTCCCGTCTCCGGGCTGCGGCCCTCCGGCCGCCTTGGCGTAGCGGCACAGGCCGCGAGCCGCATCCGCGGCCTCGGCCCTGCGGGCCACAGGGTTGGGACGTCGTGCGCTTGGTCTCACTTCCGCCCGAGCCCGCGGCCAGGACCCACGACGCCCGGGCCGAAACGCGCGCGCAGCGCCTCCACCGCCCGCCACCTGGCGGCGCGCCGCGGCGCCTCCGGATCGGCGAGGTCGCCCCGGTCGGCCTCGGCGCCGGGCAGGAGGGGCTGGGCGCCCAGCCCGAGCAGGCGGAAGGCGGTTCCGTCCGCCTCGCGCGCCAGCAGGGGGCGGGCCGCCTCGAACAGCGTCTCGGGCAGGCGGGAGGGGGTGGGAAGCCGTGTCTGGCGCGTGCGCGCCTCGAAGCGCGCGGTCTTGAGCTTCAGCACCACGCCCCCTGCGGCCAGCCCCTTGGCGGCCAGCCGCGCCGCGAGCTTCTCCGCCAGCCGCCAGAGCACCGCCTCCAGCTCGGGAAGAGCGCTCAGATCCTCCTCGAAGGTGGTCTCGGCGCTGACGCTCTTCGCCTCGCGCCCGGGGGTGACGGGGCGCGGGTCCTCGCCGCGCGCGCGGGCGGCGAGTGCGGGCCCCTCCTCGCCCAGCCGCGCCAGCGCCGCGCGGTCATCCAGGGCGGCGAGCTGGCCGAGGCGCGTGATGCCCCCCGCCGCCAGCCGCTTCGCCGCGGCGGGGCCGATGCCGGGCAGCGCACCCACCGGCAGCGGCGCGAGGAAGGCCGCCGCCTCGCCCGGGCCGATCACGGCGAAGCCGCGCGGCTTGTCGCGCTCGGCCGCGAGCTTCGCCATCAGGCGGTTGGCCGCGAGGCCGATGGAGACCGTCACCCCCACCTCGCGCTCCACCGCCGCGGCGAAGCGCGCCAGCACGAGGGCGGGCGGCGCGCGGTGCAGCGCCTCGGTGCCGGAGAGATCGAGCACCGCCTCGTCAATGGAGAGCGGCTGCACGAGCGGCGTCAGCGCCTCCATCATCGCGCGGATGCGCGCCGCCTCGGCGGCGTATTTCGCCATGTCGGGCCTGATGACGACCGCATCGGGGCAGGCGGCGAGCGCCTTGAACATGGGCATGGCGCTCTTCACGCCGCGGGTGCGCGCCACATAGCAGGCGGCGGCGACGACGCCGCGCCTCCCCCCGCCCACGATCACCGGCCGGGCGCGCAGCTCCGGCCGGTCGCGCTTCTCCACGCTCGCGTAGAAGGCGTCGCAGTCCACATGGGCGATGGCGAGGGAGAACAGCGCGGGATGGCGGAGGAGCCGCCGCCCGCCGCAGCGGCGGCAGGCCGGCCCCTCGCCCGGGTCGGTCGCGAAGCAGTCGCGGCAGAGCGCCTCCATGATGCCGGCAGGGTGCGAGCGTCCCGCGCCGCCGGCAAGCGATGGATGCGGCCGGGGGCGGGGCTCAGGGCCAGAGCCGCGCCGCCCCCAGCACCCCCGAACTGTCGCCATGGGCGGCGCGCAGCACACGCGTGCGCACCACGTCGGAGAAGACATGGCGGGGAATGAGCCGCGGCAGCACCTCGTAGAGGTGCGCCATGTTGGACAGCCCGCCACCCAGCACGATCGCCTCGGGGTCGAGCAGGTTGATGACATGCGCGAGCGCCCGGGCGAGACGGTCGGCATGGCGCGCGAGGGCGGCGCGGGCGGCGGGGTCCGCACGCCCCGGCAGGCCGCTGGCGTCGCGCGCGCCCGGCCCGTCGGCCTCCGCGGCCAGGGCGGGGCCGCAGAGGAAGGCCTCGATGCAGCCGCGCCGGCCGCACCAGCAGGCGGGGCCGGGATATTCCTCCGCCGTCATCCAGGGCAGCGGGTTGTGGCCCCATTCGCCCGCGATGCGGTTGTGCCCCTCCAGCAGCCGGCCATGGACGATGACGCCCGCCCCCACCCCGGTGCCGAGGATCGCGGCGAAGACGTTCGAGAGCCCGGCCGCCGCGCCGTCGGCGGCCTCGGAGAGGGCAAGGCAGTTCGCGTCGTTGGACAGGCGCACCTCCCGCCCCAGCGCGGCGGCGAGGTCGGCATCCAGCCGCCCGCCGTTCAGCCAGGTGGAGTTGGCGCCGCGCACCCGCCCCGTCTCGGGCGAGAGGCTGCCCGGGATGCCCACCCCCACCGTGCCGCGCGCGCCGAGCTCGCGCTCCGCCCCCTCGACCAGGGCGGCGACGGTGGCGATGACGCCGGCATAGTCGGGCGGGGTGGCGGCGCGGCGGCGCAGCGCCACCCGGCCCGCGGCGTCCAGCGCCGCGACCTCGATCTTGGTGCCGCCCACATCCACGCCGATCCGCATGGCCCGAGGCTGGCGCGGCGCGGCCCTTGCCGTCCAGCCCCGCCCGGTGCTGATCTGCCGGCATGGAGGAGACGTCCAGCCTGCTCGATGTGCGCGGCCTGTCCTGCCCGCTGCCGGTGCTGAAGGCGAACAAGGCGCTGCGCGCCCTGCCGCCCGGCGCGCGCCTGACCGTGCTCGCCACCGACCCCGCGGCGGTGAAGGATTTCGCCGCCTATGCCGAGGAGACGGGCCATGCGCTGCTCTCCTCCACGGCCGAGGAGGGCGGGGTGTTCCGCTTCCTGCTGCAGCGCCGGGCCGCGCCGTGAGCGTCCTCTTGCTCACCCACCCCGACTGCCTCGCCCATGACATGGGCGAGGGGCACCCGGAATGCCCCGACCGGCTGCGCGCCGTGCTGCGCGCCCTGGAGGCCGAGGAGTTCGCCGACCTGCTGCGCGACCGCGCGGAGGAGGCGAGGCCCGAGCACCTGATCCGCGTGCATCCGCCCGACTATGTGGAGGCCATCCTCGGCATTCGTCCCGCGCCGGGCGAGATGGTGGCGCTCGACGCCGACACGATGATGAACCACGCGAGCGCGCGCGCCGCGCTGCTGGCCGCAGGGGCGGCGGTGCGCGCGGTGGACGAGGTGTGCGGCGGGCAGGCGCGACGGGTTTTCTGCGCCACCCGCCCGCCCGGCCACCACGCCGAGCGCCGCCGGCCCATGGGCTTCTGCCTGTTCTCCAACGCCGTGGTGGCGGCGCGCCACGCCCAGGCGGCGCACGGCCTGGCACGCGTGGCGATCTGCGACTTCGACGTGCACCACGGCAATGGCAGCCAGGACTGCACGCAGGAGGATCCCTCGATCCTGTTCTGCTCCTCGCACCAGATGCCGCTCTATCCCGGCACCGGCGCGGCCGAGGAGCGCGGTGTGGGCAACATCTTCAACGCGCCGCTGCCGCCGGGAGCGGATGGCGCGGCCTTCCGTGCCGCATGGGCGGAGTCGCTGCTGCCCGCGCTCGACGACTTCGCGCCGGAACTCCTGGTGATCTCGGCGGGCTTCGACGCCCATGCGCGCGACCCGCTGGCGCAGCTGCGCGTGACCGAAGCGGATTTCGCCTGGCTGACGGACCGGCTGTGCGAGGTGGCGGAGCGCCATGGCCGTGGCCGGGTGGTGAGCCTGCTGGAAGGCGGCTATGACCTTCCCGCTCTGGCAAGCTCGGCGGCGGCCCATGTGCGAAGCCTGATGCGCGCCTGATTCTCGATGCGACTCTGGAATGTTCCGGAGTCCTGTGATTTGCTGGAGGTGTTTGGGCTCCTGCCGGGGGGGCGGTATAGTGAAACAGGGTTGGGAGAGAGCCATGTCCGTTCAGCCTTCCTCCGCCCCCGGCGGCGCCGCGGCGCGCGAGATCGCCTCGCTCTCCTTCGAGGAGGCGCTCGGGGAACTGGAGGCGATCGTCAAGGTGCTGGAAAGCGGCAGTGTCACGCTGGCCCAGGCCATCGAGACATACGAGCGGGGCACGGCGCTGCGGCGCTATTGCGAGGCCAAGCTCTCCGAGGCCGAGGCGAAGGTGCGGGCGGTGGTGGAAGGCGGCAACGGCCTCTCGGTCAGGGCCGTGGAATAGGACAACGGATCGGCATGGACATGGGAACGGCGGGCCTCTCCGCCTCTGCGCTGACCGATGCGATGGCGGCGGCGGCGCGGGAGATCGACCACGCGCTCGACCAGTTGCTGCCCGCGGCGGAGGGCGCCGAGGCCCGGCTCTTCGAGGCGATGCGCTATGCCACCATCGGCGGGGGCAAGCGGCTGCGCGGCTTCCTGGTTCTCGAGGGGGCGCGGCAGTTCAGCGTCTCGCGCGAGGCGGCGCTGCGCGTCGCCTGCGCCATCGAAATGGTGCATGCCTACAGCCTGATCCACGACGATCTGCCGGCGATGGACGACGACGACATGCGCCGCGGCAAGCCGACGACGCACCGCGCCTTCGACGAGGCCACCGCGATCCTGGCGGGCGATGCGCTGCAGGCCCAGGCCTTCTACGTGCTGGCCGGCGAGGCGACGCACTCCGACCCCGCAGTGCGCGTGGAGCTCGTGCGCATGCTGGCCCGCGCTGCCGGGCCCCGCGGCATGTGCGGCGGCCAGATGCTGGACATGATGGCCGAGCGGGCGGAGAAGCCCCTGGACGAGCCCGCGATCGGCCGGCTGCAGCTGCTCAAGACCGGCAAGCTGATCGAGTTCTCGGCCGAGGCGGGCGCGGTGCTGGGCAAGGCGCCGCCCGCCCAGCGCCACGCCCTCGCCGCCTACGGCAGGGAGCTCGGCGCCGCCTTCCAGATCGCCGACGACCTGCTGGACGCCACCGCCACCGCCGAGGAAATGGGCAAGGCGACGGCCAAGGACGCAGGCGCGGGCAAGGCCACGCTGGTCGGCCTGCTCGGCATCGAGCGCGCGCGGCTGCAGGCGGAGCGGCTGGTGGCCCAGGCGCGCAGCCACCTCGACGGTTTTTCCGAGCGCGCGGCGCTGCTGCGCGCGCTCGCCGACTACGTGATCGCCCGGAGACACTGACGCATGGCCGACCGCCCCGCCACCCCGCTGCTCGACCGGGTGCGCAGCCCCGCCGACCTCAAGAACTTCTCCCTCGACCAGCTCAAGCAGGTGGCGGACGAGCTGCGTGCGGAGACGATCAGCGCCGTCTCGGTCACCGGCGGGCATCTGGGCGCCTCGCTCGGCGTGGTGGAGCTGACGGTCGCCGTGCACGCGATCTTCGACACGCCGCGCGACCGGCTGATCTGGGACGTGGGCCACCAGGCCTATCCGCACAAGATCCTCACCGGCCGGCGCGACCGCATCCGCACCCTGCGCCAGGGCGGCGGCCTCTCCGGCTTCACCAAGCGCAGCGAGAGCGAGTACGACCCCTTCGGCGCCGCGCATTCCTCCACCTCCATCTCCGCCGGCCTCGGCATGGCGGTGGCGCGCGACCTGCAGCGGCGCGACAACCACGTCATCGCCATCATCGGCGACGGCGCCATGTCCGCGGGCATGGCCTATGAGGCGATGAACAACGCGGGCGCGCTCAAGTCGCGCCTGATCGTCATCCTCAACGACAACGACATGTCCATCGCGCCGCCGGTGGGCGCGATGAGCGCCTACCTCTCGCGCACCATCTCCTCGCGCCCCTTCCTCTCGGTGCGCGAGTTCATGGGCAAGATGGCCAAGGCCTTCCCCGCCCCGCTCAAGCGCGCGGCGGAACGCGCGGACGAATACGCCCGCGGCCTGCTCACGGGCGGCACGCTGTTCGAGGAGCTCGGCTTCTACTACGTGGGCCCGGTGGACGGGCACAACCTCGACCACCTGCTGCCGGTGCTGCGCAACCTGCGCGATTCCGGCCATGAGGGGCCCTTCCTGCTGCACGCGGTGACCCAGAAGGGCAAGGGCTACGCGCCGGCCGAGGCGAGCGCCGACAAGTATCACGGCGTGGTCAAGTTCAACGTCGTCACCGGCGAACAGCAGAAGGCCCCGCCCGGCCCGCCCACCTACACCAAGGTCTTCGCCCAGTCCCTCATCGCCGAGGCCGAGGCGGACGAGCGCATCGTCGCGGTCACCGCGGCCATGCCCTCGGGCACCGGGCTCGACCTCTTCGCGAAGCGCTTCCCCAAGCGCTGCTTCGACGTGGGCATCGCCGAACAGCACGCCGTCACCTTCGCCGCCGGCATGGCGACTGAGGGGCTCAAGCCCTTCTGCGCCATCTACTCCACCTTCCTCCAGCGCGCCTACGACCAGGTGGTGCACGATGTGGCGCTGCAGCAGCTTCCCGTGCGCTTCGCCATGGACCGCGCCGGGCTGGTGGGGGCGGACGGCGCGACCCATGCGGGGAGCTTCGACATCGCCTATCTCGGCTGCCTGCCCGGCATGGTGCTGATGGCCGCCGCCGACGAGGTGGAGCTCGCGCACATGGTCGCCACCATGGCCGCGATCGACGACGCGCCCTCGGGGGTGCGCTATCCGCGCGGCGAGGGCCTGGGGCTCGAGCCGGTGCCGGCGCGCGGCCGCGTGCTGCCGCTGGGCAAGGGCCGCGTGCTGCGCGAGGGCGCCAACATCGCCGTCCTGAGCTACGGCGCGCGGCTTGCCGAATGCCTGAAGGCGGCCGACGAGCTCGCGACCTACGGCCTTTCCTGCACCGTGGCCGATGCGCGCTTCGCCAAGCCGCTGGACGAGGCCCTCGTCGAGCAGCTCGCCCGCCACCACGAGGTGCTGATCACCATCGAGGAGGGCAGCGTGAACGGCTTCGGCGGCCTCGTGATGCACCATCTGGCGCGGAAGGGGCTGCTCGACAACGGGCTCAAGTTCCGGCCGATGACCCTGCCCGACATCTGGATCGACCACGACAGCCCGAAGAAGCAGTACGACATCGCCGGGCTGAACGCGCCGCACATCGTCGCCATGGCGCTCTCCGCGCTCGGCAAGGAGGCGCTGGCGGTGCCCGCCACCGCCTGAGGAGGACGGGCGTGAAGCAGCGCGCCGACCTCGCGCTGGTCGAGCGCGGTCTCGCGGAATCGCGCAGCCGCGCCCAGGCCCTCATCATGGCGGGTCTCGTCTATTCGGGCGAGCGGCGGATCGAGAAACCGGGCGAGACCATCGCCGCCGACCGGCCGCTCGCGCTGCGCGGCCAGGACCACCCCTGGGTCTCGCGCGGAGGCGTGAAGCTGGCCCATGCGCTGGCTCATTTCGGGCTCTCGCCCGAGGGGCGCGTGGCGCTCGATGTGGGCGCCTCCACCGGCGGCTTCACCGATGTGCTGCTGCATCACGGCGCGGCGCGCGTCTATGCCGTGGATGTCGGGCATGGGCAGCTCGCCTGGAAGCTGCGCCACGACCCGCGCGTCGTGGTGATGGAGCGGGTGAACGCCCGCCACCTCGATGCGCGCCTGATCCCCGAGCGCATCGCCGCCCTGGTCTGCGACGCGAGCTTCATCGGCCTTCGCACCGTGCTGCCCGCGGCCCTCGCGCTCTGCGCCGAGGGCGCCTGGGCGGTGGCGCTCATCAAGCCGCAGTTCGAGGTGGGCCCGGCCTTCGCCAAGGGCGGCGTGGTGCGCGACGCCGCCCTGCACGCGCGCGTCTGCCGCGAGATCGCCGCCTGGTGGGCGGAGCAGCCCGGCTGGCGCGTGCTGGGCGTAACCCCCTCGCCCATCCTCGGCCCCGAGGGCAACCGCGAGTTCCTCATCGCCGCCACCCTGGCCCCGGGCTGAGGCCCCCGCGGACCGGGGGCCGGCCGAGGCGAGGAGCGCTCAGGGCCCCTTGCGCCGGCGGCCCTTCGACCTCGGCTCATGGCCGCCGCCGCCGGGGCCGAGCGGCTTCGGCCCCCGATCCCTCCTCGGGGAGGTCTCGCGCAGGCTGCGCCCCGCGGCGTTCGCAACGAGCGCATCCGCCGGAAGCCCGAGGTCGAGCGCCTCGAGGCGCCTGATCTCGTCGCGCAGCCGCGCCGCCGTCTCGAACTCGAGATCGGCCGCGGCGGCGCGCATCCGCCGCTCCAGCTCCGCGATGGCGGCGCGCAGGTCCCGGCCGACGAACTGCGCCGCCGCATCGCCCTCCACCGCCTCGACCGTCACGTAGTCGCCCTGGCTCACGTCCTTGAGCACGTCGGCGATCTCGCGCTGGATGGTCTTCGGCGTGATGCCGTGCGCCGCGTTCCAGGCGAGCTGCTTCTGGCGCCGCCGCTCCGTCTCCTCGAGGGCGCGGCGCAGGCTGTCCGTCATCGTGTCGGCGTAGAGGATGACGCGCCCCTCGGCGTTGCGGGCGGCGCGGCCGATGGTCTGGATCAGCGAGGTGGTGGAGCGCAGGAACCCCTCCTTGTCGGCGTCGAGCACCGCGACCAGCGCGCATTCCGGGATGTCGAGCCCCTCGCGCAGCAGGTTGATGCCGACCAGAACGTCGAAGACGCCGCGGCGGAGATCGCGGATGATCTCGATGCGCTCGAGCGTGTCCACGTCCGAGTGGAGATAGCGCACGCGCACGCCCATCTCGGTGAGGTATTCCGTGAGCTGTTCGGCCATGCGCTTGGTCAGCGTGGTGACCAGGGTGCGCCCGCCCTTCGCCGCCACCGTCTTCACCTCCGCGAGCAGGTCGTCCACCTGGCCCTCGACGGGGCGCACCTCGCAGACCGGATCGACGAGGCCCGTCGGGCGGATCACCTGCTCGACGAAGACGCCGCCCGTGCGCTCCATCTCCCAGGGGCCGGGCGTGGCGCTGACGAAGATGGTCTGCGGGCGGAAGGCGTCCCACTCCTCGAAGCGGAGCGGCCGGTTGTCGGTGCAGGAGGGCAGGCGGAATCCGTATTCGCTGAGGATGGACTTGCGGTTGAAGTCGCCGCGGAACATGCCGCCGATCTGCGGCACGGTCACATGGCTCTCGTCCACGATGAGCAGCGCGCCTTCGGGAAGGTATTCGAACAGCGTGGGCGGCGGCTCGCCCGGGTTCCGGCCCGAGAGATAGCGGCTGTAGTTCTCGATTCCCTTGCAGCTCCCGGTCGTCTCCATCATCTCGATGTCGAAGGTGGTGCGCTGCTCGAGGCGCTGCGCCTCGAGCAGCTTCCCCTCGCGCTCCAGCTCCGCAAGGCGCTCCTTCAACTCGACCTTGATGCGCGCGATCGCCTGGGTCAGCGTGGGCCGCGGTGTCACGTAATGGCTGTTCGCGTAGATGGAGACGCGCTCGAAGGCGCCGGTGATCTCGCCGGTCAGCGGGTCGAACTCGCGCAGGGCCTCCACCTCGTCGCCGAAGAGGGAGATGCGCCAGGCGCGGTCCTCGAGATGGGCGGGCCAGATGTCGATGCTCTCGCCGCGCACGCGGAAGGTGCCGCGCTGGAAGGCGGCGTCGTTGCGGCGGTACTGCTGCTCGACGAGGCCCTTGAGCAGGGCCTCGCGCGCGATGCGCCCGCCCTGCTCGAGCTTCACCACCATGTTCGAGTAGGTCTCGACCGAGCCGATGCCGTAGATGCAGGAGACGGAGGCGACGATGATCGTATCGTTGCGCTCGAGCAGCGCCTGGGTGGCGGCGTGGCGCATGCGGTCGATCTGCTCGTTGATCTGCGCGTCCTTCTCGATATAGGTGTCGGTGCGCGGGACGTAGGCCTCCGGCTGGTAGTAGTCGTAGTAGGAGACGAAGTATTCCACCGCGTTGTCCGGGAAGAAGCTCTTCATCTCGCCGTAGAGCTGCGCCGCCAGCGTCTTGTTCGGCGCAAGGATGAGGGTGGGGCGCTGCACCGCCTCGATCACCTTCGCCATGGTGAAGGTCTTGCCCGAGCCGGTGACGCCGAGCAGCACCTGGTCGCGCTCGCCCGCCTCGAGGCCGCGCACGAGCTCCTCGATGGCGCGCGGCTGGTCCCCGTTCGGGGCGAAGGGGCTCCGCACGGAGAGCCGGCCGCCATGCCGCGGCATGGGCTGGCGGATGGGCTGGAACAGCACGGGGGCGAGCACGTTCATGCCCGCCATATGGGGGCGCTCAGGCCAGTTCGAGAAGCGCCTCGGCGAAGGCCTCGGGCGCCTCCTGCGGCGGGTTGTGCCCCACGCCGGGCAGCAGGATGCGCCGGAAATCGGGGTGCGGCGCGGGGCGCGGCGGGTTCACCCCGTCCTCCGCCCCGTGCAGGTCGAGGGCAGGCACGGCGAGGCGCGGCCGCCGGGCCAGCGCCGCCTCCAGCCCCTCGTGCGCCGGGTCGCCCGGCACCAGGCCGAAGCGATGGCGGTAGGAGTGCACCGCCACCTCCACGAAATCCGGATTGTCCCAGTGCGCGGCGCTGGCGGCGAACTCGGCCTCCGTGAAGCGCCAGGAGGGCGACCATTGCCGCCAGAGCAGGGCGGCGAAGGCGCGGCGGTTCTCGGCGAGGCCGCGGGCGCCCCGCGCGCCGTGCAGGTAGTATTGGTACCACCAGCGGGCTTCCTGGTCCGGCGCGGCGGGGGCGGCGCTGGCCGCGATGTCCTGGATGGCGTAGCCGGTGCAGGAGAGCAGCCCCGCGCAGCGCTCCGGATGCAGCGCCGCCACGACACAGGCCGCGCGCCCGCCCCAGTCATAGCCTGCGAGCAGGGCGCGGCCGATGCCCAGCGCCTCCATCAGCGCCAGCAGATCGGCGCCGAGCGCCCCCTGCGCGCCCGAGCGCATCACGCCCGGGCGCAGCCGCGTCTGCCCGAAGCCGCGCAGATGCGGCACCAGCACGCGCAGCCCGCGCGCGGCGAGACGCGGCGCCACCGCGTCGTAGCTGCGCGCCGAATAGGGGAAGCCGTGCAGCAGGATGGCGCAGGGGCCTGCGTCCGGCCCATGCGCCTCCACGGCGATCTCGGCCTGCGGCGTGGCGACGCGCAGCAGCCGCACCGCCCTCGCCTCAGCCCTTGGCGTCGTTCGCCGCCTCGGGGCGGATCACGCTGCTGATCGTGCCGCGCACCACGGTGACGCGGACATTGGGCGCGATCTCGACCTCCATCTCGTCAGAGCCGTCCTTCACCGACTTCACCTCGCCCACGATGCCGCCGGCGGTGATCACCTTGTCGCCGCGCTTGAGGCTCGCCAGCATCGCGCGATGCTCCTTCATCTTCTTCTGCTGCGGGCGGATCAGCAGGAAATAGAACACCACGAAGATGAGGACGAGCGGCAGAAGCTGCATGACGATGGCGCCGGCGCCGGCATCGGCGCCCTGCGCATAGGCGGGGGAGATGAACATGGGGCCTCGCAGGGTGGGAGATGGGCGCGCACCCTACCGGGCGGCGCCCCTGCGTCAACCGGCTGGCCGCGCCCCCTTGCGCCCCTTGGGCCGCGGCGCTTGAAGGCCGGCATGGACGCCGACCTGCTCGCCCGCATCGCCGCCGCCCTCGAGCGGCTCGCGCCCCCGCCCGCGCCCGCGCCCTCGCTCGAAGGCGCCGACGCCTTCGTCTGGCACCCGCCGGCGCGGCTCGATCCGGTGCCGCGCGTCAGCCGCGTCGAGATCGGGCTGCTCAAGGGGGTGGAGCGGCAGAAGCAGATCCTGCTCGAGAACACGCTGCGCTTCGCCCGCGGCCTGCCGGCGAACAACGCCATGCTCTGGGGCGCGCGCGGCATGGGCAAATCCTCGCTGGTCAAGGCCGCGCACGCCGAGGCCAACGCGCGGCACCCGGGCAGCCTCGCCCTCGTCGAGATCCATCGCGAGGACATCCGCACCCTGCCCGCGCTGCTGAACATCCTGCGCGGGCAGGAGCGCCGCTGCCTCGTCTTCTGCGACGACCTCTCCTTCGAGCGCGAGGACGCGGACTACAAGGCGCTGAAGAGCGTGCTCGACGGCGGCATCGAGGGGCGGCCGGCCAATGTGCTGTTCTACGCCACCTCGAACCGCCGCCACCTGATGCCGCGCGACATGATCGAGAACGAGCGCAGCACGGCGATCAACCCCGCCGAGGCGGTGGAGGAGAAGGTCAGCCTCTCCGACCGCTTCGGCCTCTGGATCGGCTTCCACAACTGCGACCAGGACACCTTCTTCGCCATGGTCGAGGGCTATGCCGCCGCCTTCTCGCTGCCCGTCACGACGGAGGAGCTGCACAAGGCCGCCGTCGAATGGTCCGTCACGCGCGGGGCGCGCTCCGGGCGGGTGGCCTGGCAGTTCATCCAGGACCTGGCCGGGCGGCTCGGGGTGCGGGTGGCATGAGGTTCCTCGAGACGCTGGAGGAACTGCACGCCCTCTACGGCACGCCCGGCCCGGCCTCGCCGCGCAAGGAGGCGCCGCGCATCACCCCGCGCTAGCGCCGGATCATCGAGGCCGCGCCCTTCCTCGCGCTCGCCGCCGCCGGCCCGGAGGGGCTCGACTGCTCGCCGCGCGGGGACCGGCCGGGCGAGCTGGTCCGCATCCTGGACGAGGCGACGCTCGCCCTGCCCGACCGGCGCGGCAACGACCGCATCGACAGCCTGCGCAACATCCTGCGCGACCCGCGCGTGGCGCTGATGTTCCTCATCCCCGGCAGCGGCAGCGCGCTGCGCGTGAACGGGCGCGCGCGCGCATCGCCGCCGATGCCGCGCTGTGCGCCAGCTTCGCGGTGGAGGGGAAGCGGCCGCGCAGCGTCGCCGTGATCGCTGTCGAGACCATCTCCTTCCAGTGCGCGCGCGCGGTTCTGCGCGCCCGGCTCCGGGAACCCCATCCCGCGCCCGATCTGCCGACGCCCGGCGACATCCTCGCCGCCATGACGGCGGGCGAGGTGGGGGGGGCGGGCTCTGACGCCGAACGGCCCGACCGCGCGGCCAGGACGCTGTGGTGAGGCCCCCTGCCCAGGCGTGAGGCGGCAGGGCGCGCTTCTGCCCGCCGCGCGGGCGTGGCGCGCGCCGCGCCCCAGATCCCGCGCGTTTTTCGCCTGCCCGCGCGGTGCAGCGCCCCGCATGACTCCCTCGTCATCCGCTGCCGGAGGATCGCCGATGCTGCCGCGCCGCTCCCTTCTGGCCACGCCCGCCCTGATCGCCGC
>JAOAIK010000028.1 GCA_026414745.1 Roseococcus sp.
CCGATCCAGGATCGCCCGCACGCTGCCCGGCGTGTGGCCCGTCACGCCCGCAATGCCCTGCTCGTCCACGCCCGCCTCGTGCAGGCGCGTCACCGCCGTGTGCCGCAGCTCGGCAAAGCGCAGCGCGGCACAGTCGGGCATGACGCCGCATCACCACTCCGGCTCGCGTCGCATGGTCTCGCGGCGCGATCCCCGCCCGGCACGCCTTCCCTCGCGGATCATGTGCCCGCGGCCAAGGCATCTCCTCCGGTCGGCGACGCTGTCCCGCGAGGAGGCGGCGAGACCGCCTACCCCACCCAGGCCAGCTCGCAGGCGAGCCCCGCCCGCAGGGCGAGGGTGAGCGGCGCGGGGCCCCGCGCGCGCGGCGCCCCCGGCAGCCCCCAGTGCAGGGCCCAACGCGGCGCCGGGCCGCGCAGCATCTCGAAGCGCGGCCTGGGCAGGGCGGGCAGGTCCAGGGCGGGCAGGGTGATCCAGGCGGCCTCGCCGGCGGCGAGGAGGAGGAGGGGCCGCGCCGGCCCTGCCCCGAGCGCCGCGACCGCGCCCCGGCCCAGGATGCGCGCCGCCTGCCACTGCGCCTCCGGGATCGGGCCCTCGGCCACGCCCTCCCAGACGCGCAGCGCGGGCCGCGCGGCCTGGTCGAGCGAAAGGGCAAGCGGCGCGCCCTCGGCCCATACCGGCAGCGGGCCCGGTGGCGGGGCCTCCAGGATCCGCCAGCCCGGGGAGGGCCCGGCCGGAAGCCGGTGTGCCCCCACGCGCAGCGCGCCCAGCGGCGAGGGCCGCGCCAGATGCAGCGCCAGCAGCGCCGCGCCGGCCGGCGCGTCGAGCCGCAGGGGCGCATCGGTGAGCCACATCCAGGGGCCGGCCGGGGCGCGTTCCAGGATCAGGCGGCGCATCGCAGCGCCTCCGCCAGCAGCAGATGCGCCGCGCGCCGCACCATGGCCGCCTCGTCCCAGGCCGCCGCGGCGGCCCGCGCCGCGGCCACCCGCGCCGCCGTGCCCGCCGGATCGGCCAGCACAGTGCGGAAGGCCTCGGCGATGGCGCCTGCCTCGCGCGGGACCAGGCGGGCGCAGGCCTCCGGCCGGTCCCAGGCCTCCATGGCCTCGGCGCTGGCGAGCAGGGGCAGCCCCGCCCAGGCGGCCTCCAGCAGCACGAGCGGCGCCCCCTCGTGCCGCGAGGCGAGCAGCAGCGCATCGGCCGAGGCGAGCAGCGCCGGCACATCCTCGACATGACCGAGCAGGATCACCCCCGGCGCCCCGCGCAGCCGCGCCTCCAGCGGGCCGGTGCCGGCCAGCACCAGCCGGGCGGGGGCGATGGCGGCGGCGATCTCCGGGGCGAGATGCGCCCCCTTGCGCTCGTCGAGGCGGCCGATCTGCAGCAGCAGCGGCACCCCCTCGGGCAGGCCGAAGCGGGCACGGGCGGGCGCGGCCGGGGCGCGCGGCGCGAGGCCGTTGGGCAGCGCGGCGACGCGCCCGTGCGGCAGGCCGAACAGCGCCTCCAGCCGCCGCGCCGCGGGCGCGGAGACGGCCGCCCAGCCCACGGGCAGCGCCCGCGCCGCCGCCCGCGCGGCGGGCGCGAGCACCCAGTCCGCCCGCACCAGATGCGCCACCCCGAGCGCGGGAATCCCCGCCGCAGAGAGCGCCGCCAGCGCGCCCAGCCCCTCGCCGGGCAGCGGCAGGGCGACCAGGGCCGCCTCGGGCCGCGCCGCGGCCAGGGCGGGGCGCAGCGCCGCGGCCTGGAGCTCCATCTGGAGCGCGGTGGAGAGGTCGGGGTCCACGCGCAGCGCGGCCGGGATCGGGCGGCAGGGCCCGAGCGCCGGCCCGGCCGCGCGCAGCACGCGCGCCTCGGCCGCCACCGCCACCTCCGCGCCCATCGCCGCGAAGCCGCGCGCGAGGGCGAGGCTCTGCCGCTCCGCGCCGCCGAACTCCGGCGCGGGCAGCGCGATCAGCAGGCGGCGCGGCGCGATCACGCGCCGAGCACCAAAAGCCGCGCCTTGCCATGCGCGCGCTCGGCCAGCGGCGCGAGGCGCGTCTCGGGCGGCGCGTCGCGCGGGCCCAGCTCGAGGCAGACCAGCGCGCCCGGGGCGATCCAGCCCGCCGCCTCCAGCGCCGCCAGGGCGGGGCCGGCGAGCCCCGCGCCATAGGGCGGGTCGAGGAAGACGAGCCCGGCCGGCGCGGCGGCGCGGGGCGGGCGGGTGGCGTCGGCGGCGATGACGCGCGCTGCCTCGCCCGCGCCGCAGGCGGCGATGTTGGCGCGCAGCGCGGCCAGCGCCGCGCGGTCCGTCTCGAGGAAGCTCGCCCGCGCCGCCCCGCGCGAGAGCGCCTCCAGCCCCAGCGCGCCGGTGCCGGCGAAGGCGTCCAGCACCTCGGCCCCCTCGAGGCGCGCGCGCCCCGCCCAGGGGGCGTGCCAGAGCATGTCGAACAGCGCCTGGCGCGCGCGCTCGCTGGTGGGGCGGGTGGCCACGCCGGGCGGCGCGGCGAGGCGCCGGCCCTTCCAGCGCCCGGCGATGATGCGCAGCCCCGGGGCGGGCGCGGCGCCCATCCCCGACCGCGGCGCGGCCCTCATTCCCGGCCGCGCCGCCGCGCGGGCGCGGCGAGGCCGAGCTGCTCGCGCAGCACCTTCGGGGTCACCTCCTCCACCGCCCCGCGCGGCAGCTGACCGAGCTGGAAGGGCCCATAGGCCACGCGGATGAGGCGCGACACCGCGAGCCCGAGATGCGCCATCACGCGCCGGATCTCGCGGTTCTTTCCCTCCTGCAGCGCGACGGTGAGCCAGGCGTTGTCGCCCTTGCGGCTGTCCAGCCCCGCCTCGATGGGTCCGTAGCGCACGCCCGCGATGCTCACGCCCTTCGAGAGGGCGGCCAGCGCGCGCTCCTCCACCGCGCCGAACACCCGCACGCGGTAGCGCCGCACCCAGCCATTGGCCGGCAGTTCCAGCCGCCGGGCCAGCGCGCCGTCATTGGTCAGCAGCAGCAGCCCCTCGCTGTTGAGGTCGAGCCGCCCCACCGAGATCAGCCGGCCGAGTTCCGGCGGCAGCCTCTCGAAGACGGTGGGCCGCCCCTCCGGGTCGCGGTGGGTGGTCACGAGGCCCGGGGGCTTGTGGTAGCGGAACAGGCGGGTGCGCGCGGGCGGGGTGACCGCCCGACCGTCCACGGTCACGAGGTCGCCGGGCTGGACGAAGCTGGCGGGCTGCGTCACCGGCTGGCCGCCGATCTTCACCCGGCCCTCGGCGATGATCCTCTCGGCGTCGCGCCGCGAGGCGACGCCGGCACGCGCCAGCCACTTCGCGATGCGCTCGCCGCGGGGAGAGGGGGGCGCCTCAGCCACGGCAGGCCTCCACGAAGCCGCGCAGGATGAGCGGGTCGGCCGGGTCCACCGCGTATTCGGGGTGCCATTGCACGCCGAGCGCGAAGCGGTGGGCGGGGCTCTCCACGCCCTCGATCACGCCATCGGGGGCACGGGCATTGACCACGAGGCGCGGTCCCGCCTCCTTCACCGCCTGGTGATGCGCGGAGTTCACCGCCATGCGCACCCGTCCGGTGAGCCGCGCGAGCAGCGTGCCGGGCGCGATCTCGACCTCGTGGCCCGGCTCGGTGCGGGGGGTGGGCTGCTCATGCATCAGCGCCCCGGGCAGCTCGTCGGGGATGTGCTGGATGAGGCTCGCGCCCAGCGCCACGGCCAGGAGCTGCTGCCCGCCGCAGATGCCGAGCACCGGCATGTCCCGCGCCAGCGCCGCGCGGGTGACGGCGAGCTCGAAATCGGTGCGGCCGGGCTTGAGGACCACGCGCGGATGCGGCGGCCCGCCGCCCCAGAGCGCGGGGTCCACGTCGAAGGCCCCGCCGGTGACCAGCAGCCCGTCGAGGCTGGCGAGGTAGTCCTCGGCCAGGGCCGGCGCATGGGGCAGCGCCACGGGCAGGCCTCCGGCGGCGATCACCGCCTCGAAGTAGTTCTGCCGCAGGGCATACCAGGGCAGCTTCGACCAGCCGCCCGCGGGCTCGCAGTCGAGCGTCAGTCCGATCACGGGGCGGCGCGTCATGGCGCCCTTGTGGCGCGGGGGGGCGCGGCGGGGCAAGTGGCGCCCCGCCCGGTTCTGCGCCATAGGCCGCGCATGACGCCGATGGAGATCGCGCTCGAGGAGGCGCGCGCCGCCGCCGCGCGGGGCGAGGTGCCGGTGGGTGCGGCCGTCACCGACGCCGGGGGACGGCTGCTGGCGCGCGCCGGCAACGAGGTGGAAGCGCGGCGCGACCCCTCCGCGCATGCCGAGATGCTGGCGCTGCGCGCCGCCGCCGCGGCGCTCGGCGGGAAGCACCTGCCGGGCTGCACGCTGTGGGTGACGCTGGAGCCCTGCGCCATGTGCGCCCAGGCGGCCAGCCTGTTCCGCGTCGCGCGCGTCGCCTTCGGCGCCTATGACCCGAAATCCGGCGGGGTGGAGCACGGCGCGCGCGTCTTCGCCCGTCCGCAATGCCATCATGTGCCCGAGGTGCTGGGCGGGCTGCGCGAGGCCGAGGCGGCGGCGCTGCTCGGCGCCTTCTTCGCGGCGCGGCGATAGGGGGAATCAGGCGTGGATGGCCGCCCAGGGCGCGGCGCCGGCCCGCGCCACGCCGCGGTACATCCCCGGCGTGCCGAAGGGCAGGGCGGCATTGCCCCGCGCGTCCACGGCGACCAGCCCGCCCCGCCCGCCGGCCGCCGGGACCTCGCGCCGGATCACCTGGCCCGCCGCCACCTCGAGCGGCTGGCCGGCGTGGCGCATCCGCGCGCTCACCTCGTGCGCGGCGGCCACGCGCAGGAAGGCCTCGCCCGTGCCGGTGCAGGAGACGGCCACCACCGCATCCGCCCAGGTGCCCGCGCCGAGGATGGGGCTGTCGCCCACCCGGCCGGGGGGCTTGTTGGTCATGCCGCCGGTGGAGGTGGCCGCGGCGAGCCGCCCCGCGCGATCGCGCGCCACCGCCCCGACCGTGCCAAAGCCGCCGTCATGATCGAGCGCCATGGCGCCCGCCCGCCGCGCGGCGAGAAGCTGGGCGCGGCGCTGCGGCGTCTCGAAATAGGCGGGCGGGGCGGTGGCGAGCCCCTCCGCCTCGCCGAAGGCGTCCGCCGCCTCGCCCGCCAGCATCACCGCCCCGCCCGCGCGCATCACCGCCCGCGCGGCCAGGACGGGGTTGCGCAGCCGGCGCACCCCCGTCACGGCGCCGGCGCGGCCGTTGGAGAGCATGAGCGCGGCGTCCATCTCCACCGTGCCGGCCGCGCTCAAGGCGCTGCCGCGCCCGGCGTTGAACAGAGGGCAGTCCTCCAGCGCGACCACGGCGGCGACCACCGCCTCCTCGGCCGACCCGCCGTCGCGCAGCACGGCGGCACCGGCCTCCAGCGCCGCGTGCAGGGCCTCGAGATGCGCGGCGCGCGCCGTATCGCTCATCGCCTCGCGCGCGATCGTGCCCGCGCCTCCATGCAGGGCGAGGGTCCAGGAGGCACTCATTGGGCGCGTCGGGGCATCGGCGTTGTCCGCAGGTCCCGCGAGGGTGCGCACGGGCGGGCGCGCCGCGCAACCGGCGCGCTTCGCGACTGCGAAGGGGGCGGGCGGATTGCGCCGCGTTCGCCTTGCCTCTATCGGGCGCGCGCATCGGGAAGGAGTTTTCGCCATGCGCCGCCGCGCCCTGCTCGCCGCCCCCGCCGCCCTGCTCGGCGCCCCTGCCGCCGCGCAGTCCTGGCCCACCCAGCCGGTGCGCGGCATCGTGCCCTTCGCCGCGGGCAGCGCCACCGACACGGTGGCCCGCCTGTTCGCCGAGCGCATGCGCGAGGCGCTGGGCCAGCCCGTGGTGATCGAGAACCGCGCCGGCGCCTCGGGTCTGATCGGCGCCGAGGCGGTGACGCGCGCCGCGCCCGACGGGCACACGGTGCTCTTCGGCACCAACTCCACCAACGCCGCGGCCAATGCGCTGTTCCGCCGCGTGCCCTTCGACATGGAACGGGATTTCGCGCCGATCTCGCTGCTCGCCTCGGTGCCGCTGCTCGTTGCCGTCGCCGCCAACAGCCCCTACCGCACCCTGTCGGATCTGCTGGCCGCCGCGCGCGCCCGGCCGGAGGCGCTGAGCTATGCCGAGGCCTCGGCCTCGCAGCGGGTGGCGGCGGCGATGCTCGCGGCCCAGGCGGGGGTGCGGCTGCTGCATGTGCCCTACCGCTCCTCGCCCAATGCGGTGCAGGATCTGATCGCCGGACGGGTGGACCTGTTCATCGCCGACCAGGCGGTGATCCTGCCCGGGGTGCAGGGCGGGCAACTGCGCGCACTCGGCATCACCACGCGCACGCGCTCGGCGCAGTTGCCGGATGTGGCGCCGGTGGCCGAGCAGGGGCTGCCGGACTACGAGCTCTTCGCCTGGTTCGCGCTGCTCGCGCCCGCCGGCACGCCGGCCCTGCCCATCCAGCGCCTCAATGCCGCGGTGCGCCACGCCGCGGCCGACCCGACGCTGCGCGAGCGGCTGGGCGAGGGGCTGGGCATGCAGCTCATGCCCTCCACGCCGGAGGAGGCGGCGGCCTTCATTCGCGCCGAGACGGCGAAGTGGACGGAGGCCATCCGGGCGGCGGGGATCGAGCCGCAGTAAGCCGCGCCCCGCGCGGTTCCGCCGGCGCGGGGCGGAACCCTCGCGGCGGGGCCGCTACTCCGCCGCCGCCTGCGGCGCGGTGGCGCCGTGCTTCGCGCCTTTCCTGGGCGCGTGCGCCATCTCCTCCATCACCTGCTGGACGTGGCGCGAGAACACGTATTCGGCAGGGCGCTGGCGCGAGAGGTCCACCTCAGGGGCCATCGGCCCCTCGGTGCGCGGCCCGCGCAGCTGCGCGGCGAGGGCCTTCCAGGGGCGGTTCACCGCATCCAGCGCCGCGGTCGCCTCGAAGCCCGAATGCACCATGCAGTCGGCGCACTTCTCGTAGTTGCCGACGCCGTACTTCTCCCAGTCGGTCGTCTCCATCAGCTCGCGGAAGCTCTTCGCGTAGCCCTCGCCGAGCAGGTAGCAGGGGCGCTGCCAGCCGAAGATGTTGCGCGTGGGGTTGCCCCAGGGCGTGCAGAGGTAGCGCTGGTTGCCGGCCAGGAAATCGAGGAAGAGGGGCGAGTTGCCCATCCGCCACTTCGGCTTGCCCCGCCCGGTGTTGCGCTTGAAGATCTCGCGGAACAGGGTCTTGGTGGCCTGGCGGTTGAGGAAGTGCTTCTGGTCGGGCGCGCGCTCGTAGGCGTAGCCCGGGCTGACCATGATGTTGTCCACGCCCATCGCCGTGACCTCGTCGAAGAAGCGCGCGGTGCGCTCGGCGTCGGCGTTGTTGAACAGGGTGCAGTTGATGGCGGTGCGGAAGCCCCTCCGCTTGGCCGCCTTCAGCGCCGCCACGGCGCGGTCATAGACGCCCTCCTGGCTGACCGCCCAGTCGTGCTGGGCGCGGTCGCCGTCGAGGTGGATGTCCCAGATGAAGCGCGGGTGGGGCTTGTAGGCCTCGATCTTCTTCTCGAGCAGCAGCGCGTTGGTGCAGAGGATGACGATGCGCCCCTGCGCCAGCAGCCCCTCGACGATCTGCGGCATCTCCTTGTGCAGCAGCGGCTCGCCGCCCGCGATGGCGACCACCGGCGCGCCGCACTCCTCGGCCGCGCCGAGGCACTCCTCGACCGAGAGGCGCTTGTTCAGGATCTCGTCCGGGTAGTCGATCTTGCCGCAGCCCGCGCAGGCCAGGTTGCAGCGGAACAGCGGCTCGAGCATCAGCACCAGCGGGAAGCGCTTGCGGCCGGCCATCTGCTGCCGGACGATGTAGGCAGCGACCTTCGCCTGCTGCGCCAGGGGAATGCCCATGCGGGGAGGACTCCTGCGGTCCGGATTCGGAACCGAAGCCAATAGCACGCCCCGTGCTGCGCTGCGAAGGCCCGGGGCGGAGGGCGGTGACCCGGCCCGCCCCGGCCGCTTCAAGCCGCGCGCACGCGGCTCAGGAAATCGGCGACCTGCGCGCGCAGCGTCTCGGCCTGTTCGGCGAGCTGGGCCGAGGTGCCGCTGACCTGCGCGGCCGCCCCGCCCGTCTCGTGCGTGGCCTTCTGCACCTCCTCGATCTGCTCGGCGATCCGCCCCGTGCCGCCCGCCGCCTCCTGCACGTTGCGCGCGATCTCGCGCGTGGCGGCGCCCTGCTCCTCCACCGCGGCGGAGATGGTCATGGCGATCTCGCTCACGCGCAGGATGGTCTCGCGGATGGCCTCGATCTCGGCGGTGGCGCTGCGCGTGGCCTCCTGCATGGCGAGGATCTGCGCGGCGATGCCCTCGGTGGCGCGGGTGGTCTGGCCGGCGAGGTTCTTCACCTCGCTCGCCACCACCGCGAAGCCCTTGCCTGCCTCGCCCGCGCGCGCCGCCTCGATCGTGGCATTGAGCGCGAGCAGGTTGGTCTGGCTCGCGATGTCGCCGATCAGGCGCATCACCTCGCCGATGCGCTGGGAGGCCTCGTTGAGGTTCGCCACCGTGCTGTTGGTGCGCTCCACCTGCTCCACCGCGGCCTGGGTGACGCGCGTGCTCTCCTGCACCTGGCGGGAGATCTCGGAGACGGAGGCGGTGAGCTCCTCCGCCGCCGAGGCGACGGTGCCGACATTGGCGTTCGCCTCGGCCGTGGCCTGGGAGACGGTGGCGGCGCGCAGCGAGGTGCGCTCGGCGATGGCGGCCATGGATTTCGCCGCCGCGCCGAGCTCCGTGGCGGCGGAGGCGATGCCCTCCACCACGCCGCCCACCTCGTTCTGCAGGTTGTCGGCGAGCGCGAGCATCTCCTGCCGGCGCGCGGCCTCGGCGGCGCGGCGCTGCTCCTCCTGCTGCGCGCGCAGCCCCGCGGCCTCGCGCAGCCCGGCGAGGAAGCCCTCCAGCGCGCGGGCCATGGCGCCCAGCTCATCGCCCCGGCCCGTGCCCGGCACGGCGACGTCGAGCCTGCCCGCGGAGGCGCCCTGCATGGCGCCGTGCAGGGCGGCGATGGGGCGGCTGACCAGCGCGTAGAGCAGCCAGGCGGCGAAGGCGAGGCAGGCGAGCACGAGGCCCGCCACCACCATCAGCGTGGTGCGCGCCGCGCTCGCCACGCGGGCGGTGACCTCGGCGTTCCTGGCCTCGGCGGCCTCGACCAGCGCGGCGGTCAGCCGGCGGTTCGCCTCGCGCAGGGCCATGGCCTGGCTGGCGAACTCCTGCCGCAGCAGGGCCTGGGCGCCGGCCCGGTCGCCCGCGCCGGCCATGGCGACGGCGCGCTGCGCCACGCCGCGCAGCCGGGCGAACTCGCGTTCCATCGCGGCCAGTTCCGCCTGCCGGGGCGTGCCGGCGACCACCGGCGCCACACGGGCGAAATACTCGCGGTAGGTGGCGGCCATCCCCTCGATCTCGCGCGCGGCGATCGCCGCGTCCTGCGCGTCGTCGAGCGCGAGGACGCGCCAGGTGGCGCGGGCGAGGTCCAGCGTCACGATGTTGAGTCGCGCGGCATAGACGGCCGCGCTGGCCTCGCGCGCGAGGAGCTCGCTGTAGGTCTCGTCCGTCTGATGCACCTGCCGGACGAGCAGCGTGGCGGTCCCGACCAGGGCGAGGACCAGGAGCAGCATGGGCGCCAGCGCCTTCCAGGCCAGCGGCAGCCGCGAGAGGGTGTTCATCGGCCGTGTTCCTTCTGCGTGAAGGTCGAGCGAGGGGTGCGCGGAGGGGCGGGGCCGCGCCTTCGGGCGCGGCGCCCTTCGGCGCGGCAACATGCCGTTGCACCTCTCTCCTGCCACGCAAAGATGAAGGCTTCCCTTCCGCCCCGCGCGTGGACTCGGCGCGGCGCGGGGGGGTAAGGAAGCTTCCCGGCCCGCGCCCCGCCGCGACGGAGCCCTGAGGAGCCCCAGCCCCTTGAACCAGAGCCTTTCCGACCTCGAAGCCCGCCTCTCGGCCAGCCTGGACGACAATCTCGCCGGCCGCCTGCCCGATGCCGCCACCGTCGCCGCCGCCGATGCCCGCGCCCGCCACTGGCAGAGCCCGCATCCGGGCCCGCTCACGCCCGGCTCGCCCGAGCACAAGGAGGCGGTCTGCCGGATGTTCGAGGAGACCTTCAACCCCTACAAGCCGAGCGTCATCCCCTGGCCGAAGCTGGAGCCGGAGGCGCTGGCGCGCATCACCTCGCTGCCCATCTGGGACATCGCGGTGCAGACCGAGGGCAAGGCCCGGCTGCGCATGAGCGCCTATGCCGCCACCATCGCCGACCCGGCGATGCGCGAGGCCATCGCGCGCAACGGCTGGGAGGAGAACCGCCACAAGGAGGTGCTCTCGCGCCTCGTCGAGGCCTATGGCATCGAGCTCGCGCCCGAGCCGGACTACGTCCCGCCGAAGGATCCCGAATGGGCCTATCTGGTCACCGGCTTCAGCGAATGCGTGGACAGCTTCTTTGCCTTCGGCCTGTTCGAGATGGCGCGCCGCTCCGGCTTCTTCCCGCAGGAACTGACCGACACCTTCGAGCCGGTGATCCAGGAGGAATGCCGCCACATCCTGCTCTTCGCCAACTGGCTGGCCTGGCACCGCGCGACCATGCCCTGGTGGAAGCGTCCCTGGTTCGAGCTGCGCGTGCTGGCCGTCTGGGTCTTCCTGGGCTGGGAGCGGATCGGGCTGGCCAAGACGGTGGACGGCGAGGGCAAGGCGCGCACGCAGGACAACAACTTCACCGTGACCGGCGCCAAGGCGGTCTCGGCCGAGGACTACACGCTGGCCGACCTGATCGACCTCTGCCTGATCGAGAATGACCGGCGCTTCGCCGGCTATGACCCGCGGCTCTTGCGCCCCACCACCATGCCGGCGCTGGCGCGCTTCGCGCGCCGGTTCATGCGCCGGCCCAACCGCATGGCGCAGCAGGCGCGGGCCTGAGGGCGGAGGCGGGGATGGAGGGTGCGCTGCTCTACGGGTTGGCCATGGCGGCGCGCAGCGCGGCGCTGGGCAGCGCCGCCTTCCTGCTGCTGGCGGGCGAGGGGCCGCTGACGCGGCGCGTGACCATGGCGGCCGGGGCGGCGGCGCTGCTGCTCGCCCTGGCCGGGCTGCCCGCCACCCAGGGCTGGGCGGGCTGGATGGGCGCGCTGGGCGCGCTCGGCGCGGCGGGCGGCCTTGTCGTGCTGGCCTGGCGCGGCGCGCCGGCCTGGGCGCTGCTGGCCATGGCCGCCCTGCTGCTGCCCGCCGCCCTCCTGCAGGCCGGCGTGCATGACGCGGCGCTGCCCTTCCTCGGCACGCTGCTGCGCGAGGCGGGGGCGGCGCTGTGGATGGGCAGCCTGCCCCTGCTCTGGTTCGCCCTCGCCGGCGAGGGCGCCACCGAGGCGGCGCGGCGCTGGACGCTGCTCGCGCTGGGCGGCATGGCGCTCGCTCTGCCCGGCGTGCTGATCGCCGCGGGCGAGCCCTTCGGCAGCGGGGCCCTTCCCACCCTCATCGCCACGCTGCTGCTGCTGCTGGGGCTGGCCGCCACCTCGCTCTGGCTCGCCTGGCGGGCGCGGGCGGGGGATCGGGCGGCGCGGCTGCGTCCGCTCGGCGAGGCCGCCATCCTCCTCGCGCTGGCGCTGTGCGGGCCCATCGCGGCGCTGCTGGCCGGGCAGGCGGGGCCCGCCCTCTGGCCCGCCCTGCCGGCGGCGGTGCTGGCGCTGGCGCTGCTCGCGGGGCTGGTGCTGCCCGTGCCGGGCGTCGTCGCGGGGGCCATGGCGCTGGCGCTGGCGGCGGCGGGGCTGCTCGCGCTCGGCGCGGGCGCGGCGCTCGCGGGGGTGCTGGCGGTGCTGGCCGGCACGGCGCGCTGGCTCGCCTGGCGCGGGGCGGAGGGCGGCTGCGAGACGCGCCTGGCCGAGGCGCTCTGGGCCGGGCTCGCCCTCGCCCTGCCGCTCGCGCTGCTGCTGGCGCGCGCCGGGGGCTGAGCCGGCGTGACGCGCGATCCTGCCGCCGCGCTGGGCGGCGCGGCGGCCTACCTCGTGCGCCTGTCGGTGCGCCGGCCCGGGCCGGTGCTGCTGCTCTGCGCCCTGCTCACCGCCTGCGCCACCTGGCTGTCCGCCACGCGCTTCGCCCTCGATTCCGACGTGACGAAGCTGTTCCCGCAGGATCTGCCCTGGCGCGTGGCGGAACTCACGCTGGACCGCGCCTTCCCCCAGCGCATGGACCTCGTGGTGGCGGTGCTGGACGGCGCGCCCCCCGCCGCGCTCGACGCCGCGGCCGAGGCGCTGGTCGAGGCGCTGCGCGCGCGCGGCCCGCTGTTCCGCGACATCCGCCGCCCCGATGCGGGTGCCTTCTGGGACCGCCACGGGCTGCTCTACCTCGATCTGCCCGAGGTGCGGCAGGTCACGGAGCGGGTGATCGAGGCGCAGCCCCTGCTCGGCGCCATCGCCGCCGACCCCTCGGCGCGCGGCGTGGCCGAAGTGGCGCGGCTGATGGCCGAGGGGCTCGCGCGGGGCGAGACGGCGCCCGAGCGGCTGGAGGCCCCGCTCGCCGCGCTGGCCGACGCGGCCGAGGCGGCGCGGGCGGGCCGCCTCGCCCCGCCCGACTGGCGCGCGCTGCTCACCGGCCGCGACCCGCGCCCGGCCGAGCTGCGCCGCTTCGTGCTGATCCAGCCCGCGCTGGACTACGGCCAGCTCTCGGCCGGGGCGGCGGCCTCGGAGGTGGTGCGGGAGGAGGCCGCGCGGCTCGGCTTCGCCGAGCGCGGCCTGCGCCTGCGCCTGACCGGCCATGTGGCCATGGCCGACGAGGAGTTCGCCACCATCGCCGAGGGCGCCTGGGCCTCGACCATCCTCTCCTTCGTGCTGGTCGGCCTGCTGCTGTGGATGGCGCTGCGCTCCTGGCGGCTGATCTGGCCGCTGCTGGTGCTGACGGTGGCCGGCATCCTCTGGACCGCGGCCTTCGGCATCCTGGCGGTGGGGGCCTTCAACCCGCTCTCCATCGCCTTCGCGGTGATGTTCATCGGCCTGGGCGTGGATTTCGGCACGCAGTACGCGGTGCAGTACCGGGCGGAGAACGCGCGGCTCGGCGCCGTGCGGCCCGCGCTGGAGGCGGCGGGCGAGGTGGCGGGGCCGGGCATGACGCTCGCCGCCCTCTCGGTCGGCCTCAGCTTCCTCGCCTTCATCCCGACCGACTATCGCGGCGTGGCGGAACTCGGCCTGATCGCCGGGGTGGGCATGGGCATCGGCTGGCTGCTGGCCATGACGCTGCTGCCCGCGCTGATGCTGCTGGCACGCCCGCGGCCCGAGCACCGCGAGGTGGGCTATCCGCGGCTGCGGCCGCTCGACGCCTGGCTGGGGCGGCACGCGCGCGGCGTGGCCTGGGGCGGGCTGCTGCTCGCGCTGCTCTCGGCGGCGGCGGCGAGCGGGCTGCGCTTCGACACCAACCCGATCAACCTGCGCGACCCCGCCTCCGAGGCCGTCTTCACCTGGCGGGAGCTGGCGCGCGACCCCGACGCCACGCCCAACACGCTGGAGCTGCTGGCGCCCGACCTCGTCGCCGCCCAGGCGCTGGCCGCGCGGCTGCGCGCCCTGCCGGAGGTGGCGCGCGCCACCACGCTCGCGGATTTCATCCCCGCGGGGCAGGCCGAGAAGCTCGCGCTCATCGAGGATGCGGCCATGCTCGTGGGGCCCACTCTGGAGCCCGAGCCGCGCGCGCCGCCCGAGGAGGCCGAGCTGCGGGCCGCGCTGCGCGCCGCGGCGCGGGAGCTCTCGGCGCTCACCGGCGAGGGGGCGGCGGCGCGCGCGGGGCGGCGGCTCGGCGCCGCGCTGGCCGCGCTGGCCGAGGGGCCGCCCGGGCCGCGCGCCCTCTTCGCCGAGGCCACGCTGCCCGGCTTCGCCGACACGCTGGCGCGGCTGCGGCTTCTGCTCTCGGCCGGCGAGGTGACGCTGGAATCGCTGCCCGCGGCGCTGACGGCCGACTGGATCACGCCCGATGGCCGCGCGCGCGTCGAGATCGCCCCCGCGCCCCTTCCCGGCGACGAGACGGCGCAGATGCGCCGCTTCGCCCGCGCCGTGCTGGCCCTGGCGCCCGAGGCCACGGGGCTCGCCATCTCCACCCTCGGCGCCTCGGCCACCATCCAGCGGGCCTTCGTCGTCTCGGGCGTCATCGGGGTGGTGGTGGTGACGGGGCTGCTCTGGGTCACGCTGCGCTCGCTGCGCTACGCGCTGCTGGCGGTGGCGCCGCTCGCGCTGGCGGGGCTTCTGACCATGGCGCATGCGGCGCTGCTGGGGCCGGAGCTCAACCTCGCCAACGTCATCGCCCTGCCGCTGCTGTTCGGCATGGGGGTGGCCTATGACATCTACTACGTCGCGGCCTGGCGCGAGGGGCGGCGCGACCTGCTGGCGAGCCCGCTGAACCGCGCGGTGATCTATTCCGCCATCACCAACGCCGCGGCCTTCGGGGCGCTCATGGTCTCGCCGCACCCGGGCACGGCGAGCATGGGGGTGATCCTCACCGTCAGCCTGTTCTACTCGCTGGCGGCGGTGATGCTGCTGCTGCCGCCGCTGCTCCGGCTCTTCGCGCCGCGGTCTTGAACGCGGCAGGCGCCCGCGCGAACCTCCCGGAAAATGACAGGGAGGACATCGCGATGCGCCGCCGAACCCTCTTCGCCGTCCCGGTCCTGCTCGCCGCCCCGGGGCTCCGCGCCCAGCCCGACCGCCCGGTGCGGATCATCGTTCCCTTCCCCCCCGGCCAGAGCACCGACATCGTGGCGCGGCTGGTGGCCGATGCGCTCTCCGCGCGCTGGCCGCAGAGGGTGGTCGTCGAGAACCGGGCGGGCGGGGCGGGCGTGCCCGCGATGGAGGCGGCGCGCGCCGCCCCGGCCGACGGCTCGGTGCTGGTGGCCGGCTCCATCGGCCCGATGGCGGTGAATGCGGCCGTGATGCCGCGCCTGCCCTACGATCCCGAGCGCGACTTCACGCCGATCACCAACCTCAGCCGCGTGCCGCTCTGCATCGTGGCGCACCCCTCCTTTCCGGCGAGCGATCCGGCGGGCTTCCTCGCCGCGGCGCGCGCCGCGAACCCGCCGCTCGACGTCGCGACCGCGGGGCCCGCCTCGGGGGCGCACATGGCCGCGGAGCTGCTGGCCCATCGCCTCGGCGTGCGCCTCAACATGGTGCATTACCGCGGCTCCGGCCCGGCGGTGACCGACCTCATCGCGGGCACGGTCCGGCTGATGACGGACAGCCTCGCCTCGGCGCTGCCGCATGTGCGCGGCGGGCGCCTCAAGCTCATCGGCGTCAGCACCGCCGGGCGCGTGCCCTGGGCGCCCGAGGTGCCGAGCTTCGCCGAGACCATCGCCCCGGGCTACGAGGCGGTGGGCTGGAACGGCCTTGCCGGCCCGGCCGGCCTCGCCCCCGCCCTCGTCGAGCGCATCAACGCCGACGTCACGGCGGTGCTGCGCGACCGCGCCGTGGTGGCGCGCATCGAGGAGGCCGGGATGATCGCCGACCCGATGACGCCGGCGCAGTTCCAGGCCTTCCTGCGCGCGGAGATCGCGCGCTGGCGCGAGGTCGCGCGCATCGCCAATGTCACGATCGAGGGCTGAGAGGCCTCGCCGCCGGAAGGGGAGGATGCCATGACCACCCGCCGCCTGATCCTCGGCGCCGCGCCGGCCCTGTTCGCCGCCCCAAGCATGGCGCAGCCCTGGCGGCCCGAGCGGCCGGTGACCATGATCGTCGCCTTCGCGCCGGGCGGCGGCACGGATGTCGCCGCGCGCGCCCTGGCGCGCTTCATGGAGCGCGAGCTCGGCCAGCCCGTCGTCGTGCAGAACCGCGCCGGCGCGGGCGGCGAGATCGGCTGGACGGAACTCGCCCGCGCGCGGCCGGACGGGCTGACCATCGGCTTCATCAACACGCCCAACATCGTGACCATCCCGATCGAGCGCCAGGCGCGCTACCGCCTCGAGGACTTCGCGCCCATCGCCAATGTGGTGGACGACCCGGGCGGCTTCTGGGTGCTGCCGGGCAGCCCCTGGCGCAGCCTCGCCGACCTCGTGGCCGCCGCGCGCGCCGCGCCGGGGACGATCAGCTACGGCACCACCGGCGTCGGCTCCGACGACCACCTCGCCACCCTCGCCTTCGAGCGGCTGGCGGAGATCCGCCTGCTGCACGTGCCCTTCAACGGCGCCGCGCAGGTGCGCAACGCGCTGCTCGGCGGCTCCATCCAGATCGCCGCGATGAACATGGGCGAGGGGGTGAGCGACTTTCGCCAGAATGTGCTGCGCCCGCTCGGCCAGATGGCCGCGGCGCGCTGGGCCGGCACGCCCGAGGTGCCGACCTTCCGCGAGCAGGGCTTCGACGTGGTGGAGGGCTCGATGCGCGGCCTCGCCGCCCCCGCCGGCGTGCCGCCCGCCGTGCTGGCGCGCTTCGCGGAGGTGGTGCGCAAGGTGATGGAGGATGGAGAGTTCCGGCGCCTGGCGGAGCAGCAGCAGCTCCCGCTGCGCTACCTCGATCCCGACCAGCACCGCGCCGCGCTGCTGGCGATGCAGGAGAGCTACCGCGCGCTCTGGGCGCGGCATCCCTGGCGGGAGTGAGGCAGGCCGCCCCCCGGGCTTGCGCGCGCGCCGCTCGGCGGGTGAGCCTGCCGCGCTCCACCGCACGAGGTTCCGATGCGCCTGTTCATGGCCGCGCTGCTGACCGAGACCAACACCTTCTCGCCCATTCCCACGGGCCGCGACTCCTTCTTCGGCAACCGCTTCCACCGGAGGGACGGGAGCCTGGCCGAGCCGGTCTGGGGCAACATCCCGCTGATCGAGTGGCGGCGCCTCGCCGAGGCGGCGGGGATCGAGGTGGTCGAGAGCATCACCGCCAACGCCCAGCCGGGCGGCACCACGGTGCGCGCCGTCTATGAGGAGCTGCGCGGGCTGATCCTCGAGGATCTGCGTGCCGCGGGGCCGCTGGACATGGTGCTGCTCAACCTGCACGGCGCCATGGTCGCGGAGGGCTACGACGACTGCGAGAGCGACCTCGTCGCGCATGTGCGCGCCCTCCTCGGGCCCGATGTCGTGATCGGCGTGGAGCTCGACCTGCATTGCCACCTGGACGAGGCGCTGCTGCGCAACGCCGATCTCGTGGTGATCTACAAGGAATACCCGCACACCGACATGGCCGAGCGCGCGCGCGAGCTCTTCGCGCTCGCGCTGCGCGCGGCGCGCCGCGAGATCCGCCCGGTGATGGCGTATCACGACCTGCACATGATCAACATGTGGCACACGCCCGTGGAGCCGATGAAGTCCTTCGTCGCGGAGATGCAGGCCGCCGAGGGCCGGGGCGGCCTCCTCTCGCTCTCCTTCGCGCACGGGTTTCCCTGGGGCGATGTGCCGCATGTGGGGGCGAAGATGCTCGCCATCGCCGATGGCGACGCGGCGCTGGCCCAGGCCACCGCCCGCGCCTGGGGCGAGCGCGTCTGGGCCATGCGCGAGGCGACGCTGAAGCGCTTCGACACGGTGGACCAGGCGCTCGACATCGCCCTCGCCGCCCCCGCGGGCATCACGGTCATCGCCGAGACGAGCGACAATGCCGGCGGCGGCGCGCCCTCGGACTGCACGGCGGTGCTGCGCCGCATGCTGGAGCGCGGGGTGAAGGACGCGGCCATCGGCATCTTCTGGGACCCGATCGCCGTCTCCTTCTGCCGCGAGGCCGGGGCGGGCGCGGTGATGCCGCTGCGCCTGGGCGGCAAATGCGGGCCGATGTCGGGCGATCCGCTGGACCTCGCGGTGCGCGTGCATGCGGTGGCCGCCGAGGCCTTCCAGTCCGGGCTCTCGGGCGGGCGGGCGGCGATGGGCCCCGCCGCCTGGATCGAGGCGGAGGGCATCCACATCATCCTCGCCAGCGAGCGCCAGCAATGCTTCCACCCCGACGCCTTCACCGGCCTCGGCTGCCGGCTGGACGACAAGCGCATCGTGGTGGTGAAGTCCTCGCAGCATTTCTACGCGGGCTTCGCCCCGCTCGCGCGCGAGGTGCGCTACTGCGCCGCCGAGGCGGGCATCCTGCGCGACTTCGCGGCCATCCCCTACCGGCGCTTCACCCGGCCCTACTGGCCGAGGGTCGAGACGCCGTGACGCGGCTGGCCATCTTCGACCTGGACGGCACGCTGGTGGACAGCGCGCCCGACATCGCGGCCGTGCTCAACCGGGCCATGGCGCGGGCGGGGCTCGCGCCCTTCGCGCTGGCCGAGGTGGCGGCGATGATCGGCGACGGCGCGCGCGCCCTGCTGCGCAAGGCCTTCGCCGCGCGCGCCGCGCCGCTGGAGGAGGCGGCGATGCTGCCGCCCTTCCTCGCCGATCTCGAGGCGAATGGCGCGGTGCTCACGCGCCCCTATCCGGGGATGGAGGCCGCGCTCGCCACGCTGCGGGCCGAGGGCTGGGCGCTCGCGGTCTGCACCAACAAGCCCGCGGTGGCGGCGCGCGCGCTGCTCGGGGCGCTCGGCCTCGCGCCCCGCTTTTCCGTGGTGCTGGGCGGCGACAGCCTGCCCGTGCGCAAGCCCGACCCCGGCCATGTGCGCGGCGTGCTGGAGGCGGCGGGCGTCCCGCCCGGGCGGGCGGTGATGATCGGCGACCACCAGAACGACATCCGCGCCGCCCGGGGGGCGGGGGTGGCGAGCGTCTTCGCCGCCTGGGGCTATGGCTCGGGCGAGGGGGCGGATCGCGTGGCGGCGGCGCCGGCGGAACTGCCCGGCCTGCTCCGGGCGGCGGTCGGCGGCCTGGCGCCCCTGGTCACTCGCGCGTGACGGAGACGAGCCGCGCCTCGATGCGGCCCCACCAGCGCGCGGCCATCTCCACCCGCACGGGCAGAACGGGCGTGCCGGGGCGCAGCACCCCGAACAGGGCGTGGATCTCGGTGGGGCTGGCCGAATCGGGACGGTCCAGCGCGTAGCCGGCCAGCGGGCGGCTTTCGATCACGCAGCGCAGCAGCCCGCCATCGGCGGCCTGCATCACCGGATCGCGCGTCACCTCGAAGCGGGTGAGACGCCGCCCGTCGAAGGCGGTGGCGCCGGTGTCGCAGCGCCCCGTCTCGCGCACATGCCGCGCGAGCTGCGCCAGCGCCGAGAGGGTGTCCAGCGTGCCGGCGCGCGGGCCGGGCGGCAGGGGGGCGCGGGGAATGTCCTCGGCGGGCTCCAGCACAGCGAGGCGCGGCTCGCCATCCGGGCCATACTCGATGCGCGTGCGGCGCAGGCCGCTGCGCCAGTGGCTGCGGGCCTCGTGGAGGAGCGGGCGTGCCTCTCCCCCCTGCCAGCGCCCCTCGCTGACGGAGACGCTCTCGCCGCGCAGGAACAGGCTGCCCAGCCCGCGCAGGCGGGTGCGCGTCTCGACGCGATAGGCCGGACCGCCCAGGTCGAAGGCGACCTCCGCCTCCATCACCGTGGCGCCGGCGACGGTGACGAGATAGCTCGCGCGCCAGGCCTCGGCCTGGGCCGGGGCGGCGGCGAGGAGCAGAAGGGCGAGGAGGCGGCGCATCCTTGCGTGATAACGGGATCCAGAGGGGCGCCGGCAAGCCTCTGGCTTGACTTCGCCGCGCGGCCGCCGCAAATGGCGGCTCCCGGACAGATGGGTGCGTAGCTCAGCGGGAGAGCACTGCCTTCACACGGCAGGGGTCACAGGTTCAATCCCTGTCGCACCCACCATCTCCTCTTCGCTTTCGCCTCTCTCGCATGCTCTGGATGAGGTGCCGTCTCGGCCCTTCGCCCGCGTCGCGCCGGCTCTCCCAGCCAGGTCCGGGGGGTCTGTTGCGCGAGATGTGTTGCCGTTGGGCAACAGGCC
The DNA here is from genome assembly GCA_026414745.1 of Roseococcus sp. GTDB lineage: Bacteria > Pseudomonadota > Alphaproteobacteria > Acetobacterales > Acetobacteraceae > Roseococcus. The sequence continues at coordinate 19,713 of JAOAIK010000028.1, forward strand.
GCTCCTAAAACCTGCGACGGCTTGTTCTTGTGTCGCGGGGGTGATTAACGTCCCTCCTGTGTAGTGGCGCCGAGGGAGCGGGGTCATGGTTCGTCTTGGAGTGGGGATTGTCGCCGCCAGCCTGGTGGTGACCGGAACCGTGTCGGCCCAGCAAGTCTCGGGGCTGTATGTCGGCGCCGGCGTGGGCGGCAGCTACCGCGAGGCGACGGTGGGCGAGAACCCGCGGAACCGCTTCAACTGGGGCTGGGGCTGGGGCGCCGTCGGCAGCGTGGGCTGGGGCTTCGGCAACGGCTTCCGCGTCGAGGGCGAGGTCAGCTACCGCGACAACCAGGCCACCGCCGCCCTGCGCGACGGGGTGCGGCCCTTCATCGTGGGCGGCACGACCCGCCAGCTCGGCCTGATGGCCAACGCCTTCTATGACCTGCCGCTGGGCGACCCGCTGGGCACCGGCATCAGCGTGACGCCCTATGTCGGCGCGGGCATCGGTGCGGGCTGGCTGCAGGGCCGCAACGTGCGCGCCACCTTCCCCAATGGCGGCCTCTTCGCCGTGGACAACAGCTCCGGCTGGAACTTCGCCTACCAGGCGATCGGTGGCGTCGCCTTCGGCCTCGGGCAGTTCGTGCCCGGCCTGTCGCTGACCACCGAGTATCGCTACTACGCCACGCTGGCGACCGAGTACACGGGCGCGAACCGGAACACGGGCACTACCCCTGCCTCCCGCGTCTCCGGCGATGTCGTGAACAACAACCACGCGGTGCTGGTCGGCCTGCGCTACGCCTTCAACACGCCGACGCCGGCGCCCGCCCCGGCCCCGGCCGCGGCGCCAGCGCCCGCGCGCACCTTCCTGGTGTTCTTCGACTGGGATCGCGCCGACCTGACGGACCGCGCGCGGCAGATCATCGCCGAGGCGGCGAACAACGCGCGCACGGTGGGCTCGACGCGGATCGAGGTCTCGGGCCACGCGGACCGCACGGGGTCGGCGGCCTACAACCAGCGCCTGTCGGTGCGCCGCGCCGAGGCGGTGGCGGCGGAGCTGGTGCGGCGCGGGATCGCGCGCAACCAGATCACCATCCAGGGCTTCGGTTTCGACCGGCCGCTGGTGCCCACCGCGATGGGCGTGCGCGAGCCGCAGAACCGCCGCGTGGAGATCGTCCTGCGCTGAGGCGCAGGCCCTCTTCCCGAGGCCGGAAGCGAGAGGGGGGCGCCGCAGCGCGCCCCCGTTTGCTTTGCCGGAGGCGAGATCAGCTCCGCCGCACCACGTAATTGCCCGCCTCGAGCGCCGCGATGATGGCGTTTCCCTGGGCGGCGTCGCGCACTTCCACCATGATGTGGAGCTCCGTGCTCTGCACCGTCGGCGCGCCGAAAAGCTGCTGGTGCTGCACTTCGATGACGTTGCCGCCCAGGGCCGAGATGCGGCCCGAGATGTCGGTCAGCACGCCGGGGCGGTCCGGGATGTCGAAATGCAGGCGCAGGATTCGCCCGTCGCGCAGCAACTGGCGCAGCAGCACGTTGGACAGCGCGCGCGCGTCGATGTTCCCGCCGCAGACCGGGATGCCCACCTTGCGCCCCGCGAAGCGCTCGGGAAAAGCGAGCAGCGCGGCCAGCCCCGCCGCCCCCGCGCCCTCGGCCACCAGCTTGGCGCCCTCGGCGAGCAGGGCGATGGCCTCCTCCACCGCGCGCTCGGGCACCACCAGAACCTCGAGTCCCATGCGGCGGATGAGCGCCAAGGGCAGCTCCCCCACGTCGCGCACGGCGATGCCCTCGGCGACGGTGGGCCCGCCCACCTGCACGGGCTGGCCCGCGAGGCGCTGTGCCATGGCCGGATAGGCCTCCACCTCCACGCCGAAGACCTGGATCCCCGGCCTCAGCTCGCGCGCGGCCAGGGCGCAGCCGGCCAGCAGCCCGCCTCCGCCCACGGGGATGACGAGGGTGTCGAGGCCCGGCACATCCTCGAGCAGCTCCAGCGCGGCCGTACCCTGGCCCGCGATGACCGCCGGGTCGTCATAGGGGTGGATGAAGGTGAGCCCCTCGGCGAGCGCGAGCTGGTGTGCGTGCGCGGCCGCTTCGGCCAGGGTCTCGCCGTGCAGCACCACCCGCGCGCCCCAGGCCTCGGTGCGGGTCACCTTGGTGGCCGGGGTATAGCGCGGCATCACGATGGTGGCGCCGATCCCCGCCAGGGCGGCGTGGCGTGCCACGGCCTGGGCGTGGTTGCCGGCTGACATGGCGATCACGCCCGCCGCGCGCTCGCGCGCCGTCAGCAGCGCGATGCGGTTGGCCGCCCCGCGCTCCTTGAAGGCGCCGGTGGCCTGGAGATTGTCGAGCTTCAGCCACAGCTCCGCCCCCGTGGCGCGCGAGAGCGCGTCGCTGCGGATGGTGGGCGTGCGCAGCACCGCACCGCGGATGCGCGCCGCCGCCGCCCGCACCTCGGCGAGGCCGAGATGCACGCCCGGCGCGCCGTCCGGCACGGCCGCCTCGCCGCGCTGGAGCGCCACGTGCGTCAGCCGAAGACGACGGCGGTGATCTCGACGGCGCGGGCGCCGCCCGGGGCGGGCACCTCCACGCTGTCGCCCACCCTCTTGCCCATCAGCGCCTTGGCGAGCGGCGAGGTGAGGGAGATGGAGCCCGTCTTCATGTCCGCCTCGTATTGGCCGACGATGCGGTAGGTGGTCTCCTTCTCCGTCTCCTCGTCGAGGATGGTCACGCGCGCGCCGAAACGCACCTGGTCGCCCGACATCTTCGAGACGTCGATCACCTCGGCCGAGGGAATGATCGCCTCGAGCTCGCTGATGCGGCCCTCGATGAAGGACTGGCGCTCGCGCGCGGCGTGGTATTCGGCGTTCTCCGAGAGGTCGCCATGCGCGCGCGCCTCGGCGATGGCCCGGATGATGGCCGGGCGCTCCTCCGATTTCAGGTGGCGCAGTTCCTCTTCCAGCTTGGCCAGCCCCTCGGCGGTCATCGGGAACTTCTGCACAGCCCGTCTTCCTTCAAGAAAACGCCCCCGCCGGCGAGAGCCGTCCTGGACGCGCCGGCGGGGAAGGGTAGGGCGGGCGCCGCAGGGCGCCCGCCTGATCAGAACGAAGCGTGAGAGTAGGATTGCAGGGGGGCTACATCAAGGGTTTGGGCGCGCAGCGCCGCGATGGCGCCCACCGCCGCCCGCGCCCCCGCCATGGTCGTGTAGTGCGGAACGCCCATGGTCAGCGCCGAGCGGCGGATGTCGAAGCTGTCGCTGACCGACTGCCCGCCCCCCGAGGTGTTGATGACGAGCTGGATCTCGCCGGACTTGATGGCGTCCACGCAATGCGGCCGCCCCTCCAGCACCTTGTTGATCACCCGCGCGGCGATCCCCGCCTCCTTGAGCTTCGCCGCCGTGCCGCGCGTGGCGAGGATGACGAAGCCGAGCTCCGACAGGCGCCGCGCGATGCCCACCGCCGCCACCTTGTCGCCGTCGCGCACCGAGATGAAGGCAGCCCCCTCGGTGGGCAGCTTCACCCCCGCGCCGAGCTGCGACTTGAGGAAGGCGCGCTCGAAGCTGGTGTCGAGGCCCATCACCTCGCCGGTGGACTTCATCTCGGGGCCGAGCAGCACATCGACGCCGGGGAAGCGGTTGAAGGGGAACACCGCCTCCTTTACCGCGACATGGCGGTTCACCGCGTCGTCGTCCAGGGCGAACTCGGTCAGCAGCGCGCCGGCCATGACGCGCGCGCCGATCTTGGCGACGGGAACGCCCGTGGCCTTGGCGACGAAGGGCACGGTGCGGCTGGCGCGCGGGTTCACCTCGAGGACGTAGATCTCGCCGTTCTTCACCGCGAACTGCACGTTCATCAGCCCGCGCACCTTGAGCGCGCGCGCCAGCGCGTCCGTCTGCAGCTTGATCTCGACGACGGTGAGCGGCGGCAGCGAATAGGGCGGCAGCGAGCAGGCGGAGTCCCCCGAATGGATGCCCGCCTCCTCGATGTGTTCCATCACGCCCGCGACATAGACGTTGCCCGCCGCGTCCGCGATCGCGTCCACGTCCACCTCGATGGCGTCGGAGAGATACTGGTCGATCAGGATCGGGTTCTCGCCCGAGACGCGCACCGCCTCCTCGCCGAAGCGGCGGAGCTGGTCGGCGTTGTAGGCGATCTCCATGGCCCGCCCGCCCAGCACATAGGAGGGGCGCACCACCACCGGATAACCGATGCGCGCGGCCTCGGCCTCGGCCTCCTCCAGCGTGCGGGCGGTGCCGTTGGCCGGCTGCTTGAGGTTGAGGCCCTTGAGCAGCTGCTGGAAGCGCTCGCGGTCCTCGGCGATGTCGATGGAATCGGGCGAGGTGCCGAGGATCGGGATGCCCGCCCGCGCCAGATGCTGCGAGAGCTTGAGCGGCGTCTGCCCGCCATACTGCACGACGCAGCCCAGCAGCTCGCCCCGCTGCTGCTCGCGGCGGATCAGCGCGATCACGTCCTCCGGCGTCAGCGGCTCGAAATAGAGCCGGTCGGAGGTGTCGTAGTCGGTGCTGACCGTCTCGGGGTTGCAGTTGACCATGATGGTTTCGAACCCCGCGCCGCCATGCTTGGCCGAGAGCGCGTAGCAGGCATGGACGCAGCAGTAGTCGAATTCGATGCCCTGGCCGATGCGGTTCGGCCCGCCGCCCAGGATCACCACCTTCCGCGCGTCCGTGGGGCGGGATTCGCAGACCGGCTCGCCGAAGCCGTCCTCGTAGGTCGAGTACATGTAGGGCGTGTCGGAGGCGAACTCGGCCGCGCAGGTGTCGATGCGCTTGTAGACGGGATGCACGCCGAGCGCATCGCGCGCGGCGAAGACCTCGGCCTCGGTCTTGCCGGTGATGCGGGCGAGCTGGCGGTCGCTGAAGCCGAGCGCCTTGAGGCGGCGGAAGGCGGGCGCGCTGCGCGGCAGGCCTTCGCGCGCCACCTCGCGCTCGGCCTCCACGATGCGCGCGATCTCCCGGATGAACCAGGGGTCGAACTTGCAGGCGGCGTGGATCGCCTCCACGCTCATGCCGGCGCGCAGCGCATCCGCCACCGTCAGCACGCGGTCGGGCCGCGGGGTGGCGAGCGAGGCGTGGAACGCCTCGACACTGCCATCGCCGGGCAGCGGCTGCGGATCGAGGCCCGAGAGCCCCGTCTCGAGGCTGCGCAGCCCCTTCTGCAGCGCCTCGGCGAAGCTGCGGCCGATGGCCATCGCCTCGCCCACGGACTTCATGCTCGTGGTCAGCGTCGCCGGCGTGCCGGGGAACTTCTCGAAGGTGAAGCGCGGGATCTTCACCACCACGTAGTCGATCGTCGGCTCGAAGGAGGCGGGGGTGGCGCGCGTGATGTCGTTCTTGAGCTCGTCCAGCGTGTAGCCGACGGCGAGCTTGGCCGCGACCTTGGCGATGGGGAAGCCCGTGGCCTTGGAGGCCAGCGCCGAGGAACGCGAAACGCGCGGGTTCATCTCGATGACGACCATGCGCCCGTCGGCGGGGTTGATGGCGAACTGCACGTTCGACCCGCCCGTGTCCACGCCGATCTCGCGCAGGCAGGCGATGGAGGCGTCGCGCATGCGCTGGTATTCCTTGTCGGTCAGCGTCAGCGCCGGCGCCACAGTCACGGAATCGCCCGTGTGCACGCCCATCGGGTCGAGGTTCTCGATGGAGCAGACGATGATGCAGTTGTCCGCCCGGTCGCGGACCACCTCCATCTCGAACTCCTTCCAGCCGAGCACGCTCTCCTCCACCAGCACCTCGCTGGTCATGGAGGCGGCGAGGCCGGCCGAGACGATCTGCTCGAACTCCTCGCGGTTGTAGGCGATGCCGCCGCCCGTGCCGCCCAGCGTGAAGGAGGGGCGGATCACGCAGGGCAGGCCCACCTGCTCGAGCGCGGCGCGCGCCTCCTCCATGCTGTGCGCGATGGCCGAACGCGGGCTGTCGATGCCGATGCGCGCCATGGCGTCGCGGAACTTCTGGCGGTCCTCGGCCTTGTCGATCACCTCGGCCTTGGCGCCGATCAGCTCGCAGCCGTATTTCGCGAGCACGCCCGCGGCATCGAGCTTCAGCGCGGTGTTCAGCGCCGTCTGCCCGCCCATGGTGGGCAGCAGCGCGTCGGGGCGCTCCTTGGCGATGATCTTCTCGACCACCTCGGGGGTGATGGGCTCGACATAGGTCGCGTCCGCCAGACCCGGGTCGGTCATGATCGTCGCCGGGTTGGAGTTGACGAGGATGACCCGGTAGCCCTCGGCCTTCAGCGCCTTGCACGCCTGCGCGCCCGAGTAGTCGAACTCGCAGGCCTGGCCGATGACGATGGGCCCCGCCCCGATGATGAGGATGGAGGAGAGGTCGGTGCGCTTGGGCATGTCACTCGCCTGTCTTGCGCCGCGCGAGCACCACAAGCACCGCGGGCGTGAGGATGTGTCCGGGCAGGACGAAGACGAGCCAGGTCGTCCTCCACTCCGCCGGGATGGGAAACGTGAGCAGCAGATGCGCCGCGAGGCTCAGCCCCGCCGCCGCCAGCACGCCGCGCGCGCCGGGCAGCCGCGCCTGCAGCCGGTTGTTGAGCAGCACCACGACGAGGCCGACATAGAGCAGCCCCTGGGCGATGATGAGGATCTGCGTCATGCGCCTGTCTCCTGCCTGCGGGCGGCCCAGAGCAGCAGCGGCAGCAGCAGCAGGTGCGGCGCGCCCCACAGCGCGAGCGCCACCGGCCGCTGCGCGGGATCGAGGAAGAGCAGCGTGGCGCCATGCACGGCCGAGGAGAGGCCGAAGGCCGCGACCGCCGCGCGCCGCGGGGCCATCAGCCTGCGCAGCGCCTGCGCCAGGGCGAACAGGACCAGCCCGGAATAGGCGAGTGCCAGGAGGGCGAGCAGCGTCTCGGTCATTTCCGGCGCAGCCTGTTCTTCTGCCAGATCAGCGCCCCCGCCAGCGCGTGCGAGAGCCCGACCAGCCCCACCACCTGCCAGGCGCTGCCGCCCAGCGCGTAGAGCAGCGTGCCCATGAGCAGCATCGAGGTGCCGAGCGCGACCTCGAGCCGCGCGATGACCATCCCGAGCGCGGTGGTGGCCACCACCGCGACCAGGGTGCAACCGCCGACCAGCGCCAGCACCGCCATCGCGACGAAGAGGGTTTCCGCCATCAGCCCTGCCTCCCTGCCAGGGCGAGCTTCGCCGCGAGCAGCCCGAGCGCGCCGCCCAGCACATAGCGCTGGGCGGCGAGCCAGAGCGGCCGTGCGGCGAGGAAGCGCGCGGTTCCGGCCGCCCCCAGCACCAGCGCCGCGTCGAAGCCGATGCCTACCGCCATCTGCACCGCCCCCAGCACCGCGCCCTGCAGGAACACGTGCCCCGCGGCGGGGTCGATGAAGGGCGGCAGCACCGCGACGTAGAACAGGGCCACCTTGGGGTTCAGCGCGGCGGTGGCGAAGCCCACCCAGAACAGCCGTGCATCCGGCTCGGCCGGCAGTGGGCGGGGCGCGAAGAGCGGCTGCCCGCCCGGGCGCACGCATTGCCAGGCGAGCCAGCCGAGATAGGCCGCTCCGGCGAGGCGCAGCGCATCCCAGGCGTAGGGAACGGCCATCAGCGCGGCCGTGACGCCCGCCGCCGCCAGCAGCATCACCAGCAGCGTTCCCGCCTGGCAGCCCGCCAGCGAGACCATGCCTGCCCGCCTGCCCTGCGCCAGCGCGCGGCTGACGAGGTAGAGCATGTTCGGCCCCGGCGTGAGCGCGAGGCCGAGCGAGAGGGCGGCGAAGAGCAGCAGGGTCTCGAGGCTTGGCATCAGCCCTCCAGGATCCGCCGCAGCACCCGCTCGGGGTCCTTGCCCGTCGCGGCCATGGCACGCTCCAGCTCCTCCACCGCCTTGAGCGAGGGGAGGAGGCCGGTGCGGCCGATCTCGATCAGCCCGGCCTGGACGAGGCGCTCCACCGCCACCTCCATGACGTTGAGGCCGAACTGCTTGTTCTGCTCGCGCACCGGGTGGGGCGAGAGCGCGCCGCGCAGCTTGTCCAGCGCCTCGCCGTCGATCGGCGCGACATCCCGCCGCCAGAGGAGATAGGCCGCGAGGAGGAGGAACTGCTCGGTCTCGCGCAGCGAGAGCACGCGCGGCGGGTTCTGCGGCCAGCCCTCGAAGAGCAGGAAGCCGGGCAGGGGCAAGGCGTCATCCGCTGATGGAGTAGCCGCCATCCACCGGAATGGCCGTCCCGGTGACATAGGCCGCCGCGTCGGAGGCGAGGAAGGCCGCGATGCCCTCGAAATCCGCGGGCGAACCCCAGCGCCCCGCGGGGGCGCGCTCGACCACCTTCTGCTCGAGGCCGGGCATGTCGGCCCGCGCCTTGCGCGTGAGGTCGGTGTCGATCCAGCCGGGCAGCACGCAGTTGACCGTGATGCCCTCCTTCGCCCAGGCGGTCGCCAGGGCCCTGGTGAGCTGCACCACCGCGCCCTTGGAGGAGGCATAGGCCGCGTGCAGCGGCATCCCGAAGAGGGAGAGCATGGAGCCGTTGTTGATGATCCGCCCCACCCCGTGCGCGCGCAGATGCGGGTAGGCGGCCTGGGCGGCGAACATCGCGCTGGTCAGGTTGGTGTTCAGCACCGTGTGCCAGTCCTCGGGGCTCACCTCCTCGGGGCGGCGGCGGATGTTGGTGCCGGCGTTGTTCACCAGGATGTCGAGCCTTCCCATCCGCTCCACCGTGGCCTCGACCATGGCGCGGATCGAGGCCGTGTCGGTCACGTCCACCGTCACCGCCTCGGCGCGCGCACCGAGCGCGGCGAGTTCCGCCACCGCCGCCGCGTTCTTCGCCGCGCTGCGCCCGGCCACCATCACCGCCGCGCCGCACCGGGCGAGGCCGCGCGCGAAGCCGAGGCCGATGCCCCCATTGCCGCCGGTGACCAGCGCGACGCGGCCCGAAAGGTCGAACAGCGGCGTCACTTTCGGCGCTCCCTGTTTGCGGTGCGGGGACTCCAGACCGGCATGCTGCGTCGCATGAAGGCGCCGAACAGGGGCACCGTGAAGGCGGTGTCCCCGTGCGCGGGCGAGTAGATCATGCCCTTGCGGATCAGCCCGCCCCGCAGCGGACCAGCCGTCATGACGCTGATGCCAAGCCGATCCGCGATGTCACCCGAGCGCAACGGGCCGTCACCAAGGTCAGCCATGGCGCGCAGGTAGTCCCTCTCCCGTGGGGTGAGCCGGTCGAAGCGCACTCGGAAGAAGCTGCTGTCGAGCTTGCGGATGGCCTCGATCGTGGCGCTGTCAACGTCGGCCCGCGAGATCGGGCTGCCAGGGGCGATGTTCCATGCACAGTACCCCCACTCCTGGAGGAAGAAGGGATAACCTTGCGTTTGCCGCAGAATTTCCTCGAGCGCCTCGTCCGTGAACCGAATCCCTGCGCTCGCGGCCGGCGCAGCCAGCGCCCGGCGGGCGTCCTCGTCGTTGAGCGCGCCGATTTCCGGGAAAGCGAACAGCCTTTCGGCGTAGGATTTCGAGCGGCCCATCTGGCCGACAAGCTGCGGAAGGCCCGCCGCCACCAGCAGCACCGGCAAGCCCTCTTGCGCTGTGCGATGCAGCGCCATGATCAGCGCGCCCAGTTCATCTTCGCGGATATACTGCAGTTCATCGATCAGCAGCAGGACGGCCGCCTTCCGATCTTTCGCAGCGCGCCCCAGCGCCACGAAAAGCTCAGGCAGATCGGCGTCGAGTTGCCCGCTATCGGCACTGCCGCGCTCCGGATCAATGTCCAAGACGAGCTCG
>JAOAIK010000025.1 GCA_026414745.1 Roseococcus sp.
AGGATGTCGGCGGGGGCGACGTTGAGCCAGGCGCGCCGGCCGATGATCTCGCACATCTCGGCCTTGTTCGCGGGCTCGTCGCACCAGCGCTGCGCCTCGATCACGGCGGCGGTCAGCGCCTCGGCGGCGCGCGGGTGCTGCTGCACCCAGTCGGCGCGCAGCACCAGCGCCTTCTCCGGGTGGTCCTTCCAGAACTCGCCGGTGACGATCGCGGTGTAGCCGAGGCGCTGGCTGACGAGCTGCGCGTTCCAGGGCTCGCCCACGCAGAAGGCGTCCATGGTGCCCACGCGCATGTTGGCCACCATCTGCGGCGGCGGCACGACGATGGTCGAGACGTCGCGCTCCGGATCGATGCCGCCGGCGGCGAGCCAGTAGCGCACGAACATGTCGTGCGTGCCGCCGCGGAAGGTCATGGCAACCTTGCTCTCGCTGTTGAGCGCGCGGCGCAGCGGCGAGGAATCGAGCCGCGTGCCCAGCGCCATGTGCTTCGCCGCGACGCTGATCGCCTGGCCGTTGGTGTTGAGCCGCGCCAGCAGCGCCATGGGCACGGGCTGGTTGTTCTGCACCACCCGGCCCATGTGGATGAGATAGGCCATGGGCGTGAGCAGATGCGCCCCGTCGATGCCGCCGCGGCCGCCGCCGAGCACCAGGTTGTCGCGCGTGGCACCCCAGCTCGCCTGGCGCGCCACCTCGACCTCCGGCATGCCGTGCTTGGCGAAGAAGCCCTTCTCCCTGGCGATGATCACCGGGGCGGCGTCGGTCAGGGCGATGAAGCCGAGGGTGGCGCGCCGCACCTCCGGCGCGCCGCTGCCCTGCGCGTGCAGGCCGGAGGGCGCGAGGGCCCTGGCGGCGGCGAGCAGCGCCGCAGTGCCGGCGAGGGCGGTGCGGCGGGGAATCGGGGCGTGGGTCATGCGTCGGTCTCCGTGGGGGTGTCGAGAAGGGGCGAGGGGGCGGCCCGGCCCGGAAGCGGCGGGGCGGGAAGGCGGGCGGCGGCGCGGTCCCAGAGATCGGCGCGCCAGGGGGCGAGGAGCTCCGCCTCTGTGCCGGCGAGGTGGCCCCAACGGCGCATGGCGGCGAGCCAGGCGGCGGCCTCCTCGCGGCGCGGGCGGCTCGCGGCGGCGAAGCGCATCGGCGCGGCGAGCGGCGTCTCACAGCCGGCGACGCGGCCCTCCAGCGCGGCGGCGATGGTGGAGAGGGGCAGTTCGGGGAAGGCGCGCTCCTGCAGCAGCCGGGCGGCGGCGGGGCGGTTGGCGGGGATTTCGAGCCAGAGCGCCGCCTCGATCACGGCGGCGGTGGCGGCGATCAGCTCGGCCTCGCGCGCCTCGGCGAACCCCTCGGCCCAGGCGAGCAGCTTCTCGGGATGGTCCGCCCAGATGTCGCCGGTGGCCAGGGCGAAGCGGCCCGCGCCCTGGGCGATGGCGTGGCTGCCCCAGGGCTCGCCGGCGCAGAATCCCTCGATCGCGCCCTGGGCCAGCGCCTCGGCCATGCGCGGCGGCGGCACGACGACGAGGCGCAGGTCATGATCGGGGTCGAGGCCGCCCGAGGCCAGCCAGTGGCGCAGCAGCAGGTTGTGGGAGGAGTGGGGAAACACGACCGCCAGGGTGGGCGGCGGCAGGCCCTCCTCGGCGCGGCGGTGCAGCGCCTCGGCGAAGGCGGCGGCGGAGAGCGGCGGCGCGAAGGGGCCGATGCGGGCAGCCAGCGCCGCCGAGAGGACGATGGTGTTGCCGTTGCGCGCGAGGCCGGCGGAGACGGTCAGCCGCCGCCGCACCCCGCCCGCCCCCGCGGCGAGCGCGAGCACCAGCGGCCCCAGCACCTGCGCCCCGTCGAGCGCGCCGAAGGCCAGCTTGTCGCGCAGCCCCGCCCAGGCGCTCTCGCGCGAGAGGCGCACCCGCACCCCCTGCCGCGCGAAGAGGCCGAGCGCATCGGCGATCACCAGCGGCGCCGCATCGGTGAGCGGGACATAGCCGAGGCGGATGTCGGGGTGGTGCGGCATGGGGCGGCTCCGCCGGAGAGTCCGGCTGCGCGGGCCGCCGTTGGTCCGCGAGGGTGGCGATCACGCTAGGCCATGGCGCCACGCCCTTGCGGCGCCGAGGGTCGCCGGCAGGCGACGCCCCTGGATTAGGCCCCAGGGCCGGCAGGGACAAGCGGAGATTTGCCCTGAAGGCCATCATTCGCGGGCGCAAGCGGCAAAACTGAACAATTCATGTGCTGTCTGGCGAATTTTCGCGCAGGATGGCCTCGGCCACCTGCAGGATCCTCTGGCCCCGGTCCATCGCCCAGCGGCGCATCAGCCGGTAGGCCTCGGGCTCCGACAGGCGGCGGCGCTGCATCAGCGCGCCCTTGGCGCGCTCGATCAGCGTGCGCTCGGCCAGGGTGGCGCGCGTCTCCTCCAGCTCGGCGCGCAGCGCCTGATGGGCGCGGAAGCGCCGGATCGCCACCTCCAGCACCGGGCGCACCCGCGCGGGGGCGAGGCCCTCGACCACATAGGCCGCGACCCCCGCCTCGATCGCGGCCTCGATCTGCTCGGGCTCGCCGCGGGCGGCGAAGACCACCACGGGGCGCGGCTCGTCCCGGTGCAGCGCGCGCATGCTCTCCAGCGCGTCGCGCGAGGGGTCGTCGAGGTCGCAGACGATCACCTCCGCCGCGCTGGCGCGCACGAGCGCGGTGAGATCCGTCGCCTCCGAGGCGACGGCGACGACCTGGAAGCCGCTCGCCTCCAGCCCGGCGCGCACCGCCGCCGCGCGCTCCTCATCCTGATCCACCAGCAGGACCCGCAGGGCATCCTCCTTGCGCGATGTCCGGCGGCTGGCGTTCCCCGCCGGAAGATGGCGGTGGCCGGCGGCGGAGGAAAGCCGTGGCGGCGGCGGCCGAGGCGGCGCGGCGCATCGTCCTGCCCGGAAAGCGGGCGGTCGCCTCAGCCCGCCTGCGCCTCCAGCAGCGCCACCAGCCCTTCCAGGATCTGCGTGGGCGTGGGCGGGCAGCCGGGGATCACGAGGTCGGGCATGATCGCCTCCTCCACCCCGCCCAGCACGGCGTAGCTGCCCTTGAACACGCCCCCGTCCACCGCGCAGTCGCCGGCGGCGACGACCCAGACGGGCTCGGGCGTCGCGGCGCGGCAGCGCAGCAGCGCCTCGGCCATGTTGCGCGTCAGCGGCCCGGTCACCAGCAGCACATCGGCATGCCGCGGCGAGGCGACGAAGCGCAGCCCGTAGCGCTCCAGGTCGTGCGCCACATTGCCCAGCGCATGGCATTCCAGCTCGCAGCCGTTGCAGCTTCCCGCATCCACATGCCGGATGGCGAGCGAGCGGCCGAGCCGGCGCTGCCCCGCCTCGGCCAGCCGCTCGCGCAGGGCGGCCACCACCTCGGGGCGGGGCGTCACCGGCGGGTCGGTGCGCGGGCGGGTGAGCAGGTTGCGCGCGAGCCGCGGCCAGAGCATCAGAGGTCCACCCCGCTGTAGCTGCCGTTGATGCTCTTGTTGATGAGCGGGAAGTCCGCGACGATGGTGCCGATCACCGCGGCCTCCAGCAGCGGCCAGTGCAGCCAGGACGGGTCGCGCAGGTAGAGGGCCTCGATCAGCCCGCCATCGTCCAGCGCCACCCAGGCCAGGCACTCGCCGCGGAACCCCTCCACCAGCGCCACGCCCTCGCCGCCGCGCGGGGGAAGGGGCGCGGCGAGCGGCCCCTCGGGCAGGGCGGCCAGCAGCGCCTCGGCGCGGGCGATGGCGATGCCGGCCTCGGCGTGGCGCTGGCGCCAGCGCGCGTCCACGTCGCCGGCGGCGTGCAGGGGCATGGCCTCGGCCGCCATCTCGCCGTTCAGCACCCGCGCGTCGAAGGCGCGGCCGGCGGCGCGGCCCACCACCCCGCCGGGGGCGAAGGCGTCGCGCAGCGCGGGGGCGATGATGCCGGTGCCCACCATGCGGTCCTGCAGGCTCGCGTGGCTGTCGTAGATGCGGCGCAGCCCGGGCAGGGCGGCGGCGATGCGCGCCAGCACCCCGCGCAGCGCCGCGATGCCCGGCGCCTCCAGATCCTGCGCCACGCCGCCGGGCAGCACGCGGTCCATCATCAGCCGGTGGCCGAAGGCGGCGTGCTGGGCGCGCAGCAGATGCTCGCGCCACTCGCCGCACTCGGCGTGCAGCGCGGCGAAGGCGGCGTCGCCGGCGATGGCGCCGAGGTCGTGCAGGTGGTTGTGCAGCCGCTCCAGCTCCAGCATCGCGGCGCGGATCGCCACCGCGCGCGGCGGCGCCGCCACGCCGGCCGCGGCCTCGGCCGCGCGGGCGAAGGCGAGGGCGTGCGCCACGGTGGAATCGCCCGAAAGCCGCGCGGCGAAGCGCGCCGCCGCGCGCGGCGACTTGCCCAGCATCAGCGACAGCGTGCCCTTGTGCGTGTAGCCGAGCCGCGCCTCCAGCCGCAGGATCGTCTCGCCCTGCACATGGAAGCGGAAATGCCCGGGCTCGATGATGCCGGCATGGATGGGGCCGACGGGGATCTGGTGCACGCCCTCCCCCTCGGCGGGCAGGAAGGTCATGGGCGGGGCCTCGGGCTCCTGCGGCGCGGGGCGGGCGGAGAGCGGGCCCGCCACCGGCCAGCGCCCGTGATCGAGGAAGGGCCGCGCGTCCACCGCCTCCTCGGGCAGCAGGCGCCAGAGGTCGTGCAGCGCGCGCTCGAACAGCACCGCGCCGGGGCGGCCGGGCGAGAGGGCGGGGAAGCGCCCCTCAGGCGCGGGCAGCGAGGCCAGCACCACGCGCATCGCCGCGCGGTCCAGAAAGGCCGCATGCGCCATGCCCGGCGCGCCCCAGAGCGCGAGCAGATCGAGCCCCGGCGCCTCGCGCAGCGCGATCCAGACCGCGCGCGGCACCACCACCCGCGGCCAGGGCGCGCAGGCGGTGGGCGTGCCCGCGGCGAGCAGCGCCTCGGCGTTCATGGCAGAAGCCCCGCGCCCTCGCGCAGCAGCGCGGCCAGCGGCGCGGGCAGTGCCAGCGCGATCACCAGGGCAAGCGCAAGGTTCGTCCAGAGCGGCAGCAGCGTTGAGGGCCGCGCGGGCCCCGGCGCGGCATCCGGCGTGGGCGGGCCGAGGCAGAGGCGCTGCATGGCGTGCAGCAGCGCCAGCCCCGCCACCAGCAGCCCCGGCAGCAGCGGCGCCAGCACCCAGGGCGCCGCCTGCGCCGCCGCGCCCGCCAGCCACCATTCCGAGACGAAGAGGCCGAGGGGCGGCAGCCCCGCCAGCCCCGCCATGGCCAGAACGAGCCCCCAGCCCAGCGGCGGGTGGCTGCGCGCGAGCCCGCCGATCGCGTCCATCCGCTGGTCCCCCTTCAGCCGCGCGGCGCGGCCGATGGCGAAGAAGGCCGCGCTCTTCAGCAGCGCATGGCCCCACAGGTGCAGCAGCCCCGCCGCGTTGCCCGCCGGCCCGCCCAGCCCGAAGGCGATGGCCGCGATCCCCATGTGCTCGATGCTGCTCCAGCCCAGCAGCCGCTTCGCGTCGCGCCGCCGCCACAGCGTCACCCCCGCGAGCAGCAGCGAGGCGAGCCCCATGGCGATCAGGAAGCCGCCGGGCGAGAGCGCCGCCTCGTTCGCCGCGACGATGGCCTGCCCGCGCAGGATGGCGAGCATGGCGGCGTTGAGCAGCAGCCCCGAGAGCACGGCGGCGATGGGGGTGGGCCCCTCGGCATGCGCGTCCGGCAGCCAGGAATGCAGCGGCACCAGCCCCGCCTTGGTGCCGAAGCCCACCAGCAGGAAGACGAAGCCGAGGTCGAGCAGCGCGGGGTCCATCCGCGCCGCCGCCGCGCGCAGCGCCGCCGCCGAGAGCCGCGCCCCGCCCTCGGGCAGGTGCGGCGCGCCCGCCAGCGCCAGCACGATGATGCCGAACAGCGCCAGCGCGATGCCGAAGCCGCAGAGCACGAAGAACTTCCACGCCGCCTCGATGGCCGCGGGCGTGCGGTGCACCCCCACCATCACCACCGAGGCGAGGGTGCCCGCCTCGATGGCCACCCACAGGATGCCGAGGTTGTCCGACAGCAGCGCCGCATGGTTCGCCGCCAGGAAGCCCTGGAAGGCGGCGTGGTAGGAGCGCAGGCGCCGCGCGTCGAAGCCCTCGCCGCGCACGTCCTCGAGCGAGAAGAGCGCGGCGCCGAAGCCGATGATGGCCGAGAGCATGACGAAGGGCGCGTTCAGCGCATCGGCGCGCAGCCAGCCCTCGCCGCCGGGCGCGGCCAGGATCATCGCCGCCGGGACCAGCGCCGCGCCGCACAGCAGCAGGTTGAGCAGCGCCGCGCGCGCCGGCCAGGCGGCCAGCAGCCCCGCGCCCAGCAGGTGCAGCAGCACCAGCGCGCCCGCCGCGCTCATCGCCGCTCTCCGCGGTGGCGGTCGAGCAGCGCCGTGTCCTGCGCGCCGAACCGCTCGCCGAGCTGCCGGGCGAAGACGCCCGCGATGACGGCCACCACCAGCACCAGCCCGGCGGTGGAGATCTCCACCACGAGCGGCATCCCGGCCACGCCGACGGCGGCGAGGATCAGCCCGTTCTCCATGGTCAGCAGCCCCGCCACCTGCGCGAGCGCGCCGCGGCGCGTCACCATCATCAGCGCGCCCAGCAGCAGGATGGCCAGCGCGATGGCGATGTCCACCCGCGCCAGCACCGGCGCGCCGCGCGTCGCCGGCACCGCGAGGAGGAAGGCGAGCGCCACCAGCGCCACCGCCCCCAGCATGACGGGCGCGAGCGGCCCCGGCGCATCCGCGCGCTGCGCGGGCGGCAGCGCGGCGGCCATGCGCCGCAGCACCAGCGGGATGCCCACCCCCTTCGCGGCCAGCGCGATGCCGGCGGTGAGGAGGAGCTGCCCCGCCCCCTGCACATGCCCCTGCCAGGCGGCGGCCAGCGCCAGCAGCACGCCCTGCAGCGCAAGCGCGCCCGTCACCGCCTCCAGCCGCCGCTGCGCCAGCAGCACGAAGGAGACGAGCAGCATCGCCCCGCCCAGCAGATGCGCCACGTCGTAGCCGAGCTCGCCCAGCCCCGTCACGCGAGCCCCGTCGAGACGAAGAGCAGCGCGGCCGCCAGCAGCGCCAGCAGCAGCGCCGCCCCCAGGAACTCCGGCACGCGGAAGACGCGCATCTTGGCGATGGCGCTCTCGAACACGGCCAGCGCCAGCCCCAGCGCCGCGAGCTTCACGCCCCACAGCGCCGCGCCGATCAGCCAGGAGAGCGGCCCCGCGCCCGCGGGCGCCATGCCGAAGGGCAGGAACACGGCGGCCAGCAGCGCGAGCCAGACGACGAGCTTCAGCGCCGCCTGCGCCTCCCACAGCGCGAGGTGGCGGGCGGAGGCCTCCAGCAGCATCGCCTCGTGCACCATGGTCAGTTCGAGATGCGTCGCCGGGTTGTCCACCGGCACCCGGGCGTTCTCGGCCAGGGCGACGGCGCAGAGCGCCAGCGCGACGAAGAGCAGCGAGACGCGCAGCCCCTGCCCGCCCTCGCGGAACAGGGCGGCGATGGCGTCCAGGTTGGCGCTGCCCGCGAGCAGCGCCAGCACCAGGACGGAGACGAGCAGCGCGGGCTCGGCGAAGGCGGCGAAGGCGGTCTCGCGCCCCGCGCCCAGCCCGCCGAAGGCCGTGCCCGCATCATGGCCCGCCAGCACCAGCGCGGCGCGCGCCAGCCCGAGCAGCCCCGCGATGAGCAGCAGATCGGCGAAGGGCGCGAGGATCATGCCCTGGGCGAAGCCCGGGACCAGCAGCCCCGCCAGCAGCGTGGCCGAGAGCGCGAGATAGGGCGCCGCGCGCGTCACGCCGCTCGATGGCTCGGCGAGGAGGGGGCGCTTGCGCAGCAGGCGCAGCGTGTCGCGCCACGGCTGCAGCAGGGGCGGGCCGCGCCGGCCCGTCAGCCGGGCCTTCGCCGCGCGCGTGAGGCCGAGCAGCAGCGGCGCCGCCGCCAGCAGCAGCGCCGCGTGCAGAAGCTGCGTCAGCAGCGCGCCGAGCAGGGCCATCATGGCCGCCCCAGCCCCGCCAGCAGGACGAGCAGCCCGACCAGCGTGCCGAAGGCGAGCGCGAGGCAGGCGCCGAGCGGCAGGTTGCGCAGCCGCTCGGCCTGATGCCCCGCGCGCCGCCGCGCGCGGGCGAGCGGCAGCAGCAGCGCGCCGAACCCCCTGTCGCGCGCCGTCGCGCGCAGCCGTGCGGGGGCCGGCGCGCCCGGCGCGGCCGGGGTGTGGGCCTCGCGCAGCGCCAGCGCCAGCGGCCCCAGCGCGCGCCGCAGC
>JAOAIK010000022.1 GCA_026414745.1 Roseococcus sp.
GCCTCAAGACTACCGCTCGGACCGATGCACCAGACCTTGCGTGCACGCGCTTCACTGCCATCCGCTCGCCGCTCAGGGAGCAAGATGGTCAGAAACTCAGGTTTCGGTGGCGTTTGATTATGGCACGACACGGATACCGCCCGGGGAATCGAACATCCCCTTGACTGTATCCCCAGAAGAAAAAATGGAAAACTTTTCCATTTGAACAGCAAAAGACTGGACAACAGCCATCACTGCCTTTATCTTATTTCCAGTGAGGTGCGTCGGGTAGTCATTCATGTCTGGTCTTTTCTGGGGATTGTTGAACCACTTGAAGCACCTTTGATTACCTAGGGCAAAAGGTAGGTAGTCAGCGCACTTCACAACCCATTATATGCAATTAACTGAAAAACAGAAGAAGAAAGTGAGGGGCCTTGAAAAATCAATGTCCCTTAAATTTGTTATTTGAGTGAAGGTGGCGAAGGCAAAACTTTGTATTGCTTCAAGATTTCAAACTTGCCCCAATCAGAAGGGGATATCATCATCGATTTGCTTGGGGCCTTTGTGAATTGCCTTGTGTGGCAGCGGTACATTATTGACAATGAATAAGTTCATGACGTCTTCTCGGTCCATAAACATGATTTGGCTACGCTTATGCCTATCTAGGGCCTGCCCTATGAACTCCCTATCGGCTTTGGTTATCTCCCCGCCCGCCGCAATGAATGCATGGTCGACCAAAACCTTTCTGTTCAGTTCGGGGTCAAACACCTCGTGTGCCAACATCATCTGGGCTTAATTCAGAATTTCAGATATGTTGGCGTTGCCTTGCTTGGTAATCCCTGAAGCGTCCAACTTTCCCTTCTTTGCTTGAATTCCGAAATATAGGACATGCTGTGTCGGTAGAACATAGCGCATCCAAATGTCTTTTCCGAACTCAAGTGCCTTATCCTTGTGTCCACCCGATGTGATGCGGTGAAAGCCAACTTGCCGCAACATCGGTAGAAGTACCTCGCCTATGAATTCATCCTCGGTTGCTCGGTCCAGATAGGCTGCAAGCTGCGCCCGCTTCTCCTCTTCCTGTTTGCTGAAGGGTCGATGAGGACTGGCAGTTCTGGCGATGACGCTCTGAGTTCCGATGTGTCGGAGATAGCATTTGTCGTCAGCGGCATAGAACGCTTCGTAACCCTCTCGTCCGAGAGGCACATTTATGGCCTTAAGCGCGTTCTCACGCCTCGAAGTGTCGTGGACTGTGACCTCCCCGAGGTCCATCAACCGCGTCAGAATGCGCAGAAACGCGTCTGGCGGCGTCTTGGCGTCGGGGTGAGGTTCGTTGAGGATTTCGGTGAGAGCCGTGGCCACCCAAGTGGCTCGCGTACTCCCATCATGCCGATAGTCTGTGTCGGCATCCCTGAAGAACCGCGTCAGCGCACTGCTCGCCCGATATGGAAAGAAAAAGGGAGCGTTCGCGTCGAAGTTTCCGCAAACGATATCGGCCAATTCAGCTATGCTTCGGTCCCGCCACTTCATGCAGGGACTGTATCAAGGCTGCGGCGTCACGCATATCCGAGACCCCTCCCCAGACTGAGCGACGGCCTTCGGCACATCGAATCGAGTTGCCAGGGCCATGTCCGCACTGCCCCCACGCGACACCTCCATGCACCTTTTGGCGCCCCCTCAGAGTTGACAATCACCCCGGCATATTGTGGAACACCTGGGTGGCCCAGGGGTCCACACACCCTGTTCGGCAGCTCTGATTTCTGTGTGAAATGAGTTGGTTGTGCGGATTGCCAGGTAAAAGTCCTGGCGCCCCAACCAAGCCCGAGCGGAGCCCGCCATGCTCTACGCCACCACCTCCACCATCCAGGGCCGCGAGGTCGAGGCCTATCTCGGCATCGTCTTCGGCGACGCCGTGCTCGGCGTGAACCTGTTCAAGGACCTGCTCGGCGGGCTGCGCGACATCGTGGGCGGCCGCTCCGGCACCTACGAGCGCGAGCTCGGCGCGGCGCGGGACACGGCGATGACCAACCTCACCCAGCAGGCCATGGCGCTCGGGGCGGACGCCATCCTCGGCATCGACATCGACTACGAGGTGCTGGGCTCGAACAACGGCATGCTGATGGTCACCGCCTCCGGCACCGCGGTGCGCCTCAAGCCGCTGGCCGCCGAGCCGGGCGCCAGCCCCTGGACCAGGCCGGGCGGGTGATCGCCGAGGCCAAGGCCGCGCTGCGCCGGGACGCGCTGGCCCGGCGCGAGGCCTGCGACCCGGCGCTGGGGATCCGGCTCGCCGAGGTGGTGCTGCGCGAGGCCCCGCCTCCGCCCGGCGCGCTGGTGGCCGGCTTCTGGCCCATGGGGCGAGAGATCGACCCGCGCCCGCTGCTGCTGGCACTGCACGCGCGCGGCCATCGGCTGGCCCTGCCGGTCACGCCGCCGCGCGGCCAGCCGCTCGGCTTCCGCGCCTGGACCCCGGGCGAGCCGCTCGCCCCCGCCCGCTTCGGCACGCTGGAGCCCGCCGCCGGCGAGGCGGTGACGCCCGATTTCCTGCTGGTGCCGCTGCTCGCCTTCGACCGCACCGGGGCGCGGCTGGGCTATGGCGGGGGATATTACGACCGCACCCTCGCCGCCCTGCCGCTTGCGGGGCGTCTCGGCCTCGCCTACGCGGCGCAGGAGGTGCCGGCGGTGCCGGTCGGCCCGGAGGATGTGCGGCTGCCGGCCATCGCCACGGAGAACGGGGTCATCCGCAGTTGAGAATCCTCTTCCTCGGCGATGTGGTGGGCCGCGCGGGGCGCGAGGCGCTCTGCCGCGAACTGCCCGGGCTGCGCGCGCGGCTCGCGCTCGACCTCGTGGTGGTGAACGGGGAGAACGCCTCGCACGGCTTCGGCCTTGCGCCCGAGATGGCGCGCGCCTTCCTCGCCGCCGGGGCGGACGTGATCACCCTCGGCAACCACGCCTGGGACCGCAAGGAGATCATCCCCTTCCTCGAGGAGGAGCGGCGCGTGATCCGCCCCATCAACTTCCCCCCCGGCACGCCCGGGCAGGGGGCGGTGGTGGTGGAGGTGCCGGGCAACCGCCGCGCGCTGGTGATCAACGCCATGGGCCGGCTGTTCATGGAGGCGCTGGACGACCCGTTCCGCGCCGTGCAGGCGGAACTCGCGAAGCATCGCCTGGGCCAGACCATCCACGCCGCCATCATCGACCTCCACGCCGAGGCGACCAGCGAGAAGCAGGCCTTCGCCCATTCCTTCGACGGCATGGCGAGCCTCGTCATCGGCACCCACACCCATGTGCCGACGGCGGATCACCAGATCCTGCACGGCGGCACCGCCTATCAGAGCGACGCCGGCATGTGCGGCGACTACGACAGCGTGATCGGCATGCAGAAGGCGGGCGCGGCGCTGCGCTTCTGGCGCAAGATGCCGGGCGAGCGGCTGGCGCCGGCCGAGGGCGAGGCCACGCTCTGCGGCCTCTTCGTCGAGACCCAGGACGCAACGGGCATGGCGCGGCGCGTCGCGCCCTTGCGCCTCGGCGGGCGGCTGTCGCAGGCGATGCCGGAGGGATGAGGCCGGCGCCCAGGCGCTGGGCAGGCGCGGCCGGGCGCTGACGCCGCCCCGTGCAGCGCGCGCGCCGGCCGCGCCTTTCCCCCGCGCGCGGAGGCTGGATTCGGCGGGCGGCCTGCGCGATGCCCCGGACATGACCCGCCGCCGCCCCCTCCTCGCCCTGCCGCTGCTCGCGGCCCCCCCCCTCGCGCCCGGCCTCGCCACGGCCCAGGCCGCATGGCCCAACCGGCCGGTGCGGATCATCATCCCCTTCACGCCCGGCGGCGCCTCCGACCTCATCATGCGCCCGGTGGCGGAGCGGCTGGAGCGGGTGCTGGGCCAGCCCTTCGTGATCGACAACCGCCCGGGCGGCGGCGGCGCGGTGGGGCTGACCGCGGCGGCGAACGAGCGCCCCGACGGCTACTCCCTGCTGCTGACCACGCCGGGGCCGCTCATCCTGCTGCCGCAGATGCAGACGGGCCTCGCCTACAGCGCGGCGCGCAGCTTCAGCTACGTCGCGCTGATGGGCGGCGCGCCCATCCTCTGCGCCGTGGCGGGCAACAGCCCCATCCGCTCGCTGCAGGACTATGCCGCCGCGGCGCGCCGCGCGCCCGAGGCGGTGAGCTTCGGCTCCTCCGGCATCGGCTCCATGGGGCACCTCACGGGCGTGCTGTTCGGGATGCAGGCGGGGGCGCAGCTTCTGCACGCGCCCTTCCGCGGCGCGCCCGAGGCGCAGCAGGCGGTGCTGGGCGGCACCATCACCTCGCTGTGGGACACGGCGGCGGCCAATGTGGGCGCGGTGCGCGCGGGCAATCTGCGGGGCCTCTGCGTCTCCTCGCCCGAGCGCGCGGCCATCCTGCCCGATGTGCCCACGGCGCGCGAGGCGGGCTTTGCCGATGTGGTCAGCCTCAACTGGTTCATGCTCTGCGCGCCGGCCGGCCTGCCCGCGGCCATCGCCGCGCGGCTCGGCGAGGCGGTGCGCGGCATCCTGGCCGAGCCCGCGATCCGCGAGCGCCTCGACCAGGCCGCCTTCGTCCGCACCGAGGAGGTGGCGCAGGAGCGTCTCTCCGCCTGGGTGGAGGCGGAGCAGGCCCGTTGGGCCCCGGTGATACGGGCGTCGGGGGCTGGCTGACCGGAGGCCCCGCCCGCCCGGCCGGATCAGCCGCCCAGGAGCAGGTCCGGCAGGAAGGTGACGATCGCGGGAAACAGGGTGATCAGCACCACCGTCACCACCAGCATGGCGAAGAAGGGCAGCGCGGCGAGGGCGATCTCCGTCTGCTCCTTGCCCGTCATGGTCTGCATCACGAAGAGGTTGAAGCCGAGCGGCGGGCTGATCTCGGCGATCTCCACCAGCAGGATGATGAAGATGCCGAACCAGATCAGGTCGAAGCCCGCCTGCTGCACCATCGGCACCACCACGCTGGTGGTCAGCACGATCATCGAGACGCCGTCCAGCGCCGTGCCGAGGATGAGATAGACCACGGTGAGGATGGCGATGATGGCGTAGGGCCCGAGCCCCGCCTCCGCCACCGCGCTCGCCAGCGCGGCGGGGATGCCGGTCAGCGCCATGGCCTTGGTGAGGAAGGCGGCCCCCGCAAGGATGAACAGGATCATGCAGGAGAGCCGCGTCGCGCCCGCGAGGCTGTCGAGGAAGCTGCGCAGGCTGAGCGTGCCGGTGGCCGCCGCCAGCACCAGGCTGCCCAGCACGCCGAAGGCTGCCGCCTCGGTCGCCGTCGCCCAGCCGAGGAACATGGAGCCGATGACCGCGGCGATGAGCAGCAGGCAGGGGATGAGCTGCGCCGACTGGCGCAGCTTCGCGCCGAGGCTCATCGGCGGCTCGGCCGGCGGCTGCTTCGCCGGGTTCAGCATCGCCCAGAGGATGATGTAGAGGCTGAACAGCCCCATCACGATCAGCCCCGGGATCATGCCGGCGATGAAGACGCGGATGATCGAGACCTCCGCCGCCACGGCATAGACCACCATGATGATCGAGGGCGGGATCATGATGCCGAGCGTGCCCGCGGTGGCGAGGCTGCCGATCGCCACGCGCTCGCTGTAGCCGCGGCGGCGCAGCTCGGGCAGCGCGATCTTGCTGACCGTGGCGCAGGTGGCCGCGCTCGATCCGCTCACGCTGCCGAACAGCCCGCAGGCGAGGATGTTCACGTGCAGCAGCCGCCCCGGCAGCCGGCGCACCCAGGGCGCGAGGCCGTTGAACAGCTCCTCCGACAGGCGGGTGCGGAAGAGGATCTCGCCCATCCAGATGAACATGGGCAGCGCCGCCAGCGTCCAGCTTCCGCTGCTCTCCCAGTAGGCGGAGGCGAGGAACAACCCGGGCTGGGGATGGACGAGGCTCATCGCCACCCAGCCCGCCCCGGCGAGCGAGAGCGAAATCCACAGCCCCGCGCCCAGCAGCAGGCAGAGCAGGACAAGCAGCAGCAGCGCGGTCTCGAGCAGGCCCATTGCGCTACACCTCGGCCGAGAAATCGCCGCGCGCGGCGCGTTCCTCCGCCGCCGCCACGTAGCCCGGCTTGCGGCCGCGCAGCACCGCCACCCATTCGTCGAGGATGGCGAGGAGCAGCACGCCCGCGCCCAGCGGCATGGCGAGCTTCGGGATCCAGAGCAGGAAGGGCACGGTGCCCTGCGCGACCTCCTCGATCTCGCGCGAGAACATCGCGTCCGCCCAGGTGTGCCGCAGGATGCTCGCGACCAGCACGGCGGCGAGGCTGAGCACCGCGAACTCCAGCCAGCGGCGCGCCCCGGGCGGCAGGCGCTCGATGAGCAGGCCCACGCGGATCAGTTCGCCGCGCTTGAAGGTCCAGGCCAGCGCCAGGAAGGCGCAGGCCACGCAGAGATAGGCCACCACATCGTCCGCCCCCGGCAGCGGGATGGCGAGCTGGCGCAGCAGCATCTGCGCCATCATCACCGCGAAGATGCCGAAGAGGGCGAGGGCCGCGAGCGCGCCGGCCAGGAGGTAGAGCGCGTCCAGCGCGCGCCGCAGCAGCCCCGCCATGCGCCCTCAGCCGCGCGCCGTGCGGATGGCCTGGATCACCCGCTGGCCGTCCTCGCCGGCGCGGGCGAGCCATTCGTTCACCATCTGCTCGCTGATCCGGGCCATGCCCTCCATCACCGTGGCGTTGGCCTGGGTGACGGTGACGCCGCGGCTGCGCAGCGTCTGCATCGCCGCCTCGTGGCTCTCCTCGCTCATGCGCCAGCCGCGAGTCTCGGCCGTGGCGGCGGCGGTGCGCAGCGCCTGCTGGTCGGCGGGCGAGAGCGACTCCAGCGCGCGGCGGTTCACGAACACGGCGTTGCGGGTGAAGGTGAAGCCCACATGGGTGTAGTGCCGCACGAAGTCCCAGGCGCTGCTGTCCACGCCGGTCACCGCGCTGGTCACCATCGCGTTCACCACGCCGGTGGCGAAGGCCTGCGGGATTTCCGCGGCCTGCACCAGGGTGGGCGTGGCCCCCACCAGGGTGGCGAAGCGGTTGGTCATCACGTTGAAGGTGCGGAAGCGCGTGCCGCGCAGCCCCTCCAGGCTCTCGAGCGGGGCGTTGGTGTAGAAGCCCGAGGGCGGCCAGGGCACCATGTAGAGCAGGGCGAGGCCCTGGCGCTGGAAGCGCGCCTCGATGAAGGGCCGGGCCACCTCCATCAGCCGCCGCGCCTCGGCGAAGGTGGTGACGAGCTGCGGAATGCCGTCCACCTCGAAGAAGGGGTCCTCGTTGCCGTAGGCGGAGAGCAGGATCTCGCCCATCTGCACCTGGCCGCGCTGCACGCCCGCCTTGATCTGCGGCATGGGCAGCAGCGAGGCGTTGGAGTGGAGCTGCACGTTCACCCGCCCGGCCGTGGCGGTGTTCACCTCCTCGAGGAAGAGGCGGATGTTGCGGGTGTGGAAGTTGCCGTCCGGGTAGGGGGTGGCCATCTGCCAGCGCGCCTGCGCCCGGGCGGGGCGGCCATCGAGGGCGGCGAGAAGCGGCGCGGCGGCGCCGGCCGCGAGCAGGGTGCGGCGGGGGGTGGTCATGCGGAAGCCTCTCCCGTTCGGGGTTCTTGCAGGGTCGGGATCATCGGCCGCCGCGCGCGCGGCTGGCAAGCCCGGCGCGGCGGGCAGGCCGGGCGGGCGGGCGCGCGCTGCCCGCCCCGGCGGCAGCCCGCCTCAGCCCTGGGCGCGATAGGCGGCGAGCAGGCGCTGCCCCTCCTCGCCCGCGCGCTGCAGCCAGTCCTCGGTGAGCTGGCGAGAGGGTTCGCGCAGCCCGGCGATCAGCTCCGGCGTCGGCTCCAGCACCTGCATGCCGCGCTCGCGCATGCGCGCGACGGCGGCGGCGTGCGCCTCCTCGGCCAGGGCCCAGCCGCGCTCGGCCGCGCGGGCGGCGGCGGCGGCGAGCGCCTCGCGCTGGGCGGGCGGCAGCGCGGCCAAGGCGCGGGCATTGGCGAAGACCGCGTTGTTCGAGGTGGCGATGTTGAGCAGGGTGAACACCCGGCTCACCTCCCAGGCCGCCGTGTCCGCCGCCACGGGCGCGGTGGTGAGCTGGGCCTGGATCATGCCGGTGGCGAAGGCCTGCGGCACTTCGGGCGCGGGCACCAGCACGCCGGTCGCGCCCATCAGCGCGGCGAAGCGCGTGGAGATCGCCGAATAGGTGCGCAGCCGCAGGCCGCGGAAGGCCTCGGGGCCCGGCAGCGGCGCTTGGCTCGCGATGCCCACGAAGGGCCAGGGGGCGAGGTAGAGCAGCTCCATCCCCTGCCGGCGCAGCCGCTCGGCGATCACCGGCTGGCGCACGCGCATCAGCCGCCGCGCATCGGCCATGGAGGTGACGATGCCGGGCACCTGGTCGAGGTCGAAGAGCGGATCCTCGTTCGCGTAGGCGGTGAGCAGGATCTCGCCGATCTGCACCTGGCCCTGCTGCACGCCGCGCTTGATCTGCGGCTGCGGCAGCAGGCTGCCATTGGCGTGAAGCTGCACATCGAGCGCGCCGCCCGTCGCCTCGCGCAGCTCGGCGAGGAACTGGCGCAGGTTGCGGGTGTGGTAGTTGCCCTCGGCGAAGCCGCTCGCGGCCTGCCAGCGGGGCTGTGCGGCCGCCGCGGCGGCAAGGCCTGCGGCGGGAAGCGCGGCCAGCGCCGCGCGGCGGGTGATCATGGGCGTTCCTCCTTGCCTCCGGGCGCGAGGATTCGCCCGCCGCGCCGCGCTGGCAAGGGCCAGGCCCCGCCGCAGCGCCGCATCAGAGCGGGTAGTCGCGCTCCGGCTCCACCCCGGCCGCGGCGAGGAGCTTGCGCAGCTTCACCACCTCCTCGCCGGGCAGCGAGTGGTCGCCGAAGTGGAAGCTGTGCTGTTCGCCGCGCAGCTTCACGACGACGCCGCCATGGCCCGTGTGGCGCATCTCGGCGCCCAGCTCCTCCAGCACATGCCCGACGGATTTCGGGTCGAGGTTGTGGTTGAGCGGATGCGCGAAGATCGCGTGCAGGACCTTGCGGTGGCGGTGGTTCATGCCGGCACTCCCTCGGTGTTGGCCGGGCGCAACCCAGCATGGGCGCGCGGGGGGCGTCCTTGCGGCAGCGCAAGGTCGGCGGGGGCCTATTCCTCCTCTTCGAAATCCGAGAGATCCACGCGCTGGATGCGGATCGTTTCCACGGTCCGCACGCCAACGCCATGTTCGATCATCAGCCGGGCCAGTTCCTCCCCGTCGATCAGCACGATGCGCCGCTGGGTGGACAGGCGCTCGGCAGCCTTCTTCGCCGCCTCCGTGAAGCGCGAGGTCGTGGCGAATACGCCCTTGGTGGCGCCGCGTTCCAGCAGGGAGCCCGCGAAGGCCTGGATCCGGTCTGGCCCCACGGCGTTGTCGGCGCCGTTCCGCTTGGCCTGGATGTAGATGACGTCGAGGCCGAGCGCATCCTCGCGCAGCACGCCGTCCACGCCGCCGTCGCCCGATTTGCCGATGCTCTCCCCGCGCGCGAGACTTGGCCCTCCCCCGAAACCGAGCGCGATGAGCAACTGCACGATGATCTCCTCGAAGGCGTCGGGAGACATGGCCCTTAGCCTGTCGAGCAGTTCAGCAGCCAATTTGGCCTTCATCTCCGCCACAGCCTGACTCAGTCGTTCCTCCGGCGTGGCGACGAGTATGGGGGGCGCGAGGCTCTCGGTCTGGGGGTCAAGAAGCAGGGTCTCACCACCCCGCCCCGGTTCGGGGTCGCCGCGAAACGTGCGTATGCTGGGATAGCGTTCGGTCAGGAACGCCAGCGTGATCCGTTGAGGCGGGTGCTCCAGCAGGGCGCGACCGGCGTTGGAAACAGCGTATTCGCCGCGGCGCACCCGCTCGATGAGGCCGGCACGGTGCAGATTAGGTCAGGGCCCAATGCACACGGTTGTTGATCACCGCCTGACGGCCCGAAGGAAGCAGCCTCGCACGTTCTTCGTCTGTCAGACGAAAGGCCGCCGCCATCCGTCCGATCAGCTCCGATGCGCGGACGGGCCCCTCGGTCAGCTCCTGCAGCACCGGGAGCATCAGCGTCTGAAAATCGGGGATCGCCATCAGCTACCCCCCGCCGCCCCCTCCATCGCGTCCAGCACATGCAGCGAATAGGTCAGCGCCGCGCCGGCGTTGAGCGCGATGGCGACGCCCAGCGCCTCGGCCACCTCCTCCTTCGTCGCGCCGGCGGCACGCGCCTTGCGCACATGCGCGTCGATGCAGCCCTCGCAGCGCGTCGTCACCGCCACGGCGAGGGCGATCATCTCCCGCGTCTTGGCGTCGAGGTGCTTCGTGGTGGAGGCCCCGCGCGAGAGGGCGGAGAAGCCCTTCACCATCTCCGGGTGCAGGGCGGCGAGTTCCTTGCCGCGCGCCTTCAGCGCGGCGTTGTAGCCGTCCCAGTCCTCGATTCGCGTGTCGGCGGTCATGGCGCGCTCCTGGCCTGTCTCGATCCGCCGGGATGCTGGCCGATGCCCGCGCGCGCGTCCACGCCGGCCTATCCGCCGGCGCAGCCGCTCGCCACCACGCGGCAGAGCAGGCCGCGCTCGCGCGCCGCGCACTGGGCCAGCGCCTCGCGCTCCGCCGCGTCGCGGCTCGCCCCCTCGGCGGCGAGGGCGAGAACCACGGGCAGCCGCGCCAGGGATCCGGGCGGGGGCGTGCCGAGTCGCACCGGGCGCAGGTCGCGCACGCCCTGCACCAGCGCCGCGCAGCCCTGCCTCACCTCGAGCATCCGCCGGCAGGTGCCGCCGCCCGGCCCGGCGCGGCAGCTCGTCTCGGCCTCGGCATGCGCCATCAGCCGATCCGCGAGCGGCGCGCTCATTCCGAAGGCGGCGCCGGGCGCCAGCGCGGCGTAGACGGCGATCCAGTGCTCGGCGCCAGGCGCGGGCGCGGCGGCGGAGAGTGGCGCGGGCGGCTCGCTCCGGCCCCTCTGCGCCCAGGCCGGCGACGCCGCGGCCAGGAGCCCGGCGATGGCGAGCGCCGCCCGCGCCGCGACGCCGGGCCGCTCAGCCGCCAAGACGGCGCACCCCCAGGCGCTCGCAAAGATAGGTCTCGATCGCCCAGTGGTCGCTGTCGGCCGCCAGGAGCAGCCCGTGCAGGCAGAGCGCGAGGCGCCGCGTCTCGCCGGGGGGCTGCGGTGCGCCGCTGCTGTCGAACTCCACCACCACATCGCCCTCCGGGCCCACGGGCAAGCGGAACTCCAGCACGCGCCGCTCGCCCGCGCCGAGGCCCAGCCTCTCCCATTCGCCGGGCGTCTGGCCGGGGCCCCAGGCGCGCAGCCCGGTTTCGCTCGCCAGCGGCGGGGCGGAGACCTCGAGGAAGAGGCGCATGGCCTTGCCCGGCACGGCGGGCAGGCGCAGCCGCCCAGGCTGCTCGGTGAGCCAGACGCCCTGCGCCTCCTGCACGCTCCAGCCTTCGCCCTCCATCAGCAGATGGTGCGCCAGCGCGGCGGGCGACGGCAGGGCGCCGGGGCCGGCGGGCTCGGGCGCGGCGAAGGAGATGGGACGGCCAGTGAGCCTGCCCGCCCGGGCCATCGGGTCGGGCAGCGCCATGCCGGTGTCGGCGAGCGCGGCGGCGAAGCCCTCGGCCACCTCGCGCCAGCTGCGCAGGCGCAGCCGCGCGCGCAGCTCCTCCTCGAGCGCTGCGCGCCGGGCCGGATCGCGGATCAGCCCCCAGGCGAGATCGGCGAGCTCGGGCTCGCTCTGCGGGGTGAAGTAGAGGGCGTGGGAGCCGCCCGCCTCGCGCAGGCTGGAATGGTCGGGGCAGAGCACGAGCTTGCCGAAGGAGAGCGCCTCGGTCACCGGCAGGCCCCAGCCCTCGTAGTGGCTGTTGAACACGGTGAAGAGGCAGTCGCGGTAGAGCCGCGCGAGCAGCGCGTCGCTCACCGCATCGAGCCAGACGGCGTGGGCGCGCAGCTCGGGCGCGCCGCGCAGCAGGCGCAGCGCCGCCTCGGCGCCATACCCCGCGCGGCCGGCGAGGACGAGGCGGGGCATGACGTGGGGCCCGTGCCGCCGCAGCAGGGTGAGCCAGGCGCCGAGGAGCAGCGTGTGGTTCTTGCGCGCCTCGATGGTGGAGACGCAGAGCACGAAGGGCCGCCCGTCATCGAGCGGCGCGGGCAGGGCGGGCGGCTCGCCCGGCGGCAGGGGCAGGGGCGCGTCCAGCGGCATGCGCGCCACCGGAATGTCGAGCGCGGGCAGCAGGCGGCGCTGCCAGTCGCGGAAATCCCGCGCCACGCAGGCGGAGGTGGCCACCACGCGGTCCGTCTGCAGGCAGAGGGCGAGGAAGCCCTCGGTGAAGGCCGCCACCAGCTCCGGCCCGCACTGCTCGGGCACCATGAGCGGGATCACGTCATGCACCAGCGCGGCCAGCGCCACGCCCGCGCCGCGCCGCAGCTCGCGCAGGCGGCGCATCTGGCCGGGCACCTGCGCGGCCAGCCCCAGGGTCGCCACCACGGCGCCCGGCGCGAAGGCCGGCTCGGGCGCCGCGGCATGGGCCTCGGCCAGCGCGGCGCGCGCCGCGCTCCAGGCCGGATCCTCGACGCTCGCGCCGCCCCGCGCCGCCTCGAACAGGGCGAGCAGCGGCGCCTCCGGCAGGGCGCGGAAGCGGGCCGAGGCGGGGTCGAAGGCGATGGGCGCGAACAGGGCCGGCCCCTCCCGCAGCGCCGCCTCGACCAGCGCCATCTGCACCCGGGGCACGCCCAGCGGCGCGCGGTTGGTCTCGAAATACCAGAGAAGGTCGGACAGGTCGACGAAAAGGCGCGGCATCAGCTCCGGCCGTAATTGTCCTCGAGGCGCACGATGTCGTCCTCGCCGAGATAGGAGCCCACCTGCACCTCGATCAGCACGAGCGGGATCATGCCCGGGTTCTCCAGCCGGTGCACACAGCCGAGCGGGAGATAGACCGACTGGTTCTCCGAGAGCAGCAGGCTCTCCGCCTCGCGCTGCACGCGGGCCGTGCCCTTCACCACCACCCAGTGCTCGGCGCGATGGTGGTGCTTCTGCAGCGACAGCCGCCCGCCGGGGCGCACCACGATCTCCTTCACCTGGAAGCGGTCGCCCATGATCAGCCCCGAGTAGTGCCCCCAGGGGCGATAGACCTTGCGGTGGGTGGCGGCCTCTGGCGCGCCCTCGGCCTTGAGCCGGTCCACCACCTTCTTCACGTCCTGGGCGCGGGCGCGGGGCATCACCAGCACCGCGTCCTCGCTCGTCACCACCACCAGGTCGCGGCAGCCCAGAAGGGCGGTGCGGATGCCGTCGGAGCGGACAAGGCAGTTGCGCGAATCCACCGCGATCACCGGCCCGTGCAGCGCGTTGTGATCGGCGTCCTTGTGCGCGATGGCCCAGAGCGCGTCCCAGCTTCCGACATCGCTCCAGCCGATCTCCACGGGCACCACGGCGGCGCGGTCGGTGCGCTCCATGACGGCGTAGTCTATGGAGAGGGAAGGCGCGGCGCGGAACTCCGCCGCGCCGAGCCGGACGAAGCCGAGATCCCGCGCCGAGGCGGCCAGCGCGGCCTGCGCCGCAGCCAGCATCTCCGGCGCGTGGCGCGCGAGCTCCTCGACCATGGTCGCGGCGGTGGCGACGAACATGCCGCTGTTCCAGACATGCTGGCCGTCCGCGACGAGGCGGGCGGCGGTCTCGGCGTCCGGCTTCTCGGTGAAGCGCGCCACGGCGCGCACCACGCCCACCCCTTCGGCCTCGCCGATGGGCGGGCCCATCTCGATGTAGCCGAAGCTCGTTTCCGGCGCGGTGGCGCGCATGCCGAAGGTGACGATGCGCCCATCATGCCGCGCCGCCGCGGCGGCGAGCTCGAGCGCCGCGTGCAGCGCCGGCACGTCCCTGATCGCGTGGTCGGCCGAGAGGATCCACAGCACCGCGCCCGGGCTCTCCTGCGCGACCAGGGCGGCGGCCGCGGCGATGGCGGGGCCGGAGTTGCGCCCCTCGGGCTCGAGCAGGATGGTCGCGTCGCGGATGCCGATCTCCGCGAGCTGTTCGGCCACCAGGAAGCGGTGCGCCTCGTTGGCGACCACGAGCGGCGGGGCGAAGCCCTCGCCCACCGCGCGCAGCGCCGTCTCCTGGATCATGCTGCGCGCGGAGACGAGCGGCCAGAACTGCTTGGGGAAGGCGCCGCGCGAGAGCGGCCACAGCCGGGTTCCGGTGCCGCCGGAGAGGATCACGGGGATGATGGGCTGGGGCGTCATGGGCGGTCGGGCGTCCTGGGGTCTGGTCCGGCCGGGGCTTCGGGCGGCGAACGGGTGGCAGCCTTGTCGCCTTCCTGCGGCGAAGGCAAGCTCCGCCCATGCGTAACCAGCCGGCGCGGGTGTGGATGGACGGCTTCGGCCTTTCCATCGTCAACGGGACCGGCATCGCGACCTACTCGCGCCACCTCGCGGCCACGCTGCGCGCGGCAGGCTTCGAGACGGGACTGCTCTACGGCCGCCCCCTGCCCTGGCGAGCCGACGCCATGGCACGCGAGATCGCCTTCTTCGACAGCCGCGCCCGCACCCCGCCCTTCTGGCGGCGCGCGCTTGCCCAGTTCGGTCCGCAGCGCGCCGTGCCGGTGGGCGAAGGGGGCGTCGTGGACCGGCGCCTCACCGCCGGGGGCACCCGCGCCACCTTCTCGCCGGCGGAGGCCCCGCCCGGCCATGCGCTGTGGAACGCGAACGACATGTATGGCCGGGCGCTGATCCGCTTCGGGCTGAGCCGGCTGCTCGGCCGCGGCCGGCTGATGCCGGTGCGCGTGGCCGGCGCGCCGCCGCCGGCGCTGATGCACTGGACGCACCTGCACCCGCTGCGGCTTGCGGGCTGCCCCAACATCCACACCCTGCACGACGCGATCCCGCTGCGGATGCCCTGGGTGGCGCTGGACGACAAGGCCGGCTGGCGGGCCTGCGCCGAGGCGGTGGCGCGCGAGGCGGCGCACATCCTCACCGTCTCCGAGCATTCGCGGCGCGACCTGATCTCGCTGCTCGGCATCCCGGAGGAGCGGATCACCAACACCTATCAGCCCGTTCCCCCGCCCGACCACGGTTTCGACCCGCGCATGTCGCGCGAGCGCGTCGCCGCCGCCTATGGCCTGGACGACAAGGGCTACCACCTCTGCCTCGGCTCGGTGGATCCGCGCAAGAACCTCGCGCGCATCCTCGACGCCTACATGAGCACGGGCATCCCTCGCCCGCTGGTCCTGGTCGGGGGCAAGAGCGCCAATGCCGCGCCGGAGCTGCGCCTGCTGACCGAGGCGGGCGGCACCCGCTCGGCCGACGGGCGCATCCGCCATCTCGGCTACCTCCCGCGCGAGGATGTGGCGATGCTGATCCGCCACGCGCGCAGCCTCTGCTTCCCCTCGCTCTACGAGGGCTTCGGCCTGCCGGCCGTGGAGGCCATGCTGGAAGGAACCGCGGTGCTGACCTCCAACGTCTCCAGCCTGCCCGAGGTGGTGGGCGATGCCGCGCTGATGGTGGACCCCACCGACACGCGGGCGATTGCGGAAGGGCTGATCGCCCTCGATTCGGATGCGGCGCTGCGGGCGCGCCTCGAGGCGGCGGGCCCCGCCCGCGCCGCCCTGTTCAGCCCCGACCGCCACGCCGCGCGCCTGGCCGCCGTGCATGCGCGCCTCGGCGTGACCTGGCCGGAGGCCGCGCCATGAGCGAGGCGCCGCCCATCCGCGCGGGCCTGCTGCTCTGGGGCGCGGACGAGGATGTGGTGATCAACCTCTACCTCGCCGTGCTCGGGCGCTGGCCGGATGAGGGCGGCTTCGCCAACTACATGGGGCTGCTG
This sequence comes from Roseococcus sp., assembly GCA_026414745.1. Lineage (GTDB taxonomy): Bacteria > Pseudomonadota > Alphaproteobacteria > Acetobacterales > Acetobacteraceae > Roseococcus. The sequence continues at coordinate 15,736 of JAOAIK010000022.1, forward strand.
GCCCAGGGCCCCGCCCAGCGCCTGCGCCTGTTCGAGGAGCTGCGCCATTCCGAGGAGGCGCGGGCCCGGGCCCTGCCCATCGACCCCGACCTCACGCCCGGCAGCGAGGCCGAATCCCTCGCCGCGCAGCTCCGCCTGCGCAGCCGCTGGATGCGGGAGGAGATGGCGCGCCTCGCCGCCCGGCCGGCGGGCGGGACGGACGCGGCGCCGGCAGAGGCCCTGGCCGCCGCGCGGCAGGAGATGGCCGCGCTGCGGGCCGAGTTCACGGCGCGGCTCGCCGCCGTCGAGGCGGCGCTGGCCGGCGCCATCCCGCCCGCGCCGGTCCTCTCGCCCGCGCTGTCGCTGGGTCATGTGAACGACCTCGTCGAGGTGCTGCGCGGCGAGCTGCTGGAGCGGCTGCGGCGGCTGGAGCTGCGCGTGCTCGCGCTCGAGACGGGAAAAGGAACGGGTCGGTCGGCGTGAACCGACCGACCCGCGGCCCGAAGGCCAGTCTGGCGACGACTTGCCGGGAAATAGCCGCCGCCGGATGCCGTCCGCCCCTGCCCGCAGGCAGTGGGACGACATGGCAATGCTGCCGCGCCTCGCCCAACGGCAGCATGGGAGCCGCCTTAACTCTGCGAAATGGCGAGTTGAGAGGTCGGAAAGGTGACGATCCGTCTGTCATGCGGATCTGACAGTCAGGCGATGCCTCCGTTCACGTGGATCACCTGGCCCGTGACATAGGCCGCCCCGGGCGAGGCGAGCCACGCCACCGCCTGCGCCACGTCCGAGGGCGTGCCGAGGCGGCGCAGCGGGATGCGCGCGATCGTCGCCTCCCATTGCGCGGGCGTCATGGCGGCATGGGCGCCCGGATCCTTCTGCGTGTAACCCGGGGCGATGGCGTTCACCGTCACGTCGGGCGCCCATTCGATGGCGAGCGCCCGGACCAGCGCCTCCACCCCCGCCTTGGCGGCGGCGGTCGCGGGGAAGGTGGCGGCGTCATGGCGGAACAGATGGGCGACGAAGGAGGAGATGGCGATGAGGCGCGGCGCCTCGCCGGCCAGCAGATGCGGCCGTGCGGCCCGGGCGAGGCGCAGGAAGGCCCAGAGAATGGCGTCCAGGCTGCGCGCGAAGCCCTCGTCGGCCAGTTCCGCCACCGGCGTGCGGTCCGCGAAGCCGGCGTTGGAGACGAGCACATCCAGCCCGCCCAGCGCCCCCGCCGCCGCGGCCACCAGCGCGCCGGGCGCCTCGGGCGCGGCGAGGTCGCACAAATGGGTGTGCACCTCCGCCCCCCGCGCGCGCAGCTCCGCCGCCACCGCCTGCAGCTTCTCCGCGTTGCGGCGCGTGTGCAGCATCAGCCGCACGCCCGGGGCGGCGAGCGCCCGGGCGCAGGCCGCCCCGATGCCGGAGGCCGCGCCGGTGACGAGCACCCGCCGCATCAGAGCGGCGCGCGGGTGAGGGCCGAGAGCGGCCCGTTCACCTGCCAGATCGCGGCGCGGATGTCGGTGGCGCCGCGCGCCGCCACCCGCGCGGCGTGCATCGCCTGGTAGGCCTCCGCCTCGGCGCGGGTGGCGAAGGCGTAGAGGCCGCCCGCGCGGCCGGCGGAGGCATCCTCCGTCCAGATCTTCCAGAGCAACCCCGGGGTCTCGGCGGCGATGGATTCGGCCAGCGCGCGCAGCGCCGCCACGCGCGCCTCGCCCCAGGGCGGGGGCGAGGCGAAATCCATCGCCAGGATGACGGGCCCTTCGCCCTCAGCCGGCATAGGCGACGGTGCGGCAGCGCTGCTCGCCCAGCCCCTCGATGCCCACGCGCACCTCCTGGCCGGGCTTGAGGAACCAGGGCGTGGGCTTCTTGCCGAGCCCCACCCCCGGCGGCGTGCCGGTGAAGATCACGTCGCCGGGGAAGAGGGTGATGCACTGGCTGACGTAGCTCACCAGCGTCCTCACGCCGAAGATCATCGTCTGGGTGCTGCCGTCCTGCTCGCGTCGGCCATCGATGTCGGTCCACATGCGCAGGTTCTGCGGATCGGGCACCTCGTCCTTGGTCACCAGCCATGGGCCGAGGGGACCGAATGTCTCGAAGCCCTTGCCCTTGTCCCAGGTGGGGCCGCGCTCGGACTGCCAGTGCCGCTCCGAGACGTCGTTGCCCACGCAGTAGCCGGCGACATGGTCCATCGCCGCCTCCTCGCTGACATAGCGGGCGGTGGTGCCGATGACGACGACGAGTTCGCATTCCCAGTCGGTCTTCGTGCTGCCCTTGGGGATGACGATGTCGTCGGTGGGGCCCGAGAGGGCGCCGAGAGACTTGAGGAAGACGATGGGCTCGCTCGGCGGGGTGGCCCCGGTCTCGGCCGCGTGGTCGGCGTAGTTGAGGCCGATGCAGACGAGGTTCTTCATGCCGGTCACGCAGGGACCGAGGCGGGGGTTGCCCGGCACGGCCGGCAGGCTCGCCGGGTCGAGCGCCTTGAGCTTCTCCAGCACGCCGGGGGCGAGCGTCTCGCCGTTGATGTCGGCGACCACGCCCGAGAGGTCGCGGATGATGCCCGCGGGGTCGAGCAGGCCCGGCTTTTCCCGGCCCTTGGGGCCGTAACGCAGCAGCTTCATGGACGTGTTCCTTCGCGACAGGAGGCGCGCGCCAGGATAACAGCCGGGGCGGGAAGGGAAATCCGCCCCCTCCCGCTCACGCGGGAGAGGATCCGACCAGGGCGCCGGCCAGCGCCGGCGCATCGAAGCGCCGCTCCAGCTCCTGCTGGGAGCTGACGACATGGAAGCGCAGCGCGCCGCGGATGGCGGGGGCTTCGCCGACCCGCTGATCGGCATGGATGGGCAGCGTGGCGAAGAGAACGGGCTCGGCGAGCAGCGGCAGGCGGTTGGCCGGGAGCGGCGGGGCAGCCTGGAGCGCCGCGACATGGCAGGGCCAGGCTTCGGCGCGTTCCCGCGCGGTCGCGAGCTCGTCGGGCGGGGGGGGCTCGGCGAGCAGCGCCTCCGCGTGCAGCCGGGCGAGGCTGCGGGCCAGCGCCGCCTCGCCCCCCGTCGCATGGGGGCGCAGATGGGCCTCCACCATGGCGGCCAGGTCGGAGACGCTGGCGAAGAACACCTGCCAGCGGCAGTGCTGCAGCGCCGCCTGGAAATCCGCATCGCCGAAGTAATGCCCCTCGCGCCGGCCGGTCTTGACCCGGCAGTAGTCGATCACGGTCTTCTGCGCGACGAAGGCGGCCTGCGCATGCAGGAAGGCAGCGAGCGTCGCCGGTGCGGCGCTGCGGCGCGGGCGGAGGAAGTCCAGCAAACCCATGATCTTGCTCCCTTCGGGCGGGACCTGTGCCGCGCTGCAACACGGCGCCGCGAAATCGATTCTTGACGAATGTTAATGCGCCAAGCTGTGTCGCGAAGGTTACACGGCGCACTGGAGGCGCGGGACGTCCAAAAAATCGCCGCGCCGGGAGGAGAACACAGCATGCCCCTCGCTGAACCAGTCAACGAGCCGGCGCCGCCCCCCGCGGCGGTGGTGGCCCCGGAGACGGCCCGGGCCTACTGGCGCAAGACGTCGAACCTGATGTGGACGGTGCTGGCGATCTGGTTCATCGCCGGCTTCGGCGTTCATGTGTTCGCGCCCTCGCTGAACCCGATTCACATCGCGGGCTTCCCGCTCGGCTTCTACTTCGCCGCCCAGGGCAGCCTGATCGTCTTCGTCCTCGGCCTGTGGTGGTTCGCCAAGCGGCAGAACCAGATCGACGAGGAATTCGGCGTGCAGGAGGACGAGTGACCATGTCCGCCACCACCGGGGGCAAGGACCCCTTCATCGCTAACCTCAACAAGATCTACGCCGGCTACACCGGCGGCTTCCTCGCCTTCGTGGTGATCCTCGGCATCCTCGAGCAGTTGGGCGTGCCGGACCGGATCATCGGCTACCTGTTCGTGTTCCTCACCATCGGCGTCTATGCCTACATCGGCATCATCAGCCGCACGGCGCAGGTGGCGGAATACTATGTCGCCGGCCGCAAGGTCCCGGCGGTGTACAACGGCATGGCCACGGGGTCCGACTGGATGTCGGCCGCCTCCTTCATCGGCATGGCCGGCTCGCTCTACGCCTTGGGCTATGGCGGGCTCGCCTTCATCCTGGGCTGGACGGGCGGCTACATGCTCGTGGCCGTCCTGCTCGCGCCCTATCTGCGCAAGTTCGGCCAGTACACGGTGCCCGACTTCCTCGGGGCGCGCTACGGCGGCAACCTGGCGCGGCTGATCGGCGTCGTGGTGCTGATCACGGCGAGCTTCGTCTATGTCGTGGCGCAGATCGTGGGCGTGGGCATCATCACCCAGCGCTTCCTCGACGTCTCCTTCGCGGTGGCGGTGTTCCTCGGCCTCGCGGGCATCCTCGTCTGCTCGATGCTGGGCGGGATGCGCGCGGTGACCTGGACGCAGGTGGCGCAATACATCATCCTGATCATCGCCTACCTGATCCCGGCCATCCTCATGTCGGTGAAGGTGACGGGCGTGCCGCTGCCGCAGCTCATGTACGGCGTGGCGCTGGAGCGCATCGAGGGGCTGGAGGCCGCCTTCCGCGCCGCGGGGCAGACGCCGCCGCCCGGCGTGGTGGGCTTCCACACCGCGCCCTTCATCGGCCCGAACGGCCAGTTTTCCATGTCGGCCGCGGTGAACTTCTTCGCCCTCGTGTTCTGCCTCATGGTGGGCACGGCGGCGCTGCCGCACATCCTCATGCGCTACTTCACCACGCCCTCCGTGCGCGAGGCCCGCGCCTCGGTGGCCTGGTCTCTGTTCTTCATCTTCCTGCTCTACTTCACGGCGCCGGCCTATGCCGCCTTCGGCAAGCTGGAGATCTACCAGAACTTCATCAACCAGCCGATCGCCTCGCTGCCGGAGTGGGTGAAGAACTGGCAGATCATGTCGCCCTACGGCGTGCCCTGGATCAACATCGTGGACGCCAACCGCGACGGGATCCTGCAGTGGAACGAGTTCCGCATCCATCCGGACGTGGTGGTGCTCGCCACGCCCGAGATCGCCGGCATGCCCTACGTGATCGCGGGCATGGTGGCCGCGGGCGGCCTCGCGGCCGCGCTCTCCACCGCCGACGGCCTGCTGCTCGCGCTGGCCAACGCGCTCAGCCACGACATCTACTACAAGATGATCAACCGCAACGCGCCCACGAAGCAGCGGCTGATCATCGCGCGCGCGCTGCTCATCCTGGTGGCCATCGCCGCCGCCTGGACCGCGGGCAACATGGGCGCGGACATCCTGTTCCTTGTGGCCTGGGCCTTCTCCATCGCCGCCGCCGGCCTCTTCGCCGCGCTGGTGATGGGCGTGTGGTACAAGAAGACGACGAACACCGCCGCCTGCGTCGGCATGGTGGTGGGGTATGTGGTCACCTTCGGCTATCTGATCTGGTCGGAGTTCTTCGGCCTCTACTTCGTCGAACTCTTCGGCACCAAGGAGGCCATCCTGAACGCCGCCCGGGCGGCGGCGAACCTCCCGCAGGCCTCGGCCGAGCTCAAGGCCTATGCCTCGGCGCTGGTCGCCAACGCCTCCGCCATCCAGGACGGCACCTTCGCCTGGTTCGGCAAGGCGCTCTCCGGCTGGGGCATGAACACCGACCATGTGGTGCTGCGCGGCCGCATCGTGGCGCGCCTGTGGGGCATCAACAACATCTCCGGCGGCATCTTCGGCGTGCCGCTCGCCTTCCTCACCATCTACGTCGTGTCGCAGTTCACCAAGGCGCCCTCCCAGGCGATGCAGGACTTCGTGGAGTCCATCCGCATCCCGAAGGGCGGCGTGCGGCTGGCCGACGCGCGCGAGGCGGTGAAGGAGTAACCTGCCGGCCGCCGGGCGCCTGCCCGGCGGCCATTTCTCTCGCGAGATGCGGACCCGTGGCCGCCCGCATCCGCGAGCCTGCCTCGCCGCACCCTGCGCCGGCGAGACCGAGCGACATCCGTGTCGCCGACGCAGCGGCCTCCCTTCCCGGCTCAGGCCGCTACGCCCTGACCAGCCGCATCGCGAAGAACCCGTCCATCCCGCCCCGCTCGGCCCAGAGGTCGGGCCGCGTGCGCAACGCGCCCTCGCGTGTGATGGCCGCCTCCAGCCCCGGCAGCTCCTCGCGCCGGAGGGGATCAAGGCGCATCCCCTCGGGGAGATGGGCGAGATGCGCCTCGCCCTCCTCCGCCTGCAGCGAACACGTGGCGAAGACCATCCGCCCGCCCGGGCGCAGCATCCGCGCCGCCGCCTCCAGCAGGCGGCGCTGCTCGGCGGCGTGTTTCGCCACGTCCTTGGGGCGCTTGAGGTGCGCCACATCGGGGTGGCGGCGCAGCGTGCCGGTGGCGGTGCAGGGCGCGTCGAGCAGCACGGCGTCCAGCGGCGCGGGCGGCTGCCAGCGCGCCGCGTCGGCATGCACGATCTCCGGCGCGAAGCCCAGCCGCGCCATGTTCTCGCGCAGCCGGGGCAGGCGCGCGGCCTCGCGCTCCACGGCCACCACCCGCGCCCCGGCGGCGCAGAGCTGTGCGGTCTTGCCGCCCGGCGCGGCGCAGAGATCGGCCACCGCCTCGCCGTGCTTCACATGAAGCAGCCGCGCGGGCAGGGCGGCCGCGGCGTCCTGCGCCCAGAAGCGGCCCTCGGCGAAGCCGGGCAGTTCGGTGATGCGCGTTCCCGGCGGCAGCCGCGCCGTGCCGGTGGGCAGCAGCAGCGCCCCCTCGGGCGGCGCCGCGCCGGGCGCCAGGCTGAGGTCGAGCGGCGCTTCCGCCCGGTGCGCCGCGGCGATGGCGCGCACCGCCTCGCCATGCGCCGCATGCCAGGCGGCCCAGAGCCAGGCGGGCGTGTCCAGCCGCTCGGCGTCCAGCCCCTCCAGCGCCGCGGGGCCCTGCGCCGCCAGCCGCCGCAGCACGGCGTTCACCAGCCCCGCCAGCGGCCGCGGCGCGAGCGGGACGGCCGAGGCCACGGCGGCATGCGCCGGGGTGCCGAGCAGCAGGAGTTCCGCCGCGCCGATGCGCAGGGCGCGCAAGGCGGGCGCGGGCGGGGCGCGGTGCAGGAAGGGTTCCAGCACCGCATCCAGCGAGCCCAGCCGGCGCAGCACGGTCGCGGCGATGCGGTGGCCCGCCGCCCGGTCGCGCGCGTCCATCGCGGGCAGGGAATCGAGCCCCTCCTCCAGCCCGCGGTGGCGCTCCAGCACGGTCTCGAGCAGATGCGCGGCGGCGCGGCGGGCGGGTGACGGAACCGACATGGCGGGGTTTATGGCCGCGCCCCCCGGCCCGTGCTAGACGCCGCCCGCCCATGTCCCCCTCCCGCCTCGACCGATGGCTCGGCGCCGCCGCGGCGCACGCGGAACGCCGCCCGCGCCTCGCGCTCCTCCTGTTCTGTCTGCTGTTCTTCCTGCCCGGGCTTTTCGCCATCCCGCCCACCGACCGCGACGAGAGCCGCTTCGCCCAGGCCACCCGCCAGATGGTGGAGAGCGGCGACTACATCCGCATCCGGGTGGGCGCCGAGGAGCGCAACAAGAAGCCCGTGGGCATCCACTGGGCCCAGGCAGCGGCGGTGCATGCGGCGGAGGCCACGGGCCTCGGCACGCGGCGCGACATCTGGCCCTACCGGCTGCCCTCGCTGCTCGGCGCGCTGCTCGCGGTGCTCGCCACCTTCGAGTTCGGGCGGCTGCTGGTGGGGCGGCGGGCGGCGCTGCTGGCGGGGGCGATGCTGGCCGGCAGCATGGTGCTGATGGTGGAGGCGCACATCGCCAAGACCGACGCCGCCCTTCTGGCCAGCATCACCGCCGCCATGGGGCTGTTCGCGCGCGCCTATCTGCGGCCCGAGGCCTTCACGGCGCGGCACGCGGCGGCGTTCTGGGCGGTGCTGGGCCTCGGCGTGCTGCTGAAGGGGCCCATCGCGCCCATGGTGGCCCTGCTCGCCGGGCTCAGCCTCGCGCTGATGGACCGGCCGCGCGGCGCAAAGGGCTGGTTCGCCGCGCCCTGGCTGCCGGCGCTGCGCCCCGCCTGGGGCCTGCCGCTCATGCTGCTGATCGTGCTGCCCTGGATGCTGGCGATCGGCCTCGCCACCGAGGGGCGCTTCTTCGCCCAGGCCATCGGCGAGGACATGCTGGGCAAGGTGGGCCAGGGCGACGAGAAGCACTGGGGTCCGCCGGGCTACTACGTCGCCACCTTCGGCATCGCCGCCTTTCCCGCGGCCTTCCTGGTGCTTTTCGCGCTGCGCCAGAGCTGGCGCGAGCGGTCGGAGCCGGTGGTGCGCTTCCTGCTGGCCTGGATCGTGCCGACCTGGCTGGTCTTCGAGGCGGTGGCGACGAAGCTGCCGCACTACAGCCTGCCCACCTTCCCGGCGCTGATGCTGCTCGCCGCGCGCTGGGCGATGGATCCGCTGCGCCTGGAGCCGGGGCGCTGGCTGCGCGTGCTCGCGCGCCTCCTCCTCGGCGGGGTTGCGGTCGGGATCGTGGTGCTGGCCTTTGCCGCGCCCTGGTTCGTGGCGCGGGATTGGACGGCGGGCACGCTGCTCGCCATCCCGGCGGCCGGGGCGCTGGTCTGGCTCTCCTTCCGCGCCCTGCGCGCGGGGGCCTGGGCGCGGGCGGCGGTGCTGGCGCTGCTCTGCGCCGCGCCGCTCTATGCCAGCGTGACGCAACTCACCTTCCCGCGCATCGAGGCGCTCTGGATCGGCCCGCGCCTGGCGGCGGAGCTGGAGCGCGCCGCGCCCGGGCTCGATCCCGCGCGCTTCGGCATCCTCGGCCATGCCGAGCCCTCCACCCTTTTCGCCATCGGCGGCACGCTGCGGCTGCTCGCGACGGGCGAGGCGGCGGCGGGCTTCCTGGCCGAGGCGCCCGGCCGCGTCGTCGCGGTCGGCAACCGCCATGAGGCCGGCTTCCGCCAGGCGGCGGCGGCGCGCGGCCTTCTCCTCGTCCCGCTCGGCCAGGTGTCGGGCTTCAACGTCTCGCGCGGGCGGCATGTGACCCTGTCGCTCTTCCGGAGCGACACGCCATGATGGACATGATCACGAGCTGGGTGGCGGCGGCGGGCCATGCCGGCGTCTTCGCCCTGATGTTCCTCGAGAACCTGTTTCCGCCCATCCCCTCGGAGGTCATCATGCCGCTCGCGGGCTTCGCGGCGGCGCGGGGCGAGCTGTCGCTGCCCGGGGTGGTCCTGGCCGGGGTGGCGGGCACGCTGGCGGGCAATGCGGTGTGGTTCGAGGCGGCGCGCGCCTTCGGCGCCGAGCGCACGAAGCGGCTCTGCGCGCGCTATGGCCGCTGGATCGGCGTGCTGGACGAGGATCTCGACAAGGCCGAGGCCACGCTGCGCCGCTGGGGGCCGCTCGCGGTGTTCCTGGGGCGCATGATGCCGGGCATCCGCACCGTGATCTCAGTGCCCGCCGGGCTGATCGAGATGCCGCGCAAGGTGTTCTACGTCTGGACGACGCTGGGCAGCCTGCTCTGGGTGGGGGGGCTCGCCGTGCTCGGCTTCGTCCTGGAGGAGGGGTTCCGCCACATCGAGGGCTATGTTGACCCGGTGGGCAAGCTGCTGGTGGCGACGGCGGGGCTCCTGTTCCTCTGGCAGCTCTGGCGCATCTGGCGGCGGCCGCGGGCCTGATCAGGCCCGGCGCAGCAGCAGCGCGGCGGCCACCGCAAGCCCGCCCAGCGTGCCGATCAGCCCCGCCGCGTTGAGCGCGACGCCTGCGCCCAGCGCCGCCGGCAGGGGGCCGGCCAGCAGCACCCCCGCCGCGCCCAGCCCCGCGCCCAGCGCGGCGCCCCCCCAGATCTGCGCGCCGTAGCGGTCGGTCAGCAGGCGCATGGCCACGGCGGGGCAGACCAGCAGCGCGACGGTGAGGATGCTGCCGACGCTCTCGAAGGCGGCCACGGCGGCGGCGGCGATCATGAGGTTCAGCGCCAGCTCCCAGCCGCCCACGCGCAGGCCCAGGCTGCGGGCGAACTCCGGGTCGAAGGCGATGAGCCGCAGCGTGCGCCAGAAGCCGAGCACGAAGAGCAGCGCGGCCAGCGCCACCCCCGCCAGCAGCCCGAGCTGCCGCGGCAGCCCCGCCAGCGCCGCGGGGTCGAGCAGCGCAGCCGGCCCCCGCGCCTCCAGCCACACCAGCGTCTCGAGCTGGCCGAAGAGCACGCAGTCCACGTCGAGATCGGCGTTGCGCGCGCCCGTCACCTCGAGCAGCACAAGGCCCGCGGCGAAGAAGCCGGTGAAGACGAGGCCCGTGGCCGCGCCGGGATCGAGCCGCGCCGCCCGCCGCACCCAGGCGATGGCGGCGGTGGCCAACAGCGCCGCCACCAGCGCGCCCGCCAGCATGGGCCAGGCGCTGCGCAGCCCGGTCAGCGCGAAGCCGAGCACGATGCCCGGCAGCACGGCGTGGGAGAGCGCATCGCCCAGCAGGCTCTCGCGCCGCAGCACCAGGAAGCTGCCCAGCAGCCCGCAGGTGCCGCCGGCCAGCATGGCGGCGAGCAGCGGCGGCAGGTCGAGCTGCAGGAACTCGCTCATGCGCCCCGCCCCCGCCTGCGCCCCGCCAGCGCGGCCGCGCCGAAGATCGCAAGCCCGGCCAGCACCACCGCCGCCCCGGTGGGCAGATCGGGCAGGCGCGTGGAGGCCAGCGCCCCCGCCGCCCCCGCCAGCGCGCCGAACAGCCCCGCCAGCGCCAGCATGGCCGGCAGCCGCGCCGCCAGCAGCCGCGCCGCCGCCGCGGGCACCACCAGCAGCGCCACCACGAGGATCAGCCCCACCGCGGGCAGCCCCGCCACGCAGACCGCGAGCATCAGCCCGAGCAGCGCGAGGTCGAGCGCGCGCACCGGCAGGCCCTGGGCGCGCGCGAAGCCCTCGTCGAAGCACAGCGCGCGCAGCGGCTGGAAGAGCAGCGCCACCACGCCCGCGCAGCCCAGCGCCAGCGCGCCGGCCAGCAGCGCATCCGCCTCGGTCATCGTCGCGGCCTGGCCCAGGATGAAGTGGGTGAGGCCGGCCTGCGCCGCGCCGGGCAGCGTCTGCGCCACCGACAGCCCCACCGTGCCCAGGGCGTAGAAGGCCGAGAGCACCACCGCGATGCCCGCATCGGGCGGGATCCGCCCCGAGGCGGTGAGGCGGCGCAGCGCCAGCAGCCCGAGCCAGCCGGTCACGGCCGCCCCCAGCAGCAGCGGCCCCAGCGCCCGCGCCTCGCCCCCCAGCGCCGCGACGAGCAGCGAGGCCGCCACCACGCCGGGCAGCGCCGCATGGCCGATCGCGTCCGCCAGCAGCGCGCGGCCGCGCAGCAGCGCGAAGCTGCCCACCACCCCGGCGGCGAGGCCGAGCGCGGCGCAGCCCAGCAGCACCACCAGGGTGTTGTGCCCGATCACGCCCCGCGCCCCCGGCCGGGCAACCCGCCGAAGGCGGCGGCGATGGCGGAGTCGGTGAAGGCCTCGGCCACCGGCCCGGCGGCGACGAGGCGCCCGGCCAGGATCAGCACATGGTCGAAATGCGCCTGCACCAGCGAGAGGTCATGGTGCACCATCAGCACCGATTTCCCCTCTCGGACGAGGCCGTGCAGCACGGCGAGGATGGTTTCCTCCGTCACCGCGTCCACCGCGGCCAGCGGCTCGTCCATGAGGAACAGTTCCGCCTCCTGCGCCAGGGCGCGGGCGAGGAAGACGCGCTGCTGCTGCCCGCCCGAGAGCCGGCCGATCTGGCGCTCCGCGAGATCGGCGAGGCCGACGGCGGCGAGCGCGGCGCGCGCCGCCTCGCGCTCGCGCCGCGGCAGGGCGCCGAACCAGCGCGCGCGCGGCAGCCGCGCCATCGCCACCACGTCGAGCGCCGAGGCGGGAAAGCTCCAGTCCACGCTGGCGCGCTGCGGCAGATAGGCGACGCGCGCGCGCACCGCCTCCAGGGGCTGGCCGAAGAAGCGCGCCTCCCCCTCGGCCGGCACGAGGCCGAGCGCGGCCTTGAGCAGGGTGGACTTGCCCGCGCCATTGGGGCCGAGGATCGCCGTCAGCCCCGGCGCGGCGCGCCAGGTGACGCCGCTGAGCGCGGGCCGGCCATCGTAGCGCACCGTGAGCCCCTCGACCGCGAGCGGGGCGGCGGCGGCGGCGGTGCGCAGCGGGGCGCCGTCGGGCATGCTCACAGGCGCCCGTTCAGCCCGCGCGGCGGCGGGCTGCCGCCCAGCGCGCGGGCGATGGTGGTGATGTTGTGGTCCATCATCCCCTCATAGGTGCCGGTGTAGGTGCCGGGCCGCCCCATCGAATCGGAGAAGAGCACGCCCCCCATGGCGAGGCGCTGCCCGCGCGCCCCGGCGCCCTCGATCAGCGCGCGGATGGCGCGGTCGGGCACCGAGGATTCGGCGAAGACGGCCGGGATGCGCCGCTCCACGATCAGCCGCACCAGGGATTCGATGCGCGCGAGGCTCGCCTCCGCCTCGGTGGAGAGGCCCTGGATGCTCTGCACCTCCAGCCCGTAGCGCGCACCGAAATAGCCGAAGGCGTCATGCGCCGTGAGCAGCACGCGCGACTCGCGGGGGATGGGCGCCAGCACCTCGCGCGCATAGGCGTCGAGCCGGGCGTAGCGGCGGCGCGTCTCCTCCACCCCGCGCGCGTAGTCGCCGGTGCGGACCTGCGCGAGGGTGGCGGCGACGGCGGGCGCGCAGTCGGCCCAGAGGCTCGGGTCCATCCACACATGCGGGTCGGCGGCATCGGGGTAGTCCTCGTTGGGGCGCAGCCGCGCGCGCGGGAGGGTCTCGGCGACCGCGAGCACCGGCCGGCCCTGGCCGCGCGCGCGCTCCAGCACATCGGTCATCCGCCCTTCCAGGCGGTGGCCGTTGAAGAACAGGGCATCGGCGCGCAGCAGCCGCGCCACGTCCTGCCGGGTGGGGCGGAACAGGTGCGGGTCCACCCCCTCGCCGATCAGCGCCTGCACCTGGAAGGCCTCGCCCGCCACGCCGCGCACCAGGTCGGCCACCATGCCCGTCGTCGCCAGGGCGGTGGGCCGGGCCGGCTGGGCGCGGCCGAGGCGCGGCGCGAGAAGCGCGGGCAGCGCCGGGCCGAGCGCGAGCAGACCGCGCCGCGCAACGTCTCGACAGGTGTTCATCTCTTCACATATCCGTTTCAAATCAGCGACTTAGCGATGGAGATTGCGTCCCGGCGCGGGAAGGTCAAGGCTGTGGGCTCGCGGCGGGTGGCGGGCATGAGCGGCGGCGTGCGCATCAACGAGGACGAGGTGGTGGAGCTCGCGGAGATGTTCCGCCTGATGAGCGACCCCACGCGGCTCAAGATCATCCTCGCCTGCCTCGACGAGCCGGCCAGCGTGGGCGCCATGGCGGAACGGCTGGAGATTTCCGCAAGCCTCGTCTCCCACCATCTGCGGCTGCTGCGCGCGGCGCGCCTGCTGCAGGCCGACCGTCGCGGCCGCCAGGTGTTCTACGTGGTGGGCGATCCGCACATCCGCTCGATGCTGACCGACATGGCCGACCACGTCGCCGAGGGCGGCGAGGCGGAGATCGAGCAAGGCTGAGCGCGGCACGAGGCTTGCCGCTTTATGCGCGCCCCACTATGGTCCGCGCGCCTTGCGGGTGGGCTGCCGGCGCGCGCCGGCCGGCCCGGCGGGTGCAACAGGCGGCGGCGGTGCCGCCGGGTGTCGGCCATGGCAGCCGGCGCCTTCGATGTTGGGGGCAGGCAGGGTGCGGAGCGTGATCGGGCGTATCTCGGATTTCTCGCGGGCGGCGGCTCTCGCCGCTCTTCCCCTCGTGTTGGCGGCGACGGGTGCCTTCGCCCAGCCCGCCGGCGAGCCGACGGTCGGCGCGCCCGTGCCCTGGGGCATGGGGCTGCAGGCCTCCGGCGGGCCGATCAAGGACGCGATCAGCGAGTTCAACACGCTGGTGTTCTGGATCATCGTGGGCATCACGATCTTCGTCGGCGTGCTGCTCGCCTGGGTGCTCTGGCGCTACAACGCCGCGCGCAACCCGGTCGCCTCCCAGACCAGCCACAACACGCCGCTCGAGATCGTCTGGACGGTGGTGCCGGTGCTGATCCTGATCGTGATCGCCGTGCCCTCCTTCCGCCTGATCTACTACCAGGATCGCGCCCGCGACGCGGAGTTCACCGTCACCGTCACCGGCCATCAATGGTATTGGAACTACCGGCTGCCCGATCACGGCAACTTCGCCTTCGACAGCCGCCCCGTCTATGACGAGGATCTCCGCCCCGGCCAGCTCCGCAACCTCGAGGTGGACGAGCCGCTCGTGATCCCCGTCGGCGCGACCATCCGGGTGCTGACCCAGGGCGTGGACGTGATCCACAGCTTCTTCGTGCCCTCGCTCGGGGTGCAGAAGTACACGATTCCCGGCCGCACCCTCGAGACCTGGATGCGCGCCGACCGGCCCGGCACTTATTACGGGCAGTGCAACCAGATCTGCGGCGTGAATCACTGGTTCATGCCCATCCAGATCCGTGCCGTGCCGCGCCAGGAGTTCGAGGCCTGGGTGGCGAGCGCCCGCACGCGCTTCGCCCACACCATTCCGGGCAACGAGGCGCCCGCCCTTGCCGAGGGCGCGGCCGACACCATCCGTATCGCCGCGGCCCGCGAGTGACCGCGCGCGGCTGACATCAGGAGAGGCGAAGCGAACATGGCCCACGCCGCGGAAGCGCACCACGACCACCACGACCACAAGCCGGGCTTCGTGGCGCGGTGGTTCTTCAGCACCAACCACAAGGACATCGGCACCCTCTACATCCTCTTCTCCCTGTTCGCGGCGATCATCGGCATCGGGATCTCCTTCCTGATGCGCCTGGAGCTGCAGCAGCCGGGGATGCAGATCTTCGCCGACGGGCAGGTGTGGAACGCCTACGTCTCCGCGCACGGGCTGATCATGGTGTTCTTCGTGATCATGCCCGCGCTGATCGGCGGCTTCGGCAACTGGTTCGTGCCGATCATGATCGGCGCCCCGGACATGGCCTTCCCGCGCCTCAACAACATCAGCTTCTGGCTGATGGTGCCGGCCTTCCTGCTCCTCGCCGGCAGCCTCTTCGTCGGCGAGGGGCCGGGCGCGGGCTGGACGATCTATCCGCCCCTGTCGGACAACGCCTTCCATCCCTCCCCGGCGATGGATATGGCGCTGTTCTCCCTCCACCTCGCGGGGGCGAGCTCCATCCTGGGCGCGGCGAACTTCATCACCACCATCTTCAACATGCGCGCTCCGGGGATGACGCTGCACAAGATGCCTCTCTTCGTGTGGTCCATCCTGGTCACCGCCTTCCTGCTGCTCCTCGCGGTGCCGGTGCTGGGCGGCGCCATCACCATGCTGATCACGGACCGCAACTTCGGCACGGCCTTCTTCGATCCCGCCGGCGGTGGTGACCCGGTGCTCTTCCAGCACCTGTTCTGGTTCTTCGGCCACCCCGAAGTCTACATCATGATCCTGCCGGCCTTCGGCGTGATCAGCCACGTCATCTCCACCTTCTCGAAGAAGCCGGTGTTCGGCTACCTGGGCATGGCCTACGCCATGGTGGCGATCGGCGTGGTGGGCTTCGTGGTGTGGGCGCACCACATGTACACCTCGGGCATCGATGTGGACACGCGCGCCTACTTCATGGCCGCGACCATGATCATCGCGGTGCCGACGGGCGTGAAGATCTTCTCCTGGATCGCCACCATGTGGGGCGGGTCGCTGAAGATGGACACGCCCATGCTCTTCGCCGTGGGCTTCATCTTCCTCTTCACGGTCGGCGGGGTGACGGGCGTGGTGCTGGCCAATGCAGGCATCACGCAGATCCTGCACAACACCTACTACGTGGTGGCGCACTTCCACTACGTGCTGAGCCTCGGCGCAGTGTTCGGGATCTACGCCGGCATCTACTACTGGATCGGCAAGATGAGTGGCCGGCAGTATCCGGAGAAGCTGGGCAAGATCCACTTCTGGCTGACCTTCGTCGGCGTGAACCTGACCTTCTTCCCGATGCACTTCCTGGGCAACCAGGGCATGCCGCGCCGCTACCCGGACTATCCGGACGCGATGTGGGGCTGGAACCTGATCTCCTCGCTCGGCTCCTACATCTCGATCGTCAGCTTCCTCTTCTTCTTCTACGTGATGTGGGTGACGCTCCGCCGCGGCGAGCAGGCCGCCCCCAACTACTGGGGCGAGGGCGCGACGACGCTGGAATGGCAGGTCTCCAGCCCGCCGCCCTTCCACACCTTCGACGAACTGCCGCGCATCCGCTGAGGCGCGCGGCAGGGACGGGCCGGGATGAGCGACGCGACGATCGGCAGCACCGCGAGGGGCATCTCCCCCCTCGGCATGTCCGGCGGCTCGGAGGTGCGGGACTGGATCACGCTTCTCAAGCCGCGGGTGCTGACTCTCGTCGTGTACACCGGGGTGGCGGGGCTGCTGGTGGCGCCCGGCGCGCTGCATCCGGTGCTGGCGCTCACCGCCATCCTGTGCATCGCCGTCGCCGCCGGTGCGGCTGGCGCGATCAACATGTGGTATGACCGCGACATCGATGCGGTGATGCGCCGCACCCAGAAGCGCCCCATCCCCGCGGGGCGCATCAGCGCCGAGGGCGCGCTGGCCTATGGCGTGCTGCTGGGCATGGGGTCCGTGGCGCTGATGGGGCTGGCCACCAACTGGCTCGCCGCCGGCGTGCTGGCGGCCTCCATCCTGTTCTATGTCGTGATCTACACCATGTGGCTGAAGCGGCGCACGCCGCAAAACATCGTCATCGGCGGCGCGGCCGGCGCCTTCCCGCCGCTGATCGGCTGGGTGGCCGTGACGGGCAGCATGGACGTGCTGCCGCTGCTGCTCTTCGCCATCATCTTCCTCTGGACCCCGCCGCATTTCTGGGCGCTCTCGCTCTTCGCGCACGGCGACTACCAGCGCGCGGGCGTGCCCATGCTGCCGGTGGTGGCCGGGGCGCGCGAGACGCGCCGCCAGGTGGTGATCTACACGTGGCTGCTGGTGCCGCTGACGCTCGCGCCCCTGCTGATCGGCTTCTCCGGCTGGCTCTATGGCGCGGCGGCCCTGCTGCTGGGGGCGAACTTCCTGCGCCATGCGCATGCCCTGTGGCGCGAGCGGCAGGATTCGGCCGGCGTCTCGCTCGAGAATGACCAGGCGGCGCGCCGCTGCTTCAAGTTCAGCATCTCCTATCTCTTCCTGCTCTTCGGGGCGCTGGTGGCGGACCGGCTGTGGCTCGGATGACCGCCCCGCTCGACCGCCCCCCCGTGGACATGCCGATGACGGCCGAGGAGCGCGCCCTGTTCGAGCGCCGCCGCCGCGCCCGCAACTGGGCCATCCTCGCCGTGCTGGCGGGGCTGGTGGTGCTGTTCTACTTCATCTCTGTTGCGCGGCTGCTGCGGGGATGAGCATGGCCCGCCCCGACCCGGCCACGCTCGCCCGGCGCAACCGGCGCATGGCCTTCGGCGCCTTCGGCTTCGCCGCCTTCATGGTCGGCGTCTCCTTCGCCGCGGTGCCCCTCTACGATCTGTTCTGCCGCGTCACCGGCTTCGGCGGCACGCCGATGATCGGCCAGGCGGCCCCCGGGGCGGCGGGGGAGCGAAGCATCACCGTGCGCTTCAACGCCAACACCCAGCCCAACCTGCCCTGGCGCTTCGCCCCCCAGCAGACCGCCATGACGCTGCGGCTGGGCGAGGAGGGGCTTGCCTTCTACACCGCGCGCAACCTGGCGCCCGCCGCCGTCACCGGCGTCTCCACCTACAACGTCACACCCGAGGTGGTCGGCCGCTACTTCCACAAGACCGCCTGCTTCTGCTTCGAGGAGCAGACGCTGGAGCCGGGCCAGGCCGTGGACATGCCGCTCGCCTTCTGGGTGGATCCGCGCATCGCCACCGACCCCGCGACGCGCGACATCCGCACCATCACCGTCAGCTACACCTTCTTCCGCAGCCTGAACGACGCCGAGCGCGCCGGCGCGCTCGCCAATGCCGGGCCGCATGTGGGCAACGGCCGTGTGCGCTGACGCGGACGCCTTGATCTCCGGCCGCCTTTCCCTGATGGAGGCGGCACAACCCACGCGGGGCCCCACCCGCCGAACCGACCAGGATTGAGCGATGGCAAGCACCCAGGAAGGCGCCAGCCCCTACAAGCACCCCTACCACCTGGTGGATCCCTCGCCCTGGCCGCTGCTCTCGGCCTTCGCGGGGGGCCTCCTCGTCACCGGCATCATCCTCAACGCCCATTACGGCATGCATTGGCCCCTCTACGCGGGCGTGGCCGCCGTGCTCGTCTGCATGTTCGGCTGGTGGCGCGACGTGCTGAAGGAGAGCCGCACCCCCGGCCTGCACAGCCCGGTGGTCCGGCTCGGCCTGCGCTACGGGATGATCCTGTTCATCGCCTCGGAGGTGATGTTCTTCGTCGCCTTCTTCTGGGCCTATTTCCACTTCGCCCTCTACCCCGAGCATGTCTCGGGGGCGCAGCAGGCCATTTGGCCGCCCGCGGGGATCAAGACCTTCGACCCCTGGCATCTGCCCTTCCTCAACACGATGATCCTGCTGCTGTCGGGCTGCACGGTGACCTGGGCGCACCATGGCCTGCTCCACGGCGACCGCAAGGCGCTGATTACGGGGCTTGCGCTCACCGTGCTGCTCGGCCTCGCCTTCACCGGGCTGCAGGCCTGGGAGTACATGACCGCTCCCTTCCCCTTCACCGGCGGCGTCTATCCCTCGACCTTCTTCCTCGCCACCGGCTTCCACGGCTTCCATGTGATCGTGGGCACGATCTTCCTCACCGTGTGCCTGTTCCGCGCCATCGCCGGGCACTTCACGCCGGAGAAGCATTTCGGCTTCGAGGCGGCGGCCTGGTACTGGCATTTCGTGGACGTGGTGTGGCTGTTCCTCTTCGTCTCCATCTACTGGTGGGGCGCGGGCGAGATCGCGGCGCACTGACGCCGTCGCCAGAGCAGGCTCGGTTCAGGAACCCGTCGCCGGTCCCGGCGGCGGGTTCTTTCTTGCGCGCGCGTCAGGGCGCCTGCGCTGGCGCGCGCTGCGCCTCGCGCACGCTCTCCAGGATCTCCCGGAACAACCGGGCGGGCAGCGTGCCGCCGCGGACATCCTCCATCCCCGTGTTGTCGTCATTGCCGAGCCAGACGCCGATGGCCACCAGCCCCGAGGGCAGGGCGGCGAAGCCGATGAACCAGGCATCGCGGTGCTCCTGGGTGGTGCCGGTCTTGCCGCCCGTCGCGATCCCGGGCAGCGTGGCCTGCCGCCCGGTGCCGTAGCGAGTCACGGCCTGCATCATCTGCCGCATGCCCTCGGCGGCGGCGGCGGGGATCACCTGCGCCGGCTCGCTGCGCGGCACGGGCAGGCTGCGTCCCTCTGCCTCCACCCGCGCCATGCCGAAGGGGGTGACGCGCCGCCCGCCATTGGCCATGGCGGCGTAGGCGGCCGTCATCTCGAGCAGCGTCACCTCGCCGGTGCCCAGCGCGAGGGAGGCGTCGCGCGGGAAGCGCCCGCGCACGCCGAGGCGCATGGCCACATCCGCCACCGCCCGCGGCCCGCCCGCCTGCTGCATGGCCCGCACCGCCGCGGTGTTCACCGAATGGGCGAAGGCCTCCTCGAGCGAGATGGTCCCGCGGCTGCGCCACTGCCCGTTGGAGGGCGACCATCGCCCGAGGGAGAGCGGGCCGTCGCTGATCGGGTCCGCCGGGCTTGCGCCCCGCTCCAAGAGGGCGAGATAGGTGAAGGCCTTGAAGGTGGAGCCGGGCTGGCGCCGCGCATCGGTGGCGCGGTTGAAGGGCGAGCGCCGGAAATCCCGCCCCCCCGCCATGGCCCGCACCGCCCCCGTGGCCGCATCCAGCACCACCACCGCGCCCTGGGAGACGCGCGCCTCCCGCCCCGGCCCGTCGAGCAGGGCTGCGAGCCGCGACTCCACCGCCGCCTGCCAGCGCGGATCGAGGGTGGTGCGCACCACCAGGTCCTGGCTGCCCGGGAAGGCGCGCGGGATCTCCTCGAACACCCAGTCGGCGAACCAGCCGCCATTGCGCGAGGGGCGCGGCGGGATGGCGAGCTCGCGCAGCGCCTGCTCCTGCTGGGCCTCGGTGATGGCGCCGGTGGCGCGCATCGCCGCCAGCACCTCGCGCGCGCGCGCCGCCGCGCCTTCGGGGTTGGCGCGCGGGTTGAGGCGCGAGGGCGCCTGCGGCAGCCCGGCCAGCACCGCCGCCTGCCAGAGGGTCAGTCGGCGCGCACTGACGCCGAAATAGACGCGCGCCGCCGCGTCCACCCCGAAGACGCCGGCGCCGAGATAGACGCGGTTGAGGTAGATCTCGAGCAGCTCGTCCTTGGTGAAGCGGCGCTCGAGCCAGATCGCCAGCAGCGCCTCCTGCACCTTGCGGCGCAGGCTGCGCTCGCCCGAGAGGTAGAGGTTCTTGGCGAGCTGCTGGGTAAGGGTGGAGCCGCCCTGCACCACCTCGCCCGCGGTCCAGTTGGCGTGGATGGCGCGGGCGAGCCCCACGAGGTCCAGGCCGAAATGCGCGTGGAAGCGCCGGTCCTCGATGGCGAGCAGCGCCGCGGGCAGATGCGCGGGCATGTCGGAGAGGCGCAGCACCTCGCCGAACAGGTCGCCCTGGGTGGCAAGCAGGCCGCCCTCGCTGGTCTGCAGCGTCACCGAGGGGCGGCGCTGCTGCTCCAGCACGCGGTCGGCGCGCGGCATGTCCCAGGCGAAGAAGACCAGCAGCGCGGCGCAGGCGATCGCGCCCCAGATCAGCAGGATGACGCACAGCCGAAGAAGCCGCCCGCCGAGGCCGCGGCGGGCGGGGCGCTTGGCGCGGGGCTCTGGCCCGCTCGGGGGGTGCCGGGTGGTCCGGGGGGCGGCGGCACGGGCCTCGGGGCGCGGCCGGGCGGCCGCCACACGGGGCATGACGCCGCTATAGCAGGCGACTCGGGCGCTTGCACCGGGCGCGCCGCACCCACAAGTGCCCGGAGCTTCATCGGGAGTTCATCCATGCCCCTCGCCCCGCGCCGCGCCCTGCTGGCCGCCCCTGCCCTGCTCGTCGCGGCCCCCGCACGGGCCGAATGGGCGCCGAGTCAGCCCGTGCGCCTCATCAACCCCTTCGCCCCCGGCGGCAGCCCGGACATCCTGGCCCGCGCCATGGCGCCGCATGTGCAGGCGCAGCTCGGCCAGCCCATGGTGGTGGAGAACCGGCCCGGCGCGGGCGGCATGGTGGGCGCGCGCTTCGCCGCGCAGCAGCCGGCGGATGGGCATGCGGTGTTCCTCGCCGCCATCTCGGCCGTGCTGGCGCCCTTCATGGCGCGCGAGCCGGGCTACCGCATCGAGGATTTCCGCCCCGTCTCCATCCTCACCGTCACCCCGCTGGTGCTGGTGGCGCGCGAGGGCTTCCCCGCCGCCACGGTGCAGGAATGGGACCGCGCGGTGCGCGCCGCGCCCGGGCGCTTCACCTACGGCACGGCGGGCATCGGCACGCCGCACCAGATGGCGGCCGAGCTCTACGCGAACCTGACCGGCGCGCAGATGACGCATGTGCCCTATCGCGGCACCGCGCCGGCGCTGACCGACATCCGCGCCGGCACGGTGGACTTCATGTTCGCCGACCTCGCCGCCGCGCTGGGGCAGATCCGCCAGGGCGGGCTCCGGGCCCTGGCGGTGACGACGGCCCGCCGCGTGCCCGCCATCGCCGAGGTGCCGACCATGGCCGAGGCGATCCTGCCCGGCTTCGAGGCCTATTCCTTCGTGAGCTGGTGGGTGCCCGCCCGCACGCCCGATGCCGCGGTGCGCCGCCTGAACCATGTGGCGCTGCACGCGCTTGCGCAGCCCGACGTGCAGGCGCGCATCCAGGAGTTCGGTTTCCTTGCGGAGGGGACCTCGGTGGAGCGCGCGGAGGCCTTCGTCCGCGCGGAGAGCGAGAAATGGGCCGGCGTGATCCGCGCCCGCAACCTGCGCTTCGAGGAGTAGGACCCGGGCGCGCCGCTTGACCCGGGTCGCCAAGCGCCCCATTCCCCACCCCGCGCCGCCCACGGAGCCTCCGGCCGCAAGGCGGCCGGCGCGCCCCGCCCGACCTTCCGGCCGGGCGCTCCCGCAGCGGCGCGACAGCCAAGGCCGCGGATGCGGCCGCCCGGCGCCTGAGGGCAGAGACATATGAACTGGATCAGCGAGTGGGCCCTGCCCAAGATCAAGACGCTCTTCGGCGGCGCGCGGGAGGTGCCGGACAACCTCTGGCACAAGTGCCCCTCCTGCGAGAAGATGATCTTCCAGAATGATCTGGAGGCGAATCTCCGGGTCTGCCCGCATTGCGGCCACCACATGCGCCTGGGCGCCCGCCAGCGCCTTGAGGCCACTTTCGACGAGGGCTGGCAGCGCGCCGAACTGCCCAAGGTTCCGCTCGACCCCCTCAAGTTCAAGGACCAGCGCCGCTACGCCGAGCGGCTGAAGGAGGCGCAGGCGAAATCCGGCCTGGAGGACGCGGTGCTGGTCGGCCATGGCCGGATCGAGGGCGAGCGCGCCGTGGTCGCGGCCTTCGAGTTCGCCTTCATGGGCGGCTCCATGGGCGCGGGGGTGGGCGAGGCGCTGGTCACCGCGGCCCGCCTCGCCGTGCTGCAGGACGCGCCCCTGATCGTCTTCGCGAGCTCCGGCGGCGCGCGCATGCAGGAGGGGGCGATCAGCCTCATGCAGATGCCGCGCACGGTGATCGCCACGCAGATGGTGAAGGATGCCGGGCTGCCCTTCATCGTCGTGCTGTGCGACCCCACCACGGGCGGCGTCACTGCCAGCTTCGCCATGCTGGGCGACATCCAGATCGCCGAGCCCGGCGCGCTCATCGGCTTCGCCGGCGCGCGGGTGATCGAGCAGACGGTGCGCGAGAAGCTGCCCGAGGGCTTCCAGCGCGCCGAATACCTGCTGCGCCACGGCATCCTCGACATGGTGGTGAAGCGGGGCGAGATGCGCGCCACGCTGGCGCGCCTCATCCGCCTGCTGCACGCCGGGTCCCGGCCCGAGGCTCCGGCCGCCGCGTGATGACCGACACGGGCGCGCGGGCGCCGGACCGGGCCAGCGCGCCGGCCTCCCGCGCCGAGCCGCTGATCGAGCGGCTGCACGCGCTGCATCCCAAGCTGATCGACCTCAGCCTCGGACGGATGGAGGCGCTGCTGGCGAAGCTCGGCCACCCCGAGCGCGCGCTGCCGCCCGTGCTGCATGTGGCCGGCACCAACGGCAAGGGCAGCACCTGCGCCTTCCTGCGCGGCATCGCCGAGGCGGCGGGGCGGCGGGCGCATGTCTATACCTCGCCGCATCTGGTGCGCTTCCACGAGCGCATCCGGCTGGCCGGGGAACTCGTCTCCGACGCGGCGCTGACCGAGGCGCTCGAGGAGGTGGAGCGGGTGAACGGGGGCGCGCCCATCACCGTCTTCGAGATCACCACCGCGGTCGCGCTGCTGCTGTTCAGCCGCGTGCCGGCGGATGTGCTGATCCTGGAGGTGGGGCTCGGCGGGCGCTTCGACGCGACCAACGTGGTCGCGCGGCCGGCGGCGACCGCGATCACCAGCATCTCCATGGACCACATGGAGTTCCTGGGCGACAGCCTGGCCAAGATCGCCTTCGAGAAGGCGGGCATCATCAAGCCCGGCGTGCCCTGCGCCACCGGGGCGCAGCGCTCCGAGGCGCTGGCCGTGATCGCCGCGCGCGCGGCCGAGCTCGGCGCGCCGCTGCTCGCCCGCGGGCGGGAGTGGGAGATGGAGGGCAGCCGGTTCCGCGACGCGCGCGGGGCCATCGCCCTGCCGCCGCTCGGCCTGCCCGGCGCGCATCAGCCCGACAATGCGGGGATCGCCATCGCGGCCCTGCGCGCCTGGAACCCGCCCTGGCTGACCGGGGAGGCCATCGCGCGCGGGGTGGCGGCGGCGACATGGCCGGCGCGGCTGCAGCGCCTCTCGGGCCGCCTCGCGCCGCCCGCGCCCTGGGAGCTCTGGCTCGATGGCGGCCACAACGAGGGGGCGGGCGGGGCGCTGGCCGCGACGCTGGCCGGGTGGCTGGACCGGCCGCTGCACCTCGTCGTCGGCATGAAGCAGGGCAAGACGGCGGCGGGCTTCCTCGCGCCGCTCCTGCCGCTCGCCACCACGCTGACGGCGATCCGCGAGCCGGGGCAGCACCTGGGCATGTCCGTCGAGGAGATCATCGCGGCCAGCGGCGGCGCGGCGCGGCCGGGGCCCGACCTCGCCACCGCCCTGCCGCGCATCCTGGCCGGGGAGCGGCCGGGGCGCATCCTGGTCTGCGGCAGCCTCTACCTGGCGGGCGAGGTGCTCAAGATGGACGGGACGCTGCCGCGCTGACCCCGGGCCAGGCGGCGGCCAGCGCGGCGAGCGAGAGCAGCAGCCCGGCCGCGAACACCGCCGCATGGCTCTCGCCCGTGGCGCCGAAGAGCGGCGCGAGGGCGAAGCCCGCCGCCGCCTGCCCGATGGAATAGCCGATGGTGCAGCGCACCCAGAGCGCGCCGGCCGCCTCGCCCGCCGCCTCGCGCGCCCAGGCCAGGGCCACCGCCGTCAGCCCCACCCCGGCGAAGCCGCCCAGCACCGCGCCGGGCAGCAGCAGCGCCGCCTCGCCGGTCAGCACCGCCGCCACGGCCATCACCTGCGCGCCGAGCCAGAGCCGCGTGGCCCGCGCCCCGCCCAGCCGGTCGGCCAGCCGCCCGCCGCTCAGGGTGCCGAGCAGCGCCCCCGCGCCGAAGAGCAGCCAGACGAGGCTGCCCGCCAGCAGCCCGAGCCCCAGCCCGCGCGCGGCGAGGTCCGAGAGATAGACCATGTGCGGCACCATCCCCGCGCCCGAGAGGCTGTAGGAGAGCAGCAGCCAGGGCATGGGCGGCGGGGCGCCGCGCGGCGGCCCGCCGCCCGCATCGCCGGGCAGGCGCCGCGCCGCCAGCGCCCAGAGCCCGGCCACCAGCGCCGCGAGGCCGAGCCAGCCCGCCACCGGGCCAAGGGTGAGCAGGGGCGGCAGCGCCACCGCCCCCAGCGCGATGCCCGTCCCGACGCCCGAGACCGCCACCCCCGCCGCGCGGCCGCGCCACTCGGGCCGCACGGCGCGCTGCACGGCCGGCCCCGCAAGCGACATGAGCACCCCGCCCGCCACCCCGGCGAGCAGCCGCCAGGCGAGCAGCCAGAGAAAGCCGAACGGCGCGGCGCTCAGCGCCAGCGAGGCCAGCACCGCCGCGAAGCCCGCGCCCAGCGCCCCGCGCGTGCCCAGCGCCCGCCCCAGCGGCTGCGCCAGCACCGCGCCCGCGATGTAGCCGGCGAGCGTCGCCGCCCCCAGCAGCCCGGCCTCCGCCCCGGTGACCCAGCCGGCCTCCACCAGCGCGGGAAAGAGCGGCACGAAGGCGAAGCGGGCGAGGCCGATGCCCACCGCCGTGCAGGCGGCGCCGGCCAGCGCCACGGCGGGGTCAGCGCGCATCGGACGCGGGGTTCAGGCCGCCGCCTAACCCTGGTTCTGCACCTGGGCGGCGCGGATGGCACGGCGCAGCCGGGCGATGCCGGTGCGGACATGGCCGCTGGCGCAGAGCCGCCGCCCCTCCTCGCCGAGCGCCCGCGGCACCGGCTCTCCGGCCTTCGGCAGCCCGGCGAGGCGCGCGGCCAGCTCCTCGCAATACTCGGCGCTCTCGGTCGTGATGCGGGCCACGCCCCCCGCCTGGGCCGGCGTGGCGACCAGCCAGGCGACGGGCAGGGCGATCAGCGCGTGCATGGCGCACAGATGCCGCGCGAGGCTTCACCCTCCCATGTGCCCATGGTGAAGCATAGGTCATGACTCGGGATCGATCCGGCCGCGCAGCCTCTTGGTGGCGGCGCGGGCGGCCTTGCCCTCCAGCCGCCGCTCGCGCGCGCCGCGGCCGGGGGTGGTGGGCCGGCGCGGCGGGGGCGGGGGGGCGGCGGCCTCGGCCAGCAGGGCGAGCAGCCGGGCCATCGCGTCCTCGCGGTTGCGCTCGCGCGTGCGGTGGCGCTGGGCGGTGATGACCAGCACGCCCTGCTTCGTCATCCGCCGCCCGGCCAGCGCGGCGAGGCGGCGCAGCACCGCCGCGGGCAGCGCATCCCGCGCGGCGTGCCAGCGGAGCTGCACCGCCGTCTCCAGCTTGTTCACGTTCTGCCCGCCCGGGCCCGAGGCGCGCAGGAAGCCTTCCTCGATCAGCGCGGGGTCGGGCGCGAGCCTCACTGGCGGCGGATGCCCAGTTCCTCGAGCAGCGCGCGGTTCGCCTGGCTCTCGGCCAGGAAACGCGCGCGGAACTCCGCGCCCGGGGCGAAGCTCGGCACCGCGTTCAGCCGCTCGGCGGCGGCGCGGAAGCCCTCGCTGTTGACCGCCTGCTCGCAGGCGCGCTCCAGCCGGGCGGCGATGGCGTCGGGCAGATCGGCCGGGGCGAGCAGCCCGCCATAGGTGGTGCCGCGCATGGGGATGCCGAGCTCGGCGATGCTCGGCACATCGGGCAGCGCGGGCATGCGGCGGTGATCGAGCACCGCGAGCACGCCGAGCCCGGTGGAGGCCGGGATGGTCGCGGCCTCGACGAACACCATGATGTCGCCCGCCAGCGCCGCCTGGGCCATGGGCCCGGCGCCGGTGTAGGGCACGAACAGCCCGCCCACCCCCGCGGCGCGCAGAAGCTGCGCCATCAGGATGTGCTGGGTGCTGCCCAGGCCGGGCGCGCCATAGACCAGCGCCTCGCGCCCCCTGCGCGCATGCGCGATCATGCCGGCGAAGTCCCGGAACGGCGCGTTGCGGCCGAGGATCACCACCTGCGGGTTGTCGTAGACGAGGCAGAGGTAGCGGAAGCCCTCGGCCGTGTAGGCCGTGGTCTGAAGGTGCGGCTGGGTGGTGATGGCGTTGTTGGGCGAAAGGCCGATGGTGTAGCCGTCCGGCCGGGCGCGGAACAGCTCGGCGTTGCCGATGGCGCCCGCCGCGCCGCCGCGGTTCACCGCCACCACCGTGCCGCCCAGCGCGCGGGCCAGCTCCGCCTGCAGGGCGCGGCCCATCAGGTCCGTGTTGCCGCCCGGCGGGAAGGGGATGATGAGCTGCACGGGCCGGGTGGGATACTCCTGCGCCGCCGCCCAGGGCGGGGCGAGGAGCGCCGCGAGGGCGCAGAGGACGCGCAGCAGGGACATGGCCTTTCCTCCCCGTGGTTCGGGGCAGGCTATCCCTCGCCCTCGAGGGAGGGAAGCGCCGGCGCCTCGTCCTTCAGCGCGACGCCGGTGCCGCCCAGCGCGCGCGCGGCCCGCAGCAGCCAGTGCAGCTTCGCCGCCGCCTCGGCATGGCTGAGCCCGCCGGGGCGGATGTTGCTGATGCAGTTGCGCTCGGCATCGGTGCGGCCCGGGCGCGGGGCCCAGGTGAGGTAGAGGCCCACGCTGTCCTGCGCGGAGAGGCCGGGGCGTTCGCCGATCATCACCACCACCGCCTCGGCGCCCATGGCTTCGCCGATGGCGTCGCCCAGCGCCACGCGCGCCTGCAGCGCGACCACCACGGGCCAGGGCGCGGCGAAGGCGCGCAGCAGGGCGGCGGCCTGCGCCTGCACGCCGGCGGCGCAGAGCCCGTCGGCGACCACCACCACCACGCCGCCGGTGCGCGGCAGCCGCGCCGCATCCTCGGCGCGCAGCCGCCGGCCGAGATCGGGGCGCAGCAGATACGCGCGCCGGTCCGGCGCCTCGCTGCGCACGACCGGGGCGTCGAGGCCCAGCGCCTCGGGCCGGAGTTCGGACCACACGGCGTCGCGCGCCGCGGCGTGCGCCTCCTGGAAGTCGAGATGCGCCGCCGTGGGCAGCCCGGTGCCGGCGCGGCCGAGGCCGACGCGCGCGGGGGTGAAGCGGCGCAGCCCGGCCCAGGGGGCGGGGGGCGCGGGCGGCGTCTCCGCGCTCATCCGAGGCCGATCAGCGCGGGCGCGAGGCCTTCGGGAATCGCCTCGCCCTCGCCGATGCCCATGCGCGCCATCCAGGCCGCGAACTCGGGCGCCGGCGTCTTGCCGAGCAGTGCCCGCGCCGTCAGCCCGTCATGGAAGCTGGTGGACTGGTAGGCCAGCATCACGTCATCCGCCCCCGGCACGCCCATGATGTAGGTCACGCCCGCGACGGCCAGATTGATCAGCAGCGCGTCCATGTCGTCCTGATCGGCCTCGGCGTGGTTCGTGTAGCAGACGTCCACGCCCATCGGCAGGCCGAGCAGCTTGCCGCAGAAATGGTCCTCGAGGCCGGCGCGCATGATCTGCTTGCCGTCGAACAGGTATTCGGGGCCGATGAAGCCCACCACGCTGTTCACCAGCAGCGGGTCGAAGGCGCGCGCGACGGCGTAGGCGCGGGCTTCCAGCGTCTGCTGGTCCACGCCGTGATGCGCCTCGGCCGAGAGGGCGCTGCCCTGGCCGGTCTCGAAATACATCACGTTGTCGCCGAGGCTGCCGCGCTTCAGCGCGCGCGCCGCCGCGCGCGCCTCGCGCAGCACGGCGAGGTCCACGCCGAAGCTGCGGTTCACGCCTTCCGTGCCGCCGATGGACTGGAACACCAGGTCCACCGGCGCGCCGCGCTCCATCACGCGCAGGCTGGTGGTGACGTGGCACAGCACGCAACTCTGGGTGGGGATGTCGAAGCGCGTGCGCACCGCCTCCAGCATGTCGAGCAGCGCGCGCACCTGCTCCACGCTGTCGGTGGCGGGGTTCACGCCGATCACCGCATCGCCCGCGCCGAGCAGCAGCCCGTCCAGCACCGCCGCCGCCACGCCGCGCGGATCGTCCGTCGGGTGGTTGGGCTGCAGCCGGATGGAGAGGGTGCCCGGCAGCCCGATGGTGTTGCGGAAACGGGTGACGACGCGGCACTTCGCGGCGACGGAGACGAGGTCGGCCACGCGCATGATCTTGGAGACGGCCGCGGCCATCTCGGGCGTGAGGCCGGCGCGGATCGAGGCCAGCGCCTCGGGCGGGGCGGCGAGCAGCCAGTCGCGGAAGCCGCCCACCGTGAGGTGCGCGATGGGCGCGAAGGCGGCCCTGTCATGCCCATCCAGGATGAGGCGCGTGACCTCGTCGGCCTCATAGGGGATCACCGCCTCGTTCAGGAAATGCGCGAGCGGCAGATCGGCGAGCGCGCGCTGGGCCGCCACGCGCTCGGCCGCGCTCGACGCCGCCACCCCGGCCAGCGCATCGCCCGAGCGGAAGGGGCTGGCGCGCGCCAGCAGCGTGCGCAGGTCGTCGAAGACGTAGCGGGTGCCCGCGACGGTATGCCGGAAAGCCATGCGCCCCCGCTGGACAGACGCCGGGACCGGACGGACACTCCGCCGCGACGGAGGATGTCCATGGATCGCCAGGCGGTGGAAACCGCGCCCGATGCCGCGGCCGATTGGCCCGATCGCATCTACGCGCTGCTCAAGCGCCATTCAATCCGGCAGGTGGCGCTGGTGCCCGATGCGGGGCATGCGCGGCTGATCCGCCGCTGCCTCGCCGACAACGACCTGCGCGTGGTGACGCTGACCACCGAGGAGGAGGGCATCGCGCTGATGCAGGGCGCCTGGCTCGGCGGGCAGCGCGGCGTGCTGCTCATGCAGTCCTCCGGCGTGGGCAACTGCATCAACATGCTCTCGCTGGCGACGATCCATCGCTGCCCGATGCCGATGATCGTGACGATGCGCGGCGATTTCGGCGAGTTCAACCCGGCGCAGGTGCCCATGGGCCAGGCCACCCAGGCCGTGCTGGAGGCGATGGGCACGCTGGTGCACCGCGCCGACCGCGCCGAGGACGTGGAGCCCACGGTGGAGGCGACGCTCAAGCTCGCCTTCCACACCTACCGCCCCGCGGCGACGCTGATCGGCCAGCGCGTGCTGGGCGCCAAGACCTTCGGGAAGGACTGAGATGCGCGCGGCTTCCGGAAAGCTCGACCGGCGCGAACTGGTGCGCGCCCTGCTCGCCGATCGCGGCGATCTCCTCGTGGTGGCGGGGCTCGGCGCCCCGGCCTGGGACATCACGGCGGTGGGCGACCACCCCTGCAACTTTCCCCTGTGGGGCGGCATGGGCGGGGCGGCGATGATCGGCCTCGGCCTGGCGCTTGCCCAGCCCCGGCGGCCGGTGCTCGTGATCACCGGCGATGGGGAGATGCTCATGGGGGTGGGCAGCCTCGCCACCATCGCGCAGCAGGCGCCGGCCAACCTCGCCATCGTGGTGCAGGACAACGAGCACTACGGCGAGACCGGCATGCAGCAGACCGCCACCGCCCATGGCACGGATCTCGCCACCATGGCCGAGGGCGCGGGGATCCGCGCGACCATGCGCGTCACCGCGCCCGAGCATGTGCCGTCCCTGGTGGCGGCGACGCGCGCCATGGCCGGCCCCTTCTTCGCGGTGGCGAAGGTGGATCCGGCGAACCTGCCGCTGGTGCTGCCCCCGCGCGAGGGCGCGATCCTGCAGGCGCGGATGCGCGAGGCGCTGCTCGGCCCCGCCGCCCATCTGGCGTGAGAGGGCCGGCCGCCCGCCGGGCGTTCAGCGCCCCTCGTGGGCGATGCGCCAGGGGTGCGCCGGATAGCAGCCCAGCACCTTCACCTCGCGCGAGAAGAAGCGCAGCTCCTCGAGCGCGCGGAACAGCGGCGGGTCGTCCGGATGGCCGTCCACGTCGCAGAGGAACTGCGTCGCGGTGAAGGCGCCGTCGATCATGTAGCTCTCGAGCTTCGTCATGTTCACGCCGTTGGTGGCGAAGCCCCCGAGCGCCTTGTAGAGCGCGGCGGGCATGTTCCGCACGCGGAAGACGAAGGTGGTGACCGTATGCGGCGTACCGACCGGGGGCATGCGGCGCTCGCGCGCCATCACGTAGAAGCGCGTGGTGTTGTGCGCCGCGTCCTCGACGTTGCGGCGCAGGATCTGGAGCCCATAGACCTCGGCGGCGAGCTCGCTCGCGATCGCCGCATCCTCGCTCGTCCCCTCGCGCGCGACGAGCTCGGCCGCCCCGGCGGTGTCGGCCTGGATCACTGGCTTGAGGTCGAGCTCCTTGAGCAGCTTCAACACCTGGCCGAGGGCCATGGGGTGGCTGTGCGCCTTGCGGATGGTGGCGAGCGAGGCGCCGGGCCGGGCCAACAGGCAGTGCTCCACCCGCTCGAAGTGCTCGCCCACCACGTTCAGCCCTGAATCGGGCAGCAGGCGGTGGATGTCGGGCACGCGGCCGGCGAGCGAGTTCTCGCACGGCAGCATGGCGAGTTCGGCGCGGCCCTCGCGCACCGCGGCCATGGCGGCCTCGAAGGAGGGGCAGGGCAGGGTGGCCCAGCCCGGATAGGCGTGCCGGCAGGCGAGGTCGGAATAGGCGCCGGGGACGCCCTGGAAGGCGATGGTGCGGGTCATGCGGCTCCGATCAGGCGGCGGGCGCGGTCGAGGTCGGCGGGGGTGTCCACGCCGAAGGGCCCGTGCGGCACGCGCGCCGCGGCGATTCGCATCCCCGCCTCGAGCGCGCGGAGCTGCTCGAGCTTCTCGCGCCGCTCCAGCGGCGATTCCGGCAGGGCCACGAAGCGCGCCAGGGCGGCGCGGCGGAAGGCGTAGATGCCGATGTGGTGCCAGCGCGGCCCCTCGCCCCAGGGGATCGGGGTGCGGCTGAAATAGACGACCGGCGCCACCGCCTGCCCCTCGACGAAGGCGCAGGCGGCCTTCACGAAAGAGGCGGTGTTCGCCTCCGCCTCGTCGGCGATGGGGCAGACCAGAGTGCCGATGTCCACCTCCGGGTCATGCAGCGGCGTCAGCACCGCGCGCAGCAGCTCGGGCGCCAGGGTGGGGACATCGCCCTGCAGGTTCACCACCACGTCGTGCCGCCCCTCCGGATCGAGCGCGGCGAGGGCCCGGAAGACGCGGTCGGTGCCGCTCGGCACCTCCTCGGCCACCAGCACGGCGCGGCCGCCCGCAGCCTGCACGGCCGCGACGATCTCCGGCTCGCCGGCGGCGACGGCCACGGGGCCCACCCCCGCCGCCAGGGCGCGCTCCAGCACATGCACGACCATGGGCTTGCCGCCGATCTCGGCCAGCGGCTTTCCGGGCAGGCGCGTCGCGGCCAGGCGGGCCGGGATGACGATGAGAGGATTCACGGGAAAGCGGCGTCCGGGCGGTTGATGCGGCCTCATGCCGAAGCTAAGGAAGGCGTCACGCATAGATCAGGGCCGGGCGGGGCGCAAAGGCCCCCGGGGCCGGGATCGTGAAGATGCAAGGTCGAGGAAGGGTGCGCCCGGCATGAGCCTGGAGTTCAACAAGATCGCCGCCTCCATCCTGACGGCGGGCATCGCCTTCATGGGGGCGGGCATTTTCGCCGAGGTGCTGATCCACCCGAAGAAACTCTCCCAGCCGGCGATCAGCCTCGGCGCGGCGCCGCAGCAGGCGGCCGCCCCGGCCGCCGCCCCGGCCGCTCCGGCGCTGGAGCCGATCGCGCCGCTGCTGGCCAATGCCAGCGTGGACAACGGGCGGCAGCTCGCCCAGCGGCTCTGCGCCTCCTGCCACAGCTTCAACGAGGGGGGGCGCAACGCGGTCGGCCCCAATCTCTGGAACATCGTCGGCAAGAGGCACGCCCAGGTGGAGGGCTTCAACTACAGCGCGGCGAACCGCGCGCTGGCCGACAAGCCCTGGGATTACGAGGCGCTCAACGCCTTCATCGCCGCCCCCGCCCGCGCCATGCCCGGCACGCGCATGGCCTTCGCCGGCGTGGCCAGCCCGCAGCAGCGCGCGGACATCATCATGTTCCTGCGCTCCAACTCGGCGAATCCGGCTCCGCTGCCCTGACGCGACCGGGCCGGCCGTGACGGCGGCGCGCCAGGAGCGTGTCCCCGCGGAGTTCGTCGCCGCGGCCGAGGCGGCGGCCGAGCTGGCGGGCGCGGCCATCCGGCCGCTCTTCCGCTCGCGCCTGCTGGTCGAAGCCAAGGGCGACGCCTCGCCGGTGACCGAGGCCGACCGCGCGGCCGAGCGCGCACTGCGCGCCTTCCTCGCCGAGCGCTTCCCGGCCCATGGCATCATGGGCGAGGAATACGGCACCGAGCGCGGCGAGGCCGAATGGCTCTGGGTGCTCGATCCCATCGACGGCACGCGCGCCTTCCTCACCGGCCGGCCGCTCTTCGGCACGCTGATCGGGCTGCTGCACCGGGGCGTGCCGGTGCTGGGGCTGATCGAGCAACCGGTGACGGGCGAGCGCTGGCTCGGCGTGGCGGGGCGGGGCACCCGTTTCACCTCGCCGCTCGGCGGAGAGGCGCGGGTGCGGCCCTGCGCGCGGCTCGAGGAGGCGGAACTCGCCGTCACCTCGCCCGACATCTTCGACGCGGGGCGGATGGCGCGCTTCGAGCGGGTGCGGCGCGCGGCGCGGCGCGTCTCCTGGGGGGGCGACTGCTACGCCTATGGGCTGATCGCGCTCGGGCTGGTGGATGCGGTGGTGGAATCCACCCTCAAGCCCTGGGACTGGGCGGCGCTGGTGCCGGTGATCGAGGGCGCGGGCGGGCGCATGACGGATTGGGAGGGCAGGCCCCTCACCCTGGCGAGCGCGGGGGATGTGGTGGCGGTGGGCGATGCCGCGCTGCTGCCCGACATCCTGGAGCGGCTGCGCGCGTGAGAGCCTGAGTCCTCAGCGCGTGCGCGCCGGCGCGGTGGTGCCGCCCCCGCCGCCGGGCAGAGACCCCGCCGCCACCGCCGCCGCGGCGGCGAGAGGCAGCGCCATGAAGGCCGGTGCCCCGAGGCCCATCGGGGCGCCGAGCGGCGTGCCGGAGAGGGCCATGGCCTGGCCACCGCCCGCCTGCGCCCGCACGGGCCGCGCGGGCAGCGGGCGGGCCACCCCGGCCCGCGCCAGCGGCGGGCGCGGCGCGGGGCCGGCCCCGCGCGGGGGAACCACCACCTCCGCCCCCGCAGGCACCACGATCACGCCCTGCGCGCCCGCCGGCGCGACGAGCAGCAGGAGAGCGAGAAAGGCCACCACTATGCAACGCATGGTGGTGATGTGCCCGATCCGCCCGCTCGGGATCAAGGGGGGAATCGTCACGCCTTCAGCAGGGACCGGGCGGTGATCATCCGCATGATCTCGTTCGTTCCCTCCAGGATGCGGTGCACCCGGAGGTCGCGCACCAGCTTCTCGATCCCGTAATCGTGCAGATAGCCGTAGCCGCCCAGAAGCTGCAGCGCCTCGTCGGCCACGCGGTGGCCGGTGTCGGTCACGAAGCGCTTGGCCATGGCGCAGGCGGCGGTGGCGTCAGGCGCGCCGGCATCGAGCTTCGCGCAGGCGCGCCAGAGCAGGGCGCGCGCCGCCTCCAGCTCCGTCGCCATGTCGGCCAGCCGGAACTGGATGGCCTGGAAATCGGCGATGGCGCGGCCGAAGGCCCGGCGTTCCTTCACATGCGCGAGCGCGATGTCCAGCGCCGCCTGCGCGCCTCCGAGCGAGCAGGCCGCGATGTTCAGCCGCCCCCCGTCCAGCCCGGCCATGGCGTAGCGGAAGCCCATGCCCTCCTCGCCCAGCAGCGCCTCGGCCGGCACCCGCGCGTCCTCCAGGATCACCTGCCGGGTGGGCTGGGCGTTCCAGCCCATCTTCTTCTCGTTCGCGCCGAAGGAGAGGCCGGGAGTCTCCTTCGGGATCAGCAGCGCCGAGATGCCATCCGCCCCCGGCCCGCCGGTGCGCACCATGGTGAGGTAGAGGTCCGCCGCCCCCGCCCCGCTGATGAACTGCTTGGTGCCGTTCAGCACCCAGCCCGCATTGTCCCGCACCGCGCGGGTGGCGAGGGCGGCCGCATCGCTGCCGGAGCCGGGCTCGGTCAGGCAGTAGGCCGCGACCGCCTCCATGCCGAGCAGCCGCGGCAGCCAGCGGTCGCGCTGCGCCGGGCTGCCCCAGCGGTCGAGCATCCAGGCGACCATGTTGTGGATGGAGAGGAAGGCGCTGACGGTGGGGCAGGCGGTGGCCAGCGCCTCGAAGACCACCGCGGCGTCCAGCCGCGTCAGCCCCGCCCCGCCGCTCTCCTCGCGCACATAGAGCCCGGCCATGCCCAGTGCCGCGGCCTCGCGCAGCACGTCGAGCGGGAAGTGGCGCTGCTCGTCCCAGGCGAGCGCGTGGGGGGCGATGCGCGCGCGCGCGAAGTCGAGGGCGGTCTCGCGCAGGGCGCGGGTGGTCTCGGGCAGCTCGAACATGGCGCGATGCTCAGCCCTGGCCGGCGGCCTTGTCCAGCGCCGCCCAGCGGGCGCGCACCCGGGCGAGGTTGGCCGCCTTCACGGGGCCGAAGCCCTTGATGCCGGCCGCCGCCTCGGCCCACTCGGCGGCGCGCTCGGGGTCGTGGAGGTGGCGGCGCACCCCCGCCATGAAGGCGGCGGGCAGGGCGCGCTCGGTGCGCCGCTCCTCGGTCCAGCCGAAGGGGTCGAGCCAGGTGCCGCGCAGGATCTTCCCGTGGCGCAGCAGCCCCATGGCGCGCCACATCCAGGGGCCGAAGGCGCGCTTCGCGGGCCGGCCATCGGGGCCGGGGCGCGCCAGCAGCGGCGGGGCGAGGTGCATCTCGACGCGCCCCGCGCCGGTGAAGCGCCGCGCGAGCTCGGCCCGCCAGGCGGGATCGGCGTGCAGCCGCGCCACCTCGTATTCGTCCTTGCAGGCCATGAGACGGTGGAGCTGGATGGCCACGGCCCGGTGCAGCCGCTCCGCCCCCGGCGCGGCGGCGCGCAGCTCGGCCAGGAAGGCGGCGTAGCGCCGCGCGTAGCGGGCGGACTGGTAGGCGGTGAGGTCGGCGACGCGCCGGGCGATGATCGCCTCTAGCGTCTCCGGCGCGGGCGGGGCCTCCGGCTCCGCGCGGCGGCCGGCCTCGAAGGCGGCCAGGTTGCGCTCCACCGCCGCGCCGTTCAGCCGGATGGCCTCGCGGATCGCCGCGCGGCCGATCGGGATCATGCCGCGCTGCCAGGCGGCGCCGAGCAGCCAGATGTTGAGGAAGATGAGGTCGCCCAGATCGCGCTCCACGGCGCGGGCGCCGGGCAGCGCCACCACCTCGCGCGCCGCGGCGCGCAGGCTCTCGAGCATCGCCGCCGGGTCCTCGCGCGTCTCGGGGTTCAGCACGAAGGCGCCGGTGGGCGAGGGATCCGCGCTCACCACCACGCGCGAGCGGGCGGGGCCGAGCATGGGCCGCGCCGTGCGGCCCTGCGCGCCGATCAGGTCGGCCGCGATCACCGCATCCGCCTGGCCCGGGCCGATGCGCGGGCTCAGCACCTCGCCGCCCGGCCGGCCGATGCGCATCTGCACATAGACGCCACCCCCCTTCTGCGCGAGGCCGAGCATGTCGAGGCTGCGCACCGGCCGCCCCTCGATGTGCGCGGCCATGGCGAGGATGGCCCCGAGCGCCGTGACGCCCTGGCCGCCGACGCCGCAGAGCAGCAGGTTCCAGGCCTCGCCGGGCGCGGGCGCGGGCAGGTCCGGCTCCGGCGGTTCGGAGTCGAAGACCGGCAGCGGCGGCAGGGCGGGCTCCGCCCCTTCCAGCGTGAGGAAGGAGGGGCAGAAGCCCTGCAGGCAGGAGAGATCCTGGTTGCAGGCGGACTGGTCGATGCGCCGCTTGCGGCCCCATTCCGTCTCGATGGGCTCGACGGCGATGCAGTTGGAGGCGCGCGAGCAGTCGCCGCAATCCTCGCAGACGCGCGGGTTGATCACGGCGCGGCGCAGCGGCTTCGGCGCGAGATCGCGCTTGCGCTGGCGCCGGCGTTCGGTGGCGCAGTGCTGGTCGTAGATGAGCACGGTGACGCCCGGCGTGGCGCGCAGCGCCCGCTGCACGGCATCGAGCTCCGCGCGCGGGTGGAAGGTGACGCCGGCGGGAATGAGCGGATCGCCGCGATGCCGGTCGGGGTCGTCGGCCAGGATGGCGATGCGCGAGGCACCCTCGGCCGCCACCTGGGCGGCGATGCGCGGCACCGTCACCTCGCCCTCCGCGGGCTGGCCGCCGGTCATGGCCACCGCGCCGTTGACCAGGATCTTGTAGGTCATCGTCACCTTCGCCGCGATGGCGGCGCGGATCGCGAGGATGCCCGAATGGGCGTAGGTGCCATCGCCCATGTTGGCGAAGATGTGCCGGGTTTCGGTGAAACGGTGCTGGCCGATCCAGGGCGCGCCCTCGCCGCCCATGTGCGTGAAGAGGTCGCTCTCGCGGCCCATGTCCTTGGCGAGGTAGTGGCAGCCGATGCCGGCCATGGCCCGGCTGCCCTCGGGCAGGCGCGTCGAGGTGTTGTGCGGGCAGCCCGGGCAGAAGAAGGGGGTGCGCAGGCTCAGCGGCTCGCGCGCCGCGGCGGCCAGCGCGTCGAGTTCCGCCACGCGCGCGGCGAGGCGCTCGGTGCGCAGCCCCTCGGGCAGGGTGGCGGCCAGCGCGCGCAGGATCTGCGCCGCATCCAGCTCCGCGAGGTCGGAGAGCACCTCCTTGCCGCGGATCGAGGGCCGGTCGGGCAGGTCGTAGAGCGCCTCGCGGAGCTGGGATTCGAGGAAGGCGCGGCGGTCCTCCACCACCAGCAGCGTCTCCAGCCCGCGCGCGAAGTCCCGCGCCGCCTCGCGGTCCAGCGGCCAGACGAGGCCGGGCTTCCAGATGACGAGGCCCATCATCCGCGCCAGTTCGGGCGTGATGCCCGCGTCATGCAGCGCCTGGCGCAGGGTGGACCAGGCCTTGCCGCGCACCGCGATGCCGAAGCGCGGCTGCGGCGCGCGCCAGGGCCGCTTGTCGAGGCCGTTGGCGCGGGCGAAGGCCAGGGCGGCGGGCAGCTTGAAGCGGCGCAGCCGCTCCTCCATCGCGAGCGCCGTGTCCTTGAGGCGGATGTGCAGCCCATCGGGCGGCAGCGCCACGCCCGCGGGCGCCACCGTCGCGTAGGCGGCCGGATCGACGGTGAGCGACATGGTCGCGTCCATCGTCTCGGCGACGCATTTCATGCCGACCCAGAGCCCCGAAAAGCGCGAGAGCGCGATGGCCTTCACGCCGAACTCCAGCACCTCCGCCACATCGGCGGGGTCGAGCAGCGGGATTTCGAGGTCGGCGAAGCTGTGCTCGCAGCCGCTGGTGACGGTGGAGGATTTCGCCGCCGGATCGTCCCCCGAGAGCGCCAGCACCCCGCCGAGCGGCGCCGTGCCCGCGCCGTTCGCATGGCGCAGCACGTCGCCGGAGCGGTCGAGCCCCGGCCCCTTGCCGTACCAGATGGCGAACACGCCCTGGCGGGTGGCCCCCGGCGCGAGGTGGATCTGCTGCGTGCCCCAGCAGGCGGCGGCGGCGAGATCCTCGTTCAGCCCCGGCTCGAAATGGATGTCGGCGGCGGCGAGGCGCGCGCGCTGCCGCCACAGCTCCCGGTCATAGCCGCCGAGGGGGGAGCCGCGATAGCCGCTGATGAAGCCCGCGGTGCCGAGCCCGCGCTGCGCGTCCAGCGCCCGCACCAGCAGCGGCAGCCGCACCAGCGCCTGGGTGCCGGTGAGCAGGGTCTCGCGCCCCGCCGCCTCCCAGCGCTCCTCGAGGGTCAGCCCCGCGCGGACGATGCTGTTCATCGGAACGCCTCCCGTGGCTGTTCTCCCTGGAAGGATGCCCCAAGGGATGCGAGAGTTCCTTCCACATTCTGTTGTGCAGCGCCGAAGGCGCAGAAGGATCTTCCGCGATGGACGCGATGGACCGGCGCATCCTGCGCGCCCTGCACGCCGAGGCCCGGCTGACCAACGCCGAACTCGCCGAGCGTGTGGGCCTTTCGCCCTCGCCCTGCTGGGCGCGGGTACGCAAGCTCGAACAGGCGGGGGTGATCCGCGGCTATCACGCGGCGCTCGACCAGGCGAAGCTCGGCCTGCCCGACACGGTGATCATCGAGGTGATGACCGAAAAGCACGACGAGGCGCAGCTCGCCGAGTTCGAATCCGCCATCGCCGCCATGCCCGAGGTGATCGAGGCCTGGCTCGTCACCGGGGAATACGACTACGTGATCAAGGCGGCGGTGGGCGGCACGGCGGGCTACGAGCGGCTGCTGCGCGAGCGCATCTACCGCCTGCCGGGCGTGCGCCACACGCGCACCGCCTTCGGCATCCGCTGCCTCAAGCAGAGCTACACGCCGCGCCCCGCCTGATCACAGCGTCAGCCCGCCATCCACCACGATGGTCTGGCCCGTCACCATCGCCGCGCCGGCCAGCAGGAACACCATCACCTCGGCCAGGTCCTCCGGCTCGCAGCGGCGCTTGAGCACCGCCTTCTCGATGGACTGGCGGCGCTGCTCCTCGGTCCATTCCACCATCCAGGGGGAGTTGACCGCGCCAGGGGCGACGGCGTTCACGCGCACCTCCGGCCCCAGCCCGCGCGCGAGGTTCTTGGTGAGCGAGATCACCCCCGCCTTGGTCGCGCCATAGGCCATGGAGGAGCCGGGCGAGTCGATCCCCGCGATGGAGGCGACCGAGACGATCGCCCCGCGCGTCGCCTTCAGATGCGGCGCGGCGGCCTTGCTGCAGCGGAACACGCCGAGCAGGTTCACCTCGATCACCGTGCGCCAGAGCTCCTCGGTGATGCGCTCGAGCTCGGTGGGCGGGATGGCGCTGCGGGTGCCGGGCGTGCCGGCGTTGTTCACCAGATAGTCGAGCCGCCCGAGGTCGCGCGCCGCCTGCTCCACCATGCGCGCGGCATCGGCCGGATCGGCCACGTCGCCGGGGGCGGAGAGCGCCGCGCAGCCCTCGGCGGTGAGCGCCGCCACCGCCTCCGGCCCGCGCGGATCATCGGGCAGGTGGTTGATCGCCACCCGGCAGCCGGAGCGCGCGAGCAGCCGCGCCGTGGCGAGGCCGATGCCGGAGGCGCCGCCGGTGACGAGGGCGGCCTTGCCCGCGAGGTCGAAGCGGATCACAGCGGGTTCTCCTTGACGGCGCGCCCGGCCATGGCGCCGATCTGCCGCAGCGCCTTCTTGAGCGCGATGAGCTTGGCGTCGCGCTCCTCGAAGAGCTGTTCGGGCGGCCGCCCGCCCCAGTCGTAGTAGCCGCGACCGCTCATCACGCCCGTATCGCCGCGCGCCACCAGCGCATCGAGGCTCGCGCTCGCGCCGGTGTCGGGCGGCGGCCTGTACATGCGGTTGCGGAAGGCGTGCTGCAGCATGGGCAGGCCGGTGAAATCCGCCTTCGCCATGATGCCGAGAATGGCGAAGCGCAGCGCGATGCCGTGCAGGGCGCTGTCGTCCACGTCCTGCGCGGTCGCGTAGCCCTCGTCGATGAGGAACTGCACCTCGGCCTGGAAGGCGGCCTGGATGCGATTGGCGATGTAGCCGGGGATGAACTTCCTCAGCACGATGGGCACCTTGCCCATCGCCTCCACCGCCTCCTTCACCGTGCGCAGCGCCTCGGGCTCGCACTCGGGGCTGGCCACGAGGTCCACGAGGTCCACGAGATAGGGCGGCGTGTACCAGTGGGCGATCAGGGCGCGGCGCAGCCGGTGCCTCGGCATGAGCGGGAACACGTCGAGGTAGCTCGTGTTGCTCGCCCAGATCGCCTCGGGCGGCGCGACGGCGTCAAGCTGTTCGTAGAGCGCGCGCTTCGCCTCGGGGTTCTCGACGATGGCCTCGACGATCAGCTCCGCGCCCTCCACCGTCTCGGCGAGGTCGGCGTGGCGGGTGCAGGCCTGGGCGAGCTGCGCGCTGCCCCAGCCGCGCGGGGCCTCATGCGCCGCCTCCAGCGTGGCCAGCGCCTTCTCCATCAGCCCCTGGGCGCGGGCGAGCGTCTCGGGGTTGCTGTCGGTCAGGCGCACGCGGTGCCCGCCCATGGCGAAGACCAGCGCCAGCGCATGGCCCATGGTGCCCGCACCCAGCACCGCGACGCGCAACTGTCGGCTCATGCCCGTCCTCCCTCTGCTGCGCGGAGGGTGGGGCGCGGGGCGGGGGGCGTCAATCAGCCGGGGCGCCACTCACACGTAGCCGAGCCGCGCGTCGCGCGCCCGCGCCGCCGGGTCGCGCTGGTCGGGCGGCCCGTGCCCGCCGCCGCCGCTCGTCTCCAGCCGCACGATGTCGCCCGCGCGCAGCGGCAGGTTGTCGGTCTTGGGCGGGATGGGCGTCTCCTCGCCGTTGCGTCGCAGCAGCAGGCGTCCGGTCGCCCCGGGACAGCCCCCCGCGAGCCCGTAGGGCGGATGGACGAAGCGGTCCATGTTCGCGGTGAAGAAGCAGAGGGGGCTGTCCACCCGCCACTCGCGCACAAGGCCGAGCCCGCCGCGATGCCGCCCCGCCCCGCCGCTGCCCTCGCGCAGCGCATAGCGCATGACGGTCAGCGGCATCTGCGCCTCGATCATCTCGATCGGGATGTTGCTGTTGTTGTGCATCCCGGCCGCATAGGCGTTCACCCCGTCCTTCGCCGGATGCGCGCCGGAGCCGCCGATCTCGATCTCCACCAGCACCTCGCGTGCGCCGGAGTCCGCCACGGTCTGGAAGGTGGTGACGTAGCTGTTGCCGTAATAGGCGGCGGGGATGAGGTGTGGCACCGCCTGGTGCAGCGCGCCCATCATCGCGTTCAGCAGCCGGTGCCCGACGGCGATGCGGTGCGCCACCGGCGCGGGGTGGCGCGCGTTCACCACCAGCCCCTCGGGCGCGATCACCGTGATGGGGCGGTAGCAGCCCGCGCTCATGTGCAGCGAAGGGTCGGCGCAGCACATCAGTGCGAACATCACCGCCGCGTTGGCGCTGGCCAGGGTGGCGTTGATGGGCCCTGCCGCCTGCGGCGAGCAGCCGGAGAGGTCCACGGTGGCCGTGTCGCCCGCGATGGTGAGGCGCACCGCCAGGCGCACCGGCTGGCCGAGCGCGATGCCGTCGTCGTCCAGCACGTCCTCGAAGCTGTAGGTGCCGTCGGGCATGGCGGCGATGGCCGCGCGCATGCCCGCCTCGCTCATGTCGAGGATGCGGCGCCCCGCCTCGAGCATCGCCGCCGCGCCGAAGCGCCGCGCCAGGCGCAGCAGCGCCGCGCGCCCCACCTCCAGGCTCGCGATCTGCGAGGAGAGGTCGCCCAGCAGCAGCTCGGGCTTGCGCACGTTCTGCCGGATGATCGCCCAGACCGCCTCGTTGCGCACGCCGCGCGCCAGCAGCTTCACCGGCGGGATGCGCAGCCCCTCCTGGTAGATCTCCGTCGCCTTCGCCGCGTAGCTGCCGGCGGCGAGACCGCCCACGTCGATGTGGTGGCACAGCGCGCCGACGAAGGCGATCCGCACCCCCTCGTGGAACACGGCGCGGAAGGCCAGGATGTCGGGCAGGTGCTGGCCGCCGCAATAGGGGTCGTTGAAGATCACCACGTCCCCCTCCTCCCACTGCTCGGGCGGGATGTGGTCGGAGAGCAGGGTGCGCAGCGCGTGCGTCATCGAGTTGAGGTGCGAGGGGATGCGCGCGGACTGCGCGAGGTTGCTGCCCTGCGCGTCGAACACCGCCGTGGAGTAGTCCAGCAGCTCGCGCACGATGGTGCTGCGGCTGGTGCGCCAGATGGTCACGTCCATCTCGGCGGCGGCGGCGGTGAGCGCGTTGCGGATCACCTCGATCTCGATGGGGCCGAGGGTGGTCATGCGATCCTCCGCGCCACCAGCGCGCCCTCGGGGTCGAGCGCGGCGCGCCAGCCGCGCGCGATGACATGGGTGGCGAAGGCCTCCTCCACGATGGCGGGGCCTTCGATGGCGTCCTCGGGGCGCAGCGCCTCGCGCCGCCAGACGGGCCATTCCGTGGCCGCGCCGCCCTGCCAGACGCGCCGCGCGCCGGGCCTGGGCCGGGCGGCGGGGGCGGCCGGGGCGGCCTCCTCGGGCTTCTCCAGCCGGCCGATGGCGCTGGCGCGCAGCGTCACGATCTCCACCGGCTCGCCCTCGGCGGCGTAGGAGAAGCGCGCCCGGTGCGCGGCGTGGAAGCGCGCGGCGAGCGCGTCGAGATCCGGCGCCTCGGGCCAGGGCACGAGGAGCTCGAAGGCCTGGCCGTGATAGCGCAGATCGGCCGCGATCTCGATGGCGCGCCGCGCCGGCGGCACCCCGTCGGCGGCCAGCCGCGCCTCGCCCTCGGCGCGCAGCGCGGCGAGCAGCGCCGCGACCTCTCCCGCCTTCGCCGCCTCGGCGCGCAGCAGGCGCGAGCGCGCGATGTCCTGCACGAGGTCGCTGAACAGGATGCCGTAGGCGGAAAGGGTGCCGGGCTCGCGCGGGAAGATCACCTCCGCCATGCCGAGTTCCTCGGCCACCTCGGTGGCGTGCAGCCCGCCCGCGCCGCCGAAGGAGAGCAGCGCGAAGTCGCGCGGATCGAGCCCCTTCTCGAACAGCGAGAGCCGCACGGCGGCGGCGAGCTGCGCGTTGGTGACGCGCAGCACCCCCTCGGCCGCCGCCTCGACGGAGAGGCCGAGCCGCTCGCCGATCCGCGCGCGCATGGCGGCCCGCGCGGCGGCGAGGTCGAGCGCCATGGCGCCGCCCAGGAAGAAATCCGGGTCGAGCCGGCCGAGCACGGCGTGGGCGTCGGTCACCGTGGGCTCCACGCCGCCGCGCCCGTAGCAGACGGGGCCCGGCCGCGCGCCGGCGCTGCGCGGGCCGACCGTGAGCCGCCCCGCCGCGTCCACCGCGGCGATGGAGCCGCCCCCCGCGCCGATGGTGCGCATCTCCACCATGGGCAGCCGCACCGGCAGCCCGCCCACCTCGCCCTGGGTGACGAGGCCAATGCGCTGGCCCTGCACCACGCTCACGTCGAAGCTGGTGCCGCCCATGTCCACCGCGACGAGGTTCGGCCGCGCGAGGCGGCGCGAGAGGCGCTCCGCCGCCAGCGCCCCGCCCGAGGGGCCGGAGAGCAGCAGCCGCGCCGGCTGCTCGGCCGCTGTGCGCAGGCTGCACATGCCGCCATTGGACTGCACGAGGAAGATGCGCGGCGCGAATCCGCCCTCGCCCAGCCGCGCCTCCAGCCGCTCGAGGTAGCGGCGCACCACCGGCATCAGCAGCGCGTTGAGCACGGTGGTCGAGAGGCGCTCGTATTCCCGGATTTCCGGGCTGATGTCGGAGGAGAGGCAGACCGGCACGCCCGGCAGCGCGGCCTCCACGGCGGCGCGCAGCGCGCGCTCGTGCGCGGGGTTGGCGTAGGCGTGCAGCAGCCCGATGGCC
The DNA here is from genome assembly GCA_026414745.1 of Roseococcus sp. Classification (GTDB taxonomy): domain Bacteria; phylum Pseudomonadota; class Alphaproteobacteria; order Acetobacterales; family Acetobacteraceae; genus Roseococcus. The sequence continues at coordinate 59,637 of JAOAIK010000022.1, forward strand.
ACCGCCTCGGGCGCCGCCGCGCGAAGCCGCGCCAGCACGGGGCCGAGATCGCCGAGCGGCGTCTCCACGCTGCCATCGGCCCGCATGCGCTCGGGCACGCCGAAGCGCATGTCGCGCTCGATCAGGCAGGGGAAGGGATCGGGAGCGAGGCCGTAGATGTCGCGCCGCACATGGCGCGTGATCTCCAGCACATCCTCGAAGCCCGCGGTGGTGAGCAGCACGCCGCGGGCGAGCGTCCGCTCCAGCACGGCGTTGGTCGCGATGGTGGTGCCGTGCATCAGGAGCCCCACCTCCGACAGGGCGAAGCCGAAGCGCTCCGCCGCCTCGCGCACGCCGCGCAGCAGCCCCTCGGAGGGGTCGGCCGGGGTGGTGGGCGTCTTCCACGCCGCCACGCGGCCCTGCCGCGCGTCGAGGATCTGCAGGTCGGTGAAGGTGCCCCCGATGTCCACCGCGATGCGGACGGGGCGCGCCTCGGCCTCCATCAGCGCTGCCGCTCGAGGCCGATCTGCCGCACCACGCGGCCCAGCGCCTCGTTCTCCTCCGCGATCAGGCGGGCCATCGCCTCGGGGCCGCGGAACTCCGCCGTCACGCCGCTCATCGCCAGCTGGCGCTGGAAGCGTTCGCTGCGCCAGGCCGCCTCGAAGGCGGAGAGCAGCGCGGCGCGGGTCGCCGGCGGCAGGCCGCGCGGGGCCATCATGCCCCACCAGATCAGCGTCTCCTCGGCCGGGATGCCCAGCGCATCGAGGCCCGCCCCCGTCGGCACCTCCGGGTGCTGGGCGCGCTGGGTGAGGATGAGGCAGCGCGCCCGCCCGTCGCGGATCGCGGGCATGGCCACCGCGATGGAACCGCCGTAGAGGTCGATGTGCCCGCCGGTGAAGGCCGCGAGCGTCTGCGCCGCGCCCTGGAAGGGGACCATGGTGGCGTCCAGGTTCAGCGCGCGGAACAGCCGCTCGGCCGCGAGGTGCATGTTCCCGCCCACGCCGTCCGTGCCGTAGGTGAAGCGCCCGGGCTGGGCGCGGATCGCCGCGATCAGCGCCTGCGCGTCGCGGATCGGGCTGTCCTGCCGCACGCAGAGCGTGAATCCGGTGTGGCCGACGACGAAGAGCGGTTCGAGCTGCTCGAGCGTGTAGCGCACCGTCATCACGTGCGGCGCGGCGGTCAGCGGCGAGTTGGCCGTGAACAGCAGCGTGGCGCCATCCGGCCGCTGCTCGGCCACGAACTGCGTGCCGATGGTGGAGGAGGCGCCGGGCCTGTTCTCCACCACGATGGGCTGGCCGAGCTGCGTGCCCACCAGCTCCGCCAGCAGCCGGGCGAAGACATCCGTGCCGCCGCCCGGGGCGATGGGCACGATGATGCGGATCGGCCGGTCGAAGCCCTGCGCCGCGGCGGGCGCGAGGGCCGCGAGCGCGAGGCCGCAGGCGAGGAGAAGGCGCTTCATCATGTCGGGGTCGCTCCCATGGGATCAGCCGAGGGCGCGCGGCAGCCACAGCGCGATCTCGGGAAAGACGAGCAGCAGCAGCACGGCGAGGAGGTAGGCCAGCAGGAAGGGCATCACGCCGAGGAAGACGTCGGTGATCGGCCCCGGCTTCGGCCGCATGCCCTGCAGCACGTACATCACAGTGCCGTCGGGCGGGCTGATCATGGCGATCTCGACCATCATGGTGATCACCACGCCGAACCAGATCGGGTCGTAGCCGAGCGCCACCACGATGGGGAACACCACGGGCACGGTGGTGATGATCATGGAGAAGCCCTCCATGAAGGTGCCCAGCGCGAAATAGAGCGCGATGATGCACAGCATGATGGCCCAGGGCGGCAGCGGCAGCCCGGCGATGAGGCCCGCCAGCGCCTGCGGCACGTTGATGGTGGTCAGGATGTAGTTCAGCAGATAGGCGCCGAAGATGATGAGGCCGAGCAGCGCGGTGTTGCGCGCCGTGGCCTCGGCGCTCGCGTGCAGCATGCGCAGGCTGAGGCGCCGTTCCAGCGCGGCGAACCCCATCGCCCCCGTGACCCCCAGCGCCGCGGCCTCGGTCGGCGTCGCCCAGCCGGCGTAGATGGAGCCGAGCACGAGCAGGATCAGCAGCAGCGTCGGCACCAGGTCGCGCAGCGCGCGCAGCTTGAGCGAGAGCGGCAGCGGCGGCGGCTTCTCCATCGGCTGGCGCAGCCCGTGCGCGAGGATCAGCAGCAGGAACAGCGCGGTGACCAGCAGCGCGGGCAGCAGGGCCGCGATGTAGAGCGCGCCCACGCTCGTCTCGGTGATCAGACCGTAGATGATGAAGGTGATGCCGGGCGGGATGAGGTTGCCCAGCGCCCCGCCCGCGGCGAGCGAGCCCAGCACCCAGCGCGGGCTGTAGGCCGTGTTCTGGAAGTAGGGCAGCGCCACGCTGCCCATGGTGGCGGCGGTGGCGACGCTCGATCCGCTGATCGCGGAGAACACGGCGCAGGAGGCGATGTTGGTGTGCAGCACGCCCCCGGGCAGGCGGTTGAGCCAGACGTTGAGCGCGCGATACAGCCGCTCGGACAGGCCGGCGCGCAGCAGGATCTCGCCCATCAGCAGGAAGAGCGGCACCGCCACCAGCACGTAGTTGGAGGAGGGGCCCCACAGCGTCTGCCCCGCGAAGTTCCACCAGGGCCGGTCGCTGAACAGGAAGCCGGTGAGGAAGGCCAGCACGCCCAGCACGGCGGCGATGTACACGCCCGCGCCGAAGAAGATCACGAAGACGCCGATGAGCAGGAGGATCTCGGCGATGGGCAGGCTCGCCGCGCCGGAGGCCGCCGCCACCAGCACCACGCCCAGCAGCCCGAGCAGGAAGACGAGGGCGATCACGCCCGCTCCTCCTTCGCCATGGCCACCGCCTGCAGCGCCTCGGCCGTCTCGTCCTGCAGCGAGCGGCTGCCGAGCAGCGCATCCAGCCGCCGCGGCTCGCCCAGCAGCAGCGCGAGGCCGGCTTCCAGCAGCAGCACCGCGCACATCAGCGCGAAGGCGATGAGGCCCACGGTCCAGATGCCCTGCGGCAGCACGAGGGGGATGCGCAGCGCCGAGTTGTCGTGCGCGTCGAACAGCGCGCTCTCGTCCCACAGCATCCAGCCGGCCCAGGCGATGAAGCCGGCGAAGCCCGCCAGCAGCAGCAGCGCCAGCAGGTGCAGCGGCGCGCGCCAGCGCGGCGGCAGGCGGTTCACCAGCACGTCCACGCGGATATGCGCGCGGCAGGCCAGGGTGTGCGCCAGCGCCCAGGCGATGCCGCAGGCCAGCATGTAGCCCGTCACCTCCACCGTGGCGGCGGAGGAGACGCCGAACAGGTTGCGCCCGAGGATGTCGGCCGTGACGAACAGCGCGCAGGCCAGGTAGTTCCAGCCCGCCGCCCAGGCCATCAGCGCTGCGAGGCCCGCGGCCCCGCGGCGCAGCGCCCCCGCGGCCCGCAGCAGCAGGCCCGCGACGCCGGGCTTGCCGCCGGACGGCGCGCCGATCAACCGCCGAAGCGCACGCCGGAGATCGGCGCGATCACCTGGTTGTAGATCTCGCCGCAGCGCGCGCCGCAGCGGCGCACGAAACCGGGCAGCACCACCTGCTCGAAGATGCGGCGCATCTCGGCGCGATCCGCCTCGCTCGCCTTCACCTCCGTCATCGGCCGTGCGGCGAGGGAGTGGATGCGGCAGCCCTCGCGGTGGCCGATGTTGCAGTCGATGCCGTCGCGCGTGGCCTCGGCGCCCAGCGCCCATTGCCGGTCGGCGATCTCGCGGAAGGTCTCCTCCAGCAGCGCGCGCACCGCCGGCTCCTGGCGGTTGTACCAGGCCAGGTTCACCACATAGGCGGCCACCGCCCAGCTCACCGCGAGGTCGCTGATGTGGGTGGACACCTCCGGCCAGCGCGCCGCCGCACCGGAGCCGGAGCCGGTGATGGCGCAGTCCACCACGCCGCGCTCCAGCGCCGAATACACTTCAGGGAAGCCGATGGAGACGGGCTGCGCGCCGAGCGCGGTGTAGAAATCCACCAGCGAATTGCCGAAGGTGCGGATGCGCCGCCCGCGCAGATCGGCCAGCGAGGCGAAGGGCGCGCGGCAGAACAGCACCTGCGCGGGGAAGGGATACATCGCCATGATGCGCACCCCGAAGCGCTCCAGGTCGCGGTTCGCCACGGGCGTCATCGCGTCCGCGATGCGGCGCGCCTGCGCGATGTCGGGCGCGAGGCCGGCAAGGTCCACCCCGTCGAGGATGGGCACATCGCCCGAGAGGGTGGTCAGCGTGCCCGCGCCGATCTCGGCCTGGCCGGCGCGCACGAGGCGGATGATCTCGGCGCCGCCCAGGTTGCGCTCGGCGTGGGTGGCGAGCGTCACCTCGATCCGCCCGCCCGAGCGCGCGCGCAGCCCGTCGCGCAGCAGGGGCTGGTCCACCAGCGTGTATTGCGGCTGGGTGGGCAGGGGCTGGGTGACGGCGGTGATGGCGATGCGCGGGCCGGGGGGGGTGGCGGTCTGGGCGGCGGCGGCACCCGCCAGTCCGAGCGCGGCGAGCGCGGCGAGCAGGGGGCGAAGCATGGCGGCGCGGAGCTCCCTCGAGACGAGGCCGCGAGGATGGCACGCGGGCCGCGCCGCGCCAGATTGTTTTGCATGACAGACATGTCATGCGGGCGGGGCGTGCCCGCCCGATGGTCAGTGGTGCGTGCGGCGTGGGCGGCTCAGCCCCAGGGGCTGCGCCCGCGCGGCCGCGCCCAGGGCGAGGCGGCGGGCCCGGCCTGCAGCCGCCGCCGCCCCGCGACGCCGCCGCCGCCCAGCGCCATCAGCCGGCGGATGCGCTCCTCCGTCGGCGGGTGGGTGGAAAACAGCGCATCGAGCCGGAAGCCGGAGAGCGGGTTGACGATGAACATGTGCGCGGTGGCCGGGTTGGCTTCGGCGGCCTGGTTGATGCGCCCTTCCTTGTAGCGCTCCAGCGATGCCAGCGCGCTGGCCAGCCAGGAGGGGTCGCCGCAGATGCGCGCGCCCTCGGCATCCGCCTCGTATTCGCGCGCGCGGCTGATTGCCATCTGCACCAGCGCCGCCGCGATGGGACCGAGGATCATCAGCAGCACGAGGCCGATGGCGCCGAAGGGGCTCGCGTTGCGGTCGCGGTTCGAGGACATCATCCAGCCGAACTGCGCGAGGAAGCCGATGGCGCCGGCGATGGTGGCCGTCACGCTCATGATCAGCGTGTCGCGGTTCTTGATGTGCGCGAGCTCATGGGCGATCACGCCCGCCACCTCGCGCTCGTCCATCATGTTCAGCAGGCCGGTGTTGACCGCCACCACGCCGCGCTCCGGGCTGCGGCCGGTGGCGAAGGCGTTGGGCTGGTCCTCGTGGATGAGGTAGAGGCGCGGCATGGGGATGCCGGCGCGCGCGGCGAGCTGCTGCGTCATCGCGTAGAGCTGCGGCGCCTCGGCGGGCGAGAGCGGCTGCGCGTTGTGCATCCGCAGCACGACGGAATCGCTGCCCCACCAGGCGAACAGGTTCATGCCGCCGGCCACGAGCAGCGCCATCAGCATGCCGCCCTCGCCGCCGATGGCGTATCCGGCGGCGAGGAACAGCGCCGTCAGCGCCGCGAGCAGGATGAAGGTGCGCGCCATCTTCCCGAACTCCCCTTTCCCCTCCAGATGAGCGGCATGGACGACCAGGACAAGCCGCCGCCGCCCCTGCCCTCGGGCAAGCCCCGCAGCGCGCCGCCCTTGACGAAGCTGGACCGCCCCCCCCGCCCCGCGGCCCCGCCGGGTGCCGAGCATGGCGGCCCCTCCGGCCCCGAGCCCACGCGCTACAACGACTGGGAGCGCAAGGGCCGGGTCAGCGATTTCTGATCAGCCGACGGCGCGCCACAGGATGTAGGCGGCGACGAGCAGGATCAGCCCCGCCAGCACCGCCTCCAGCGCCCCGCGCCGCGCGCCGATCCGCGCCCCCGCGCGCAGCCCGAGCCAGGAGCCCGCCGCCCCGCCCGCGACGAAGAGCGCGGCCACGGGCCAGTCCACCAGCCCCGCCGTGGCGTAGCTCGCGGCCGTGCCCGCACCGAGGGCGAAGACCGCCACCAGCGAGGTGCCCACCGCGTAGCGCATCGGGAACTCCGCCGCCTGCATCAGCGCCGGCACGATGAGGAAGCCGCCGCCGATGCCGAAGAAGCCCGACAGCACGCCCACCCCGAAGCCCGACCCCGCCAGCCGCGGCGCGTTGAGCCGCGACAGGCGCGGCACCTCCGGCAGCGCGGCCGCGGGCTTGCGGCGCAGCATCAGCACGGCCACCACCACCATCAGCCCGGCGAAGGCGGCGATCAGCGCCTGCCCGTCCACGCGCTTGCCGAGGGCCGCCCCCAGCAGCGCGCCGCCGAGCCCCATGGAGGCGAAGACGGCCGCACAGCGCCAGCGCACATTCCCCGCCCGCGCGTGCTGCGCGAGGCCGGCCAGCGCATTGGCCGCCACCGCCACCGCGCCCGTTCCGATGGCCACATGCGGGCTGGCCACGCCCACCGCGTAGAGCAGCAGCGGCACGGCGAGGATGGAGCCCCCGCCGCCCACCAGCCCGAGCGTGAACCCCACCCCCGCGCCGGAGGCGAGGCTCATCGCCAGCTCGGTCAGGGTCACGACGCCGCGGCCACCCGGTTCCAGGGCATCACGCGCAGCAGCCGCGCCAGGCCGCAGCTGCCCGTCACGCCCGCGAACACCAGCCCCGCGCCGACGAAGCCCGCGAGCGCGTAGAAGGCCGGCGCGACGAAGGCGCCCAGCAGCACGCCGAGCAGCACCATCGTCCCCGCCGCGATCTGCACCTGGCGGCCGAGCTCGAGGGGCTGGCTGCGATCCTCCTCCACGGGCAGCCCGGCCTTGCGCCAGGCATCGAGCCCGCCCTCGACGATGAAGGCCTGCATCCCGCCGGCACAGGCGGCGAGCCGCGGCGCGTTGCCCGCCGTGCGCATGCCCGAGCGGCAGTGGAACAGCACCGGCTTGCCGGCATGGGCGGCCAGCGCCGCGGCGTCGAGCTGATCGAGCGGCAGGTTGCGGGCGCCGGGGATGCGCGCGCGCGCGTGCTCGTCCGCGCCGCGCACATCCACCAGCAGCGCGCCCTGCTCGCGGATGAGGCGTGCGGCTTCGGTGGGGGAAAGGCTGGGAAGGCTCATGGGGGTCGATCCTGGCAGTGCCGCCGGGGCGGCGATGTCGCTGGACATATCTAAGGGCTCGCTTATATATAAGTCAACGCTGAAACAGCAGGACAGCCCCCATGACCCCGCATATCCAGGCCTTTTTCGACGAGCCCACCAACACCGTGACCTATCTGGTCGGCGACCCCGCGACCCGCGAGGCCGCGGTGATCGACCCCGTGCTGGACTGGGACCACAACTCCGGCACGGCCGATGTCCGCTCGGCCGAGGCGGTGCTGGCCGCCGCCCGCGCCGGCGGCTGGCGCATCACCCATCTGCTGGAGACCCACGCCCACGCCGACCACCTCTCCGGCGCGCCCTACCTCAAGGCGCACACCGGCGCGAAGATCGGCATCGGCGAGCACATCAAGGAGGTGCAGCGCATCTTCCGCCCCGTGTTCAACATGGAGGGGCTGACGCCCGACGGCGGCGATTTCGACCTGCTCTTCCGCGACGGCGAGGTGTTCCAGGTGGGCGCGCTGCGCGTCGAGGTGATGCATCTGCCCGGCCACACCCCCGCCTGCGTGGCCTATCGCGTGAACGACGCCGACGTGTTCGTGGGCGACACGATCTTCATGCACGACTACGGCACCGCGCGGGCCGATTTCCCGGGCGGCGACGCGCGCACCCTCTACCGCTCCATCCGCCGGCTGCTCGCGCTGCCGCCCGAGACGCGGCTGTGGATGTGCCACGACTACAAGGCCCCGGGCCGGGACCACTACGCCTGGCAGAGCACGGTGGCCGAGGAGCGCGCGCACAACCCGCATGTGAAGGACGGCATGACGGAGGAGGCGTTCGTCGCCTTCCGCACGGCGCGCGACGCGCAGCTCGCCGCGCCCCGGCTGCTGCTGCCCTCCATCCAGGTGAACATCCGCGCCGGGCGATTCCCGGAGGCGGAGAGCAACGGCGTGCGCTACCTCAAGGTGCCGGTGCGCGCCGCCCAGGGGGTCGTGCTGGCCTGAGCCGCCCCGCCGCGGGGCGATCACGCGGTCGCGGGCGGGCGTGGCGGCGGGATCGCTTCCTCGAGGCCGGGCTCGGCGATGCTGGACGGGTCGAGGTTCGCCCCGCAGACCAGCACGCCGATCCGCGCCCCGGGCGGCGGCGTCCAGGCGCCGCAGAGCAGGGCGGCCAGCGCCGTGGCGCCGCCCGGTTCGGCGGCGATCCGCGCCTCCTGCCACAGGGCCCGCTGGGCGGAGCGGATGGCCGCGTCCGGCACGGTCACGGGCCGCAGCCGCCCCGCCCCGTGCAGCCGCGCCGCCAGCGGGAACATCAGCGCCCCCGCCTGGCGCGCGCCCAGGCTGTCGGCGGCGATACCGCCGACCGGCGCGGGCACGGGCCGCCCCGCCGCCAGGGCGGCGTTGAGGCAGGGGCAGCCCTCGGGCTCCACCGCCACCAGCGTCACCCCGGACTCCGCGTGCCAGGCGGCCGCCCCGCCGATCAGCCCGCCGCCGCCCACCGCCACCAGGAGATGCGTGAGCGCGGGCGCCTGCTCCTCCCATTCCCGGAACAGCGTGCCCTGGCCGGCCAGCACCTCGGCCTGGTCATAGGCGTGGATGAGCAGCGCGCCGGTTTCCGCGGCGCGCGCCTCGCTCGCCGCGCGCGCCTCGTCATAGCGCGCGCCCCCCACCACCAGCCGCGCGCCCAGGGCGGCGATGCGGGCGCGCTTGGCGGGGGCGGCGATCTCGGGGACGAAGATCTCGGCGGGCAGGCCGAGGCGCGCGGCGGCCGTGGCCACCGCCACCCCGTGATTGCCGCCCGAGGCCGCCACCACCCCTGCCGCCGGGGCGCCGGCGGCGCGCAGCGCGTGGAAGGCCCCGCGCGGCTTGAAGCTGCCCGCCACCTGCAACTGCTCCAGCTTCAGGGTCAGCGGCCATCCGGCCAGGTCGAGATCCAGGATCGGCGTGCGCCGGACATCCCCGGCGATGCGGCGGGCGGCGGAGGCGATGGCGTCGCGGTCAATGCTCATGGCCCCGGCGAAGCACCGCCCCGGCCGCGCCGCAAGCGCCGCTTTCGCCCCGGCCCCATTCCTGCCATAAACCCCCGGTTCGGAGATGACGGCAGCCGGGATGCTCCTGCACGGAAGCTGCGTGGCGCTCAGCGAGACAGGCATTTTGTTGCTGGCGCCCTCGGGCGGCGGGAAATCGGACTTGGCACTGCGGCTGATCGGCCGCGGGGCGCGGCTGGTGGCCGATGACCAGGTCCGGCTCTCGGCCGAGGCGGGGGGGCTGCGCGCCGCCCCGCCCCCGGCGCTGGAGGGGCGGATCGAGCTGCGCGGCCTCGGCCTCATGGCCGGGCTGCCCTGGGTGTCCGCGCGGCTCGGCCTCGTGCTCGATCTCGTCCCGCCCGGCGCGGTGGCCCGGCTGCCCGAGCCCGCGCGCTGGGAGGCGCTGGGCGTCGTCCTGCCCCGGCTCGCGCTCGATCCGCGCGTGCCCTCCGCGCCGGACCTCGTTCTGGCCGCCGTGGCGGCGCTCGAGGGGCGCTGGCGCTGCACCGCCGGGGCGCTGGCGGCATGAGCGCGCCGGCCGCCCCCCGCCCGCTGGTGCTGGTCACCGGGCTGTCCGGCGCGGGCAAGCAGTCCATCCTGCGCGTGCTCGAGGATCTCGGCTACGAGACGGTGGACAACCCGCCGCTGGCGATGCTGGAAACCCTGCTGGGCGAGGGCAGCGCCCCGCTCGCCGCCGGCATCGACGCGCGCAGCCGCGGCTTCGAGCCGGAGCGCGCGCTGGCCCTCATCGCCCGGCTGCGCGCCGATCCGGCCGTGCAGGTGAACCTGATCTACGCCACCGCCGAGGAGGCGGTGCTGCTGCGCCGCTACACCGAGACGCGCCGCCGCCACCCGCTGGCGCGCGGCGAGCGCGTGCAGGACGGGATCGCGCGCGAGGCCGCGCTGCTCGCCCCGCTGCGCGAGGCGGCCGACTGCGTGGTGGACACCTCCGACCTGCCGCTGCCCGAGCTGCGGCGGATGATCGAGGGGCGCTACGGGCTGGAGGGCGGGCCGGGCCTCAACCTGCTGGTGCAGTCCTTCGCCTTCCCCAAGGGCCTGCCGCGCGAGGCCGATCTCGTCTTCGACGTGCGCTTCCTGCAGAACCCGCACTACGACCCGGTGCTGCGGCCGATGACGGGGCAGGACGCGCCGGTGGCCGCCTTCGTCGCCGCCGACGCCGACTTCCCAGCCTTCTGGGAGCGCCTCTCGGGCTTCGTCGCGCCGCTGCTGCCGCGCTATGTGGCCGAGGGCAAGAAATACCTCACCATCGCCATCGGCTGCTCGGGCGGGCGGCACCGTTCCGTCTTCGTGGCGGAGAAGCTGGCCGACCATCTCCGGCGGCAGGGCTGGCGTGTCGAGGTCGCGCATCGCGAACTCGAGGGCGGCCGTGCTATGATGACAAGATACGGGCGAGACGAGACGGCGCCCGGCGAGAGCGAACATGACACCGGCGCCTCCGCGCCCCCATCCCCCCTTTCCATGACCACCACCGCAGAAGACAGCAGATGATCGGGCTGGTGCTCGTCACGCACGGGCGCCTCGCCCTCGAGTTGCGCCACGCCATGGAGCATGTGGTCGGCCCGCAGCAGGCCGTGGCCACCGTCTGCATCGGCCCCGACGACGACATGGAGGGCCGCCGCGCCGACATCCGCGCACGCATCGCCGACGTGGACCAGGGCGATGGCGTGGTGCTGCTGACCGATATCGCGGGCGGCACGCCCTCCAATCTCGCGCTCTCGCTGGCCGATCACCGGCGGGTGGAGGTCATCGCGGGGGTGAACCTTCCGCTGCTGGTCAAACTCGCGAAGATCCGGGGCACGGAGCCGCTGGCCCAGGCGGTGGAGCACGCCACCATGGCGGGCCGGAAATACATCGCCTGCCCGGGCGACCTCGCCGGCAACGGTGCCGCGCCCCCCTCCGGCAGCGACGGGAGCGAGGGCAGCGCATGAACGAATGGCCGACCGAGGAGGGCGAGGCCACGCCGCAACTCGCCTCCGCCGCCGAGACCCCCTTCGCCGCCGCCCCGCCGGGCGCGACCTCGGTGGTGCTGCGCCGGACGGTGCGGATCGTGAACAGCCGCGGCCTGCATGCGCGCGCCGCCGCGAAGCTGGTGGGCATGGCCGAGCGTTTCGGCGCCTGCCTGAAGGTCTCGCGCGGCGGGCAGACGGTGCCGGCCTGCTCCATCATGGGGTTGATGATGCTGGGTGCCGGCCAAGGCAGCGAGATCACCATCGAGGCCGAGGGCTGGGACGCGCGCGAGGCGCTGGAGGCGGTGGCCGGGCTGGTCGAGGCCGGCTTCCATGAAGACTGAGGGGCCGCCCCGGCCCGAACCTCTCCGCGGCGCCGAGGAGCGCCGCAAGACACCGCGCGCGCCCAAGCCCGCGGAGCCCGAGAAGCGCCTGAGCGGCATCCCCGTCTCGCCCGGGATCGCGATCGGGCAGGTCTACGACACCACCGAGGCGGTGCCCGAGGCGCCGCGCCGCAGCATCACCGAGGCCGAGGTGGAGGCCGAGCGCACCCGCCTTTCGGAGGCGGCCGCCGCCTCGCGCAAGCAGGTGGCCAAGCTCAAGGCGCGGCTCGCCATCCTGCCCGAGGAGGCGCAGGAGGAGCTGGAGCCGCTGCTCGACGCCTACATCCTCATGCTCGGCAACTCCCGCCTGCTGCGCGGCGCGCGCAAGCGCATCGGCGAGGAGCTGCTCTCCGCCGAGACGGCGGTGCAGGACGAGGCCGAGGCCATCGCCGCCGCCATCCTCGCCACGAAGGACGACGACAAGGCCGGCCTCACCCGCCGCGTCGGCGAGGTGCGCGAGATCGCCCGGCGGCTGGTGCGCAACCTCACCGCCACACCCTTCCGCTCGCTCAAGGGCGTGCCGCAGGGCGCGATCCTGGTGACGGAGGAACTCACCCCCGCCGATGCCGCGCTGCTCGAGCCGGGGCGCATCGCGGCCGTCTGCACCGAGGAGGGGGGCGCGGACGGCCACACCGCCATCATGCTGCGCGCGCTCGGCATCCCCGCGGTGCTGGGCTGCCATGGCCTGACCGCTGCGGCGAAGCGGGGCGATGCGGCGGTGGTGGACGGCGCGGCCGGCTTCCTCGCGCTGCACCCCACGGCCGAGACGCTCGCCGCCGCGCGCGAGGGCCTCGCCGCCCAGGCGAAGGAGCGCGCGCGCCTCGGCAAGCTGCGCCGCCTGCCGGCCGAGACGACGGACGGGCAGCTCGTCGAGCTGCAGGCCAATCTCGAAATCCCGGCCGAGCTGCCGCTGCTCGACCAGGCGGGCGCGCAGGGCATCGGCCTGCTGCGCACCGAGTTCCTGTTCATGAACCGGCCCGACCCGCCGGACGAGGACGACCAGGTCTCCGCCTACCGCATGATCGTGGAGGCCATGGGCCATGACCCCGTGACCATCCGCGTGCTCGACTGGGGCGGCGAGAAGGAGATCGAGGGGCTGGCCGACACGCTGCCCGCCCCGGTGGGCCCCAATCCGGCGCTCGGCCTGCGCGGCATCCGCCTGCTGCTGAAGAAGCCCGAGCTGCTGGAGGAGCAGTTCGCCGCCATCCTGCGCGTCTCGGGCCTCGGCAATGTGCGGGTGCTGCTGCCCATGGTGACGGTGCCGGCCGAGGTGGCCGCGGCGCGCGAGATCTACGAGCGCGTGGCCCGCCGCCTGCGCCGGCGCGGCGAGAGCCTGCCCGAGAAGCTGCCGCCGCTCGGCGCCATGATCGAGACGCCGGGGGCCGCGCTGGCCGCGGACGCCATCGCGCTGGAGGCGGATTTCTTCGCCATCGGCACCAATGACCTCGCCATGTACACGCTGGCGGTGGACCGCGCCGAGATCGACGTCGCGCATCTCTACGACCCGCTGCACCCGGCGGTGCTGCGGCTGATGCAGTTCGCCATCGAGGCCGCGCTCAGGCTGCGCATGCCCGTCTCGGTCTGCGGCGAAATGGCGGGCAACCCGAAGCTCGTGCCGCTGCTGCTCGGCCTCGGGCTGCGCTCGCTCTCGATGAACGCGAGCGCCATCCCGCGCGTGAAGCAGGCGGTGCGCGCCCTCGACATCGACGACTGCGCGCGCTTCGCCCGGCGCGTGATGGAGCAGAGCGACCCCCAGCGCATCGCCGAGCTGGTGGAGGAGTTCGGCCGGCGCGAGGAACGCTGACGCGGCGCGGGCCTATGCCCAGAGGCGCTCGCGCTGCAGCGTCGTGTAGAGCGCGGCCACCCACTCGCCATAGCCGTTGAACAGGCGCGTGGGCACGCGCTCGCCGCTGCCCAGCAGCCGCTCCGTGGCCTGGCTCCATCGCGGATGGGCCACTTCCGGGTTCACATTGGCCCAGAAGCCGTATTCGCTGGGCTGGATGCGCGGCCAGAAGGTCTGCGGGCGGCGGTCGGTGAGCGTGATCCGCACCACCGACTTGCCGGACTTGAAGCCGTATTTCCACGGGAAGACGACGCGCAGGGGCCCCCCGTTCTGCTGCGGCAGCGGCCGGCCATACATGCCCACGGGCATGAAGGTCAGCTCGTTCATCGCCTCCTCGATGGTGCAGCCCTCGATGTGCGGCCAGGGATACCAGGACTGGCGCAGCCCGGGCATGACGGCGGGCAGCGCCGCCGTCTCGAAGGCGAGGTAGCGCGCGCCGGAGAGCGGCTCGACGAGGCGCAGCAGATGCGAAAGTTCGAAGCCCGTCCAGGGCACGGTCATCGCCCAGGCCTCGACGCAGCGCAGGCGGTAGATGCGCTCCTCGATGGGCATGAGGCGGATCAGCTCGTCGATGTCGAAGGTGCGCGGCTGGGCCACCAGCCCCTCGACGCGGAGCTGCCAGGGGCGCACGGGCATGCGCTGGGCGGCGCGCCAGATGCCCTTGTCGGTGCCGAACTCGTAGAAGTTGTTGTAGGTGGTGGCATCCCGCTCCGGCGTGAGGGCGCGGCCGCCCTCGAAGCGCGCGTTGCGGGCGTGCTCGGGCAGGGGTGGCGCGGGGGGCGCCTCGCCCAGGCGCTGCGCCAGCGCGCCCGCCGGCATCAGGGCCGCGCCGGCGCCGAGCAGGGCGCGGCGATGCAGCACGGCGGCCTCCGGCGTGGCGGCGCTGTCGGGCAGTTCCCAGCCGCGGCGTCGGCGGATCAGCATGGGCGGGGACTCCGGTGCGGGCCGGGCGGGCGGCCCGGCATCGTGGTGCAGGTGACCATGATGTAATGGGCCGATCGCTGCTGTCGATTCCCGACAGCGGGACGATTCGTCCCGCCGGATCGCAGACCGGCGCCGCGCGCGCCGGCGATGCCGGACGCGCCGCCGCGCCCCGTCACGGCGCGGGGAGAACCACCCCCGCGCAGGGGCCGAAGCCGATGGGGACGGCGCCCTCGCGCCGCGCCCGGGCCGTCAGCACCACCTCGTCGCCGTCCTCGAGGAAGGCGCGCGTCTCGCCGCTGGCGAGGCGGAGCGGCTCGCGCCCGGCGGCGGTGGTCTCGAGCAGCGAGCCATAGGCCGCGCGCTCCGGCCCGCTGATGGTGCCCGTGCCCAGCAGGTCTCCGGGCTGCAGGTTGCAGCCGTTGCTCGTGTGGTGCGCCACGAGCTGCGCCGGCGTGTAGTAGAGGTGGCGGGCGTGGCTCGCCGCCACGCGGTGCGGCGGCAGCCCCCGCGCGCGCAGCCCCGGGGTGTGCAGCCAGACCTCCAGCTCGAGGTCGAGCGCGCCGCCCGCCTGGTCCGCCTCGTCCCAGAGATAGGGCAGCGGCCGCGGATCGCCCTCCGGCCGCGGGGCCTGGGGCAGGCGGAAGGGCGCGAGCGCCTCGGGCGTCACGATCCAGGGGCTGATGGTGGTGGCGAAGGATTTGCCGAGGAAGGGGCCGAGCGGCTGATACTCCCAGCCCTGGATGTCGCGCGCCGACCAGTCGTTCAGCAGGCAGAAGCCGGCGATGTGTTCGGCCGCGCGGGAGATCGGGACGGGCTCGCCCAGCGCGTTGCCGGGGCCGATGAAGAGCCCGAGCTCCAGCTCGTAGTCGAGGCGCTGCGAGGGGCCGAAGCTCGGGCCCTCCGCCCCCGCGCGCTGGCCGTTCGGCCGGCGGATGGGCGTGCCGCTCGGCACGACGGAGGAGGCGCGGCCGTGATAGCCGACGGGCAGATGCTTGTAGTTGGGCAGCAGCGGGTTGTCCGGGCGGAACAGCCGGCCGGCGGCGACGGCGTGATGGATGCCCGCGTAGAAATCCGTGTAGTCGCCGATGCGCACGGGCAGATGCAGCGTCACCTCGCGCTGCGGGTGCAGCCATTCGGGATGCGGCGTCGCCCCCTGCGCGAGCAGGGCGCTGACCCGCGCGCGCAGCACCCGCCGCGCCGCCGCCCCCTCCGCCAGGAAGGCGTTGAGCGGCACGGGCAGGGCGAGCCCGGCGGCGGCGAGATCGAGCACCATCTCGCCGATCGCCACGCCCGCGCGCGGCGCGCCGCCCGGCGGCGAGAAGACGCCGAGCGGCAGGTTCTGGATGGGGAAGTCGGGGTGGCCGTTGGCGCTCTCCACCCAGGAACGCAGCGCGGGATCCTGCGTCGCGTCGGTCACGGGCGCCCGGCTCACGGGCGCGCCGGGTCGAAATGGCGCTTGAGGGCGCGGCCGTAGTGCTCGTAGCCGCGCTCGCGCTCCGCGATCCCCGCCGCCCAGTCGGTGACGCGCTGGGGCAGGCGCGTCTCGAACATGAAGGCCATGGTGCCCTCGAGCTTGTGCGGGCGGAGCTCGGCGCGGCTTGCGCCCTCGAAGGCGTCCGCGTCCGGGCCGTGCGGCAGCATGCGGTTGTGCAGCGAGATGCCGCCCGGCTTGAAGCCCTCGGGCTTCGCGTCGTACTGGCCGTAGATCAGCCCCATGAACTCGCTCATCACGTTCATGTGATACCAGGGCGGGCGGAAGGTGTTCTCCGCCACCATCCAGCGGTCGGGGAAGATCACGAAATCGACGTTCGCGGTGCCCGGCGTCTCGGAGGGGGCGGTCAGCACGGTGAAGATGCTCGGATCCGCGTGGTCGAAGAGCAGCGGGCCGACCGGCGAGAAGCGCCGCAGGTCGTACTTGTAGGGCGCGTAGTTGCCGTGCCAGGCCACCACATCGAGGGGGCTCCAGGGCAGTTCCGTCTCCCACAGCCGGCCGCCCCACTTCACGGTGAGGCGATGCGGCGTCTCGCGGTCCTCGTAGTGGGCGACGGGGGTGAGGAAGTCGCGCGGGTTGGCGAGGCAGTTGGCGCCGATGGGCCCGCGTTCGGGCAGGGTGAAGGCGCCGCCGTAGTTCTCGCAGAGATAGCCGCGCGAGGGGCCCTCCACGTCCACCGCGAACTTCACCCCGCGCGGGATCACGGCGATCTCGCCCGGCGCGATGTGGATGCGGCCGAACTCCGTGCGCAGCAGCAGCGCCCCCATCTGCGGCACCAGCAGCATCTCGGCGTCGGCGTTCCAGAACACCTCGTCCGTCATGCTGCGGTCGCAGAGCCAGAGCGAGGCAGCCATGCCGGCGGCCGCGTCGGAATCGCCCGCCGTGGTGACGGTGCGGATGCCCTCGATGAAGGTGCCGGCCTTCTCGGGCACCGGCACGGGGGCCCAGCGATAGGGGGCGGGGGGCAGGTCGCGCCCCTCCTCGCAGGGCGCGCTGCGCCACAGGCCCGGCGCCCGCGGGCGCAGGCTGTTCCAGTGCGCGATGGTGGGGCGGATGCGGTAGAGCCAGCTCCGCTCGTTGCTGGCGCGCGGGGCGGTGAAGGGCGAGCCGGAGAGCTGTTCGGCGTAGAGCCCATAGGCGCAGCGCTGCGGCGAGTTGCGCCCGACCGGAAGCGCGCCCGGCAGCGCCTCCGTCTCGAAGCCGTTGCCGAAGCCCGACATGTAGCCCGCCGTCTCGACGGCGGCGCTGGGCTGGATCACGTTCATGGCTGGTTCCTCCGCGTGGTGCGCAGTTTACCGCGCCGCGGGCGGGCGGGCGAAGGGGCTCAGCGCGGCGCCTCGCCGGCCTCGGCCTCGCAGGCGTCCAGCACGGCCTCGAAACGGGCGCGCTGGTCGGGGGTGAGGCGCTTGCGCCGGGCCGCCTCCAGCAGCCCCGGCTCGGGCGCGAGGCGCCCCACCGCGCAGGCGGCATAGGCGGCGCAGACCGGGGCCGGGTCGCCCGCCGCCGCGCAATCGGCCTGCAGCGCCGCACGCCAGCCCTCCCGCAGCGCGGCGGGCGAGGGTGCGGCGAGCTGCGCCGCCAGCATCAGCGCGCCGATGAAGACCGGCTGATGCAGCAGGTAGATCGGCAGGCTGCGCCGCCCCGCCCAGGCGAAGGCGCGCAGGAGCCGCCCCGGCGACCTGCCGCCCCCCGCGACGGGCAGCCGCCGCCCCGCCACCAGCCCGAGCAGCATCCAGCCCCACCAGGGCAGCAGCGGCACATGATCGAGCGCCGCCGAGGGCTCGGGCGAGAGGCCGAGCCAGGCCCAGCCCGGCGCGGCGAAGACGGGGTGGCGCAGCAGGAAGGGCAGCGCCAGCACGGCGGCGGCGAGCGCGAGCAGCAGCGCATCGGGGGCGCGGCGCAGCGGCCAGGCGAGCAGGCTGCCCAGCGCGATGGCATGCAGGATGCCGAACACCACCATGTTCGCCGGCGCGAACCAGGCGGTGGCGAGGCTGACCAGCGCCGCCGCGGCC
This sequence comes from Roseococcus sp., assembly GCA_026414745.1. Lineage (GTDB taxonomy): Bacteria > Pseudomonadota > Alphaproteobacteria > Acetobacterales > Acetobacteraceae > Roseococcus. The sequence continues at coordinate 77,385 of JAOAIK010000022.1, forward strand.
GCGATGCGCCCCACCCGGCGCAGCGCCTCTCGCCACCCCGCCCCCGTCCGCGCCGCCAGGGCGAGGCTCATCCCGGAGACGACCAGGAAGGTGACGGTGGTGGCGCGGGCCAGCGCCGTCCAGCCCGGATGGGTGGCGATGTCGGTCTCGATCCAGCCGAAGAGGCTGAGATCCCAGGCGCCGTGATACAGCGCCATCGGGATCAGCGCCGCGCCCCGCGCGGCGTCCAGCCAGGGCAGGCGCGCCGCCACCGCCACGCCCTTCAGGGCCTGACCCGGATGGGCCTCGGCGCGATCCGGCGGCGCTGCTCCGCCCCGGCGGCCCTGCCCGGCTGGCCGAAGCCGCCCGCATCGGCGGCGCCGCGCGCCGTCCCGGGGCGGAGACTCCCTCGCCGGCGCATCGCCGAACCCCCTTCCGGATCAGGCTCTCAGAGAATCCGCGCCGCTTCGTCGAACGCGAGGCGCGGGCTGCGCGGGAAAAGCCCCGCCGGGTCACCGTAGCCGAGATTGACCAGGAAGTTCGACTTCCAGCCCGTGTCGGCGAGGAAGAGCTCGTCCACCTTCATGTTGTCGAAGCCGCTCATCGCCCCGACATCGAGGCCCAGCGCGCGCGCGGCGAGCATCAGATAGGCGCCCTGCAGCGTGCCGTTGCGGAAGGCCGTGGTGTCGGCCAGCGACCAGTTGCCCGCGAACCAGGACTTCGCGTCCGCATGCGGGAAGAGCCGGGGCAGGAGGTCGTAGAACTTCGGATCATGCGCCACGATGACGGTGACCGGGGCGGTCATGGTCTTCTCGATGTTGCCGGGCGAGAGCGCCTCCTTCAGCTTCGCCTTCGCCTCGGGCGAGCGCAGGAAGAGGAAGCGCGCGGGCGAGGAGTTGGCGCTGGTCGGCCCCCATTTCAGCAGATCGTAGAGGGCGCGCAGCGTCTCGTCGGAGACGGGCTTGTCCAGCCACTTGTTGTGGGTGCGCGCGGCGCGGAAGAGCTGGTCGAGCGCGGCGGGCGGCAGGGCTTCGGTCATGGCGGCTCCGTTCGGTGGGTCGCCGGCGGATATGCGGGTGACCGCGCGGCCTGCCAATCCCGCCCCTCATGGCCCTGGCCCATGGGCCCGATGGACGGGGCGGATGACGGGGCGTAGCCTCCGCCGCGCAAGGGGAGGAGGACGCCCATGGACCTGCGCGACACGCTGAAGGGGCGGCTTCGCCTGCCGCTGATCGGCTCGCCGCTGTTCATCATCTCGGTGCCCGATCTCGTGGTGGCCCAGTGCAGCGCGGGCGTGATCGGCGCGATGCCCTCGCTGAACGCGCGGCCGCTCGAGCAGCTCGACGACTGGCTGGCCGAGATCAGGGAGCGCCTGGCGGCGCATGACCGCGCCCATCCCGACCGGCCCTCGGCCCCCTTCGCCATCAATCTCATCGTCCACCGGTCGAACGACCGGCTGGAGCAGGATCTCGCGCTCTGCGTGAAGCACCGCGTGCCGCTCATCATCACGAGCCTGGGCGCGCGGCCGGAGGTGAACGCGGCCATCCATTCCTACGGCGGCCATGTGCTGCACGACGTGATCAACCAGGGCTTCGCGCACAAGGCCATCGAGAAGGGCGCGGACGGGCTGGTGCTGGTGGCGGCCGGGGCGGGCGGCCATGCGGGCACGCAGTCGCCCTTCGCCCTGTTGCAGGAGACGCGCGCGTGGTTCGACGGGCCCATCGCGCTTTCGGGCGCCATCGCGCACGGGCGCAGCATCCTCGCCGCCGAGGCCATGGGGGCGGACTTCGCCTACATGGGCACCGCCTTCATCGCCACCGAGGAGGCCCGGGCGGTGGAGGACTACAAGCGCATGGTCACCGAATGCAGCGCGGAGGACATCGTCTACACGAACCTCATCACCGGCGTGCACGGGAACTACCTCAAGCCCTCGCTGCGCGCCGCCGGCCTCGATCCCGACAACCTGGAGGCCGGCGACAAGTCGCAGATGAGCTTCGCCTCCGACCGCAAGAAGCGCTGGAAGGACATCTGGGGCGCGGGGCAGAGCGTGGGCGGGGTGCGCGAGGTGCTGCCGGCGGCGCGGCTGGTGGACCGGCTGGCCGAGGAGTACTGGGCCGCGCGGCGGGCGCTCGGGGCGCATTCGCCGCTGGTGAACCCGCGCTGGGGGCGGCTCGCGGAGGCGGCGGAGTAGCAAGCGGCGCGCCCAGCCCCACATCCCGGCCATGGAAAGCGAAGCGACCTGGCGCCTCGCCGCCTTCCTCGGCGTGCTGGCGCCGCTGCTGCTGGCCGAAAGGCTGATCCCCTGGGGCGGGCCGCGCCCGCTGGGCGCGCGGCGCTGGGCGGCGAATCTCGGGCTGGTGGCGCTGGGCGCGGTGCTGGTGCGGCTCACCCTGCCGCTGGCGGCGGTGGGGGCGGCGCTCTGGGCGCAGCGCGCCGATGCCGGGTTGCTCAACGCGCTGGATGCGCCGCTGTGGCTTGCGCTCCCGCTGACCGTCGTGGCCTTCGACCTGCTGATCTACCTCCAGCACCGCGTCTTCCATGCCGTGCCCGCGCTGTGGGCGCTGCACCGCGTCCACCACGCCGACCCGGAGCTCGACGCGACCACGGGGCTGCGCTTCCACCCGCTGGAGATCTGGCTCTCCATGCTGGTGAAGATGGCCGCCGCGGTGGCCCTCGGCGCGCCGCCCGAGGCGGTGCTCGCCTTCGAGATCCTTCTCAACGCCGCGAGCCTGTTCGAGCACGCGGCCATTCGCCTCCCGCCCGCCTTGGACCGGGCGCTCGCGCTGGTCATCGTCACGCCCCGCCTGCACCGCATCCACCACAGCGAGCGTGAGGCGGAGACGAACAGCCACTACGGCTTCTGCCTCTCGATCTGGGACCGGCTCTTCGGCACATGGCGCGGGCACTGGGAAGGAGAGCTGGTGCTGGGGGTGCGGGACTGGCGCGCGGCGGAGGAGCAGACCCTGCCGCGCCTGCTCGCGCAGCCCTTCCGGCGGCGGCGCGGCCAGGGTCAGGCCTCATTCCGCCCGCGATAAGGCGACGGCTGGCCGCCGGCAGGCCCGAGCGGGCCGACCGCCGGGCCTACGCCCGCCGAGGCGTCCCGCAGCGCCCCACGCGCCACGAGGGGCCGGGGCTGCGGGCGATGGATCGCCAGGGCAAGCCGCTGCCCGCGTGCAACCGCATCGACCGCAACGCCCGCGCCGCCGCCACCGACGCCCTGGCGGCGAGGCTGGCGCGGGCGCCGGAGCGCGCCGCCCGCGGCCCCTCGCGGACCGGCGCCCCCATGCTCGACGCCGCCCTCGACGACCGGCCCGGCGCCGGCCGCTGACCGGCTGGACTGCGACACCTGAATGCGACACCCTGCGGCCAAGGCGGTCCGCGACGCCCTGGGATGTCAGGGGCTTGGGAACATGGTTTCACTTCCCATCCCCTCCCGCACGGGGGTCCCGGCGACGGGCCCCCTTTCCGTATCCGGTTGCGCGCCGGCGTCCGGCCTGCTTCACCCGCTGCGCCATGAACGATGTCGTGCTTGGGCACCTGCCCTTCTGGATCATCAACTACCTGCTGGCGCTGCTCGCCTGGGCCTGCATCGGGCGCTTCCTGATGTCCGCCTTCCTGCCGCCCGATCATCCGAACTACATCTTCCGCGGCTTCCGCTGGCTCACCGCCATCCCGGTGGCGGCGGCGCGCTGGCTGGTGCCGAGCTACGTCACGGCCCTCTGGCTGCCGCTCGTGGCCTGCTGCTGGCTCTTCGCGCTGCGCTGGGTGATCGGGCTGTCCATGATCGGTGCGGGGCTCGCACCCCGCCTCACGCCTCCGGCGGGAGGCTGAGCCCATGGCGCGCGAGACCGCCTTCACCCTGATCGTCGCCACCTGCCTGCTGCATGGGCTGATCAGCCCGGCGCTGATGTATGTGGCCTTCTTCCACCCGGTCTGGCTGCCCGAGATGCTGCCGGTCACGCCGGAGATCGTCTTCTACGGCTCCTCGCTGATCGTCGCGACCGGGACGCTGCTTCTGTCGGCCGTGCCGGCGGCCCTGGCCGAGCGCCTTCTCGCGCTCGGCGAGGAGGCCGCACTCATGGTCTGGCTGGCCGGTGCGGCGGCGCTGACGGGCCTCGGTGTCCTGGCCCGCATGGGATGATCCGGCCGCGCAGATGGCGGCATTTTCATTTTCCAGCAGGGTCTGCGCGGGAAGCCCGCTGCCACCATCCCGGCCCAGGTGGAGCGCTTCACCCGGAGGGTGGACCAAATGGACGAGACGTTGCGCAACTTCGCCGATGTCTCCATCCGGCGCGCCTGCGCCTTCACGGGCCTCGCGGTCATGACCGTGATGCTGGCGCTGTCCTACGATCTCACCCTGTCCTTCCGGATCGGGGCGCAGATGATCGCCTTCCTCGTTTTCGGCCTGGTGCTGGCCGGTTGGCGCGCGCCCTATCGGAACCTGCGCCACTCCGAGGTCTATGCCATGCTGCGCTCCGCCGGGATGCCGCGCGGGCGCCTCGCGCGCGCGGAGATGCAGGAGCGCCTCGGCACCATCCTGCGCGATCGCCTCTACTGGCACGCCGAACGGGTGGCGCTGCTCGCCCTCGGCTTATGGGGGCTCGCCCTGTTGAGCTGGCTGGCCCGCTGAGCCGGTCAGAAGGACGTTGACGCGGCCGACCCCCGCGATGGCGGCCGACCATTTTCCCGGCGCCGCCGCGCGGAGGCCGCCGAGGCCGGCCACGACCAGCAACGCCCCCGCGGGCAGCCCACCCCAGCGCCGCGCCGCGGCGGCGGCCTGTTCCATCAGGGGCGCCAGCGCCGCCTCCACCGGGCGGTGCCGTGTGCCTGTCGGCCCGATCCGGGCCGCGGCGCGCTCGGGCAGCGCCCCGGGCGCGCGCTTGCCGGCCACCAGCAGTCCGAGCGAGGCGAGATCGGCCACCGCCTGCGCCGCATCGGCTGGCCCGTCGCGGTAGCGGTCGGCCGCGACATCCACCGCCGGGTGCAGCGCCGAGAAACTGGGCGGCGCCTCCGCGAGCGGTGCCGCCAGCACGCCGATCACCGCGGCCGAGACCCGCGGGTGGCGCAGCGCCGGCAGCGCCACCGGCGTGCCCGCCCGCAGAAGCCGCGGCCCGAGGAGGGGCCCCGCGATCCATGCACCGCCCGGTCCGGAAACGAGGCGAATGCCGATCACCGGCTGGCCGAGCCGTTCCACCAATGCCGCCGCCACCTCCTCCCCCGCGGGAACATCGAGGGGGGCCATACCGGCGGGCAGCGGGGCGAGCGCCTCGCCCTGCTCCCAGGCCTCGGCCAGCGCGGCCGCCAGCGCCTCGCTCATCGCAGCGGCGGGAGCTCCGGGATTTCCTCCTCCTTGAAGCCGCCCTCGGGCGGTGCCTCGATGGAGATGGGAGGCGGCCCGGATTGGCCGCCATAGAGCGCCTCGGGCAACCAGGTGACCATGGCCGGGAACATGTACACCAGGAGCATGGTGAGCACGACGATGTAGATGAAGGGCATGCAGCCGCGGAAGATGTCCTCCAGCCGCACATGCTTCGGCGCCACGCCCTTGAGGTAGAAGGCGGCCATGGCCACCGGCGGCGAGAGGAAGCTCGTCTGCAGGTTGAGCGCGATCAGGATGCCGAAGAAGAGCGGGTCCACCCCGAAATCGTCGAGCAGCGGCAGGAAGATCGGCACGAAGATCACGATGATCTCGGTCCATTCCAGCGGCCAGCCGAGGATGAAGATGATGGCCTGGGCCAGCAGCATGAAGGTGAAGGTGTTGAGCGGCAGCCCCTTCACGAACTCCTCGACCACGCTCTGTCCGCCGAGATAGCCGAACACCGAGGAGAAGATGTAGCTGCCCACGAAGAGCCAGCACACCATCGCGCTGGTGCGCGCGGTGAGGAAGACGCTCTCCTTCAGCTTCGCGAAGGTGAAGGCGCGATAGGCGATGGCGAGCAGCACCGCGCCGAGCGAGCCCATGGCCGCCGCCTCGGACGGCGTGGCGAGGCCCATCAGGATCGCGCCGAGCACCATGGCGATGAGCAGCGCGAGCGGGAAGAAGCTCGTCAACAGATTCCAGAGAATGACGCGGAAGGGCACGGCCACCGCCTCGGGCGGCAGGCGCGGCGCGACGCTCGGCCTGATGATGGCGATGCCGATCGCGTAGGCGACGTACATGCCCGCGAGGAAGACGCCCGGGATGAAGGCGGCGGCGTAGAGCTGCACCACCGAGACGCCCGCCGTCGCGCCATAGAGGATCAGCATGATCGAGGGCGGGATCAGGATGCCGAGGCAGCCGCCCGCGCACACCACGCCCGCCGCCAGCTTCACGTCGTAGCCCGCGCGCAGCATGGCCGGGAAGGCGAGCAGCCCCATCAGCGTCACCACCGCGCCGACGATGCCCGTGGCGGTGGCGAAGAGCGCGCAGGTGGCGAGGGTGGCCACCGCGAGCGAGCCCGGGATGTTGCCCGAGGCCATCTGCAGCGAGCGGAACAGACGGTCGAGGATGTTCGCGCGCTCGATGATGTAGCCCATGAAGACGAAGAGCGGCACGCTGATCAGCACGTCGCTCGACATCACGGCATAGGTGCGCTGGATCAGCAGGTCGAAGATCCGCTCGCCCATGCCGAGGTAGCCGAAGAACAGCCCCATCGCCATCAGCGTGAAGGCGATGGGAAAGCCGAGCAGGATGAAGAAGAGGAACAGGAGGAGCTGGGTGAGCCCCAGCGCGGCGTCGGTCATGGGCGTTCGGGGCTCAGGGGTTCTTGTGCACGATGGCGTCCTCGCCCTTCTCGGCGAGGATCCGGGCCAGTTCCTCCGGGTCGCGCTCGGCGGCCTCGGCGAGCAGGATCTGATCCAACTCCTGCACGTCATGAAGGCGTTGCGGCCAGGCGCCCTCGCGGATGCAGCGCACGCAGCGCACCGTCTCGACCAGCCCCTGGAGCAGCATGATGGCGCCGACGACGGGAATGACCCCCTTGAAGGGCCAGATGATGGGCCCGGAGGGGCTGAACATGCTGCGCTCGTTCTGGGCGTAACTCAGCTCGAAGAAATGGAAACCGGCCACCATGAAGGCGAAGATCGCCGGGAAGAAGAAGAGGATGTAGAGGAGCAGGTCGAGCATCGCCTGCCGCCGCGGCGCCATCATCCGGTAGAGGAAGTCGCCGCGCACATGGCCGTTGCGGCTGAGCGTGTAGGCGCCGGCGAACATGAACAGCGTGCCGTAGAGCATGTACTGCACGTCGTAGCCCCAGTTCGTGGGCGCGCTGAAGAAGCGCCGGGCGAAGACCTCGTAGACGATGGCTGCCGTCAGCAGCAGGATGGTCCAGGAGAAGAGCTGGCCGATCAGCGTCGAGAAGCGGTCCACGCCGAGCAGCGCCCGCTGCACCAGCGGGGCCTGGGAGAAGGCGATGCCCACCACGATGGCGGCGACGACGAGACCCGCAAGCCCGGCGAGGAAGATGCTGTCCGTCATGTTCCTATGCTGCCTCTCCGCCCCATGCGCGCGGCCCGGTGGGCACCGCCATCTCGGGCGATGCCACCGGGCCGGTCAGGACGCAAGCCACGGGCCGTTCATGCGCGCCGGCGGGCCGGCGCGGCGCCTCAACGGCGCGCGAAGAAGTGGTTGAAGCTGCGCACCGGGCTCACCTCGTAGCGCAGGAAGAAGTTGCCGACGCGGCGGCACCATTCGCGCTGGCTGTCGCACACCTTCTTGAAGAAGGGGCCGGCCGCCGGGCTGGAGTTGTCGCCCTCCAGGCGCGCGATCACGCGGTCCCAGGCGGCGAGCTGCGCGTCGAGGATCGCCGTCGGCGTGGTGCGGACGTTCACGCCCTGCTGCTGCTGCATCGCCAGCAGATCGGCCGAGTAGCGGTCCTGCAGCTTCCAGGACATGTCGGCCGAGGAGGCCTCGGCGGCGTGGCGGATCACCGCCTGCAGCTCCGCCGGCAGCCCCTCGAAGCGCTGGCGATTGAACAGGATCTCGAAGGTCTCGACCGCCTGGTGGTAGGACTGGAGGTAGAAGTTCTTCGCCACGTCCGGGAAGCCGAGCACACGGTCGGAGGAGGGGTTGTTGAACTCCGCCGCGTCGATGACGCCGCGCTCCAGCGCGGGCACGATCTCCCCGCCCGGCAGCGCCACCACGGCCGCGCCGAGCTCCTGGAACAGGTCGGTGGCGAGGCCCACGGTGCGGTAGCGCAGGCCGCGAAGCTGCTCGACCCGCTCGATCGGGTTGCGGAACCAGCCGAGGGGCTGGGTCGGCATCGGCCCCGTCTGGAAGCCCACCACGTTCATCCGCAGGATGTCGTGCATGAGCTCACGATAGAGCGCCTGGCCGCCGCCGTAGTAGAACCAGCCGAGGAACTGGTTGGCATTGCCGAACCAGGGCGGGGTGGTGCCGAACAGGCTGAAGGCACGGTTGCGGCCGAACCAGTAGGCCGAGACGCCATGCCCACCGTCCAGCGTGCCGGCGTGGACGGCGTCGAGGAGCTGGAAGGCGCCCACCACCGCGCCCGCAGCCAGGAGCTCGAGGCGCAGGCGGCCGCCCGCCATGCTGTTCACGCGGCTCACGTAGTCGCCGGCGAACTCGTGGAAGATGTCGCGCTGCGGCCAGGTGGACTGGAAGCGCAGGGTGACCGTCTGGGCCCTGCTGACCTGCGGCGTCGCCAGAACGGCCGCGCCGGCGGCGACGGCACCGGCCTTGAGGAGGCCGCGGCGGGCCGGCGCGGTGGGGGTCTCGGTCATGGTTCCTCCCTGGAACAAGATGCCTGTTCAGGCTGTCCGCCTCTGCGCTTAAACAATGCATGGCGCCGTTGCAACAGCATCGGCGCCGGATGCGCATTTTCCGATCCGTCGAGCGAGTTTTCTTGACTCGCACCACGGGCGTGTCAAACCACCACCATGGCGGAGAAAAATGGCCATGGATGAGGGGCAGACCGGCGTGCTGCCGATGCGGAGCAGGGACTGCGCCCCCCCGCCGCAGGATGCCTATGCCCTCGACTCCTCCGTCGGCCATCTCCTCCGGCGCGCGCACCAGCGCTACCAGGCGGTGTTCCAGGATTGCGCGGCGGGGCTCGGCCTCACCGGCCCGCAGTTCGCCGCCCTGCTGCGCATCGCCGAGCGCGGGCGGGTCACACAGAACCTGCTCGGCCGTCTCGCCGCCATGGATCCGGCGACGGTGCAGGGCGTGGTGCGGCGGCTCGAGGCGCGCGGCCTCGTGCAGAGCATGCGCGACCCGCTGGACCGGCGGGCCCGGGTGCTGCGCATCACCCCGCACGGCGCGCAGATGGTGAGCGTGGCCGCCGAGGCCGGGCGGCGCGCCAACGAGGCGCTGCTCGCCCCCCTTTCCCCGGCGGATCGACTGCTGCTGATCGAGCTGCTCCGCCGCCTTGCGGGGGCGAACGGCTGAGCCTCAGCCGCGCGTGGCCAGCAGCGCCGCCGCCAGATCCTCTCCCGCCCAGCCCACCGACTTGAAGAGCGTGATCTGCGCCGGATCGGTGCGCCCGGGATGCGCGCCCCGGCAGAGATCGGCGAGGTCGGCGGCGACATGCGCGGCGGTGATCGCGCCCTCGGCGATGGCCTGCACCAGGTCGCCCGCCTCCGCCAGGGCGCCCGCCCGGGTGTCCACCACGCAGAGGGAGCGGGCCAGGGCGGCGCCATCCGCCTCGCGCATGTCGGGCCGGTAGGCGCCCACCAGATCGAGATGCTGGCCGGGGCGGAGCGCCGCGCCCCGGATCAGCGGCGCGGTGGCGAGGGTGGCGGCGCTGATCACGTCATAGCCCTCGGGCGCGATCTCCGGCACCGCGCGGGCGTTGAGGCCATGGGCGCACAGGCGCGCGGCCAGCGCCTCGGCCTGGGCGGGCCGCCGCGCCCAGATCGCCGTCTCCTCCATGCCATAGGCGTCGTGGAAGGCCTCGGCCAGGGCGGCGGCCACCTTGCCCGCGCCGAGCACGAGGTGCCGCCGCGAATCGGGACGCGCCAGGAAGCGCGCCGCCAGCACCGAGGCCGCCGCGGTGCGCCGGTCGGTCAGCTCGCCGCCATCGAGCAGCGCCACCGGCGCGCCCGTCACCGCGTCCGAGAGCAGGTATTCCGCATGCACGGCGGGCAGCCCGCGGGCCGCGTTGCCCGGCGCCACATGGACGATCTTCACGCCCGAGTGGCCGAGGCCGATGGCGGGCATGAGCAGCAGCGTGCCGCCCTCGGGCAGCGAGTGGCGGTGGCGCAGCGGCGCTTCGCACCCCTCGGCGAAGACCGCGCGCAGCGCCTCGACGAGCGGCCCCCAGGGCAAGGCCGCCGCAACGGCGTGGCGGTCCATCTGACGCATCTGTCATCTCCCACGCGGCGATTGATCGCCCGCCTCCGATAGCGCAGCATCGGCCGGTGAACGAGAAGGCGGCGCGATCCAGCGCGCCGGAGGTTCGAGGGAGACACTGTGGAATGCATCCCACGCTGCGTCATCTGACCGCCGCCACGGCGGTCGCGCTCGGGCTGGCCGCGGCGACGCCGGCACCGGCCCAGGCACCGGCCCAGGCGCCCGCCGCCGCCCCGCCGGCCAACACGCTCGATGCGATCCGCGCGCGCGGCACGCTGATCTGCGGCGTGAACACCGGGCTCGCCGGCTTCGCCCTGCCCGACAGCCAGGGCGTCTGGCGCGGCTTCGACGTGGACTACTGCCGCGCGGTCGCCATCGCCCTGTTCAACGACGCGAACCGGGTGCGCTTCGTGCCGACCACCGCCCAGGTGCGCTTCACCGCGCTGCAGTCGGGCGAGGTGGACATGCTCAGCCGCAACACCACCTGGACCTTTTCGCGCGACACCTCGCTCGGCTTCGATTTCACCGGGATCAACTTCTATGACGGGCAGGGCTTCATGGTGAAGCGCTCGCTCGGCGTGCAGAACGCCCGCCAGCTCGACGGCGCGACCATCTGCGTGCAGCCCGGCACCACCACCGAGCAGAACCTGGCCGACTGGGCGCGCGGCAACCGCATCAACATCCGCCCCGTGGTGATCGAGCGGCTGGAGGACAACATCGCCGCCTACAACGCCGGCCGCTGCGACGCCTACACCACCGACGTCTCGGGCCTCGCCGCCATCCGCGCGGTGCAGTCCAACCCCAACGACCACGTCATCCTGCCCGACGTGATCAGCAAGGAGCCGCTCGGCCCGCTGGTGCGCCACGGGGACCAGCGCTTCGCCGACCTGCTGCGCTGGATCCATTTCGGGCTGGTCGCGGCCGAGGAGTTCGGCATCACCTCGCAGAACGTGCAGCAGGCCCTCGCCAGCGACCCGCGCCCCGAGGTGCAACGCCTGCTCGGCCGGACTGGCGATCTCGGGCGGATGCTGGGCGTGGACAATGCCTGGATGGCCAACATCATCCGCGGCCTCGGCAACTACGGCGAGATCTTCGAGCGCAACCTCGGCCCGATCGGCCTGCAGCGCGGCCGCAACGCGCTCTGGACGCAGCCGGGCGGGCTGCAGTACGCGCCGCCTTTCCGGTGAGAGGCGCCTGAACCGGGCGGGGCCCCGCGCCCCGCCGCCATCTCTCCGCGCGGCGGAACGCCGTCCGCGTATTCGCGTACAGGGACAGGCACAGCATGTCATCCGCCTCCGACGACCCGCGCCACGCGCGGCCGGCGCCGCGCCGGTCCTTCCGCCTCTCCTGGGCCGATGAGCGCGTGCGCAACCTGGTCTGGCAGGTGCTGGTGGTGGGCCTCGTCGGCGGCTTCGTCTACTGGCTGTGGTCGAACACGGCGCACAACCTCGAGGTGCGGCGCATCGCCACCGGCTTCGACTTCCTGGGCCGCGAGGCCGGTCTGCCCATCGCGGAGAGCCTGATCCCCTACGACCCCTCCATGACCTATCTGCGCGCCCTGACGGTGGGCGTGCTCAACACGCTGAAGGTCGCGCTGGCCGGGATCGTGCTGGCCACCATCCTGGGCACCTTCCTCGGCATCGCGCGGCTTTCGCGCAACTGGCTCGTGGCGAAGCTCGCCTACTGGTATGTCGAGATCGTGCGCGACCTGCCGCTGCTGCTGCAGCTGCTGTTCTGGTACGCGCTGCTGCAGGGGCTGCCGGGGCCCCGCCAGGCGCTGAATCCGATCGAGGGCGTCTATCTCTCCAACCGCGGCCTGAAGCTGCCCTTCATCGAGTGGGAGCCCGCGCATTCCTGGGCGCTGGTCGCCGTCGCGCTGGGCCTGCTCGCCACGCTGTTCTACCGCCGGGCGATGCGCGCGCGGCAGATGCGCGACGGCGTGCCGCGCCGCGTCTGGCCCTTCGCGCTGCTGGCCATGATCGGCGCGCCGGTCGGCGTGTGGTGGGCGATGGGCGCGCCCTTCACGCCCGATGTGCCGGTGCTGCGCGGCTTCAACTTCCGCGGCGGGGTGGATCTGAGCCCGGAGTTCTTCGCCCTGCTGCTCGGCCTCACCCTCTACACCGCGGGCTTCATCGCCGAGATCGTGCGCGCCGGCATCCTGGCCGTGCACCAGGGGCAGTGGGAGGCGGCGCAGGCGCTCGGCCTGCCGCGCGGCAAGGTGCTGAGCCTCGTCGTGCTGCCGCAGGCGCTGCGCGTGATCATCCCGCCGATGACCTCGCAGTTCCTCAACATCACCAAGAACAGCTCGCTCGCGGTGGCCATCGGCTACCAGGATATCGTCAGCATCGCCAACACCACGCTGAACCAGACCGGCCAGGCCATCGAGGGCATCGCCATCATCATGCTGGTGTATCTCTCGATCAGCCTCTCCATCAGCCTCTTCATGAACTGGTACAATGCCAAGATCGCGCTGGTGGAGCGGTGAGGGCCGCCCGATGCCGAGGAGCATGCGCCCCCTCCTGTCCGTCCGTCCGGGGCCCGAGGGCTTCGAGCCATGAACGAGACTGCCGCCCCCACTGCCGCCCACTCCGCCCTCTCCGCGCCGCGCCGGGGGCCCGCACAGGGCGGAAAGGCCGTCGCCTGGATGCGGGAGAACCTGTTCTCCTCCTGGTGGTCCACCGCGGTCACGCTGGCGCTGGCCTATCTCCTGATCCGCTACGCGGCGAGCTTCATCGACTGGGCCTTCGTCAAGGCCATCTGGTCGGTGCCTACGGGCGCGAACGGGCTGCCCGACACCACCTCCTGCCGGGACAATCCGGGCGGCGCCTGCTGGGCGGTGATCGCCGAGAAGCATCGCTTCATCCTGTTCGGCACCTATCCCTACGAGGAGCACTGGCGGCCCATGCTGGTCTGCTGCCTCTTCGTCGGGCTCTACATCGTCTCGGCCATGCGCCGGTTCTGGAACTGGCGCATCGTGCCGATCTGGCTGGTCACGCTCACCCTCATCGGGATCCTGATGTGGGGCGGCGTCTTCGGCCTCTCCTATGTGCCGCAGGAGCGCTGGGGGGGCCTGCCCATCACCCTCATCCTCGCCACCTTCGGGCTCGCCTTCGCCTTCCCGCTCGCCATCCTGGTCGCGCTCGGGCGCCGGTCGCGGCTGCCGGCGATCAAGGCGATCTGCGTGCTCTATGTCGAGCTGATCCGCGGCGTGCCGCTGATCTCGCTGCTCTTCATGGCGAGCGTGATGTTCCCCCTCTTCCTTCCCGAGGGCATGAACATCGACAAGCTGCTGCGCGCGCAGATCGCCATCATCCTCTTCGCCGGGGCCTATCTCGCCGAGGTGGTGCGCGGCGGGCTGCAGGCCCTGCCCAAGGGCCAGTACGAGGCGGCGGATGCGCTCGGCCTTTCCTATTGGAAGAAGACGCTGCTGGTCGTACTGCCGCAGGCGCTGCGCATCGTCATTCCGCCGCTCGTCAACACCTTCATCGGTTTCTTCAAGGACACCTCGCTGGTGCTCATCATCGGCATCTTCGACCTGCTGACGGCCGGCAAGACCGCCTTCATGGAGCCCCACTGGCAGGCATTCGGGGTGGAAGTTTACGTCGTCCTCGGGATCATCTACTTCATTTTCTGCTTCGCCATGTCCAAATACAGTGCGGGGCTGGAGGCGGAGTTGAACCGCCACCGCCGGCGGTAGAACCGGCGGACGCCGAACACGGGGACCGTTCCACTCTTTCGCTCGGGAGCCGACCGAAGCCATGTCCGCCGCCGAAACCCTCGCCTCCTCGGTGCGCGCCGACGCGCCGCCCGCCATCCTGCTCGAGCGCGTGAACAAGTGGTTCGGCGCGCTGCATGTGCTGCGCGACGTGTCCATGCAGGTTGCCGCCGGCGAGCGGGTGGTGGTCTGCGGCCCCTCGGGCTCGGGCAAGTCCACCCTGATCCGCTGCATCAACCGCCTCGAGGAGCACCAGGAGGGGCGGATCGTCGTCGACGGCATCGAGCTGACGGACGACCTGCGCAGCCTCGACGCCATCCGCCGCGAGGTCGGCATGGTGTTCCAGTCCTTCAACCTCTTCCCGCACCTCACCATCCTCGAGAACTGCACGCTGGCGCCCATCTGGGTGCGCAAGATGCCCAAGAAGCAGGCCGAAGAGCTCGCGATGGAGCTCCTCACGCGCGTGCGCATCCCCGAACAGGCGCACAAGTATCCGGGCCAGCTCTCGGGCGGGCAGCAGCAGCGTGTGGCCATCGCACGGGCGCTCTGCATGCAGCCGAAGATCATGCTGTTCGACGAGCCGACCTCCGCCCTCGACCCCGAGATGATCAAGGAGGTCCTGGATGTCATGGTCGAGCTCGCCGCCACGGGCATGACGATGATCTGCGTCACGCACGAGATGGGCTTCGCCCGGCAGGTGGCCGACCGCGTGGTGTTCATGGACCGGGGCGAGATCGTCGAGCAGGGCACGCCGCAGGAGATCTTCGGCAACCCGAAGACCGATCGGCTCCGGCTCTTCCTCAGCCAGATCCTGCGCGGGCATTGACCGTCGCGGTGCCGTGCGCGGGCGCGGGGCAGCCATGCGGGCGGGCGGTTTGAGGGCCGCGGCGCGCGAGGCTAGCTCCGCGCGTCTCTCTCGCATGGAGTCCTGACGTGTCCGCACCGGGTGGCGCCTCGGGCAAGCTCACCGCCGCCTCGCTCTTCGGCGTGCTGGGCGTGGTGTACGGGGACATCGGCACCTCGCCCCTCTACGCCCTGCGCGCCGCCCTCTCCCATTTCACCGAGGGCGGCATCGAGCGCTGGGAGATCCTCGGCATCCTCTCGCTCATCTTCTGGGCGCTGATGCTGACGGTCACGGTGAAATACGTGCTGTTCATCCTGCGCGCCGACAACCGCGGCGAGGGCGGGATCATGGCCCTGATGGCGCTGGCGCAGCGCACCGCGGGCACCGAGCGCGGCCGGCTGGTGATCGCCGTGCTCGGCATCACCGGCGCCGCGCTGTTCTTCGGCGATGGCATGATCACGCCGGCGATCTCGGTGCTCTCCGCCGTCGAGGGGCTCAAGGTCGTCGATCCGGTGTTCGAGGGGGCGGTGATCCCGCTCACCCTGCTCGTGCTCCTCGCGCTCTTCCTCGTGCAGTATCGCGGCACCGGCAGCATGGGCTGGGTGTTCGGCCCGGTCTGCGCGGTCTGGTTCGGCACGCTCGCGGCGCTCGGCCTGCTCGAGACGCTGCGGAACCCGGAGGTGTTCCTCGCCCTCAATCCCTGGCACGCCGTGGTGTTCTGCGCGCACTACCACCTCGCCGCCTTCATCGCGATGGGGGCGGTGGTGCTGGCGGTGACGGGCGCCGAGGCGCTCTATGCCGACATGGGGCATTTCGGCCGCCGGCCGATCCGTGTCGCCTGGGTGTTGCTGGTGCTGCCGGCGCTCGCGCTCAACTATTTCGGCCAGGGTGCGTTGCTGCTGCGCGAGCCGGAGGCGATCGAGAACCCCTTCTACCTGCTCTCGCCCGACTGGTTCCGCCCCTTCCTGGTGGCGCTCGCCACCGCGGCCACGATCATCGCGAGCCAGGCGATGATCTCGGGCGCCTATTCCATCGCCCGGCAATGCGTGCAGCTCGGCTTCTCGCCGCGGCTTGTGGTGCGCCACACCAGCGCCACGGAGGAGGGGCAGATCTACATGCCCCAGGTGAACTTCGCCCTGCTCATCGGCGTCATCATCCTGGTGCTGGAGTTCAAGGACAGCGACAGCCTGGCCGCCGCCTACGGCCTCGCGGTGACGGGGACCTTCCTGTGCACCTCGAGCCTCGCGCTGCTCGTCTTCCGCCGGAAGTTCGGCTGGAGCCGCCCGCTGGTGGCGCTCGTCTTCGGCCCGCTGCTGCTGCTGGATGCGGCCTATTTCGTCTCCACCGCGCTGAAGATCCCCGAGGGCGGCTACGTGCCCGTGATCATCGGCGCCGCCGCCTTCACGCTGATGTTCACCTGGTGGCGCGGGCGCACCCTGCTCTTCGCCCGTTTCCGGCAGGACAGCCTGCCGCTCAAGTCCTTCCTCGCGCGGCTGCCGCAGTCGCGCACCACCCGCGTGCCCGGCATCGCCGTGTTCATGACCGGCCAGGCCGACTACCTGCCCGGCGCCCTGCTGCACAACCTCAAGCACAACAAGGTGCTGCACGAGCGGGTGCTGTTCGTCACCGTGCTCAACGAGGACATCCCCCAGGTGGGGGCCGAGCGCCGCGCCGAGGTGACGGAGCTCGCCCCCGGCATCCACCGCGTGCTGCTGCGCTACGGCTTCCAGGAGAGCCCGAACATCCCGCGCGAGCTCGAGCGGCTCGCCGCCGCCGGCCTCATCGCCTACGAGGCGATGCAGGCCAGCTACTTCCTCGGCCGCGAGACCATCGTCGCGGCGGCCGTGCCGAAGATGGCGCGCTGGCAGCAGTGGCTGTTCACCCTGCTCAGCCGCAACTCGGTGCCGGCCACCGAGTTCTTCAGGATCCCCTCCGATCGCGTCGTGGAGCTCGGCGTGCGCGTCGCCATCTGATGCTGATCCTGCGCTCGCTGCTGTTCAATGCGGCCTTCTTCGGCCTGACGGCGATCGCCTCCCTCGTCTTCCTGCCGCTGCTCGCCGCGCCGCGGCGCTGGACGCTTGCGGTGATCCGGCTCTGGGCGCGGACGGTGGTGGCGCTGCTGCGCGGCCTCTGCGGCGTGCGGCTGCGCATCGAGGGGCTCGAGCACCTGCCCGCCGGCGGGCCCGCCCTCATCGCCGCCAAGCACCAGTCGGCCTTCGACACCATCGTCTGGTTCACCCTGCTGCCCGAGGCCGTCTATGTGCTGAAGGCCGAGCTGTTCCGGATCCCGGTCTGGGGATGGCATGCGCGCCATGCGGGCATGATCGGCGTGGACCGCCGGGGCGGGGCCAAGGCGCTGCGCGGCATGCTCACGGAGGCCCGCGCCGCCGCCGCCGAGGGTCGGCAGATCGTGATCTTCCCCGAAGGCACGCGCGTCGCCCCCGGCGCGCGCGCGCCCTACCAGCCCGGCGTGGTCGCCCTGGCCCAGGCCACGGGCCTGCCGGTGATCCCGGTGGCGACGAACAGCGGCCGCGTCTGGGGCCGACGCAGCTTTCTCAAGCGCCCGGGCGAGATCGTGCTGCGCGTGCTGCCGCCGCTGCCGCCCGGCCTGCCGCGGGCGGAGCTCCTGCCGGCGCTCGAGGCGCGCATCGAGGCGGCCCAGGCTGGGCTGTAGCGCGCCTCACGGCGCGAGCCGCGCGAAGGTCAGCTCGTGCTTGTTGTGCGCGCCGTGGAACAGCACCGCCCCAGGGATGGCGGCGAAGGCGGCGGCGGCCTCGTGGTCCGTCTCGCCCTGGAACTTCACGGTGCAGACCAGGTTGCGCGCCACCGGCAGCCAGCGCCGCACCAGGGCGAGCAGCCGCGCAGGGTAGCAGATCACGTCGCTGAACAGCCACTCCACCGGCTCGGGCGGCAGGGCGAAGGCGCTCTCGCGCCGCCACTCCACCCCCGGCATGGCGCGCACGCGCGGATCGAGCGGCGCCTTGTCGACCGCCGTCACGCGCGCGCCCAGCCGCGCCAGCGCCCAGCTCCATCCGCCCGGCGCGGCGCCGAGGTCGAGGCAATGCTCGCCCGGCAGCGGATGGCGGCCGAGCCGCGTCAGCGCCTCCCACAGCTTGAGATAGGCGCGCGAGGGCGGGCCCTCCCGGTCCTCCACGAAGCGCACCGCGCCGCCCGGAAAGGGCGAGGATTTGGTCGGCGAGGCGAGGATCAGCTCCGGCTCGAGCAGCGCCCAGGCGCCCAGATGCGAGGCGGGAGGCGGCTCGGGGAAGGCCAGGGGCCGCGCCTTCACCGGCGGCAGCCGCGCCTCGATCAGCGCGGCGCGGCGGTGGTGCGCGCCGGGCACCAGGCTCCAGTTGCGCTGGATCGCGCGCAGCGCATCCGCCCCGGCCTTGATGGAGGGGGCGGGGATTTCCCGCGGCGCGTCCCAGACATCGAGCGCCCAGGCGGCGGGGGCGGGCGGATCGGGCGAGAGGGCGAGCAGCCCGTGCCAGCGCGCCACCCTCCGGCCGGAGCGCCGCAGCTCCTCGGCCAGCGCCGCCTCATAGCCCGCATCGGCCAGATAGGCCGCGCGGATCACCTCCGCCACGCGGCGAGGGCGAGCCGGAGCCAACCCGCGATCATCAGCACGCCGCCGATCGGCGCCACCGGCCCGAGCGAGAGGTCGGCGAAGGCCCGCAGCAGCACCGCGCCCGAGAACAGGCAGGCCCCGGCCAGCAGCAGCCCCGGCGCCGCGCCGCCGCGCCCGTTCCACAGCGCGAGGGCGAGCAGCGCCGGCGCGTGCCAGCCGAGGATGGTCGCCACGCTCTGCACCATGCCACGCGCCGCGAGATCGGCATGCGCCGCCAGCGCGGCAAGCGCCACCGCCGCCGCGCCGAACAGCCCCGCGGCCGAAATCCAGACCCTCTGCATGGCGCAGAGGCTACAGCGCCTCCCCGCGCCGCACCATGGCGGCGGCCGCATGGGCAAGGCGCGTGGGCTCGGGCAGGCGATGGCCGCGCAGCGTGGCGCGCACCCAGGAGAGCGCCGTCTCCAGCGAGACGCGGTGCCCGATGGAGACATGCAGCGGATGCGCCCGCGCGCGGGAGCGCAGCAGCGCGCCCACCACCTCCTCCCCGTCGCGCAGCCGCACCACGGCGCCGGGCGCCTCGCCCAGCGGCGCCTCGGGCGCGCCGATCAGGCGCGACTTCGCCACGCCGATGCTGGGCAGGTCGCACAGCACGCCGAGATGCGCGGCCAGGCCGCAGCGGCGCGGATGCGCGATGCCCTGCCCGTCCACCATCAGCAGATCTGGCCGCTCGGGCAGCGCGGCGAGGGCCGCCATCACCGCCGGCGCCTCGCGGAACGCCAGCAGCCCGGGGATGTAGGGCAGCGGGGCCGGCAGGCTCGCCCCCGCCCAGGCCAGAACGGCGAGCGAGGGCCAGTCGAGCAGCACCGCCGCGGCATGGACCCGGCGCGCGGGATCGAAGCGGGAGGCGGAGACGTCCACCCCCGCGATGCGCCGCACCGCGCCCAGCGCGTCCATCCGGACCACGCGCGCGGCCAGCGCCGCCTGCTCGGCGCGCAGCGGGGCGAGTGTCAGCGGCGGAACAGGCGCCTCAGCCAGCCGAGAACCCCCTCGCCCCGGCGCACGCTGCCCTGGTGCGAGACATGCGGCCGCCGCGCGGGCGGCGGCAGGGCGGAGGCGACGCTGTGCCGCGCCGAATCCCGCGCCTCGATCAGCCGCAACTCGAGGGAGAGCACCTGCGCCACCGCCTCGGGCGGGTTCTCGCGCAGCAGGGCGCGGGCGGTGGTGGCCGCGTCCTCCCATTCCTCGGCGCGCCGCAGGGCGTCCACCACCCGCACCGTCTGCTCGGCGGCGAGGGGGGGGCCGCTGCGCCACAGCGCCACCGCGTCGAGCCGCAGGCTGCGCGCGAGATCGGGGCGGCCGAGATCGTCGGCCGTCCAGGCGGCCTGCAGCGTGGCCTCGGCGGCGGCGTGCAGCGCGCCCGTCTCCTCCAGCACCAGCGCCCAGGCGAGAAAGCGCCGCGCCAGCGGCGGGTGCGAGGCGTCGTTCAGCAGGGCGCGGAAATTCGCCGCCGCCACCGCCTGGGCGGCGGCGGGATGGGCCTCGCTGATGTCGGGTGCGGCATAGCCGCAACTGGGGCATTGCTGCAGCCAGCGCCCCATGGTGGCGCGCAGCGGCTGGCCCGGACGCAGATCGAGATCGGGCGCCTGTTCCGGGGCGCTGGGCCGGAACAGGATCTGGCGGCTCTCCGTGCCACAGACGGCGCAGACGACGCCGGCGGGCGCCGTGGAGGCCGAGGAAGCTCCCGGGCGCTGATGGGACATGCCGGGAAGGTAGGGCCGATCCTTCGCGAGGCGAAGGGGGAAAGCGCGCGAAACCGTTGCCCCGCACCCCCCGGCATCTGATAAAGAACCATGCCCCGCGGCGACCTCTTCCCCGACATCGCTCCCTTCGAGACCGGGCTCCTGCCGCTCGGCGACAGCCATGTGATGTACTGGGAGCAGGTGGGCAACCCTCAGGGCCAGCCCGTGCTCTTCCTGCATGGCGGGCCGGGCGCCGGGGCGGGGGCGGTGCATCGCCGCTTCTTCGACCCCGCGCATTGGCGGCTCGTCGTCTTCGACCAGCGCGGCGCCGGCCGCTCCCGCCCGCTCGGCGAGCTGCACGCCAACACCACCAGCCACCTCATCGCCGACATCGAGACGCTGCGCCGCTTCCTCGGCATCGAACGCTGGCTGCTCTTCGGCGGCTCCTGGGGCTCGACGCTCGCCCTCGCCTATGCCCAGGCGCATCCCGCGCGCGTGACGGGCTGCGTGCTGCGCGGCGTCTTCCTCGGCCGCGAGGCGGAAGTGGAGTGGTTCCTCTACGGGCTGCGCCGCTTCTTCCCCGACGCCTGGGCCGCCTTCGCCGAGCATGTTCCGCCCGAGGAACGCCATGACCTTCTGGGCGCCTATCTGCGCCGCCTGACCGACCCTGACCCGGCCGTGCATCTGCCCGCGGCGCGGGCCTGGAGCCACTACGAGGGCTCCTGCTCCACCCTGCTCCCCTCGCCCGAGACGGTGGCGAGCTTCGCGCAGGACCGCACGGCGCTCGGGCTGGCGCGCATCGAGGCGCACTATTTCGCGCACCGGCTCTTCCTGCCCGAGAAGGGGCTGCTCGCCGGGATGGGGCGCATCGCCCACATCCCGGCCGAGATCATCCAGGGCCGCTATGACATGGTCTGCCCTCCGGAGACGGCCTTCGAGCTCGCCGCCGCCTGGCCGCGCGCGCGGCTGACCATCGTGCCCGACGCCGGGCATTCGGCGCTGGAGCCGGGCATCCGCACCGCCCTGGTCGCCGCGGTGGAGCGCTTCCGGCGGCGCTGAGAGGCCGGCCGGCCCCGGTCAGTGCAGCGCGTTCTTCACCACGCGCCCGCCCTGCATGATCAGCGGCATGTGCGCGCCCTGATGCGCGAGCAGCCCGATATCGGCGAGCGGATCGCCCTCCACCGCCACGAGGTCGGCGAAGGCGCCCTCGGCCACCACGCCGATCTCCCCCTCCATGCGCAGCAGCCTGGCGGCGTGGAGGGTGGCGGAGCGGATCACCTCCATCGCCGGCAGCACGCGGCGGCGGATGACGAACTCCTCCGACTGGTGGCGGTGCATGGGGCCGAGCAGATCGGTCCCGAAGGCCATGGTCAGCCCCGCGCGCTGCATCACCTCGAGCGAGTGCAGCCCGGCGAGGCGCACCGTGTCGATCTTCGCCACGCTCTCGGGGCCGAGGCCGAGCGCCGCCCCTTCCTCCTTCAGCGCCTCGTAGGTGACCAGGGTGGGGCAGGCGATGCAGCCGGCGGCGGCGGCCTCGCGCGCCGTCTCCTCGGTGATCAGGTTGCAGTGTTCGAGGCTGAGCACGCCGCAGCGAACGGCGCGGGCGATCGCCTCGTCGGTGTAGAGATGCGCGGCCACATAGGTCTGGGCCATGCGCGCCTCCTCCACCGCGGCGCGCAGCTCGCCCTCGCTGAAGCCGAGGAAGGCGATCGGGTCCACCGGCGAGGCGACGCCGCCATTGGCCATGACCTTGATGAAGTCGGCACCGGCCTTGATCTCCTCGCGGCAGGCGCGCCGGACCTCCGCCTCGCCGTCGACGATCCGGCCCAGCATGCCGAGGCGCGCCTCGAAGAAGCCGGTGCCGCGCGTGTCGTGCCGGCCGCGGAAGTCGCTGTGGCCGCCGGTCTGGGAGAGGGCCTTGCCGCAGAGGACGAGGCGCGGCCCCTCGAACAGCCCCTCCTCCCAGGCGAGGCGCAGGCCGAGGGTCGCGCCGCCCAGGTCGCGCACGGTGGTGAAGCCGCGGTGCAGCATCCCGCGCATGATGCCGGCGGCGCGGTGGGCGATCAGCGCATCGGGCAGCAGCGCGTTCTGCGCGAGGTTGGCCGTGGTGGCCACCACATGCACATGCGCGTCGATGAGGCCGGGCAGCAGGCTGCGCCCCTTGAGGTCGAGCCGCTGCGCGGCGGCGCTGGCGATGGGCTGCGCGCTCACCTCGCGGATCCTTCCGCCCTCGATGAGCACATGGGTGCCGGGCCGGGGCTCGCCGGCCAGCACGTCGATCAGGGTGGCGTTCTCGAGGATGATCATGCCGCCAGGGTGCCGCCGCTCCCCCCTGGACGGAAGGGGGGCGGGCCGGCATCTTTCGCGGGCTTCATCTGGGAGAGCCTCCATGCGGAACCCCGCGGGCCGCGCCACGCTGCGCGCCACCCTGCTCGCCGGCATCTTCGGCGCGGCGCTCGCCGCCCTGCCGGCCGGCGCCACCACCTTCACCTGGGCCACGGCGAACGACATCCTCGGCCTCGATCCGCACGCCAACAACCACGGCGTGACGAACACGATGAAAGAGAACGTGTACGAGCCGCTGGTGAAGCGCCAGCCGGACGGCTCGCTGCGCCCCGCCCTGGCCGAGCGGTGGGAGCGCGTCTCGCCCACCGTCTGGCGCTTCCACCTGCGCCGCAACGTGCGCTTCCACAACGGCGAGCCCTTCACCGCCGCCGATGTGGTGATGTCGGCCGAGCGGGTGCGCCAGAACGACATGGCCTACACGCTGCAGTCGGTGGTGGCGGTGCGCGCCATCGACGACCACACGGTGGAGATGGAGACCCGCGCGCCGAACCCGATCCTGCTGCAGGATCTCGCGCTGTTCTTCATCATGTCGCGCCCCTGGGTCGAGGCGAACAACGCCATGGCCGTGGCGCGGGCGGGCCAGCCCGGTGCCACCACCGCCTTCGCCCAGCTCAACACCAACGGCACCGGCCCCTTCCGCGTGGTGGAGCGCGTGGCCGACGAGCGCACCGTGCTGGTGCCCAACCCGAACTACTGGGCGGCGGCGGAGATGCAGCACGGCATCACCCGCGCGGTGTTCCGCCCCATCGCCTCGGCGCCGACGCGGCTCGCCGCGCTGCTCTCGCGCGAGCTGGACGTGATGTACCACGTGCCGCTGCAGAACGTGCCGCAGGTGCAGCAGGCCCAGGGCGTGCGCCTGATCCAGGGGCCCACGGCGCGCACCATCTATCTCGCCATGGACGTGGCGCGCGAGGAAAGCCTGGACGAGCCCGGCCGCCCCAACCCGCTGCGCGACGTGCGGGTGCGGCGCGCGCTCTACCAGGCCATCGACATGAACACGATCACGCGCGTGGTGCTGCGCGGCTCCACCGTCGCCTCGGGCCTGCCCATCGCCCCGGCGGTGACGGGCCATGTGGCGGCGCTGAACGAGCGCCTGCCCTTCGACCTCGACGCCGCGCGCCGGCTGCTCGCCGAGGCGGGCTATCCCAACGGCTTCCGCCTCACGCTCAACTGCCCGAACAACCGCTACATCAATGACGAGGCGATCTGCCAGGCGGCCACCGCCATGCTGCAGCGCGCCGGCATCCAGGCGCGGCTGGACGCCATGCCCTTCGGCCGCTTCCTCCAGCGCGGCGGCGCGGGCGAGTACCAGTTCTACCTGCTGGGCTGGACGCCGGGGAACTTCGACATCACCAACCCCGCGCGCGAGCTGCTGGGCGAGGGCAGCTTCAACTGGGGCCGCTTCCGCGACGCGGAGATGGACCGCCTGGCCGCCGAGATCGGCACCCTCAATCTCGACGACCCGCGGCGGCAGGAGCTCGCGGCCCGCTACTGGACGCGCTTCCGCGAGCTGGTGCCGATGATCCCGCTGCACCAGGAGCCGCAGATCTTCGCGGTGCGCGACACGGTGGCCGACTTCACCCTGCGCGTGCAGGAGGATCTGGAGCTGCGCCACGTCCGCATGCGGCGCTGAACGGCGCCGAAAGGCGCATGGCTGAACGGGGCGCGCCGGCGCGATCCGGCGCCCCCTGTTCTTCCTGGCGCGCGGCCGCCCCGCCGACCCCGCGCGCGGATGCGGCGGGCCTGAGCGCCGGCCGCGTCAGTCGATGCTGAGGTTCAACCGCCGGACCATCTCGCGCTCATAGGCCACGCGCTCGCGCGCGAACTCGAGATAGGCCTGCGGCCCGAGATACTCGTCGGGCATCTCCCAGCGGCGGATGATGGCCTGGCTCGTCTCGTCCAGCATCGCCTTGCGGAAGCTGTCGTGGAAGATCTGCACCACCTCCGCCGGCAGCCCCTTCGGCCCCGCCACGCCATAGGGCGAGGTGACGGTCATGCCATAGCCGAGATCGTGCAGCGTGGGCGCATCGGGGAAGCTCGGCAGGCGCGTGCGCGTCCAGACCGAGAGCAGGCGGAAATCGCCGTTCTCCACCTGCGGCCGCCAGGCCTGGGCGTCGGCGATCACGTCGATCTGCCGGCCGAGCAGCATGGTCACCCCCTCCTGCGCTCCGCGCGTCGGGATGTGCTCCATCCGCGCCCCCTCGCGCGCCAGCAGATCCTCCATGGCGATGTGGTTCGTCGTGGCGATGCCGGAAGTGGAGTAGGTGAGCTGCCCCGGGCGCCGCCGCGCCTCGGCCATCAGCTCGGCGAAGCTGCGGAAGGGGCTGTCGCGGTGCACCACGGTGCCGAACACGAAGCCCGAGACCTGCATGATGTAGGTGAAGTCGTTGATCGGATCCCAGGTCTGCTGCCGCGTCAGGAAGGGATGGCGCAGGATGGAGAGGTGGTGGTGCGCCAGCGTGTAGCCGTCCGGCCGCGCCTGCTGCACCAGGAACACCGCGGCGCGGGTGCCGCGCGCGCCGGGCATGTTCTCGATCACCACGTTCTGGCCGAGATCCTTCGCCATCAGTTCGAACACGTTGCGGTGCAGCGCATCGAGCGACCCGCCGGGCGGCCAGGGGATGAGGAAGCGGATGGGGCGGTTCGGGTAGCGCCCTTGCGCGCTGGCGGGCGCGGCCAGCGGCGCGACCGCCATCGCGCCCAGCAGGGCACGGCGTGTGTTGTTCATTCTCGTCTCCTCCCTCCGTCCTGTCGCTCCGGCCTTGCGCGTCACTCCATCCGGATGCCGAGCCGGTTGACCATGTCGCGCTCCCAGGCGGCGCGCTGCACCACGAACTGGTGGTATTGCTCGCTGTCGAGATAGACGAGCGGCATGTCGAACTGGGCGCGCACGCGCGTGTTCTCCTCGCTCATCAGCGCGGCGTGGAAGGCGTCATGCAGGATGCGCACCACGCCCGGGTCCATGCGCGGCGGGCCGCTGATGCCGTAGTTGCTGGTGACCACCATGTCGTAGCCGAGCTCGCGCAGCGTGGGCACCTCGGGGAAGCGGGCCGCGCGCTCCGCGCTCCAGACGCAGAGCAGGCGCATCTGCCCGGCCTCCACCGCGGGCGCCCAGGCGCTGCTGTCGGCGATCATGCTCACCTGGCCGCCGAGCACGGCGGTGATCCCCTCGGTGGCGCCGCGGAAGGGCACATGGGTGAGCTCGATGCGCTCGCGCGCCGCGATGTCCTCCATGGCGAGGTGGTTGGTCGTGGCGATGCCCGAGGTGGCGTAGGTCAGCGCGCCGGGGTGGCGGCGGGCATGGGCGATCAGCTCGGGGAAGCTCCGGAAGGGGCTGTCGGCGCGCACGGCCACGCCGAACAGCCAGCCCGTCAGGCCGATGATGTGGGTGAAATCGGTCGTCGCGTCCCATTGCGGGGTGCGGACCAGGAAGGGCCGGCGGATGATGGAGAGGTGCATCTGCCCCAGCGTGTAGCCATCGGGCCGCGCCTCGCGCGCCAGATGCACCGCGTGCAGCGTGCCGCCGGCGCCGGCCCGGTTCTCCGTCACCACGGGCTGGCCGAGGCTGCGGGTGGCGATCTCGGCGAGGCTGCGCATCTGAACGTCCGCGCTGCCGCCCGGCGGCCAGGGGATGATGAGGCGGATGGGCCGCTCGGGGAAACGCCCCTGCGCGAGGGCGGGGCTCGCGAGGGCGGCGCCGCCCAGGGCCAGGGTGCCGCGGCGCGTCAGCCGCGCGGCGTCATGCGCCATGGAAGCTCCTCCAGAACCGTTGCGGGCGCATCTGACGGCGCCGTCATCCGCGATGTTGGACCGGGGGGCACGGCCTTGCCAAGCGGGACGATGGACAAGGCCCGCTGCCCGCGCCAGCCTCTGCGGCCATGGAGACGAATCCGCTGCGCCGCATGCGCGTGGACCAGGTGGGCAGCTTCCTGCGGCCCGAGGCGCTGAAGGCCGCCTTCCTGCGCCATGCGAAGGGCGTGCTGGACGCGGACGGGCTGCGCGCCGCCCAGGATGCGGCAATCCTCGCGCTGCTGGAAAAGCAGCGGGCCATGGGGCTGCCCTTCGTGACCGACGGCGAGTATCGCCGCCTGAACTGGCAGGTCAGCTTCTCGGAGGTCGAGGGCTGGGATCTCTGGCCCGCCACCTGGAGGAGCTTCCTCGCCGCGCCGCAGAACATCGCCGCGGGCGAGAAGCCGGGCACGCGGGGCGAGGATGCGGTGCTCTCCTTCCGGACGCCCGCGACCGGCCGGCTCGTCCTGCGCCGGAGCTTCCCGCTCGCGGAGCTGCGCTTCGTCCTCGCCCACTCGCCGCTGCCGGCCAAGATCACGCTGATGGGCCCGGACCGCGTGGCGCAGATGTGCGACATCCCCGGCTCCGCCCCCCATTATGCCGACAGGGAGGCATTCCTGGCCGATGTCGTCGCCATCCAGCGCCGCATGGCGCAGGAGCTGGCGGCGGAGGGCTGCGCCTATCTCCAGCTCGATGAGCCGAGCTTCACCGGCTATGTGGACGCGGCGACGCTCGCGCGCATGCGCGAGCGCGGCGAGGATCCGCTCGCCAACCTCGAACGCGCCATCGCGGCCGACAACGCGGTGATCGCCGGCCTGCCCCCTCATGTCGTCACGGGGCTGCACATCTGCCGCGGCAACCGCGCCAGCATGTGGCACCGCGAGGGCCATTACGACGCCATCGCGGAGGCCGTCTTCGGCGGGCTGCGCTTCGACCGGCTGCTGCTCGAATACGACACGGACCGCGCCGGCGGCTTCGCCCCGCTGCGCTTCGTGCCCAAGGGGGTGATGGTGGTGCTCGGCCTCATCACCACCAAGTCGGGCGAGGTGGAGGAGGTGGACGCCCTGCTGCGCCGCATCGAGGAGGCGGCCCGCTTCCTCGACCCCGACCAGCTCGCCCTCTCGCCGCAATGCGGCTTCGCCTCCGGCATCGGGGGGAATGCCCTCTCCGAGGCCGCGCAGTGGCGCAAGATCGAGGTGATGCTGGAGGCCGCCCGCCGCGCCTGGGGCTGAGCTTGCCTTGCGCCGCGCGCCGGGCGATTTTCCCGGCCCGGTTGAGGCGAGGCCAGAGGCATGTCCGAGAGTTTCGATGTCATCGTGATCGGGGCGGGCCCCGGCGGCTATGTGTGCGCCATCCGCGCCGCGCAGCTCGGCATGAAGGTGGCCTGCGTGGAGAAGCGGGCCACGCTGGGCGGCACCTGCCTCAATGTCGGCTGCATCCCCTCCAAGGCGCTGCTGCAATCCTCGGAGCATTTCGAGGAGGCGCGGCACAAGCTCGCCGAGCACGGGGTGAATGTGGGCGCCGTCTCGCTCGACCTCGCGCGCATGCAGGCGCGCAAGGCCGAGGTGGTGGGCGCGAACGTGAAGGGCGTGGAGTTCCTCTTCCGCAAGAACAAGGTCACCTGGCTGAAGGGCGCGGGCCGCATCACCGCCCCTGGAAAGGTCGCCGTGGACGGCAAGGAGTATGCGGCGAAGCACATCGTCATCGCCACCGGCAGCGAGAGCGTGCCGCTGCGCGGCGTGGAGGTGGACGAGCGGCGCATCGTCACCTCCACCGGCGCGCTGGAGCTCGCGGAGGTGCCGGGGCATCTGGTGGTGATCGGCGGCGGCGTGATCGGGCTCGAGCTCGGCAGCGTCTGGCGCCGGCTCGGGGCCAAGGTCACGGTGGTCGAGTATCTCGACGCCATCCTGCCCGGCATGGACGGCGAGATCCGCAAGCAGTTCGAGCGCATCCTGGCCAAGCAGGGCATGGTCTTCCGGCTCGGCACCAAGGTCACCTCCGCCACGGCCGATGCGACGGGCGTGGATCTGACCCTGGAGCCCGCCGCCGGCGGCGCCCCGGAATCCCTGCGCGCGGATGTGGTGCTGCTCGCCATCGGCCGCCGTCCCTACACCGAGGGGCTGGGGCTCGAGGCGGTGGGCGTGGCGCTGGACGAGCGCGGGCGCATCCGCACCGACGCGCATTTCGCCACCAGCGTTCCCGGCATCTGGGCGATCGGCGACGTGATCGCCGGGCCCATGCTGGCGCACAAGGCGGAGGAGGAGGGCGTGGCGCTCGCCGAGCAGCTCGCCGGGCAGAAGCCGCACCTCAACTACGACGCGGTGCCGAGCGTGATCTACACCTGGCCCGAGGTGGCGGCGGTGGGCGCGACCGAGGAACAGCTCAAGGAGCGCGGCGTGGCCTACAGGGCGGGCAAGTTCCCCTTCATGGCCAACGGCCGGGCCCGCGCCATGGGCGAGCTGGACGGCTTCGTGAAGATCCTCGCCGATGCGCGGACGGATCGCGTGCTGGGCGCGCACATCATCGGCCCCGATGCCGGCACGCTGATCGCGGAGATCGCGCTGGCCATGGAGTTCGGCGCCTCGGCCGAGGATGTGGCGCGCACCTGCCACGCCCACCCGACGCTGAACGAGGTGGTGAAGGAGGCGGCGCTGGCCGTGGAGGGGCGCGCGCTGCACATCTGATCCCCGGCGCGCGAGGGCTTACCCTCCTGCGCCCGGGCCGGGTGGCGCGCGGCTACTCCACGCGCAGTCCGGCCCGGCGCACGATCGCGCCCCAGCGCTCGCGCTCGCTCTCCAGGAAGCGGGCGAAATCGGCGGGGGCGGGGCTCGATTCCACCTCCACCCCGTTCTCGACCAGGCGCGGGCGCACCGCGGGGTCCGCCAGCGTGGCGTTGAGCGCGGCGTGCAGCCGCTCGATGGCCTCGGGCGGCGTGCCGGCCGGGGCGAGCAGCCCGTACCAGGTGGCGCTGTCCAGCTCCGGGAAGCCCTGCTCGAAGGAGGTGGAGAGGTCGGGAAGGATGGAGGCGCGCTGCCGCCCCGCCACCGCCAGGGCGCGCAGCGTGCCGGCCTGCAGGAAGGGCAGGAAGGGCGCGGCGGCGTTGGTGATCAACTGCACGCGCCCCGCCACCACATCGGTCAGCGCCGGGGCGGTGCCGCGGTAGTGGATGAACTCGAGCTCGAAACCGAGGGTGAGGGCGATCATCGCGCCGAGCGCGTGCCCCGTGGTGCCGGCGCCGGGCGAGGCGAAGGTCATTGGCGGGCGGGCGGCGCGCCCGAACTCGCGCAACTCGGCGAGGCTGCGGACCGGCAGGCGCGGATCGATGGCGATGACGTTGGGCGCGGCGCCCATGTAGCCGATGGCGGCGAAGCCGTTCACCGGATCATAGGGGATGCGGGGGTGGACGAGGCTCGAGATGACGAAGCTGCCGCTGCCGGCGAGCAGCAGCGTGTGCCCATCCGGCGGCGCCTTCGCCACGATGTCGTTGCCGAGGATGCCGCCGGCGCCGCCCCGGTTCTCCACCACCACGGGCTGGCCGAGCCGCGCGGCCATGCCCTCGGCGACGATGCGCCCCACGATGTCGTTCGACCCCCCGGCAGTGAAGGGGATGACCAGCCGCAGCGGCCGCGCGGGGAAGCCCTGGGCCCGCGCCAGGGCGGGCGTGGCCAGCAGCATCAGCGCCGCGCGGCGAGCGATCATTCTCGTTCCCTCCCTCTCAGCCCCTCCCGGCCCTCCTCTCCCGCGCGTTGCGCAGCAGCGCGAGGCCGCGATAGGCGCCGTGCACCATCTTGCTGTAGGGCAGCAGCAGGAAGAAGGCGAGCACGAAACCGAGGTGCAGCGCCAGCATCACCCCCATCGCCCCGGTGTGGCGCAGCGCCAGCAGCAGCAGCCCCGTGGCGGCGATGAGGAAGAGCAGCCCGAGCATGGCGTATTCCCCGCCCAACAGCCGCTTCGCCACCGGCCCGGGGTCGGTCACGGTCTTGAGCCAGATCAGCCCGGCCGTGCCGACCATCAGCCCCACCCCGCCCCAGGTGCCGAGCTGCACCGGCAGGGAGAGGAAGGCATGCGGCGACTTCCAGCCGAACACATGGTGGTAGATCGCCCCCGCCGTCGTCGCCGCGAAGCAGAGCAGGAAGCCGTAGAACATCGCATGGTGCAGCCAGCGCTTCGTCATGCCGAAACGGTCGTCGAGGTCGTTGCAGCCATGCCCGCCCCCGCCCAGGTTGCGCAGCGTCAGGATGTCGCCCGCCGCCTCGGCCGCCGCGCCGAGGCTCGCCGGCGGCAGCCCCGCGCCGGGGGCGGTGGCGCGCCAGTAGCGCCAGGCCCCCATGCCCATGGCGAAGAGCCCCCAGCCGAAGCTGAGCCCCGCCATGCCGACCATCAGCCAGTAGGGGATGACGCGGAAGAAGGCGCCCGTGCCGGTCTGCGCGGTGTAGAGCACCGCGGGATCCTGCAGCGCCATGGTCAGCAGCAGCACCAGCGTCACGGCCAGCACCGTGACCGCCGTGACCACCGTGCCATTGCGCTCGAACAGCCGCCCCATGGCCGGCGGCCAGGCATGCTGCGCGTAGCTCTCGTGGCGCAGCGTGGCAAAGGTGGCGGGGATGTTCACGCCGAAGGGGTGCGGCGGCGCATACTGGCAGGCGTGGTAGCAGCCCTTGCAGCCATGGCAGAGGTTGGCGAGGTGCGCGAGGTCGCCCGCGCTGAAGGCGCGGCGCATGGCCATGGCGGGAAAGACCGCGCAATACCCCTCGCAGTAGCGGCAGGCGTTGCAGATCTCCATCTGCCGCCGCGCCTCGGCCACCGTCTCAGTTTCGCGCATGGCGCGCCGCCTCCTCGCCCGCGATCCGCCCGAACACGGTGCCGATGGTCATGCCGAAGCCGGCGAGATAGCCCTGGCCCAGGATGTTGCCGGCCATGATCTCGCCCGAGGCGAAGAGATTCGCGCTCGGCTTCCCGTCCTGCATCATCACCCGCGCGCGCGCGTTCACCTTCACACCGAGGAAGGTGAAGGTGATGCCGGGCGCCAGCGGATGGCCGATGAAGGGCGGCGTCTCGATGCGCCGCGCCCAGTGGCTCTTGGGCGGCGTCAGGCCCTCCGTCCGGCACTCGTCCAGCTTCGTCGGGTGGAAGGCGCCGGGCCGCACGGCCGCGTTGTAGTCCGCCACCACGCGCTCGAGCCTGTCGGGATCGAGGCCGAGCGCCCCGGCGAGCTCGCGGATCGTGCCCGCGCGCACGGGGGGGAAGACGCTGGGCAGATAGTCGGTCAGCGCGGTGCTGTCGGTGATGGCGAAGGCGCGGCTCTCGGGCTGCTGGGCGATCAGGCGGCCCCAGATGGCGTAGCGCTTGGGCCAGACATCCTCGCCCTCGTCGTAGAAGCGCTCGCAGTTCCGGTTGACCACGATGGAGAAGGGCACGCAGTCGAGCCGCATGGCGAGGCCGCCATCCTCCATCGGCGCGCGCGCGTCGTTGGCCACGGCGTGGAACTGGGTGGGGTCGCCCACCTCCTGCACGCCCTGGTCGAGCAGGTTGCGCAGCACCCGACCCTGGGCATAGGGCGTGCCGCGGATCTGGAAGCGGTCGGCCGCATCGCCCCAGTAGCGGCGCAGCCACTCGCGGTTGGCCTGGAAGCCGCCCGCGCTCGCCACCACCGCCTTGAAGCGGATGCGCCGGGGAAAGCCGCGCCAGGCGACGATGGCCTCGCGCGCGAAGCCGTCCTCGAGGGCGATGTGCTGCACCTCGGTGTCGTAGAGAATGGTGATGCCGAGCCGCTCGGCCGTGCGGTAGAGCGCGTTCACCAGCGCCTTGCCGCCGCCGAGGAAGAAGGCGTTGGTGCGCGAGAGCGAGAGCGTGCCGGAGAGCGAGGGCTGGAACACCACCCCGCACTCGCGCAGGAAGCCCGGCGCGTGCTCCGATGCGCGGATGGTCATGCGCGCCAGCGCCTCGTCGGTGCGGCCGCCGGTCACGCGCAGCAGGTCGTCCCAGTATTCCTCCTCGAGGTAGCTCTCGGTCAGCACATCGGTCGGCGCGCGGTGCAGGGCGCGCAGGTTGCGCGTGTGGCGGGAGTTGCCGCCGCGCATGGCGCGGGGCGCGTGCTCGGCCAGCACGACGGAGGCGCCGGCGCGGCGCGCGCTGATCGCCGCGCAGAGGGCGGCATTCCCGCCGCCCACCACGAGAACATCCCAGACCCGCTCGAAATCCATGCGGATATGTATCCCGCTGTATCCACGCATGTCCATCCGGGGTAGAAGGAGGCATGGACGCCCCGCCCGGCCCGGATCTCACCGCCCGCCTGCGCGCCGCCATCCGCGACGGCAGCCTGCCGCCGGGCCAGCGCCTGACCGAGCAGGAGCTGGCGCGGCGCTTCGGCGTCTCGCGCACTCCGATCCGCCAGGCGCTCGCGCGGCTGGAGGCGGAGGGGCTGCTCACCCACGCCCCGCGCCGCGGCCTGACCGTCACGCGCCCCGACCACGCGCAGGTGGTGGAGCTCTACGTCATGCGCGAAATCCTGGAGGGGGCGGCGGCGCGGCTCGCCGCGCAGCACGCGAGCGAGACGGAGCTCGCCGCCATGGCCGAGCTGCTGGAGGAGGAGCCCGCCCTGTTCGGCGACGCCGCCGGGCTCGCCGCGCTGAACCAGCGTCTGCACGGGCTGCTCTATCTCGCCGCGCACAACCGCTACCTGCTCAAGAGCCTGGAGCAGCTCTCCGCGCACATGGCGCTGCTTCCCTCCCTGCTCACCCTCGAGGGCCGTGCCCGGGCCGCGCATGAGGAGCACCGCGCCCTGCTGCGCGCGCTGATGGCGCGCGACGGGGCGGCGGCCGAGGCGGCGGCGCGGGCCCATGCGCGGGCGGCGCAGCGCCACCGCCTCGCCTGGCTCACGCGCACGCTGGGCGTGCCGCTCGCCGCGCCGGGGGCGTGATCAGCGCGAGCAGGCGGCCCCGCCCAGCACGCAGAAGGTCGCGCAATGCGGGTGGTTCAGCGCCACCGGCCGCGCCGCCTCGGCCAGCGTCGCGCCGAGTTCGAAGCGCGCATCCTCCGCGATCAGCGTGCAGGCCAGCACCGCCGCCTGCGCCGCGCCCTTGCGCCGCACCACCATGCGCGCGGAGGCGCACATCACGCTCTCGGGCGAGCGGCCGAGAATGCCCCAGCAGGCGGTGGTGATCTCCGGCACGTCGCGCCCCGGGTCCATCTCGGGGAAGAGCATCAGCGCCACCGGGTCGGCCGCGTCCACGGGAATGCCGTGCGCGGCGAACAGCGCGGCATAGCCTGCGCGCATCGCCGCCTCGCCCGCCTGCGCGAAGCCCGCCCGCCCGGCGACATGCAGGCGGAACCCCTGCCGGGCCAGCCAGCGCAGCCCCTCCAGCGTGCGCGCGAAGCTGCCCGGGCCGCGCTCCAGGTCATGCGCCGCGGCGTCATGGTGGTCGAGGCTGACGCGCAGGATCAGCCGCTCCGACCCGTGCCGGTCGAGCAGGGCGCGCAGGGCGGCGGCGTGGCGGCGCAGGGGCTGCATGGCGTTGGTCAGCACCAGCGCGCGCAGGCCCCGCCCCAGAACCTCCTCCAGCATCGGCACGAGATCGGGGTTCATGAAGGGCTCGCCGCCGGTGAAGCCCACCTCCTCCAGCGGATGCGCCCGCGCCTCGTCGAGGAAGCGCCGCACCTCGGCGAGCGTGAGATAGGCCAGCGCGTCGTTGCGCGGGCTGCTCTCGATGTAGCAGTTGGCGCAGGCGATGTTGCACAGCGTGCCGGTGTTGAACCACAGGGTGCGCAGCCCGGCGAGCGCCACCGTCGCGCGCGGGGCGCCCGTCAGGGTCACCGCCGGGTCCTGGAACTTGCGCGGATCGAGGCGCGGCGCCTGCTGCTGGCGGATGGACACGGCGTCTTCCCTTCCTGTCCCGTCTCCCGGGCGATGTAGGCGCGACCCCGCCCCCGCGCATCATCGGCGCGCCAGGCGGCGGCGGAGGGGAATGGCGGCCAGCGCGAGCAGGCCGAGCCCGGTCAGACCCGCCAGCAGGACGGGCGAGGGCCCATGCCCGCCGTCGAGGCCTCCGTCCAGCGCCTCGCCCAGCCCCGCCCCGGTCAGCGCGAAGACCGCCGTGCCCGGGATGATGCCGAGAAAGGTCGTCGCCACATAGAGCGACAGCCGCACCCCGATCAGCGCAGGGACTAGGTTGACCAGCACGAAGGGAAAGAGCGGCACGAGGCGGAGCATCAGCAGATAGGAGGCGGCGTCGCGCCGGACCGCCGCGGCCAGGGCTCCGGCGCGCGGGCCCAGCCGCTCCAGCGCCGCCGGGCCCAGCGCGAGCCGCGCGACGAGGAAGGTCCCGGTGGCCCCGAGCGTCGCCCCCAGCACCGCCAGCGCCGTCCCCGCCCCCGCGCCGAACAGGAACCCGCCCGCGAGGGTGAGGATGGCCGCGCCCGGCAGCGAGACCGCCACCGCCAGCGCATAGAGCAGCACATAGCCGAGCGCGGCCGGCGCCGGATCGCGCGCCACCAGGGCGCGCAGCGCCTCGCGCCGCCGCGCCAGCGCCTCCAGCGAGAGCAGCTCCTCCACCCCGGCCAGCCGCAGCCCGACGAGCAGCAGCACGAGGGCGAGCAGCAGCGCGAGCCGCCGCCCCCTCACGGCAGCAGCCGCTGCAGCAGCCCCACCAGCCCGCGGGTGCGCGGGCCGAACAGCGAGGGGGTGTAGAAGCGCCCCGCCGCGCGCTTCGAGATCTCGGAGAGGGTGGGATAGGGCAGCACCAGCCGCGCCACCGCGCCGATCCGCAACCCCTGCTGCACCGCCAGGGCCCAGAGCCCGATCATCTCGCCCGCGCGCGGGGCCACCAGCGTCGCGCCCAGCACCCGCCCCGCCCCGCCGAGCACGATCTTCGCCAGCCCCTCGGGCGCGCGCTCGGCCTGGGCGCGGTCGTTGTGCGCGAGCGGCTCGCACAGCACGGTCACCGCCTCGCCGGCCTTGCGCGCCTCGGCCTCGGTCATCCCCACCTGCGCGAGCTCGGGGTCGGTGAAGGTGACGCGCGGCATCGCCCGGTCGTCGCGCTTCGCCGACAGGCCGAAGAGCGCGTTGCGCAGCACCACCGCGGCCTGGGCGGCGGCCGCATGGGTGGTGAAGGGCCCGCCCGCCACATCGCCGAGCGCGAAGACGCGCCGGTTGGTGGTGCGCATCCGTCGGTCCACGGTGATGCCGCGCGGCGTGTACGCGATGCCGGCCAGCTCCAGTCCCAGCCCCTCCGTGTTCGGTACCCGCCCGGTGGCGACCAGCAGATGCGAGCCGCCGAGGCTGCGCCGCAGCCCGTCCTGGTCGAACTCCAGCTCCACGCCCGCGCCCTCCGGGGCGGGGTTCGCCGCGGCCACGGCCGCGCCCTCCTCCACCGCCACGCCCTCGCGCCGGAGCGCGGCGCGGATCAGGGCCGCGGCCTCGGGTTCCTCGCGCGGCAGCAGGCTGGCGCGCTCCAGCAGCGTCACCGCGCTGCCGAGGCGGCGGAAGGCCTGCGCCATCTCCACCCCGAGCGGCCCGCCGCCCAGCACGAGCAGATGCGCCGGGCGCTGCGCGAGGTCGAACAGCGTCTCGCTGGTCAGGAAGGGCAATCCCGAAAGGCCCGGGATGGGCGGCACCGCGGGGCGGGACCCGGTGGCGATGACGAAGCGCCGCGCGCGGATGGTCTGGCCGCCCGCCACTGCCTCGCGCGGGCCGGTGAAGGCGGCGGCGGCGCGGATCACCGTGCAGCCCAGCGCCTCGAAGCGCTCGGCCGAATCATGCGGCGCGAGGGTGGCGATCACCCCCTGCACATGCGCGCGCACCCGCGCCAGATCCACCACGGGTTCGGACAGATCCACGCCGAAGCGCCCCGCGCCGCGCGCCGATTGCGCCGCCGCCGCCGCCGCGATCAGCGCCTTGGAGGGGATGCAGCCGGTGTGCAGGCAGTCGCCCCCCATGCGCGCGCGCTCGACCAGCACGACCGAGGCGCCCATCTGCGCGGCCCCCGCTGCGACGGAGAGCCCGCCCGAGCCCGCGCCGATCACGCAGAGATCGGCGTGCAGCGTGCCGTTCCTGAACTGCGGCCTGCGCGCGCCGGCCATGCTTCCCCCTCGCGCCCCGCGCCGACCATCCGGCGCGCGCGGAGGCTACACCGCCCAGGCCGGTTTGCGCTTCTCCCGGAAGGCGGCGATGCCCTCGGCCGCCTCGGCGCCGGCCGCGGTGCGGGCGAAGGCGGCCACCGCCGCCTCCCCATAGCCCTCGGGCGCGACCGGACCGAGGGCGGCAAGCAGCGCCTTGGTCTCGGCCAGGGCGCCGGGCGCGGCCTCGCGCAGCGCGGCGAGCAGCCGGGCGAGGCGCTGATCCAGCCCTGCCCGGTCGGGCAGCACCTCATGCACGAGGCCGGCGGCCAGCGCGGCGGGGGCGTCCAGCACCTCGGCCTCCAGCACCAGGCGCGCGGCCTGGCTGCGGCCCATGCGCCGCACCAGCCAGGGCAGGATCTGGGCGGGGACGAGGCCGCGCCGCACCTCCGGCGCGGCGAAGCGGGCCTCGGCGCTGGCGAGCGCGATGTCGGCCGCGCAGACGAAGCCGAGGCCGCCCGCATGGGCCGCCCCCTCCACCGCCGCCACCACCACCTGGGGCAGGGCGCTCAGGGCGCGCAGCCGCTCGCCCATGGCGCGGTTGCGGCGCTCGCCGGCGGCGAGGCGCTCCTCGCGCGGGCCCTGGCCGACCTCGGTGAGGTCCAGCCCGGCGCAGAAATGCCCGCCCGCGCCGCGCAGCACCACCACACGGGCGGCGCGGTCCTGCGCGAGATCGGCGAGCACGGCGTCCAGCGCCTCGCCCATGCCGCCGCCGATGGCGTTGCGCCGCTCCGGGCGGTTCAGCGTGACATGGACCACCGCCCCCTCGCGCGCGACGAGGACAGGGGGGGCGCTCACCGCCGCCACCAGCCGGCGCGGCGCGGCGCGACCGCCGCGACCTCCTCGACGGGCTTCGGCAGGATGGCCGGGCCGATGACCGGGGCCGGCGGCTGTTCGGGCGCGGCCGGCCCGGAGGCGGCCGGCCCGGCGGCGACAGGCGCCGGGGCGGCGGCGGTGGGGGCGGGCCCGGCCGCCGGCGCGTCCTCGGCGGAGGCGGCCGCCGCCACCTGCCCCTCCGACGGCTCCGCCGGCGCAGCGGCGGAGGGCTCGGCGACCGGCGCCGGTGCGGCCGCCCGCGCGGTGAGCGCCGCCTCGGCCGCGGCTTCGGCCGCTTCCAGCGCCGCCAACACGCTGTCGGGCGCACCGGCGAAGGGATCGGCCGGCGTCGGCCCGGCATAGGCGGACATGGGCGCAGGGCCGGAGACCGCCGCCTCGGTCTCGCCGTCCGGCGCGGCGGCCTCGTCCTCGCGCCGGCGGCGACCGCCCCGGCGACCGCGGCGGCGGCGGCCGCGCTCCTCCTCGCCCCGCCCGGCATCGGGACGTGCCTCCGAACCGGCCGGCCCGGCCTCACCCCCCTCCTCGTCGGAGGGCGGCTCGCCCTCGGCGCCGGAGTCCTGGACCGGAGTGGCGGCCGCCGCCGCATCCGGACGCTCGCCGGCCTCGCCGCGGCCGCGACGGCGGCGACGGCGACGGCGGCGACCGCGCTCCTCCTCGCCGGCCGCGCCCGCGGGGTGGGGCTCGGCGGCCTCGGCCTCGGGGGCTTGCTCGGCCTGCTCGGACTCCTCGGCCTCGGGCGCGTAGTCCATCCGCAGCGCGCTCGGCTTCTCCTCGGGGGGCGAGGCGGCCGGGGCGCGGCCGCGCTCGATGCGCGTCTCGGCGCCGCGCAGGCTGTCATCGGGCTCGAAGAGCACCGTCACCCCCCAGCGGCCCTCGATCTCGGCCAGCCGGTCGCGCTTGCGGTTGAGCAGCCAGAGCGCGACGGGGGTGGTGACACGCACCGTGATCTCCGCCGCGCGGCGGCGCGCGCATTCCTCCTCGACGGCGCGCAGCGCGGCGATCGCGCTGCTCTCGAGGTTGCGCACCACGCCGCGCCCGTTGCAGTGCGGGCAGGCGACGAAGCTCTGCTCGGCGAGGGAGGGGCGCAGCCGCTGGCGCGACATCTCGAGCAGCCCGAAATGGCTGATGCGCCCCACCTGGATCCGCGCGCGGTCCTGCCGCAGCGCGTCCTTCAGGCGCTTCTCCACCATCGCATTGTGGCGGCTGCTGTCCATGTCGATGAAGTCGATCACGATCAGCCCCGCGAGGTCGCGCAGGCGGAGCTGGCGGGCGATCTCGTCCGCCGCCTCGAGGTTGGTCTTGAGCGCCGTGTCCTCGATGTTGCGCTCGCGCGTGGCGCGCCCGGAGTTCACGTCGATCGCGACCAGCGCCTCGGTCTGGTTGATGACGATGTAGCCGCCCGACTTGAGCTGCACCGTCGGCTCGTGCATCGCGTCGAGCTGGCTCTCCGCCTGGTAGCGGGAGAAGAGCGGCACCGCGCCGTCGCGATAGGGCTTGATCTTGCCCACATGCTCCGGCATCAGCATCTGCATGAAGTCGCGCGCCTGGCGGTAGGCCTCGTCGCCCTCCACCAGGATCTCGTCCATGTCGCGCGCATAGCCGTCGCGGATGGCGCGCTTGATCAGGTCGGCCTCCTCGTAGATCAGCGCCGGCGCGGTGGAGGCGAGGGTGCGCTCGCGGATGTCGTCCCACAGGCGCAGCAGATACTCGCAGTCGCGCTTGATCTCGGGCTTTGGCCGGTTCG
The DNA here is from genome assembly GCA_026414745.1 of Roseococcus sp. GTDB lineage: Bacteria > Pseudomonadota > Alphaproteobacteria > Acetobacterales > Acetobacteraceae > Roseococcus. Next base: position 116,347 of record JAOAIK010000022.1, read on the forward strand.
CCCCCGCCGTGCGCACGATCAGCGACATGCCGCGCGGCAGCTCCAGCTCCTCGATGATCTCGCGCAGGCGGCGGCGGTCGGCCGCCGAGGTGATCTTGCGCGAGACGCCGCCGCCGCGCGGCGAATTCGGCATGAGCACCGAGAAGCGCCCGGCGAGCGAGATGTAGGTGGTGAGCGCCGCGCCCTTGGTGCCGCGCTCCTCCTTCACCACCTGCACGAGCATGATCTGGCGGCGGCGGATCACCTCCTGGATCTTGTAGTTGCGCAGGAAGCGGGGCGGCGGGCGACGCTCGCGCGCGCGCTCCTCGGCCTCGGCCTCGGCCTCGCCCTCCGCGTCGCCCTCCTCCGGGCCGATGGTCTCGGGCGGCGGGAGATCGGAGGGCGGGAGAATCTCGACGCGGCCGTTGGCCTCCTCCCCGTTCGCCTCCTCGCCCTCCGCCGGCGCTGCGGCCTCGGCCGCCACATCATCCGGGCGAGGCTCCTCGCCGGCCCCTTCCTCGGCGGCCCCTTCCTCGCCGGCCAGCACGGCCTCGGCCGCCGCGCGGGCAGCGGCCTCCGCCTCGAGCTGCGCAGCGATCGCCTCGGCCGAGGGCGCCTCCGCGTCCTCCGCGGGCGGAAGGGTGGCCTCGAGGATGGCCTGGGCGGCGGCGCGGGCGGCCTCGCGCCGGGCCAGGGCCTGGGCGCGGCGCTCCTCCTCGCGGGCCTCGGCCTCGGCCTCCTCGCGGGCCTCGGCCTCCTGCATCTCGATCAGCTTCTGCCGGTCGGCGACAGGGATCTGGTAGTAGTCCGGGTGGATTTCGCCGAAGGCGAGGAAGCCGTGCCGGTTGCCGCCATACTCGACGAAGGCGGCCTGCAGGCTGGGTTCCACCCGCACCACGCGGGCCAGGTAGATGTTGCCCTTGAGCGGGAGGCGGTTGGCCGCCTCGAGGTCGAACTCCTCAACGCGGGAGCCATCCATCACGACCACCCGGGTTTCTTCCGGGTGGGCCGCGTCGATCAACATGCGCTTGGTCATGCGGGAAACACTCCGCGCGCCGGCTGGCCGGCTCCCTCGGCGGGGGCAGGGCCGGGCGGTCGCGCAACAGGACGGAGAGGACGGATTCCGGGCGGGGTCTGAACAGCGGCGATGTCGGCGACATCGAGCCTCGGTCCTCGCTCGGGGGCGCCCCGGGGCCGGCCACCGGACGGCGGGCACGGCGGGCCGGAGGGCCCAATGGCGTTACCCCCACTCATGTGCGCCCGACGCGGGCGGGCGACCTTGCGGCATCGCCGGTGCCCGCGGCAGGGGCGAGGGGCGATGCACCGCAGGCGCGCAGACGGAACCGGCCGGGCCGTCGCGGCGCACCCACACATCGGCGCGCGCCGGGCCACGGCATGGGCCGCCGCACGGCACCGGCCGGCCGCAGCGGAAGGCGGCAGCCCAGCCGGGGGCGGTTTGCGGCCCCGTTCCGCCCGCAGCGCCGGTCGCTGGGGCAACCCACATTACGCGGGGTGCCGCCCCCCCACAAGGGCGGCCCCCGGCTCTCCCAGCGGGGCGCCCCGCGGGTTTGCCTTCGCCCCAGGCCGCTTGCCTCGAGGGAAGGCAGAGGCCGCTGGATTTCCGAGCCGATCTCCCGCTATGGTTGCGCCGCGCGATGGGGGGTCGCGCGACATGTGGGGGTTCACTCGCCGTTCCTGGCTGGCCGGATGGCTCGGCCTTGCCGCCGCGCCGGCGGGCGCCCAGACGCGCCCGGTGCCGCGCCGCCCCGCGCCGACGGGGCCGCTGCCCCTTGTCGTGCTGGATCCCGGCCATGGCGGGGCGGACCCCGGCGCCATCGGTCCGCGCGGCACCCAGGAGAAGCGCCTGACCCTGCTGCTGGCGCAGGAACTGCGCCGCGCTCTCGAAGCGGGCGGGCGCTGCCGCGTGGCGCTCACGCGCAGCCGCGACGTCTTCCTGCCCCTCGCCCGGCGCGTGGAGATGGCGCGCGAGCAGGAGGCGGCCTTGCTGCTCTCGCTCCATGCCGACGCGCTGCCGGGCCCGCAGGCGGCGCAGGTGCGCGGCGCCTCGGTCTACACCCTCGCCGAGCAGGCCTCGGACGCGCTGGCCGCCGCCCTGGCGCGGCGCGAGAACCAGGCGGATCTCGCGGGCGGGCTGCGCCTGCCCTCGGTGCCGCCGGAAGTGCAGCGCATCCTGCTCAGCCTCATGCGGCAGGAGACGCGCGCCGCCTCCGAGCGCCTCGCCCGGCTGACCGTGGAGGCGCTGGAGGGCGACGTACGACTGCTGCCCCAGCCGCTGCGGCGCGCCGGGTTCGTGGTCCTCAAGGCCCCTGATGTGCCGGCCGCGCTGGTGGAGTGCGGTTTCCTCTCCCACCCGGAGGACGAGGCCCTCCTCAACCGCCCCGACCACCGGGCGAAGCTGGCGGCGGCGCTGGCGCAGGGGGTGAACAGCTTCCTCGGCAGGCGGCATGTGACCTGAGCCCGCCCGTCAGCGCCGCGGGGAGGGTTTCGCCCGCCATGGCGAACGGGGGGAGGCCGCAGGCGATGCGCTGCGCGCCCTCCGGCCCGCCTCCGCGCCCCGCCCGCCGGAACGGCGCCGCGCAGAGAGGCTTCGACCCCGATGCTGGGCTCGCCGGATCCCGGCCAAGAACGTGCTGGAGCTGCCCTGAGACGGGCAGCCCCGGCGCGCGACGCTCAGGCGAAGATGAGCTGATCGGCCAGACTCGCCGCCGTCATGCCGAAGACGATGATGCCGCCATTCCCGCCCTGCGCGAGGGTGGAGATCTGCACGTAGTCCGCGTGGTCGGTGAAGACGAGCTGGTCGGCGCGGATGCCCTCGAAGCGGAGGTAGTCGAAGTTCCACGGCCGGTTGTAGGCCCAGTGTCCGCCAGAGACGGCGAACTGCTCGCCGAAATCCATCACGTAGTCGAAGACGCCGGTTTCGAAATCCTCCGCGCGGAACCAGAACACGTCGTTGCCCATGCCGCCGTAGAGGATGTCGCTGCCGCGCCCGCCGATGAGCTGGTCGTTGGATTGCGGCCAGCCGTGCCAGGGATCGCCGCCGGAGAGATCGCCGCGCAGGATGTCGTTGCCGTCCAGGCCGAAGAGCCAGTCGTCGCCGTCCAGGCCGCGCAGCTCGTTCGCGCCGTCATCGCCCGCCAGCCAGTCGGCGAAGCGGCTGCCCTCCGCCTTCTCCACGCTCACCAGCCGGTCGCCCTCCGCATCTCCGCCGAAGCCGAGGCCATGGTTGAGGAAGACCACCACACCGGCCGGGGAATCGTACCAGGAGGCGGTGTCCGTCCCCGCGCCGCCGTCCAGCCAGTCCATCCCCGCGCCGCCGTGCAGGTAGTCGTCGCCGTCCCCGCCGAACAGCGCGTCGTTGCCCGCCACGCCGCTGAAGGCGGGCCAGCTTCCGGGCACGCCATCGCCCCAGAGGCGATCATCGCCGTCCTCGCCGAACAGCACGTCGTTCCCGCCCTCGCCGACCACGAAATCATTGCCGGCGCCGCCATAGAGCCAGTCCCGCGCATTGTCGTCGGCATAGCTGCCCGGCGTGATGGTCTCGGAGAGGGGCACATCCTCGCCATCCACGCGCGGCTGGCCGATGTAGGTGTCGGTCGTGCCGTCCCAGGCGTAGCGCACGGTGAAGCTGCCGCCGTTGTTCCCGTTGCCCCACAGGATGTCGTTGCCGGCGCCGCCCGCCAGCACATCCACGCCCTGGCCGCCGTGCAGCACATCGTCGCCGCTGCCGCCGTCGAGGCTGTCGTCGCCGCTGCCGCCGAACAGCATGTCCTTGCCGCCGCCGCCGAACAGGCTGTCATTCCCGGAGCCGCCGAACAGGCGGTCGTCGCCGTCCTGCGCGCCTTCGCCTCCCGCGTCGTCGCCGTGCAGCACGTCGTCGCCCGCATCGCCGATCAGCACATCCGCGCCGCCGCCGCCCACCAGCACATCGTCGCCCGCGTTGCCGACCGCGTAGTCGTCGCCCAGGCCCGCCTCCACCAGGAAGGGGCCGAGGCCGAGCGTCCCGGTGTTCAGCCGGAACACCTCGCTGCGGCTGCCGACGCCGACGACATGGGTGGGGCTGAGTGCCGTCATCGCCTGACTGTCCTCGTTGGATGCCGCATGATGGACAGGCTAGACGGCGGGGGGGGGTCTCAAGCCCATCATGGTTCCCCCGCGCGGAGCGCTCGACTTCAGCGGTTTCCGGATGACTGGAAACCGCTTTCGCTTCCTCGTCCCGAGCGGATTCACGCAATGGCTGATTCCAGCCATGTGCGATCCGCTGCTAGGCTCCTGCATGAAGGGCGCGCCAGCCGCCCGCATCGAGGGGAGGGCCATTCATGTCCGTCGCCGCCTTCCGGCACGCCCGCGACCTGCTTCTCGCCTGCCGCGGCGACTACGCGCGGGCACGGCGCGAGTTCCGCTGGCCGGAGATGGCCGAGTTCAACTACGCGCTGGACTGGTTCGATGGCGTGCTCGCCCAAGGCGAGCAGGGCGGACGCGAGGCGCTGCGCATCGCGGGCCCCGGCGCGGCGCGGCGCAGCTTCGCGCAGCTTTCGGCGGATTCGAACCGCGTCGCGAACGGGCTGCGCGCGCTCGGCGTGCGGCGCGGCGACCGCATCCTGCTCATGCTCGGCAATGTCGTGCCGATGTGGGAGGCGATGCTGGCCGCGATGAAGCTGGGCGCGGTGGTGATCCCCGCCGCCACGCTGCTCACCCCGGCCGATCTCGCGGACCGTTTCGCGCGCGGGCGAGTGCGGCATGTCATCGCCGCGGCCGCCGAGGCGCCGAAGTTCGAGGGGCTCGATCCGGGCGTGACGCGCATCGCGGTGGGCGGCGCGCCGGGCTGGCACGACTACGCCGCGCTGCTCGAGCACCCGGCCGCCTTCGTCCCGGACGGGCCGACCCCGGCGCGCGACCCGCTGCTGCTCTACTTCACCTCCGGCACCACGGCGAAGCCCAAGCTGGTGCTGCACGACCAGTGCTCCTATCCGGTCGGGCATCTCGTCACGATGTACTGGCTCGGGCTGCGGCCGGGCGATCTGCACCTCAACATCTCCTCGCCCGGCTGGGCGAAGCACGCCTGGTCCTGCCTCTTCGCCCCCTGGAACGCGGGTGCGGCCGTGTTCGTCAACAACCAGCCCCGCTTCGACGCGGCCGGCACGCTGGAGGCCATCGCGCGCGAGGGCGTCACCACCTTCTGCGCCCCGCCCACCGTCTGGCGCATGCTGGTGCAGCAGGAGATGGGGCCCTTCCGCGGCGCGCTGCGCGAGCTCTGCTCGGCCGGCGAGCCGCTGAACCCTGAGATCATCGCCCAGGTGGAGAAGGCCTGGGGCCTCATCATCCGCGAAGGCTACGGCCAGACCGAGACGACGCTCCAGGTGGGCTATTTCCCCGGCATGGCCGTCAAGCCCGGCAGCATGGGCCTGCCCGCGCCGGGCTACGACATCCGCCTGCTCGGCCCCGAGGGCGAGGAGGGGGCGGGCGGCGAACTCGCCATCGCGCTCGGCCCGCCGCCCCTCGGCCTGATGCGCGGCTACCAGCAGGAGGACGGGAGCATCGCGCCCCCCGGCGATGGCCGCTTCTACCGCACCGGCGACGTGGCCGAGCGCGACGCGGAGGGGCACCTCAGCTACGTCGGCCGGGCCGATGACGTGTTCAAGGCGAGCGACTACCGCATCTCCCCCTTCGAGCTGGAGAGCGTGCTGATCGAGCACCCGCAGGTGGTGGAGGCCGCGGTGGTGCCCGCCCCCGATCCGGTGCGCCTCGCCGTGCCCAAGGCCTTCCTGGTGCTCGCGCCCGGCGTGAACGACGAGCGCGCGGCCATGCTCTCCATCTTCCGGCACCTGCGAGAGCGCCTCGCCCCCTTCAAGCGCCCGCGCCGGCTGGAGGTGATGGAGCTCCCCAAGACCATCTCCGGCAAGATCCGCCGCGTGGAGCTGCGCCAGATGGAGGAGCGCCGCTTCCGCGCCGGCGAGCGCCCCGCGACCGAGCATCGCGAGGAGGATTTCCCGGAACTGACCTGAAGCGCCGCATGGACGGGGCGCGCGAAGCCTGCTTTCGTCTCGGCAAAGCGGAGTCGCCCCGCGCGGGCGGCCCCCGGACAGGGAGACGTGGCTCATGACGATGACGCGCGCGGCGCCGCTGGCCGCCGTCCTGGCCCTCGGGGCCTTCGCCCCCGCCAGCCCGGCGGCGGCGACCGACTTCGACGGCACCTGGCAGTTCGCCCTGACCTGTTCGGCGAACAGCGTGACGCGCCAGCCAGGCTACACCGAACGCTTCACCGCGGAGGTGAGCGAGGGCGCCTTCCGCCACGCCCGCACCACCCGCCCCGCCGAGGGTCCGCCCCAGCTGGACCGCTGGCAGGGCAGCGTGCAGGGCGGGCGCATGAGCGTCCTCGTGGAATCCCAGCGCGGGAACCAGCGCTGGGTGACGCGGCTGGAGGGCCCCGCCGTCAGCCCGGTGCAGTTCGAGCTGCAGGGTGGCACCTTCGTCGGCGAGGACCGCCAGGTGCGCAGCTGCCAGCTCAGCGCCAGCCTCGCCCGCCCGGCGCCGCAAAGCCTCGCCGCCACGGCGCTCACTCGCATGGCCCAGGTGGCCGCGGCGGTGCAGGAGCTGACGAACCGCCTCTCCGTCCTGCAGGAGGACATGGAACGCCAGCGCGCCGAGGCGCAGCAGACCGAGGACCGGCTGCAGACGGACCTCGACTTCGCGCGTTTCGAGGGCAATGCGCTGCGCGCCGAGCTCGATCTACGGGCGCAGCAGGCGGCGCAGGCGGCACAGCAGATCGCGGCGCTGACCGCCCGCGCCACCGCGGCCGAACAGGCCCGCGAGGCGGCCGCCACCCGCGCCGCCCAGGCCGAGGCCGCCGCCGCCGCCGCCCGCACCGAGGCCGCCCAGGCCGCCCAGGCCCGCGAGGCGGCCGCCGCCCGCGCCGCCCCTGTCTCTTATACACATCT
>JAOAIK010000038.1 GCA_026414745.1 Roseococcus sp.
AGCAGCGCCCGCACGCGCTCGGCACGCTCGCCGCCCTCGCGCAGCGCCATCACCAGCGGCTCGCCCGCATCGAGCGCCATCCGCGCCAGCAGCCGCCGCATCCTGGCCGCGCGGATGGCGGCGCGACGGGCCGCGTCGGCCTCCGCCTGCCGCCGCTTCGCGTCCAGCAGGGCGAGCCTGTCGAGCCCCGAGGGTGAGTCGCGCGCCGCCTCCATCGCCATCTCCTTGTCCTGCCGCAACGGACCTAGGTCGCTCCCAAGACCCCGACCACCCCACCGGCCACGGAGCGGGACAGGGGAATGGCGCGACCTAGCGTCGGCGGGGCCGACGCGCGTGGAGGAGGAGCAACCCCCGTGGCCGTGATGTTCCTCGCCGTGAAAAGCCTGAGCCGCCGCGCCGGGCAGTCCGCCGTGGCCGCCGCCGCCTACCGCACCGGCTCGCGCCTGACCGACGAGCGGACGGGGCGCGTGGCCGACTACACCCGCCGCGGCGGGGTGCTGGCCTCCGGCGTGGTCGGGTGGCGGGGCGACCGGGCGGCGCTCTGGAACGCCGCCGAGGCCGCCGAGCGCCGGAAGGATGCGATGGTGGCCCGCGAGGTGCTGCTCGCCCTGCCGCACGAACTCGACCCCGCCGCCCGTGCGCGGCTCGTGGCCGCCTACGCCCAGTGGCCTCACCGCCGCCACGGGGTCGCGGTCGAGTGGGCCATCCACGCCCCGGCGGCGGGCGGCGACGCGCGCGCCCACCACGCGCACCTTCTGCTGACGACGCGACGCGTGGAGGCCGATGGCCGCCTCGGCGCGAAGACCCGCGAGCTCGACGAGGCCCCGCGCAGCCGCCACCAGGTGGAGGCGTGGCCCTGCGGCAGGCGGACGTGGCCGAGCGGCTCGACCACCGCTCCTATCGCCGACAGGCCGAGGCCGATGGCCTGCCCGAGCTGCTGCCGCAGGTGAAGGAGGGGCCGCGCGCTCGCGCGCGGAGGCCGATGGACTGGGCGGCCCGCGCGCGCCGAATCAACGCCGCCCGCGCCGCGCTCAATGCCCCGGTGCGCGACCTGCGGCGGGCGCTCACGCGCGGCACCGGCGCCATCATCGACGCGGCGGCCCGCTGACAGCGCTTGCGGAGGGGCACAGGAACGGGGCACATTCGCGCCACGGAGCAGGCCGCGAGGCACGGAAGCCCCAAGGGTTTGGTCCCCCAGCAACGGGTCCAGGTCCCCCAGCCAGCCTTCCGCCACCGGCCTCGTTCGCGCCCTACGCCGCCGCGTAGCGCGCCAGCGCCAGGTCCTCATGCGCGATCTCGGGCCTGCGCCCGTCGATGAGATCGGCCAGCAGCCGGCCGCTGCCGCAGGCCATGGTCCAGCCCAGCGTGCCGTGCCCCGTGTTGAGGAACAGGTTGCGGTGGCGCGTGCCGCCCACCACCGGCGTGCCGTCCGGCGTCATCGGCCTCAGCCCCGTCCAGAACCGCGCCTGCGCGAGGTCGCCCCCGCGCGGGAAGAGATCGCCCACCGAATGGGCGAGGGTGGCGCGCCGCGCCGCGCGCAGCCGCAGCGAGAAGCCCGCGAGCTCGGCCGTGCCGCCCACGCGGATGCGCTCGCCCAGCCGGGTGATGGCCACCTTGTAGGTCTCGTCCATCACGGTCGAGACGGGGGCCATGGCCGGGTCGGTCACCGGCAGGGTCAGCGAATAGCCCTTCACCGGATAGACCGGCAGCGCGACGCCCAGCGGGCGCAGCAGCGCCGGCGCGTAGCTGCCCAGCGCCACCACATAGGCATCGGCCGCGACGCGCCCCGCGCGGGTCCGCACGCCCGTCACCGCCCCGGCCTCGGCCTCGATGGCCTCGATCGTCTCGCCATAGAGGAAGCGCACGCCGCGCGCGGCGGCCAGCGCCGCGAGGCGCTGCGTGAACAGGTGGGCATCGCCCGTCTCGTCGCCCGGCAGGCGCAGCCCGCCCACATATTTGCCGGCGACGGCGGCCAGCGCGGGCTCCGCCGCCGCGCAGCCTCCCGCGTCCAGCACCTCGTAGGGCACGCCGAAGGCATCCAGCACGCGCGTGTCCGCGCCCACGGCATCGAGCTGCTTCTGCGTGCGGAAGAGCTGCAGCGTGCCGCGGCTGCGCGCGTCGTAGTCGAGGCCCGTCTCGGCGCGCAGCGCGCGCAGGCAGTCGCGCGAGTATTCCGCGAGGCGCAGCATGCGCCCCTTGTTGCGGCGATAGGCCTCCTCGGTGCAGTTGGCGAGCATGCGCGCCAGCCAGCCGTAGAGGCCGAGGTCGAGGCGCGGCCAGAGCACCAGGGGGCGGTGGCGCATCATCAGCCACCTCAGCGCCTTGATGGGAATGCCCGGCGCCGCCCAGGGCGCGGAATAGCCGGGCGAGACCTGGCCCGCATTGGCGAAGCTCGTCTCGAGGCCCGGGCCGGGCTGGCGGTCCAGCACCGTCACCTCATGGCCGGCGCGCGCCAGATACCAGGCGCTGGTCACGCCCACCACGCCCGCGCCGAGAACGAGAACCCGCATCGCCGCCTCCGCCATCCGCTGCCGGTGCAGGATAGCGGGGCGGGCGGGGCAGATCCGGCCCGAGTGGCGTGGATCTGGCGCGCAGCGGGGATTCTGTCGCAGCATCTGCGAGGATTTCGGAGATTCCACGCATGGACGAGAAGGACCGCGCCATCCTGCGCCAGCTCCGCCAGGACGCGCGGATGCCCAACGCGCAGCTCGCCGCGGCGGTGGGCCTCTCGCCCTCGGCCTGCCTGCGCCGGCTGCGCCTGCTGGAGCGCAGCGGCACCATCCGCGGCTACACCGTGGTGCTGGACGAGGCGCCGCCGCGCGAGGGCGTGGTGGTGATCGTGCAGATCACCCTCGAGCGCCAGACCGACGAGCATCTGCGCCGCTTCGAGGAGGCCGTGCGCAAATGCCCCGAGGTGCGCGAATGCCACCTGATGACCGGCCCTGCGGACTATCTGCTGCGCGTCGAGGCGCGCGACGCGGCCGATTACGAGCGCATCCACAAGGAGGCGCTCTCGCGCATGCCGGGCGTGGCGCGCATCCAGTCGAGCTTCGCCATCCGCACCGTGATCCGCGCCTGAAGGGGGAGCGCAGAACGGCGCGGGTCAGGCCGCGAGCAGCACCGCCTCCAGCGTCATCAGCACCGGGTTCTCCCCGGGGGTCAGCGCGCCCTCGGCGAGACCGCCCTCCATGTCCACCAGCCCGGCGCGCAGCGGCGCGCCGAGCCCGCCCGGTTCGAGAAAGGCCTCGGTGGCGAAGGGCTCGCTCACCCGGCCATCGGCGAAGCGCGCGCCGATCAGGCTGCCCACCGCCCCGGGCAGGGCGGCCCGCGCGAAGCCCGCCCCGCGCGCGAGGCCGCGCAGCGCCTCCGTCACGTCCTGGTTGGGGCGCAGCCGCAGCGCCAGCGCGTTCGCCGCCCCGGGCGCGAGCCGGCCGGGGCGCGGCTCGAAGAGGGTGAAGCCCGTCTCGGCGTCCGGCACCGCCTCGAAGCGCGCGCCGCGCAGCAGCACGCCCTCGGCGCGGATGGGGGCGGCGATCACGCTCTCCTCCGGCAGCACATGGCCGCCGCGCCGCGCGCCCCCCGCCTCGCGCCACAGCCCATGGGCGTGGAAGAAGGGCGCGCCGTCGCGCCAGCCCAGCGTCACCGCCCCGCGCTCCCAGGCGGCCCCGCCGGGCGGGCGGTGCGGGGCGCTGTAGAAGGCGGCATGCGCCGCATCGGGCGAGGGCGCGGGCATCACATAGCCGAAGGGCTGCAGCGCGCCGCCGGTCAGGGCGAAGCTGCCGCTCTCCGCCCCCTCGAGCAGGGCGGCGAGGGCATCGAGCAGCCGCGTGCCGGCGGGAAGGTCGAGCGCGATGCGCCGCGCCGCGCAGGGCAGGGCGATGGCGCGCTCCGCCGGGGCGGGGCCGGGCTGCGCGATGCGCCGCATGCCCTCAGGCCAGCCCCATCTCCTGCGCCGCGATGCAGAGCGCGAGGGGGCGCGAGTAGATGCGCACCTGCGCGAGCCCGCCGGCGGTGAACCACAGCCCCTTCTGCGCGGTGGGGCGCCACATGTTGCGCAGCTCCCCGTCCTCGCCGAAGCCCCAGACGGGGCCGATGCGCTCGGCCACCGCATCGCCGAGCAGCCGGCGCGCCGTCTCCTGCATGTTCAGGTAGCCGGTGGCGCAGACGATGAGGTCGGCGGCGCGCAGCGATCCGTCCTTCATGCGCGCCCCGCCCGCCTCGAAGCGCGCGATGTCGGAGAGCTGGATCAGGCCGATCTTCCCCTCCGCGATCAGGTCCGAGCAGCCGACATTGAAGTAGTAGCCGCCGCCGCGCTGCAGGTAGAGATACTGGAAGCCGGTGCCCTCGATGCCGTCGGAGAGGCGGAAGCCGCGCGCCGCGAGCCGCGCGTGCAGGGCCGCATCCACCCGCTTCGAGATGGCGGTGGCGTGCTGGTAGCCGCGCACCAGCACCGGGTGCGGCACGGCGGTGGCGAGCAGGTCGCAGGCCTCGGTGGGCAGCCCCTCGGTGTAGATGGAATAGACGCGCTGCGCCTCCTCGATGCTCACCACATGGGTGGGGCTGCGCTGCACCATGGTGACCTCGCAGCCGCTCTCGTGCAGGTCCTGCGCCACGTCATGGGCGGAGTTGCCGGTGCCGATCACCAGCGCGCGCCGGCCCTTCCAGGCATGGCCCTCGGTGTAGGCGCCCGAGTGCAGCAGCGTGCCGGCGAAATCCCCGAGCCCCGGCAGATCGGGCATCACCGGGATGGCGCTGACCCCCGTGGCCATGACGAGATGGCGCGGCCGCACCACGCGGCGGCTGCCGTCGGCGCGGCGCAGGGTGATCTCCCAGGCCGTGTCCTCGGCGTTGCGCCGGCCCTGCTCGAGCTCCGTGCCGGTCCAGACATTGAGTTCCATCGCCTCGGCGTAGCTCTCGAGCCAGTTCGCGAGCTTGTCCTTCGGGATGAACACCGGCCAGGTGGGCGGGAAGGGCATGTAGGGCAGGTGGTTGACGTGCGTCTCGTTGTGCAGCGTCAGCGCGTGGTAGCGGCGGCGCCAGGAATCGCCGATGCGCGCCTCGCGATCCACCACCAGGGTGTCCACGCCGAAGGCGGTGAGCCGCGCGGCGATGGACAGGCCGGACTGCGCCCCGCCCAGCACCAGCACCGCCGGGTCCCGGTCCTCGTAGGCCTGGGCGCGGCGGCGGCGATCGGCCCAGTTCTCGGCCCCGAACTGGCGGGCATAGTCCTCGGGGTTGGCGTGGCGCACCGTCTCGGGCGGCGGGCGGCCGGGCAGGCCGGTGAGATGGGCGGCGATGATCCAGCCGCGCGGGCCATCGGGGGTTTCCACGAGGCGCAGCGCGGCCTCCACCGGGCCATGCGCGCTCTCCCAGCCGATGAAGCCCTCGAGGCAGGGCGTGCCGCCGCCGCGGGTGACGCGGCGCGGCGCCGGCCAGCCCTCGAGCAGCCGCACATGGCGCGGGCGCAGCACGGGCAGCCGGGCCGCGAGCAGGGCGGCGATGGCGGCGGGGCCCGCATGGGTGCGGATGCTCCATTCCATGGCCATCAGGTCGCGCCACCAGGATTCCGGGGCGAAGAGGGCGGCGGCGGCGGCCGCATCCCCGGCCTCCATCGCCGCGCCGAAATCGCGCACCCAGCGCGCCATCACGGCAGGCGCCTGGGCCTCGCGCAGACCAGGATCGTCCATGCTCCGTCCCTCCCGTCTTGCGGCGAGCATGGACCCGGGGCGGGCGCGGTTCAACCGGCGGGGGCGGGGTCGCGGAACTGCAGCGCGGCGAGGCGCGCATAGAGCCCGCCCTCGGCCACCAGCCCCGCATGCGTGCCCTCGGCCACCACACGCCCCGCCTCCATCACCACGATGCGGTCGGCCCGGCGGATGGTGGCGAGGCGGTGCGCGACGACCAGCGTCGTGCGCCCGGCCGAAAGCCGCGCCAGCGCCTGCTGCACCGCCTGCTCGCTCTCGGCATCGAGCGCGCTCGTCGCCTCGTCGAGCAGAAGGATGGGCGCATCGCGCAGCAGGGCGCGCGCCAGCGCGATGCGCTGGCGCTGCCCGCCCGAGAGCAGCACCCCGCGCGGGCCGAGCAGGCTGTCGTAGCCGGCGGGCAGGGCGGCGATGAAGCCGTGCGCGGCGGCGGCGCGGGCGGCGGCCTCCACCTCCGCCCCGGTCGCCTCGGGGCGGCCGTAGCGGATGTTCTCGGCCGCGCTGGCGCGGAAGATCACCGGCTCCTGCGGCACCAGGGCGAAGCGGGCGCGCAGTGCGGCGAGGCTCGCCTGCCGGATGTCCATTCCCTCCAGCGTCACCCGCCCCGCCTCGGGATCGTAGAAGCGCGGCAGCAGCTGCAGCACCGTGGTCTTGCCCGCCCCCGAGGGGCCGACCAGCGCCACCGTCTCGCCCGGCGCCACGCGCAGCTCGAAGCCGTCCAGCGCCAGGTTCTCCGGCCGGCTGGGATAGCGGAAGCGCACCCCCTCTAAGGCGATGCGCCCGCGCGGCGGCGGCAGGATGGCCGGCGCGGCGGGCGAGGCGAGGGCGGGTTCGCGCCCGAGCACCTCGAGGATGCGCTCCGCCGCCGCCGCGGCGCGCTGCACCTCGCCCCAGAGCTCGGACAGCGCGGCCCCGGAGGAGGCGAGCAGCACGGCATAGAACACGAAGGCCGAGAGCTGACCGCCCGACATGCGCCCCGCGATCACGTCCTGCGCGCCGATGTAGAGGGCGAGGGTGATGGCCCCGAAGCCGAGCAGGATGGCGAAGAGCAGCACCAGCGCGCGGCTGCGGATGCGGCGCTGGGCGGCGGCCACGGCGCGCTCCGTCTCCGCGGCGAAGCGGCGGCGCTCGGCCTCCTCCTGGCCATCGGCCTGGATGGCGGCGAGCGCGTTCAGCCCCTCCTCGGCGCGGGCGGCGAGGTCGGCCAGCCGGTCCTGCGCGGCGCGGGAGAGGCGGCGCTCGCGCCGCCCGAGCAGGATGAGGGGGGCGACCACGACGGGCAGCACCGCGAGCACGACGAGCGCGAGCTTGAGGCTGGTCAGCACCAGCAGCGCGAGCGCGCCGGCCGCCGTCAGCGCGGCGCGCAGCCCCATCGAGACGGCCGAGCCGACGAGGGATTGCAGCAGCGCCACGTCGTTCGTCATGCGCGAGAGCAGATCGCCGGGGGCGGCCGTCTCCACATCGGCGCGCGCGAGGCCGAGCACCCGGGCATGCAGCGCCGCGCGCAGATCGGCCGCCACGCGCTCGCCGAGCCAGGTGACGAGGTGGAAGCGCAGCGCGGTGGCGAGCGCGAGCAGCAGGATCACCCCGCCCATGAAGCCCGCCGCCGCATCGAGGCCCGGGCCCGAGCCGGCCGAGAGCCCCTCGTCGATCAGCCGCCCCACGCCCTGGCCGAGCAGCAGCGTGAGGCCGGCCGCGAGCAGCAGCGCCGCCAGCGCGGCCAGCAGCCGGGCCCGGTGCGGGCGCAGGAAGGGCCCGAGCAGGGCGAGGGGGGTGAGGGGACGGGCCATGGCGTGGCTGTCAGCTATGGTGGACGCGGCGGATGTCCATTGCCTAGGCTTGCGGCATGGACAGCCTGCCGCCCGCCGCCGGGGCCGATGTCCCCGGGCTGCGCCCCGCGCCGCACCGGCATCTCTGCACCGATTGCGGCGTCTCGCGCATGGAGAACCCGAAGGCCTGCGCGCGGGCCTGCCAGTTCATCGCCCCCGACTATGCGGCCGCCGAGGCGCGCGTGCATGGGCGCGCGCGCGATCCCTCCCGGCCGGACGAGCTGCATTTCGGCCCCTTCCGGGCGATGTGGCGGGCGCGGCTGAAGGCGCCCCGGCCGGGCGCGCAATGGAGCGGCATCACCACGCGCCTCGCCGAGCGGCTGCTGGAGACGGGGGCGGTGGAGGCGGTGCTGACCGTGGCGCCCGACCCCGCGGACCGCTGGCGCCCGGTGCCCGTGCTGGTGACGCGGGCGGAGGATCTGGCGCGCTGCCGGGGCATGCGGATGGGCTATGCGCCGCTGCTGGCGCTGCTGGAGCCCGCCCGGGCCGCGGGGCACCGCAGGATCGCCGTCATAGGCATCCCTTGCCAGGTCTATGCTCTCCGGGCGCTGGAGGCGGAGCTGGGCTTCGAGCGGATCTACGTCATAGGAACACCTTGTTCGGACAACACGACCACGGAAAACTTCCATAGGTTCCTCGGCCTCCTGGACGAGCGTCCCGACGAGATCACCTATCTCGAGTTCCGCGCCGATTTCCATGTGGAGCTGCGCTACAAGGACGGCAGACGGCGCGAGATTCCCTTCCTGCAGCTCCCCATCTCGCAGCTCCCGCCGGATTTCTTCCCCATGACCTGCCGCAGCTGCGTGGACTACACCAATGTGCTGGCCGACATCACGGTGGGCTACATGGGCGGCGAGGGCCGGCAATGGGTCCTGGTGCGCAACGCGCGTGGCGAGGAGATCCTGGATCTCATCGCGGGCGAGGTGGAGCTGTCCCGCCCCGGCAGCGCCGGACGCCGGGCGGGCCCTGTGAAGGGCTTCCTCGAGAACACGCGTCGCGCCGCGGGCGGGCTGCCGCTGCGCCGCATGCCCGGCTGGCTGCGCCCCCTGATCGGCTGGCTGATGCCCCGCCTCGGGCCGAGGGGGCTCGAGTTCGCCCGGGCGCGGGTGGAGATGAAGGCGGTGGAGAGCATCCTCCATCTCGAGCGCGCCGAGCCCGCGCGGGCCAGGCGGATGATCCCGCCGCATGTCCGGGCGCTCGCGCGGCCCTACGGCCTGCTGCCGCCCGAGGACGGCCCGCAGCCGGGCCGAGGCCTCAGCCGAAGGCCCCCACCTCATGCGTGATGGCGGCCGAACAGCCGCGCACCAGCGCGAACAGCCGGCGCATGGGGCCGAAAAGCTCCGCATGCTCGCGCGCGTAGCTCGGGCTTTCGGCCGGGGCGGCGGGCTCGTGGAAATCGAGGCCGGCGGCCGGATCGGGGGCGTCTGGGAAGATCGTCTCGAGCATCGCCAGCGCCGGCTCCACATCGAGCGCGAGGATGCGCGCGATCGCGGCCTCGCGCGTCATGCCGTGCCGCGGACTGAATTCAGGCACAGCCACCGCCAGCAGCCAGAGGCGATGGATCAGCGCCAGCCGCAGCGTGTGCAGCAGCACCAGCCGCTCGGGCATCTCGGGCAGGTCGGTCCAGACGGCGCGCAGCGCCAGATGATCCGCCTTCAGCCGGCGGTAGAGGCGGCGCAGCGCCGCGGCCATGTCCAGCGCATCGAGCGGCGCGGCCACCGCAAGCAGCGCCTCGCGCCGGCCGGGCCGGCGGGTGGCCGCGGCCCGGTCGAGCCAGGTCGAGGGGTCGAGCGTGCCGATCACCGCCCGCAGCACGCCGAGGTCGGAGCAGGCGGCGGCGCGCGCGGCCATCTGCATGGCCCGGCGGAAGCGCGGCGAGCGCGCGCGCAGGTCCTGGAAGGCCTCGGGGTTCGCCGCCACCGCCGCGCCCAGCCCCTGCAGCGTGTTCGCGAGCCACCCCACCTGGTGCAGGATGGCGTTGTTCGGGATGGCGCGCAGCTGCGAGGGGTGGGTGATGCGCACCGGCCCGCCGAGACCATCCGTCTGCCGCGCGGCGGGGCGGGACCCGGTGGGCTCGATCAGCCCCGGCCCGAAACCGCCGAGCAGCGCGGCATAGCCCGGATCCTCGACGAGCGCCTGCATCTCGCGCCTGAGGGTCGCGAAGAAATCGGCGCCGTAGTCGCTCTCGGCATAGATCGGATCCGGCTCGGCCGGCGGGGCGGCGAAGGCGTGTTCGGCGATGCGCGCGACGCTGGCCGCGGCCAGCGCCGGCGTGCCCCAGAGCAGGTAGCCGTCGCCGCCCTGGAAGGAGGTCTCCTCGCGCACGGCGAAACCCGCCTCGGCGAGGCTGCGCCGCGCCTGGGGCGGGAAGAGGTAGTCCAGCCGGTCCGCGAGGCTGTCGGGATGCCCGCCGCGGCCGATGCTCTCGCCATGCGTGTCGAAGAGCACGAGCTCGATGCCCGAGAGCCCGTGCCGGCGCAGCAGCTCGCCGAGCCGCAGCTTCAGGCGCTCGACGAGGTAGGAGGCGGCGAGCTGCCCCACATAGCGCCCGGAATCCGAATAGCCGAACTGCAGGCACAGCCGGCCGTGCAGCCGCAGGTAGTCGCGGAAATGCGGGCTGCGCAGCGCCTCGTCCAGCACGCGCTCGCCATGCTCCAGCGCGCTCGCCGTCTCGAACAGCGGCGACAGCTCGACATGCCGCTCGCAGCCGAAATGCCGGGCGAGCCAGAGCGCGGCGAGCAGCGTGTAGCCCGTCTCGGTCTCGGCGATCAGGAAGCGGATGGGCGAGGCGGCGTCCACCCATTTGGCGATCTGCGCCGCCGTCATCATCAGCCGCGCCGCCGAGGCCTGCTCGCTCAGCAGCGCGCCGAAATCCACCGGGCGCGGCGCGGGGTCGGCCAGCGCGGCATTGACCTGGGCGAGCAGGGTGCGGCGCTGCGCCATGTCGTCGGGGGCCGATGAGATGCCGATGCGCTGGCGCACGGCGTTGTGGATCTGCGCCGCGTTGAGCCGCATCTGCGTGTGCGCGAGCGCCAGCCCATGCCCCGCGAGCCCCGCGCGCGCCACCGCCAGCCGCCGGCGCGCCGCATCGTCTGGGGCGGCGGCGATGGCCTCGGCAAGGGCGGCGAGCAGGGGCGCGGGCGAGGTGAGGGCGGCCTCGGCGCGCGTCACCATCGCCTCGGCCAGGGCCTGCACGCGCGCGGGCTCGGGCGTTTCGGGCACGGCCTCGATCTGCGCCGCCACCGCCGCGATGGCGGCGGCGAGCCGCGCGGAGAGGGTCGGGGCCGCGCCCTCGACCTGCGCGGCGAGGCGTTCGAGCTGCAGCCGCTTCATCACGAGCCGCAGCCGCAGCGTGTCCCACCAGCCGATGTCGGTGCGCCCGTCCGTGTCGTAGCCCACCCAGGAGGCGAGGCGGATGGGGGCGGGGCAGAGGCCGTGCCAGCGGTCGGGCCAGATGGCGCGCGCGGCGTCCAGCATCGCCCCGGCCAGCGCGTCCAGCGCATCCCGGCCGCGGGCGATGGCGGCGGCGGCCTGCTCGAACTCCTGCCGCAGCGTCACCGGCGCGGGGCGGTGCGGCAGGTTGGCGGGGAAGGCCGTGCCTTCGCTCGCGGCCTCGGCCAGCGCCCGCGCCGTTGCCTCAGGCAAAGAGAAGGTCGGGTGCGCGGTGAACACGGCGCAGAAGCGCGTGCGCTCCACCGCCGCGCGATAGGCGGCGAAGGGCACGGGGCTGTCGGCGGGGTCGGGGCGGGCGAGGCGCTCGGCGAGGGGCGCGAAGGCGGCGGCGGGGTCGCTGCCCGGGCGGTGGCCGAGATAGGCGGCGATGCGCCGCGCCCGCGCCTCGGCCGCCTCATCGGCCAGCGCCTGCACCAGGGCCTCGAGCCCCGCGAGATCCACCGCCCCCTGGTCGAGCTGGCGGCTGACCACGAGCGCCGTGAGCAGCACGGGATCGCCGAAGGGGTCCTCGAGCGCGGCCTCGCGCGCGTGGCGCAGCCGGGCGCGCAGGGCCTCGCGCAGGGAAGGGGGGGCGCCGTCCATGCCGCGATGCTGCACCTGCGAAGGGGGCGCGCGCCAGCGGAATCCGCAGGGGCGGCGGGTTGCGCCCGCCGGGCGGCTTTGGCAAGTGCGCGCCATGCCCGACAGCGCGCCCCACCTCCTGTGTCCCGGCTGCGGCGCCGCGCGGGCGCTGCCCGAGGCGGGGCCCTGGCTGGGCGGGGCGCTGGCCTGCGAGGCCTGCGGCTGGGCGCCGCCGCGCCAGGATGGGTTCGCCCTGCTCGCCCCCGCCCTGGCCGCCCAGGGTTCGGACTACGACCCGGCCGGATTCGCCGCGTTGCTGGCCGCCGAGCCCTGGCATTTCTGGTTCGCCCCCCGCGCGCGCCTGCTCGCGGGGCTGATCGCGCGGCATTTCCCGGCCGCCGAGAGCTTCCTCGAGGTGGGCTGCGGCACCGGCTATGTCACCGGCGTCATCGCCCGCGCCCGGCCCTGGCGGCGCGTGCTGGGTGCCGAGGTCTCGGCCGACGGGCTCGCCCATGCCGCGCGGCTGCTGCCGCCGGAGGTGGAGCTGATGCAGATGGACGCGCGCGAGATGCCCTTCCGCGCGGCCTTCGACGTGATCGGCTGCTTCGACGTGCTGGAGCACATCGAGCAGGACCAGGAGGTGCTGCACCGCTTCGCCGCGGCGCTGCGCCCGGGGGGCGGGGTGGTGCTGGCCGTGCCGCAGCACATGTGGCTGTGGAGCGGGGCGGACGAGCACGCCCAGCACAAGCGCCGCTACGCGCGCGGCGAGCTGGAGGGGCGCTGCCGCGCCGCCGGGCTCGAGGTGGCGGCGAGCCTCTCCTACAACAGCGTCACCCTGCCGCTGATGCTCGCTTCGCGCCTGCTGCCGCGGCGCGCGACGGCCGAGCAGGGCGCGCCTGACGAGATGAACCCGCCGCGCTGGCTGAACGCCCTGCTGCGCGCCGCGCTGCAGGCCGAGGTGGGAATGAGCCTCGCGGGGCTGCATCTGCCGCTGGGCGGCAGCCGGGTGGTGGTGGCGCGGAAGTCGGGGGCCTGAAGCGGTGTCTCTCCCCGCCCCGGGCCGGCGCCTGCTCGGCTTGTACAGGCGCTGGCCGATTGGCCATTTGCCGGGTGGCGGCGTAGAAGCCGCTCATGGCCCAGCCCGAACTCTCGGTCGTCACGACGCTCTACCGGTCCGCTCCCTTCCTCGCGGAGTTCCTGGCGCGCGCGACGGCAGCGGCCGAGGCGGCGAGCGCGTCGCATGAGATCGTGGTGGTGGACGACGGCTCGCCGGACGACGCTCTGGACATCGCCATCCGCGCCGCGCAGGCGGACCCTCGCATCCGCGTGATCGAACTGGCGCGCAACTTCGGCCATCACGCCGCGATCCTGGCCGGCCTGACCCATGCCCGCGGCGAGCGCGTCTTCCTCGTCGATTCCGACCTCGAAGAGCCGCCGGAGCTGCTGCTGCGCTTTGCCGCCGCCCTGGAGGCCGAGGACGCGGACGTGGTCTATGGCTACCACGACCAGAAGGTGGGCTCGCGGATGCGCCAGTTCGCGAGCGGCCTGTTCTGGCGCCTGTTCAACCTGCTCTCGGAGACGCACACGCGGGAGAACATCTGCCATGTGCGGCTCATGCGCCGCGCCTATGTGGACGCGCTGCTCTCCCTGCCGGAGCGCAACATCTTCCTCGGCGGACTGTATTCGTGGCCCGGCTTCCGCCAAGTGCCGATGCGGGTGGAGCGGGTGATCAACCGCCCTGTCTCCACCTACAACCTGCGCCGCCGGATCGCGCTGGCCGTCCGCTCCGTTGTCGCCTTCTCCGCGCGGCCCTTGCACCTCGTCTTCATGCTGGGTGCGGGCATCGCCGGCATCTCGCTGCTGGTGGCCTTGGCGACGCTGGCGCTGCGCCTGGTCTGGGGTTCGGAGATGCTGGTGGGCTTCGCCTCGATCATGATCTCGATCTGGTTCCTCGGCGGGCTCACCATCATGTCGCTCGGCGTGATCGGTCTTTACATCGCTCAACTCTACACCGAGGCGAAGGGACGCCCGCGCTGGCTTGTTCGCCGCATCCACGGGGGACAGGGGCCAAGATGAAGCGCCTCGCCTGGGCGGTCAGCGGAGAGGGCAGGGCGCTGGAGGCGGTCCTGCAGGCGAGCGATGCCGGGCTTCTTCCCGTCCGGGTCGTGGCCGTGGCCATCGATCGGCCCTCGCGGATTTCCGCCGTCGCAGAGGCGCGCGGCCTGCCCTGCCCCCTCATCGCGCCGGGGCCGTTGCCCTACCATCCGGACCTTGCGCGGCTCCTGGCCGCGACCGGGGCCGAGTGGCTCGGTCTCACCTTCAACCGGCTGCTTTCCACCGAAGTGATCGACCACATGGAGGGGCGGATTTTCAACCTGCACCTCTCCCTGCTGCCGATGTTCCCCGGTTTCGGCGCCCTGCGCCGGGCCCTGGCCGAGGGCATGCGCATGACGGCGGTGACGGTGCATCTCGTGAACACGACGCTCGACCAGGGGCCGATCCTCGCCCAGGGCTGCGTGCCGGTGGCGCGGCGCGACACCCGGGCCACGCTGGGGCGGCGGCTGTTCGAGGCGGCCTTGCCGCTGCTGCTGCAGGTGGTGCGCAGCATCGGGCAGGGAGAGCTGCGTTTCACCCCCGCCACAGGGTTGGAATGGGAGAGAACCGATCGCGCCCCTGCCGCGCCCACGCCGCGCTTTCCCCTGGTCGACGAGGATCTGCTCGCCTTCGCCGAGGCGTATTGTGCGGCGCTGCCCGTGGCGTGAGGCCGACCGCCGCCGGTCCTTCAGCCCCGCCGCACCAGCACGGTGAACTCCCACAGCCCGTAATCCTGCAGCAGCGCCACATGCCGGCCGTAGCGGTCGAGGCAGTGGCGCAGCATCGCGGCCGGGTCGGCGTAGTGCAGGTGCGGCCGGCGCTTCTCGGGGTCGGAGCAGAGGGAGAGCACGTTGAAGCCGAAGCCGCGCCGGCCGTTCCGCGCAAGGGTCTCGATCACGCCGAGCGTGTACTCGGCCCACTCCGCCTCCTCCGCCTCGCCCTTCACGTTCAGCACGCCCGAGGCGATGGCGTAGTCGGCCGGCGTATCGGGTTCGGCACCGACATGCCAGGAGACGCCCGGACCTTCGGGGTGGCGGGCGCGGGCGGCCTCGATCATCTCGGGCGCCACGTCCCAGCCCGCATAGGCGCCCAGATGGCCCTGGGCGCGCAGGAAATCGAGGAAATCCCCGTAGCCGCAGCCGAGATCGAGCACCGAGGCCTCGGGCTCGGCGCCGAGCAGGCGCAGGAACTGCGCGTGGCGCAGCCGCTGCGACTCCTCGCCGTTCCAGTCCACGCCGCGCGGGTTCGCCCCGTGCTCGGCCAGGCGTCCGGCATAGTAGCGCGCCACGCGATGCAGCAGCGCCTCCCGGTTCATCGCACGGTTTCCCTGCGCGCCGCGACCTCCGTCCCCGCGCCCGCGGCGCGGTGCAGCCGGCGCAGATGGGTGTAGGGCCGGCGCTTCGACTCCTCGAGCAGCGCGGCGATGTAGATGCCGAGAATGCCGAGCACCAGCACGATCAGCCCGCCGAAGAACCAGACCGAGAGGAACACCGAGGTCCAGCCCGCCATCGCCACCCCGTGGGTGAGGTAGCGCAGCAGCAGCAGCAGCGCGACCGCGATGGCCAGGCCCGAGAGCGCGAGCCCGCTGTAGAAGACGAGGTAGAGCAGCCGCGTCGAGGTGGTGGTGACATGCTCCACCGCCATGCGGATGCGCCGCGACAGGGTGTAGGTGGTGGGCGAGAGGGAGAGCTTCGCCACCTCCATCGGCGCCTGGCGGAAGCCCGTCAGCACCCAGAGGTCCGACATCTGGAAGCTGCGGTCCTCGTGCGCCGTCAGGGCATCGACATAGTCGCGGCGCATCAGCCGGGCGGTGAGGAGGTTGCGCGGGATGCTGCGGTCGGACAGCGCGTCCATGAGCCGGTAGAAGGCCTCGCCGGTCACGCGCTCGAACCATCCGCCGCGGCGGGCGGGCTGAACGCCGTAGACCACGTCCCAGCCCTCGTCCATGAGCTTCTGGAGGAAGGCGGGGAGGGCTTCGGGCGGCTCCTCGAGGTCGCTGTCGAGCAGGAAGACGAGATCGCCCGTGGCGAGCTTGAGGCCGGTCATCATCGCCTTGTGGTGGCCGAAGTTGCGCGCGAGCTCGGCCACCACCACGCGCGGGTCGGCGGCCTGCAGGGCGAGGGCCAGCTGCAGGCTCTCGTCGGGCGACCCGTCATCGACGAGGATCATCTCGATCTCCCCGAACAGCGGCTCGGCCGCCGCCATGCAGCGGCGATGGAACTCCGCAAGGCCCGGGGCGGAACGGTAGAGAGTCGAAACGATCGAGAGCTTCACGGGCGGTCCCGGCGCGGTGTGGGCACCGGCGGCACTAGACGAAAACCCCCTCCTTGGCGAGGGCCGCGCGCGCGCCTATCAGGCGGGGCAGGAGAGGGGAGCCGGACGGGCATGGACGCCACACCGCGCTACGGCGTGCGGATCGCCAACACCGTGCGCGACGCGACCGAGGAGGCGGCCGAGACGCTGCGCCTCGTCGGCTACGCCGTGGTGGATGCGGGGCTGAGCGAGGCCGAGCTGGAGGGGCTGCGCGAGGGCTTCGAGGCGCTGCGCCGCAAGGCCGCGACCGACGAGCTCGCCGAGCTGCGCCGCCGCGTGGGCGAGGCCGATCTGCTGCGCTGCCCGCTCGCTGAGGATCCGCGCTTCCTCGCGCTCGCGGCCAACCCGCGCATCCTCGCGCTGTGCGAGGCGCTGATCGGCCCGGGCTTCATCCTCAACCAGCAGAATGGCATCGTGAACCCGGCGGGGACCGAGCGCTACAGCCAATCCCCCTACCACCGCGACCTGCCCTACCAGCATTTCACCAGCAGCCGGCCCATCGCGCTCAATGCGCTGTTCTGCCTCGACCCCTTCACCGCCGAGAACGGCGCGACCTGGGTGATCCCCGCCTCGCACAAGGAGGAGGCCTTCCCCTCCGAGCCCGTGCTGCGCGCCCAGCGCCGCCAGGTGGAGGCGCCGGCGGGGAGTTTCCTCGTGCTCGACTGCATGCTCTGGCACGGCGGCGGGCAGAACCGCACGGATCGGGACCGGCGCGCGGTGAACCACGTCTACACCATCGCCATGATGCGCCAGCAGATCGACCTGCCCGCCTATCTCGGCGAGGGGTTCACCCGGGATCCGGCGCTGCGCCAGCTCCTCGGCTACCGTCATCCGCAGCCGCGCTCGGTGCGGGAGTATCTGGAGATGCAGGTGGCCCGGCGCGGGGTCTGACCCGCCTCACCCGCGCCGGCCGAGCAGCGCCGGCGCGGCGGGGCCGGTGTTGAGCATGAGATCCACCACCGAGACGGCGGGCTCGAAGTCCCCCCAGAGCTGCGGATAGGGCGGGTAGCCCGAGTAGTCCATCCACGCCACCTCGATGCCGCGCCGCGCGAAGGGCGCGGGGTCGAGATAGGCCTGGGCCGCGGGCCCGGAGAGGTAGCGCGTCGCGCCTGTCGCCTCGGCGAGGGCCGCCAGGCGCTCCGAGGGGTCGAGGCGCGGCAGCTCGGCGCGCGGGATGTGGTCGGAATCGCGGCTGATGGCGAGGCCGAGGCCGAGCCGGGCGCAGAGGGCACGGATCAGCCGCTCGTTCATGCGGCTCAGCATCTCCTCCTCGGCGGCGGCGCGCAGCGTCGCCTCCAGCCAGGGGAAGACATCGGCGTAATGCTGTGCCCGGGCATAGGCGAGGGCGATGGCCCGCAGGTGCTGGCCGACCCAGTCGCGGCCCTGGATGCGGGTCTCGTCCACCGCCTGATGGTATTTCCCCTTGGCCTCCACCGGCACGGTGATCCAGGCGGGGCCTTGCGGCGTCTTGATGCGATTGCGGTTGCGCCAGTCGCGGCGCGTGTACTGCACGCTGTCCAGGATCACCAGCGCATCGGCCTGGCGCAGCATGTCGAACCAGCCGCGCCAGGGGAGGTAGTTCGACTGGGTGACGACAACGGTGCGGCCCACGCGCCTCAGCCCGGTCCGAGCACCTGCGCCAGCGCCGCGACGACCTGCTCCTGCTCCTCGGGCGTGAGCCGGGGATGCAGCGGCAGGCGGATGAGCCGCGCCGAGACGTCCTCCGTCACGCTCATCGGCCCCGCGGCGCGGCCGTAGCGCAGCCCCGCGGGCGCGGAGTGCAGGGGCACGTAGTGCATCACCGCGTTCACCCCGAGTTCGGCAAGGCGCGCGAGTGCGGGGTCGCGCTGCGCGGCATCGGGCACCAGCACGAAATAGATGTGGCCGTTGTGCCCGCATTCCTGGGGCACGCGCGGGCGGACGAGCCGGCCCGCCGCCTCCAGCGGCGCGAGCAGCGCATGGTAGCGCTCCCAGGCGGCGAGGCGCCGCGCCGTCACCTCCGGCCCGGCCTCGAGCTGGGCGAGGAGAAAGGCCGCCGTCAGCTCCGAGGGCAGGAAGGAGGAGCCGATGTCCACCCAGGTGTAGCGCGCCACTTCGCCGCGGGCGAACTGCGCGCGGTTGGTGCCCTTCTCCCAGACGATCTCCGCGCGCAGCGCAAGGTCGGGGTCGTTCACCAGCAGCGCGCCGCCCTCGCCCGAGATGAGGTTCTTCGTCTCGTGGAAGGAGATGGCCGCCGCCATGCCGAAGCTGCCGAGCGGCTTTCCGCGGAAGCTCGCGTGCAGGGCCTGGGCGGCGTCCTCCATGACGGCGAGGCCGTGGCGCGCCGCGATCTCCATGATCGCGTCCATCTGCGCCGCCACCCCCGCGTAGTGCACGACCGAGATGGCCCTGGTGCGCGGCGTGATGGCGGCCTCGATGGCGCCCTCGTCGATGTTCAGCGTGTCGGGGCGGATGTCGACGAAGACCGGCACGCCGCCGCGCAGCACCACCGCATTGGCGGTGGAGCAGAAGGTGAAGGAGGGCATGATGACCTCATCCCCCGGCCCGATGCCGGCGAGGATGGCGGCCATCTCCAGCGCGCCGGTGGCGGAATGCGTCAGCAGCGCGCGGGCCGCGCCGGTGCGCTCCTCGAGCAGCGCCTGGCAGCGCCGGGTGAACTCCCCGTTGCCCGAGAGCTTGCCCCGGTGCAGCGCGGCACGGACATGCTCGAACTCGGCGCCGACCAGGGTGGGCCAGTTGAAGGGGATGTGCGCGCGCATGGCGCGCGCTTAGAGGGGAACGCGGGGGGCGTAAAGCGGGCCGTCAGCCGCCTTCGAGCAGGGCGAGGCCGAAGCCCGTGCGCCCGTAGCCCGCCCCGTTGTGGAGCATGTAGCGCCGCCCGCCATGATCGAAGACGGCGGGGTAGCAGCGCACCCCCTCCTCCCAGCCCGGGTCCTCGGGGAAGCGCAGCGCCGCGTCGTCGCGCCGCCAGTGCAGGCCGTCGGGCGAATGGGCGTAGCCCAGCCGGTATTCGGGCAGGCGGCGGCAATACCACATGTGCCAGCCGGCCGCGTCGCGCAGCAGGCTGGGGCGGGAGAGGGCGAACTCCTCGCCGCCGGCAGGGCTGAGGCAGGGGGCTGCGTCGCGCCGCCATACCCCGTCCGCCCCGCGCACGGCGCGGCGGATCGGGTGGTCCATGGCGAGCCACGCCTCGCCCCAGGAGAGGTGGGTGCCATACCAGACCCAGCGTTCGGGACCGACCTCGAGCGCCCAGGGATAGCCCAGCACGAAGGGATCCTCGGCCGAGCGGTCGAGCAGGGGGGCGAGGGAATCGCGCGTCAGCCGCCGCGCGCCGGGCGCGGCCGTGGCGCGGCCGATGGCGGTGCGGAAGGGCACGCTGACGCCGAGCGACCAGCCGAGATAGAGGCACTCGATCCCGCCATCGGGCAGCGCCCCCACCCAGGCGACCGACGCCCCGGCATCGTCGAAGGCGCCGCGCGGCCCGGGCTCGAGCCAGGGCCCCTCGGGCGGGCCCAGCCGCTCGAAGCGCCCCCCCTCGAGCGCGAGGTCGAGCGAGAAGATCGAGGAACGGCCCTTGCCGTCGCGCGGGGAGAAGAACACGCGCAGCCGCCCGTCGGGGAGGGAGAGCGGGGTGGGGTAGCTCGCATGGCTGGCGAGCCAGGGCGACTCGCCGCCGGCCACATAGACATGGCCGAGCGACCGCCAGCGCTGCATCCCGCTCAGATGCCGCGCAGCCGCGAGGAGGGGACGCGCGCCCGCTCCGTCGCCTGGCCCATGTACACGCCCTCGGCCTCGGCATCGGCCAGCAGCAGGGCGCCCGCGCCCACCACGCAGCGCGGGCCGAGCGTGATGTGGTCGCGCAGCGTCGCGTTCACCCCGATGAAGCAGCCCTGGCCGATGCGCACGCCGCCCGAGACCACGACATGGGAGGCGATGAACACGTCGTCCTCGATCACGCTGTGGTGGCCGATGTGGTTGCCGGACCAGAGCGTGACGTTGTTGCCGATCCGCACGAAGGGCTGGATGGTGTTGTCCTCCAGGATGAAGGCATTGTCGCCCACCGAGAGATCCCCGAACACCGTGGCGCGCGATGAGACGTAGCTGGCCAGGCGGTAGCCGAGCGCGCGCAGCGCCGCGCATTTCTCGGCGCGCAGCCGGTTCACCTTCGCGTAGCTCAGCGCCACGAAGGCGTCGTGCCGGTCGGGCGGGAAGCGGGCGGGCAGCTCCTCGAAGGGCACCAGCGGCAGGCCCATGACGGTCTCGGCCTGGCGGTAGGCGGCGTCCACGGTGAAGGCCACCACCCGCCGCGGCGAATCCTGCGTGAAATAGACATGCGCGAGCTCCGCGATGTCGCCCGCGCCGAAGATCACGAGGTCCTTCATGCCGCGGCGCTTACCACGCGGCGGCGGGGCCCGGCCAGAGCACCCGGGCTGGACAGGGGCGCGGCGGTCGGGCACTCGCCCGCGCATGAGCCTCCCCGCCTTCCGCCATGGCTGAGCGCAGCACCGGCGCCTGGGCCCTGCTGCGCCACCCCCGCGCCTATGAGGCGCTGCAGCGCCTGCTCGGCGCCAATGAGCGCCGCCGCCGCTTCGTTGCGGAGGTGCTGCGCCCGCGCCCCGGCGAGCGCGTGCTCGACATCGGCTGCGGCACCGCGGCGCTGGCGCGCCACCTCGGGCCCGTGACTTATGTCGGCTTCGAGCCCAACGCGGCGTATGTGGCGCGCGGGCGGGCCGAGAATGCGGGGCGCGACGTGACGCTGCACGCCGGCTATTTCGACGCCGCGGCGGCCGAAACCCTCGCGCCCTTCGACCTCGTGATCGTCTCGGCCGTGCTGCACCACATGGATGACGCGCAGGGGCAGGAGCTGTTTCGCCTGCTCGCGCGCGTCACCAAGCCCGAGGGCCGGGTGGTGACGCTCGACAACGTCCATGTGCCCGACCAGAACCCCATCGCGCGCTGGCTGATCAGCCTCGACCGCGGGCGCAACGTGCGCGACCCCGAGGGCTATGCGGCGCTGGCCCGGCCGCATTTCGCCGAGGTGACGGGCGAGGTGAGCCACCGCCGCCTGCCGCCCTATACCTACTGGATCATGCGCTGCCGCGGTCCGCGGCCGGGCGCGTGAGGGCCGGGGCGGCTCAGGGCGCGGGTTCGGCCGGCCCCGCGGCCAGCAGCAACGCCACCGTGCCGAAGGGCTGGAAGGTCAGCCCGCGCGCCAGCAGCCGGCCATCCCCGGCGCGGTAGCGCACGCGGCAGGCGATGCGCCCGGCCTCCGGCGCGCAGCCCGCCTCCTCCAGCGCGGCGATGGGGCGCGGGCCGGGGCCGACGAGGGCGGGCGAGGCGCGCGCCTCGGGGCTCGGCGGCGGCGCGCCGGGCGGGGCGGCCGCCTCCAGCCCCTCGAGCCGGGCGAGGATCGCCTCGATCTGCCCCGGCAGCGGCGGGGGCGCGCCGTAGTGCGGGTTGGAGAGCAGGGCGCGCCCCACGGCGAAGCCGGGCACGCCCGGAAGCGCGATGGTCACGACCGGCCCCTCCTCGACGAGGAGGCCCAGTTCGCGCAGCGCCTGCGCCCCGGCGAGGCACTCTGCCGGCTCCGTGCACAGGGTGATCAGCGGCAGGGGGTGGGGGCCGACATTGGCGATGTGCTCCTGCCCCCAGCCCTCGTCGATGCCCGGCATGGCGAAGCCGAGCGCGAGGCGGTGCCAGCCCAGGGTCGCGGCCAGCGTGTCGAGGAAGTTCAGCCGCAGCCGGCTGCCGCGGAAGGCGATGTCGTGCAGGAAGGCGTCGCCGAGCCCATGGGCGCGGGTGTAGCCCTCGCGCGCCACCCAGATCACGAAGCTGCCGCCCAGACCGCCTGTGCGCGCAAGGACGCGGTGGAACTCCGCCAGCGCGCGCATGTGCGCCGCCTGGTCCGGCGCGCCGGGGAAGCGATAGGCGCGCGCCGTGTCGGCGTTCAACGCCCCCGCCAGCATCAGCCCGAGTGCCACCGCCGGCAGGGCCGGGCGCAGCCGGCCGGCGGCGGCCAGCGCCAGCCCCGCCGCCATCACACCCCCGGCCAGGGCCCAGGCGGCAAGGCCCAGCGCCGCCTCCTGCCGCCAGGGCAGCGGCGGCAGCGCGCCGAGCCCGAGCGCCAGCCCGAGCGCGAGGACCAGCAGCGCGAGCCCTCGCCGCCCGGGCAGCGCCCCCGCGCGCTCCACCCGCGCGAGGAACAGCATCAGCGCGGGGGCGAGGGCGAGTTGCAGGTAGCTCGCGTAGAAGTGGAACTGCAGCAGCGAGGCCGTGCGGAAGAACCAGGCCGCCAGCGGCAGCAGCGGCACCAGGATGGCGGCGAGAAGGGCGAGGCCCCGCCGCCCCTCGGCGCGCAGCACCGGCCGGGCCAGCAGCGGCAGGGCCAGCAGCAGCGGCAGGATCAGCAGCCGCGGCGCGAAGGGCAGCCAGGCGGCGGCGGGCAGGGCGAAGCCGTCATAGGTGCCGTCCACTGACAGGCGCAGCGGCGTCCAGAAGGCCTGCACGAACAGGAAGGGCAGGCCGAGCGCCCGCGCCGCGAGCCCGAGGGCGAGGAAGGCGGCCAGCACGCCCGCGAGCCCCGCCGCGCCGTTCGCCAGCACCGCCCGCCAGCCCGGCGCGCGCAGCAGCGGCACCGCCGCCACCGCCAGCGCCGCCATGCCGCCGCCCAGCGCATGGGCGCAGAGGGCGAGCACCAGCAGCGCCCCCGCCAGCGCATGGCGCAGCACCCCCGGCGGCGCCACGGGCCGCAGCAGGCAGGCGAGGGCGAGCAGCCCCAGCGCCATGCAGGGCCCGTCCACATAGCCGCGCGCGAAGGCGCCGATCCACAGCGGGTTCGCCCCCATCGCCACCAGCAGCACCGCCCGCGCCGCCGCCCCGCGCAGCAGCGCGCCCGAGAGCAGGTGCAGGGCGATCAGCCCCAGCAGGTAGAAGCCGCTGACCAGCAGCGCCTGCGCCAGCACGGGCTCGAACAGGCGGTAGAGCAGGAAGCCGGGCAGCACATAGGTCAGCCGCGCGCCGTGGTAGTCGAGGTCGCGGTGCGCCGCGTTCTCGGGCGCGAGCAGGAACCAGTGGATGTAGAGCCCCGGGTCCACCCAGCCGAGCGGCGGATGCAGGTGGAACAGCCCCGACCAGAACAGCCCGAGCAGCCCCGCGAACAGCAGGGGCGTGGCGAGGCGCGCCATGGCTCAGCCCCGCTCGGCCGCGCGGCGGCCGCGCAGCAGGAACAGCCCGTGCAGCAGCCCGATGCCGATGACCAGCGGCGTCAGCAGCCGCAGCAGCAGCGCCCCCGCATCGGCGAGGCCCGGCTCCACCCCGAGCCAGAGCAGGAGCCCGCGGGTGGAGACCTCGGCCACCCCGATTCCCCCCGGCACCAGCGAGACGGTGACCGAGAGGGTGACCAGCACCACCACCAGCGCGGTGTGGGCGAAGCCGAGCCCGATGCCCGCCGCGGCGAAGGTGGTCTGCCACATCAGCACCACCATCAGCCATTTGGCGACGGTGCAGGCGCCCAGCACCAGCATGCGCGCGGCCGAGGGCCGGTACTGCGCGAGCGGGCCGAGTGCGGCGGCCATCCGCGGGGGCAGCCGCGCCCCGGCCAGCCGCCGCAGCAGGAAGGGCGCCAGCGCCACCGCCAGCGCCAGCAGCCCCGAGGCCGCCAGCAGCCAGAGGCCCGAGGCGCCGGCCAGCCCGAAGCCGATGGCGCCGATGCCGAAGAGCACCGCCGCATCGGCCAGCCGCTCCACCGCGAAGGCGCCGCCCAGCGAGGCGTAGTCCTTGCCGGTAAGGTCGCGCGCGAATTTCAGCTTCAGCGCCTCGCCCGCCTGCACCGGGGTGGCGGCGGCGGTGGCCAGCGCGAGCGCCGTCTGCACATGGGTGCGCCAGAGCAGCCCGGGCGTGAAGGCGATGCCCGCCACCGCCGCCCAGCGCAGCGAGCGCACGAGGAAGAGCAGCAGCCCCAGCGGCAGGCAGACCTCGAGGAAGAGTCCGATGTCGAAGCGCAGCAGCGCGCGGCCCACCATCGGCCAGTCGAAGGCATAGAGCGCCCAGGCGCAGGCGAGGGTGCAGACGAGGACGGGCCAGAGGCGCCGCGCCATGGACAGGGTCTCCGGGAGGGGGCGCGGTGCCGCGCCGGGCAGGGGTTGCCCCAGCCCGGCGCGTTTGGCAACCGGCGCGCCCGCCGCCTCAGCGCGGCCACGAGAGGCCGAAGCGGGCCAGCCAGGCCGCGCGCAGCCGGGCCGTGGCCATCAGGCAGGCGGCCTCGTCATGGCGGCGCCCGGCCGCCTCGGCCGCCGCCAGCTCGGCTGCCACGCGGTCATCGGCGAAGGCCCCCGTGAGCGCGCCCGCGAGCGCCCGCGCGGCGGCGAGTTCCACCTCGCAGCCCATGGCGATGCGGGGCAGATGGCCGGGCCGCCAGTCGAGGTCGAAGGCCCGCGCGAGGGCGAGGCCCGCCTCGAGGCAGGCCACCGGCCCCTGCTCGGCCTGGGCGCGGAGCATGGCGGCGAAGGCGGCCGCCGCCTCGGGCGGGCGCGGCACCGCCTCCGGCCGGTCGAGCCAGAAGCCGGCGCGGCGCAGCTCCGACCGGCACAGCAGCGCGGCGAGCGCGGGCTCGAGCGCGGCGAGGGCGGGCTCGGCCGGGCCCACCCCATGCGGCAGCGCGAGGCGGCCGAGGCGTTCGAAATGCAGGCGGCGCGCCTCCAGCCTCCCGTCCTCGCGGCGCAGCAGGGCGCGGCAGAGGCGCTGCGGCCCCGCCTCGATGCAGGCGAAATACTCGAGCGCCGGGGGCGCGCCCAGCACCGCGGCCAGCACATGGGCCGCCTGCTCGGCGCTCGGCGCCTCATCGGCGCCGGGGAAGGCGAGGCGGTGGCGCTCCACCCGCAGCCGTGCGGCGCCCGGGCTGTCGAGGGTCGCCTCCGCCACCGGCTCGGGCCGCAGGCCCAGGCGCTGGAGCAGGGCGCGCCCGGCCGCGCAGTCCTCCGCCGCGGGGCAGAGGAGGAGGATGTCGCGCCGCTCGCCCGCCCCCGGCTCGGTCAGCCGGTTCCAGCGGAAGCCGGGATCGAGGGCGGGCATGCGGAGGCCAAGCGCGGGGGCGTCCCAGCCCAGCGAGGCCGCCAGCGAATCCACCGCGTTCAGCCGCAGGCTCTGCCCGCCATAGGCAACCGGATGGATCCCTCCCGGCGGGGGCGAGAGCCCCTCGCGCGACAGCCAGAGCAGGGGCGGGGGGGCGAGGCCGCCGCTTTGCGCCAGGAAGCCACGGAACTCGGCCAGCAGGCGCTGCTGCGCGGCGAAATCCGCCTCGCCGGGGCGCGCGAAGACGCTCGCCGTATCGCGGGTGAAGGCCCCCGCCGCGCCGAGCAGCGCGAGCGTGGCGAGCAGCGCCGCCCCCGGCCGGGCGAGGGCGCGGGCGAACACCGCCGCGCCCAGCGCCGCCAGCGCGATCCCCCAGCCGATCCAGCCGAGGAGCGGCGCCTCGCGCGCCTCGAGCGGCAGCAGCCATCCCAGCCCGAGCCCGCCGGCGAGCGGCAGCAGCACGGCCCAGACGGGCAACCCGCCGCGCGCCTCGGCCGCCGCCGCCAGCAGCGCGAGGCCCGGGATCACCGCAAGCCAGGCATAGCTCGCATAGAAGGCGAACTGCGCCATGAAACCGTGCCAGAGCAGGTCGGCGGCCAGCAGCGGGGCGATCATCGCCGCGGCCGCGGCGGCCATGGCGCGCGGGGCGGCCGGCCCGCCGCGCGCGGCCAGCCAACCCGTCACGGCGAGCCAGGCCGCCGCCGGGAACAGCGCCACGCGCACCGTGCCGGGCAGCCATTCGGCCAGGGGCATGTTGAAGGGCGTGGGGCCGGCCGCGGCCAGCGCCTGCCCGATGCGGCCCAGCGCGGGCGCGAAAAAGAGGAAGGGAAACCCGGCCAGGACCGCCGCCAGGGCGGTGAGCAGCAGCGCCGCCAACGCGCCGCCGGCGGCGGCCCGCCCGCGCCCGGGCAGATCGCCCTCGGCCCGCCCCCGCACCCACAGCGCGGCCGCGAGGCCAAGCAGCGCGAGCCCACCGCCGAAGGGATGGGTGAGGAAGGCCAGCATGCCGCAGGCCCCCGCGCCCAGCGCGCCGTGCCGGCCCGGCAGGCGCAGCAGCAGGGCTAGGCCGAGCAGGCCGAAGGCCATGCAGGGCCCGTCCACATAGCCGCGCGCGATGGCGGCGAGCCAGACCGGGTTCAGCGCCACCGAGGCGGTCAGCGCCGCGCGCAGCGCCACCCCGCGCACCACCGCGCCGGTCAGCGCATGGATCCCGGCCAGCGCCAGGGCCTGGAACAGCAGCACCAGCGCCATCTGCCCCGCGACAGGCCCGAACAGCGCGTGCAGCAGCCGCCCCGCCACCACGAAAGGTGCGCGGGCGGAGTGGTAGTCGCCCCCGCCGGGCGCCAGCGCCGGCGCGGGTTCGAGGAACCAGCGGATGTAGAGCCCGGGATCCACCCAGCCGATCGGGGGATGGAGCTGGAAGGGGCCGAGCAGGAGAAGCAGCAGAAGCCCGGACAGCAGCAGCGCCTCGCGCCGGAGGCGGCCGGCACGCGGCCCTGAACTCGGGAAAGGCAGGACGGGCCGCGTCGTCATGGCGCGCGGAGACATGAGGGGAAGGGCGAAACAGGGCAAGCCATGCGGCGCGGCTCCTCGGGCTGGCCTGCCTCGCCGCGCGCGCCGGATCATGCACGGATGGCCAGAGGCGTGGCGCACTCCTGCGCCCCGGGCAGGCCGGCGCCGGGGCGGCGCCGTTGCGGTCGGCGGCTACCCGTCGATGCGGATGTTGGCCGCCTGGATGGCGGTCTGGAAGCCGCGGCGCTGGGCCGCGATGTAGGCGCGCATGCCGTCGCGGTTGTGGTGGATGGGCTCGAGCCCCGCCTGGGCGAGCCGGTCGCGGAACTCGGCCTCCCCCATGGCGCGTCCGATCTCCAGGTCGAGCCGCTCCAGGATGGGCGCGGGCGTGCCGGCCGGGGCCATCACGCCGATCCAGGCCCCCGCGTCATAGCCCTCGCAACCGGGCAGGCGGGCGAGCGGTGGCACATCGGGCGCGAGGGCCGAGCCGCGCGCGAAGGAGATGCCGAGGGCGCGCAACTGCCCGTTGCGGACCAGCGGCCCCGTGGCCGCCAAGGTCTCGATGGAATAGCTCACATGCCCGCCGACGACAGCGGTGAGCGCCGGGCCCGAGCCGGCGAAGGGCACATGCACGACGTCGAGCCCGGCCAGCGCATGGAACCACGCCGCGACGATGTGCGCTGTCGCCCCCGTGCCGGAGGAGGAGAAGGTGTAGTGCCCGGGCCGCGCCCGGACCAGCGCCACGAACTCCTCGGCCGTGCGGGCGGGGAAGTTCGGCGGCACCACCAGGAGATAGGCCGAGATGCCGGTGATGCCGACTTCCGCGAAATCGCGCTCCGCGTTGTAGGTGGTGCGCTGCACGAGCGGCGAGGTGACGATGGGGCCGGTCGAGGCCGCAAGCAGCGTGTAGCCGTCGGCTGCGGCCTTGGCGACGAGATCGGTGCCGATCATGCCGGCCGCGCCCGGCCGGTTCTCGGCGACGAAGGGCTGGCCGAAGGCCTGGGTGAGCCGGTCGGCGAGGATGCGGGCCGCAAGGTCGGTGGCCTGGCCGGGCGGCCAGGGGATGATCACGCGCACCGGCCGGTTGGGCCAGGGCGCCCCTTGGGCCAGGGCGGGGCCGGCGAGGCCGATGAGCGCGGGGGCCGCGAGCAGGCGGCGGCGGTCGAGCATGGCTGTCCTCCCTGGCGGCGGGGCTGTGCCGCCCCGCTGTGTTGCGTCAAGGTGGCGGGAAGCGCGCCGCGGCACAAGGCGGCGCCTTGCCGGAGAGAGGACGCCGATGACCGATTTTCCCGCCTTCGAGACGCTCGCCCTGGAACAGCCCGCCGCGCATGTGCTGCTGGTGCGGCTCAACCGGCCGGAAGTGGCGAACGCGCTGAACACGCAGATGGGGCGCGAGCTTTTCGCGCTGTGGTCGCAGCTCTCGGCGGAGCCGGGCGAGACGCGCTGCGTGATCCTGACCGGCACCGGGGGGCGGGCCTTCTGCGCGGGCGGCGATCTCAAGGAGCGCCATGGCATGACCGACGCGCAATGGGTGGCCCAGCACGAGATCTTCGAGCGCGCCTTCTGGACGATGCTGGACTGCCCCATCCCCATCCTCGCGGCGGTCAACGGGCATGCCTACGCGGGCGGGCTCGAGATGGTGCTGGCCTCGGACTTCGCCTATGGCCAGAGCACCGCGCGCTTCGCCCTGACGGAGGTGAGCATCGGCATCATGCCCGGGGCGGGCGGGACGATGACGCTGCCCCGCGCGGTGGGCGAGCGGCGGGCGAAGGAGATCATCCTGACCGGGCGGCCCTTCGGCGCGCAGGAGGCGCTGGACTGGGGCATCCTGAACGCGGTGTACGAGCCCGAGGCGCTGCTGCCGGCCGCGCTCGAGACCGCCTGCCGGATCGCGGCCAACGCGCCGCTGTCGGTGCGCCAGGCGAAGAAGAGCATCCATTTCGGCATGCAGATGGACCTGCGCAGCGGGCTGCGCTTCGAGATCGAGGCCTACAACCGGCTGGTGCCGACCGAGGACCGGCGCGAGGGCATCGCAAGCTTCAACGAGAAGAGGAAGCCCGTCTTCAAGGGACGATGAGGCTAGGGCTGGAGGTTCCAGGGATTGGCCTCCAGCCACCGCACATAGGACGCAACACCCTGTTCCAGCGGCGTGGGCGGACGGGAGAAGCCCGCCTGGCGCAGCTTCGCCATGGGCGCCTCGGTGAAGTATTGGTATTTTCCTCCCAGGTCCGAAGGCATAGGAAAAAACTCTATATTTGGTTCTCTTCCCATCGCCAGGAAGATCGCCCGGGCGAGGTCCAGGAAACTGCGCGCCCGCCCGCTGCCGATGTTGAACAGCCCGCTCACGCCCGGGTGGTCCAGCAGCCACAGCATCGCCGCCACCGCGTCCTCGACATGGACGAAGTCGCGCATCTGCCCGCCATCGGGGATGTCCGGCCGGTCGGAGGCGAAGAGCCGCGCCGGCCCTCCGGCCTTCGCCTCGCGCCACTTGTGCAGCGCGACACTCGCCATGCGGCCCTTGTGCGCCTCGCGCGGGCCATAGACGTTGAAGAACTTGAGCCCCGCCCATTGCGGCGGCCGCGGCCGGCCGAGGGCCAGCATCTGCGCCACCCGCCGATCGAACAGGTGCTTCGACCAGCCATAGAGGTTGAGCGGCGCGAGCCGCGCCAGCGCCTCGGGCGTCTCCTCGTCGGCGAAACCGGCGCTCCCGTCGCCATAGGTCGCGGCCGAGGAGGCATAGAGGAACGGCACCCCCTCGCGCGCGCACCACTCCCACAGCCTGAGCGAAAGGGTGAAGTTCGCCGCCACCACCGCATCCGCATCGGTGGCCGTGGTGGCGCTGATGGCCCCCAGATGCGCGATCGCGCGCGGCTTGAGCGCCAGCGCCTGATCGAGCGCCTCGGGCGGCAGCAGATGCGCGATCACCGCGCCCTCCAGGTTGCGCCACTTCACGCCCGATTCCAGGCGGTCGAGCACCGCGACCTCCTCGCCGCGCGCGGAGAGGGCCTGCACGAGATTGGCGCCGATGAAGCCGGCGCCGCCGGTGACGAGGATCATGCGCCCGGGTTAGAACCCGCGCGCCAGACGATCAACGGGAGCCGCCATGACCGCACGCCAGCGCCTCGACGACCTTGCCGGAGTGGCGGGGGGCGCCTTCTCGCTGCTCTCGGGCCTGCGCGCCGAGATGGAGGCCATGGCCCGCGCCCAGGCCGAGGCCATGGTGCGCCGTCTCGAACTCGCCCGCGCCGCCGATCTCGACGCCGCCATGGAGGTGGCCCGCCGCGCCCGCGAGCAGGCCGAGGCGCTGGAGGCGCGCGTGGCCGCGCTGGAGGCGGAGCTCGCCTCCCTCCGCTCGCCGCCGGAGGGCTGACAGCGGGGCTTGCCGCCCGCATGGCATAAAGATATCTTTATGGCGCGTCGGTCCCGCGCGAGCGGGTGAAAAGGGAAGGCCGTGCGGGGTTCGCCCCAAGTCGGCCGCTGCCCCAGCAACTGTCGGCGGGAAGTCGCCGGTCCTTCCCCGGGCTTCGGGGCGCCACTGCGCGAGCGGGAAGGCGGGATCGGCGGCGGCGGGCCAGGCCCGGAACCCGCAAGCCAGGAGACCTGCCGGCGCCGTGCACCCCGGCCGCTTCCGCGGAAGGGCAGGGGGCGCGCCACCCTCACGGCCGGGCTGGGTGCACCGGACGATGGAGACGCCTTGCGATGACCATCGCTGCCAATCTCGGCTACCCGCGCATCGGCCCGCGCCGGGAGCTCAAGACCGCCCTCGAAGCCCATTGGGCCGGGCAGATCCCCGAGAGCGAGCTGCTGCAGCGCGCCGCCGCGCTGCGCGCCACCGCCCGCGCCCAGCAGCTCGGCGCCGGCATCAGCCATATCCCCTCGGGCGATTTCGCCCTCTACGACCATGTGCTGGAAACCGCCTGCGCCTTCGGGCTGATCCCCGAGGGCTATGGCTGGTCGGGCGAGGGGCCCGTCCCGCTCGCCACCCTCTTCGCCCTCGCCCGCGGCGCCCGCGGCAGCGAGGCCGAGCGCGCCGCCGGCATTCCCGCGCACGCCCGGGCGCTCGAGATGACCAAGTGGTTCGACACCAACTACCACTACCTCGTGCCGCGCCTGTCCTCGCGCATGCGTCCGCGCCTCGTCGACCACCGCTGGGCGCGGGCCTTCCGCGAGGGGCTGGAGCACGGCCAGCGCACCCGCCCCGTGCTGCTCGGCCCGGTCTCGCTGCTGCTGCTCGCCAAGGGCGAGGATGGCGGCCGGCCGCTCGAGCTGCTGCCTGCGCTGCTGCCCGCCTACGCCGAGGCGCTGCGCATCCTCGCCGAGGCCGGCGCCGCCTGGGTGCAGATGGACGAGCCCTGCCTCGCCACCGACCTGCCCCCCGGGGCGGAGGCCGCCTATCTCCAGGCCTACCAGAACCTCGCCGCGGCGGCGCCGGGGCTCGATCTGCTCCTCGCCACCTATTTCGAGGGGCTGCGGGACAATCTCGGCCTCGCCGCCTCGCTGCCCGTCGCCGGGCTGCATGTCGATCTGGTGCGCGCGCCCGGGCAGCTCGAGGCGGTGCTCGCCACCCTGCCCAAGGGGCGCTGGCTCTCGCTCGGCCTGGTGGACGGGCGCAACGTCTGGCGCACCGACCTGCGCGCCGCGCTCGCGCTCGCGCGCCGCGCCGCCGCGGCGGGCTTCGCGAAGCGGCTGATGGTGGCGCCCTCCTGCTCCCTGCTGCATGTGCCGCTCAGCCTCGAGATGGAGACCGCGCTCGACCCGGCGCTGAAGCGCCGCCTGGCCTTCGCCCAGGAGAAGCTGCGCGAGGTGGCGGTCCTGGCCCGCGGCCTGGACGAGGGGGAGGGGGCCATCGCCGCGGCGCTCGAGGAGAGCGACCGCGCCCTGGCCGAGGCCCGTGCCGACGCCCGCCTCTCCGACCCGGCCGTGGCGGCGCGGCTCGCCGCGCTCACGCCCGGGATGGAGCGGCGCGCCAGCCCCTATCCGGCGCGCGCCGCCGCCCAGGCGGCGCGCCTGAAGCTGCCGCCGCTGCCCACCACCGCGATCGGCTCCTGGCCGCAGACCGCCGAGGTGCGCGGCCTGCGCGCGCGCCTCGCCCGCGGCGAGATCGCCGAGGCCGCCTACGAGGCGGAGATGAAGCGCCTCACCGCCGAGGCGGTGCGCTGGCAGGAGGAGATCGGCGTCGATGTCCTCGTCCACGGGGAGTTCGAGCGCAACGACATGGTCAAGTATTTCGGCGAGCAGCTCGCGGGCTTCGCCTTCACGAAGCACGGCTGGGTGCAGAGCTATGGCAGCCGCTGCGTCGCGCCCCCGATCATCTGGGCGGACGTGTCGCGGCCGCAGCCCATGACGGTCCGCTGGTCCGCCTATGCGCAGTCGCTGACCGACAAGCCCATGAAGGGCATGCTCACGGGCCCCGTGACCATGCTGCAATGGTCCTTCGTCCGCACCGACATCCCGCGCGAGACGATCTGCCGGCAGATCGCGCTCGCCCTCCGCGACGAGGTGGCGGACCTCGAGGCGGCCGGCATCCCGATCATCCAGATCGACGAGCCCGCCTTCCGCGAGGGCCTGCCTCTGCGCCAGGCCGACCGCCCCGACTACCTGCGCTGGGCCGTCGCCTGCTTCCGCCTCGCCGCCTCCGGCGTGCGCGACGACACGCAGATCCACACCCACATGTGCTACTCGGAGTTCAACGACATCATCGCGCACATCGCGGCGATGGACGCCGACGTGATCTCGATCGAGACGGCGCGCAGCGACATGGAGCTGCTCGAGGCCTTCGCCGGCTTCGCCTATCCCAACGCGATCGGGCCGGGGGTGTGGGACATCCATTCGCCGCGCGTGCCCTCGGCCGAGGAGATGGCAGGGCTGCTGCGCCTTGCCAGCGGCCGCGTTCCCCCCTCCCGCCTCTGGGTCAATCCCGATTGCGGCTGCAAGACCCGGGGCTGGGCCGAGGTGAAGCCCGCCATGGCCAACCTCGTCGCCGCGGCGCGCCGGCTGCGGGCCGAGCTCGTCTGAAGCGGGCGGGGCGCGGCCGCCGCGCCGCGCCCCTCAGCGGGCGAAGCGCAGGGAGAGCCCCTGCCGGCGCCACGCCTCCTCCATCGCCTCCATGTCGAGATTGCCCGAGGGATTGGCGCGGCGGGGGGCATCCTTGAGCCAGGGCTCGCGCTGGCTGCGCCAGAGCCGCAGCAGCCGGGCGAGCTCGGCGAGCGGCTCGCGATGGTCGTCGACGCGCAGGTCGATGTCGGGAAAATCCTCCGTGGTGAGGATCTGCAGCGCGGCGGATTGGCGGCCGCGCCGGTCGCCTCCCGCGGCCTCTCCGGCCTCGAGCGCGGCGATCAGGCGTTCGGGCAGCGGCAGCTCGTCGCGCGCGAGGAAGGCGGCCATGGTGTCCGTCACCACCGCTTCGCTCGTCAGCATGTTGCCCGCGACCGACCAGCCCTGCCCGCTGATCCCGCCCGCCCAGGGCACGCAGTTCGCCCCGGTCCAGACGGCGGAGCGGCCATGCACGTCCACCGCGTGCACCTGGCGCAGCCCCTTGCCCTCGTCGCCGACCAGCGCCCCCTCGATGGCGGCCGCCGGATGCAGCCCGCGCGCCATGCCGTCCAGCACGGCCGGGCCGAGATACCGGTTGGTGATGGACTGGGTGGAGACGGCCCCCACCCCGCGGCGCAGGAAGGGGCAGGAGGCGCCCACCGCCAGGTTGCAGGTGGTGATGGCGAGTCCGAGAGCCTGGCTCTGCGGGTCGTGGACGATGAGCGACCACGTCATGCGGCGTTCTCCTCAGAAACCGGAGTATAGGCGCCGGTCGGCACCAGGGAAAACACGGCTTCGCATGCGCCGGGGCGGGCGATGGACAAGCCCGGCGCGCCGTGCATCCCTTCGCCGCACCGGAGGAGACGCCCATGCCCCAGCCCACGCGCCGCGAGGCGCTCGCCCTGCCGCTGCTGGCCGGCCCGCTGCTGGCCGCCCCCGCTCTCGCCCAGCCCGCCTGGCCGGACCGTCCCATCCGCCTGGTGGTGCCCTTCGGGGCGGGGGGCGCGATCGACACGCTCTCGCGCACCGTGGCGGCGCGCTTCGCGGAGTTCGCCAACGGCCATGCGCTGGTGGTGGAGAACCGCCCCGGCGCGGGCGGCACCATCGCCGGCGCCTTCGTCGCGCAACAGCGCCCGGACGGGCTGACGCTGATGATGGCCGACATCGGCGCCAACGCCATCGGCCGCGAACTCAACCCGAACCTTCCCTATGACCCGATGACGGCCTTCACCCCCGTCATCCACCTGGTGCGGCTGCCGGCGGTGCTGATCGCCCACCCCGCCGTGCGCGAGCAGACCGTGCCCGCCATCATCGAGGCCGCGCGCGCGCGGCCCGATGGCTTCGTCTTCTCCTCGGCGGGCAACGGCAACGGCTCGCACCTGTTCATGGAACTGTTCCTGCGCCGCGCGGGCATCCGCATGACCCATGTGCCCTACCGCTCGGGCGCGGAGATGGTGACCGCCCTGGTGCGCGCCGATGTGCAGTTCGGCTTCCCCACCGTCTCCTCCGCGCTCGCCATGATCCGCGACGGCCGGGCGCGGGCGGTGGCGGTAGGCACGGCGGGCGGCACGCCGCTGCTGCCGGGCGTGCCGACCATCGACACCGTCCTGCCCGGCTTCGACGTGGCGGTCTGGCACGGCATCGTGGCGCCGGCGGGCATGGAGCCCGCGCTCGTGCAGCGCATCAACGAGGTGTTCGCCCTCATCATCGCCCTGCCCGAGGTGCAGCAGCGCATCTTCGAGACCCAGGCGGGGCGGGTGGTGGGCGGCAGCCCGGCCGATTTCGCCGCGCATATCCGGCGCGAGTTCGACACCTGGGCGCCCATCATCCGCGAGGGCAACATCCGCGCCGACTGAGGCGCGGCCGGGCAGGGGTGGGCAAGGCGCGCGCGCCGCGCTTCACTGGCGCGCATGAACGCCCCGCCCGCCCCGCCCCGCCCCGCCGCCACCCTTCTGCTGCTGCGCGACGGGCCGGCCGGGCTCGAGGTGCTGATGGTCGCCCGCGCGCGCGAGGTGGATTTCGCCTCCGGCGCGCTGGTCTTTCCCGGCGGCCGCGTGGACCCGGAGGACCACGCCCTGGCCGACCCGGACGATCCCTTCGGCCCCTTCCGCATCGCCGCCCTGCGCGAGGCCTGGGAGGAATGCGGCCTGCTGCTGGCCCGCCCCGGCCGGACGGCAGGGGAGGGGGCCTTCGCCCGGCACCTCGCCGAACGCGGCCTCGCCCCCGATGCGGGGGCGCTGCGGCGCTTCGCCCACTGGATCACGCCGGCGCACAGCCCCAAGCGGTTCGACACGCATTTCTTCCTCGCCCGCGCCCCCGAGGGGCAGGAACCCGTTCATGACGGCCGCGAGGCCACCGAGGCGATCTTCCTGCCTCCCGCCCAGGCCCTGGCGGAGGCGGAGGCGGGGCTGAGGACGCTGGTCTTCGCCACCCGGCTGAACCTGATGCGCCTCGCCCGCCACCGCAGCGTGGAGGAGGCGCTGAGGGAGGCGGATAGGAATCCTATCATCACCGTTTGTCCCGAACCGATCCCTGACGCCGAGGGCCATGTGATGCTGCGCATCCCCGAGGCCGCGGGCTATGGCGGCAGCCTCTTTCCCGCCAAGGACCGGCCGGCCATGGGCGGGCGCTGGCCCGGCCAGAAGGGATAGGCGGGCAGCGGGGCTACAGGCCGCGCGCCTTCGCCGCCTGCCAGGCCTGCTCCATCTCGGCCAGCGTCGCGTCCTGCGGTGCCTTTCCCTGGGCGGCGAGATCGGCCTCCACCGCGCGGAAGCGCCGCTCGAACTTCGCATTGGCCGCGGCCAGCGCCGCCTCCGGGTCGAGATCGAGCTTGCGCGCGAGGTTGGCCAGCACGAAGAGAAGGTCGCCCAGCTCGTCGCGCAGCCGGGCGGGGTCGGCGGCGGGGAGTTCGCGGCGCAGCTCCTCCGCCTCCTCGGCGAGCTTGTCGAGCACGGCCGCCGCATCCGGCCAGTCGAAGCCGACCCGCGCGGCGCGCCGGGTGAGCTTCACGGCGCGGGTGAGGGCGGGCAGATGCGCCGCCACCCCGGCGAGCGCCCCGGTCTCGGCGCGAGCGGCGCGCTCGGCGGCCTTCATCGCCTCCCAGGCCTCGGTCTGCGCCTCGGCGGAGGCGATCTCGGCCGCGCCGAAGACATGGGGGTGGCGGCGGATCATCTTGGCGGTGATGGACTGGGCGACCTCGGCGAAGCCGAACCAGCCGCGCTCCTCGGCCATGCGGGCGTGATAGGCCACCTGCAGCAGCAGGTCGCCGAGTTCCTCGCGCAGCTCCGCGGGGTCGGGGCCGCGGCGGATGGCGTCCGCCACCTCATGCGCTTCCTCGACCGTGTAGGGCGCGATGGAGGCGAAATCCTGCGCCACATCCCAGGGGCAGCCGGAGGCGGGATCGCGCAGCCGGGCCATGACGGCGAGCAGGGCGAGGGTGGCGGCGGCGGCGTCGGGGGGCGCGTCGGTCATGGCGGCGGTGTGGCGCGGGGGCGGCGGGCTGTCCACAAGGGTTGAAGTCGCATAATCAATATTATGGAAAAATCTGCGGTTGGGGATGAGCGGTGGACAACTCAGCCGGGCGCCTCCAGCACCATCCCGTCGAAGCCGGGCTCCACCCCCTCGGGCAGCTCCGCCCGCAGCCGCGCCTCATCGAGCTGGTTGCCCATATGCGTCAGCACCATGCGCCGCGGCCGGAAGCGGTCGTGCCAGGCCAGCACGGTGGCGAGATCGGCGTGCACCGGGTGCGGCGCGGGCTGGAAGCAGCCCACCACCCAGCAGTCCAGCCCCGCGAGGAAGCCCTCGCTCTCGGGCGGAAAGGCCGCGACATCGGTGCTGTAGGCGAAGCCGCCGATGCGCAGGCCCAGGGTGCGCATCACCCGGTGATCCTGCGCGAAGACCCGGCCTTCCAGCCCCGGCAGGCGCAGCGCCTCGCCCGGCGCCAGCTCATGCACCTCGAAGGCCGGCCGGTAGAAGCCGCGCGCCGGCGGCAGGAAGCAGTAGTCGAAGCGCCGGCGCAGCTCGGCCAGCGTCGGGGCGTCGGCGAAGAGCGGCAGCGCCCGCCCCGTCGCGCGGTTCACCGCGCGCATGTCGTCCAGCCCAGCGATGTGGTCGGCATGGGCGTGGGTGATGAGCAGGCCGTGGATCTCGGCCGTGCCGGCGGCGAGAAGCTGCTCGCGCACATCGGGGCCCGCATCCACCAGCAACCGCGTGCCGGCGGGGCTTTCGATCAGTGCCGAGGTTCGCAACCTTCGGTTGCGAGGGTTCGCGGGGTCGCAGGCGCCCCAGCCATCATTCAGCCCCGGCACGCCCTGCGAGGGGCCGGTGCCGAGCAGCCGCACGCGCAGCCGGGCGCCCCCGCCGCTCACGCCGCTTTCGTGAAGAGGCGATGGAAGTTGGCGGTGGTGAGGGCGGCGAGCGCCTCGAGGCTCATCCCCCGCGCCTCGGCCAGCACGCGGGCCGTGTGCACCGTGTAGGCGGGCTCGCAGCGCTTGCCGCGCAGCGGCACGGGGGCGAGGTAGGGCGCATCCGTCTCCACCAGCAGCCGGTCCTCGGGCAGCCGGGCGGCCAGCGCGCGCAGCGCCTCGGATTTCGGGAAGGTCAGGATGCCGGAGAAGGAGATGTACCCCCCCATCTCCACCGCCTTTTCCGCAAGTTCCGGCGAGGAGCTGAAGCAGTGCAGCAGGAAGGGGAAATCCCCCCCTGCCCGCTCCTCCTCCAGGATGCGCGCCACATCCGCATCCGCGTCGCGGGCGTGGATGCACATGGGCAGGCCGGTGGCGCGGGCGGCGCGCAGGTGGCGGCGGAACCCCTCCTGCTGCACCGCGCGCGGCGCCTTGTCGTAGAAGTAGTCGAGCCCGCTCTCGCCGATGCCGATCACCCGCGGATGGTCGGCCAGCGCCACCAGCTCCTCCACCGTCGGCATGGGGCCCTCGGCGGCGCGGTGAGGATGCACGCCCACCGTGGCCCAGACCTCGGGGAAGCGCTCGGCCAGCGCTTTCACGGCTGCTGCC
Organism: Roseococcus sp.; assembly: GCA_026414745.1. Lineage (GTDB taxonomy): Bacteria > Pseudomonadota > Alphaproteobacteria > Acetobacterales > Acetobacteraceae > Roseococcus. Next base: position 37,579 of record JAOAIK010000038.1, read on the forward strand.
TGCGGCACACTGGTGCCGATGGTCACCATGCGCCCCACTCCGGCAGCGACGGCGCGCGCGACGACGGCCTCGATCTCCGCCTCGCTGAAATAGTCGAGGTGGCAGTGGGAATCTATGATCATCAGAGCCTTACGCCGGGTTCTGCATCTTCTGGAAGAGCGGCGCGGGCGCGGGCAGAGCAAGTCCGCCGGGCAGGGGCGTCGCCAGGGCGCCGAGGTGGCGCGCCCCCTCGGGGACGCCGAGCTGGTCCAGCATCCGCGCCATGGTCCCGGGCATGACGGGCTGCAGCAGCGTGGCGAAGACGCGCAGCGCCTCGTGCAGCTCGCGCAGCACCAGGGCCATGCGCGCGGGGTCGGTCTTCTTCAGCGCCCAGGGCGCCTCGCGGGTGATATGGGCGTTGGCCTCGCGCACCGCCTCGAAGACGGCCTCCAGCGCCGCGTGGAACTCCAGCCGGTCGAGGTGCTCGCCCACCCGCTGCGCCAGGGGGGCGATGAAGCCGGCATGGAAGGCGGCCCCCGTCTCGGTGGCGCCGGGCGGCGGCAGCACGCCCTCGCAGTTGCGCTGGATGAGCGAAAGGGTGCGGTTGGCGAGGTTGCCCAGCGCGTCCGCCAGCTCCCCGTTCAGCCGGTTGATCAGGGCGTTGCGGGAGAAATCTCCGTCCTGGCCGAAGGGCACCTCGCGCAGCAGGAAATAGCGCACGGGATCGAGCCCGAACTCGGCCACCAGCGCCACGGGATCGATGACATTGCCGAGGGACTTGCTGATCTTCTGCCCCTCATTGGTCCACCAGCCATGGGCGAAGACGCGCGAGGGCGGGTTGAGCCCCGCCGCCATCAGGAAGGCCGGCCAGTAGATGGCGTGGAAGCGCAGGATGTCCTTGCCCACCAGGTGCAGCCGCTCGGCCGACTGCCAGAAGCGCCAGAGTTCCGCCCTTTCATCGGGATAGCCCAGCGCCGTGATGTAGTTCGTCAGCGCATCCAGCCAGACATACATCACATGGCCCGGATCGCCCGGCACCGGCACGCCCCAGCGGAAGGAGGTGCGGGAGATGGAGAGGTCATGCAGGCCCGCCTTCACGAAAGCAATGACTTCGTTGCGCCGGCTCGCGGGCTGGATGAAGTCCGGGTTCTTCTCGTAGAATGCCAGCAGCCTGTCGGCCCAGGCGGAGAGCCGGAAGAAATAGGAGGGCTCCTTCACCCAGGCCACCGGCGCGCCCGAGGGGGCATACTTCACGCCGTCGCGCTCGGTGAGTTCGTCGGGGCCGTAGAAGGCCTCGTCGCGCACCGCATACCAGCCCTCATAGGCGCCGAGGTAGATCTCGCCGCGCGCCTCCAGCGCCTTCCACAGCGCCTGGCAGGCGGCGCGGTGGCGCGGCTCGGTGGTGCGGATGAAGCCGTCGTTGGACAGGCCCATGGTGGCGGTGAGGTCGCGGAAGGCCTGGCTCACCCGGTCGGTGAAGGCCTGGGGCTCCTCGCCGGCCTCCTGGGCGGCGCGCTCCACCTTCTGGCCGTGCTCGTCCGTGCCGGTGAGGAAATACACCTCCCGCCCCGCGAGCCGGTTCCAGCGCGCCAGCACATCGGCGGCGAGGCTCGTGTAGGCATGCCCGATATGGGGCCGATCGTTCACGTAATAGATCGGCGTGGTGATGTAGAGAGGCGGCCGGCTCATGCGGGTCTTTCTGGGCCGGGCTCAGCCGCCCCGCAAGGTGGCCATGGCCGCGATCACCGCCTGGCGGCGGTCCAGCGAGAGGCGCTCGGCCTCCATGGCCATGCGGCGCAGCGCGACGCTCGCCTCCGCCCAGGCGGCGAGGGGCCGGCGGGCCACCCAGCCCGGCCCCCCCTGCCCCGCTGCCGCCGCGCGCACCCCGGATTCGACGGCGCGGGCGAGCAGATCGAAGAAGGTGGCGAAGGCCGCCCCCGCCTCGCGCCCCGCGAGGCGGTCGGCCAGGGCATGGGCGGCCTCGGGCCCCGCCCCGCCGGCCAGCGCCTCCTCGGCGAGGCGCGCGAGTTCGAGCCCCTCGGCAGCCATGAGGGCGAGGGCGCGCCCGGGCGAGCCGCCGGCGAGCGGCGCGAGCGCCCCCGCGCCCGGCTGCCAGGAGTCCAGCAGCGAGGCAAGGAGTCCTTCCGGCAGGGGAAAGAAATCAAGCCTACGACACCGCGAGCGGATGGTGGGCAGCAGGCGCCCGGGCGCGTGGGACAAAAGAATGATGATCGTCCTAGGCGGTGGTTCCTCCAGCGTCTTCAGCAGGGTGTTCGCCGCGGGCGCCTCCATCGCCTCCGCCTCGTCCACGATCAGGCAGCGATAGCCCCCCTCGGCCGGGGTCAGCGCCAGGAACTGCCGCGCCGCCCGCACCGCCTCCACCTTGATGGTGCGCCGCCTCCCCGCCTCCTCGTCCGGCGCGAGCGCCAGCAGATCCGGGTGCGCCCCGGCCGCCACCCGGCGGAGCACGGGCGAAGCGGGCGGCAGCCACAGCGGCCCCTGCCCCGCCGGGGCGCGCGGCTGGCCGGAGAGAAGCCAGGCCGCGAAGCGGAACGCCGCGCTCGCCTTGCCGATGCCGCGCGGGCCGCAGAACAGCCAGGTATGGTGCAGCCGGCCCGAGAGGGCGGCCGCCTCCAGCGTGCGCAGCGCCTCCTCCTGGCCCAGCAGCGGCGGGGCCGTGCGCGGTTCGGCCGGGCTCACGGCGCGCCGAGCCGCGCCCGGCAGGCCGCGAGCGCGGCCTCGGTCACCGCGGCCTCGGGGGCGCTCGCGTCGAGCACCGCGAAGCGCGCCGGGTCCGCCGCCGCCTCAGCGAGGAAAGCCGCGCGCACCCGGGCGTGGAACGCCGGCCCCAGCGCCTCGTAGCGGTTCGCCTCGCCGCGCGCGCCCGCGCGCGCCAGCCCCTGTTCCGCCGGCATGTCGAGGAGCAGGGTCAGATCCGGCGCCACGCCGGGCAGCAGGGCCTCGCGCAGCCCCTCCCAGGCGGCGCGCGGCGCGCCCTGCCCCCCGACCTGGTAGGCCAGGGTGGAGTCGTAGAAGCGGTCGCACACCACCCAGATGCCGGCCTCCAGGGCCGGGGCGATGGTGCGCGCCCAGTGCTCGCGCCGGGCGGCGAAGTGCAGGGCCATCTCGGCCAGCGCATCCCAGGGGCGGGAGAAGATCAGCCCGCGCAGCGCCTCCGCCCCCGGGCTGCCGCCCGGCTCGCGCGTGCGCAGGACCGCAAGCCCATGCGCCGCCAGGGCGGCCGCGAGCCGGCGGGCCTGGGTGGATTTTCCGGCCCCCTCTCCACCCTCGAGGGTGAGGAACCTCCCCCTCACGTGCCGCCGCCGAACAGGCTGCGCGCCACCGCCGGAATGCGGGCGAGGAGGCCGAGCCGTTCGACATCCGCCCCCGCATAGAGCGGAATGGTCATCGGCGGCACCCCGCGCCCCGAGACCTCGAGCCGCCCCATCTCCTGCCCGCGCAGCACGGGGGCGGTGACCGGCGCTTCGTAGCGCAGCCGGACCTCCAGCCTGTGGCGCCAGTCGCGCGGCAGGGTCGCCACCACCTCCTGCCCGACGACGAGCGGCACGCGCGCCCGCTCGCCGAGATGCACCGGCGCCTCCTCCACCGTGTCGGCGGCGCGGAAGAGCACCACGTTGTCGAACTCGCGGAAACCCCATTCCATCAGCCGCTCGCTTTCCTCGGCGCGGGCGCGCATCGAGGGCAGCCCCCCGAGGACGAGGATCAGCCGCCGCTCGCCGCGCCGAGCGCTCGCCGTCAGGCCGAAGCCCGCCTCCTCCGTGTGGCCGGTCTTGAGCCCGTCCGCGCCCGGGAAGCGGCCGATCAGGGGGTTGCGGTTCTCCTGGACGATGTTGTTCCAGCGGAAGCTGCGCTCGCTGTAATAGCGGTAGAACTCCGGGAAATCCGTGATGATGCGCCGCGCGAGCGTGGCAAGGTCGCGCGCCGTCATGCGGTGCTCGGGGTCGGGCCAGCCGGTGGCGTTGCGGAAATGGCTGCCCGTGAGGCCGATCTCGCGCGCCATCCGGTTCATCAGGTCGGCGAAGCCGCGCTCCGAGCCGGCGATGGCCTCGGCGAAGACGATGCAGGCGTCGTTGCCCGACTGCACGATCACGCCGCGCGCCAGCTCCTCCACCGTCGGGGTCGAGCCGCGCTCGAGGAACATGCGCGACCCGCCCATCCGCGCCGCCGCCTCGGAGACGAGGAGCGGCTGGTCGAGACGCAGCCGCCCGCGCCGGATCTGGTCGAAGACGACGTACATCGTCATCAGCTTCGACATCGAGGCCGGCGGCATCGAGGTCTCGGCCGCCTTCTCGAGCAGCGTCGCCCCCGTCTCGAAATCCACCATCAGCGCATGGCGCGCGAGGGTCTCCACCGGGCCGAGGGGGGATTGGGCGGGCGCGCTGGCCGGGGCGGGGGCCGGGCGGGGCGCAGGGCGCGGGGCCTGGGGCGCGCGCTGCGGTTGGGCACCGGCCGGGCCGGCGAGGCCCGCGGCCAGGGCGGCGCCGACCAGGGCACGGCGGGGCGAGGGAGTCGTCCTCATGGGCCGCAGATAGGCCCCGGCCTCACTCCACGACAAGCCGCAGCTCCGGCAGGCCGGCCGCCATGGCGCGCGCGAAGGCGGCATCGGCCTCGGCGAGGCTCGCATAGGGGCCGGCGCGCACCACGAACTGCTGCTGCCGGCCGCGCGGGCCGACCGGCTCCGCCCGCGCGCCGGGGATGCGCGCGGCCTCGCGCTCGGCGAGATCGCGGCGGAAATAGCGCCCGGCCTCCAGCCGGATCAGGCCCGGCGCCGGGGCACCCTGCTCCACCGCCTCGGGCAGCCGCTCCGGCAGGGGAAGGACGCCGGGTTCGGCCGGCGCCGCGTCGGAGGGCGCGCCGGCCTCGCGCCCGAGCGGCTGCGCGCGCGCGGCGGCGCGCGCGCCCTCGGGCGGGGCGAGGCTCTCCCGCGTCACCGCCTCCACCGGCGCGGCGGCGATGGAGAGGGCGGCGGCCTGCCCCGGCAGCCCCGCGATGGCGGCGCGCGAGGCCGGCCCGTCCAGCACCACCCGCGCCTGGAAGGGGCCGGACGCGCCGAGCAGCGCGGCAGCGCGCGGGCTCACCGCGATCAGCCGCGCCGGGTTCTCCGGGCCGCGGTCGTTCACCCGAAGCCGCAGGCTGCGCCCCGTCTCGAGGTTGGTGACGGTGACGATGGCCGGAAGCTGCAGGGTGCGGTGGGCGGCGAACATCCCCTCCTCGCGCCGCTCGCCATTGGCGGTGAGGCCAGGGCGCGGGGGCTGGATGGCGGCGATGCCGCGCTCGTCCAGCGCGAACTCCTCGCGCGGATAGGCCCAGAGGCCGCCGGCGCGATAGGGCTCGCCCAGGTGGTAGCGCGGGCTGGGCGCGGGGCCGGCCTCGCAGGCTGCGGCCAGCGCCGCGAGGGCGAGCGCGAGGGAAGCGCGCATCAGGCCACCCGGTCGGAGAGCAGCCCCACCACCGTCGCGTAGAAGTTGGAGGGGTTGTAGCGGCGGATGGCGAGGAAGTTCTGCCCCACCAGGAAGGCCTGGTCATCGCCGCGCGCGAGGCCCGGGATCACCACCGCCCAGTCGTTCTCGAGCGGGGGCAGCGCCATGCCCGCGGCCGTCCTGACACCGAGGCGCGCCCACTCCCGCGCCGGGCGCATGTTCTGGTGGCCGGAGAGCGCGGCGTCGAAGCCCGGCGGCAGGGCCACCTCGAAGCCCCAGGTCTCGCCCTCGCGCCAGCCGCTCCGCGCGAGGTAGTTGGCGATGGAGGCCAGGGCGTCTGGCCGGCTGTCCCAGATGTCGCGCCGCCCGTCGCCGTCGAAATCCACGGCGAGGCGCTCGAAACTGGTCGGCATGAACTGGGGCTGGCCCATGGCGCCGGCATGGCTGCCGCGCATGCGCTCGAAGCCGATGTGCCCGGCGTCGAGAATGCGCAGCGCGGCCAGCAGCTCGGCGCGGAAGAAGGCGGCGCGGCGGCCCTCCCAGGCCAGGGTCGCCAGCGCCTCGATCACGTTGAAGTTGCCGGTGAAGCCGCCATAGCTCGTCTCCAGCCCCCAGATCGCCACGATCACCCGCGGGCTGACGCGGAAGCGCGCCTGGATGGCCTCCAGCGTGGCGCGATTCTCGGCGAAGGCGCGGCGGCCGTTCTCGATGCGCGTGGGCGAGAGGCGCGCGTCGCGGTATTGCGGCCAGGTCTGGGTGAACTCGGCCTGCCGCCGGTCGAGCTCGAGGACGCGCTCGTTGGGACGCAGGCCCTGGAAGGCGCGGTTGAGCGTCGCCGCGCTGACCCCGGCGCGGCGCGCCTCCTGGCGCACGCCCTCGAGGAAGGCCTGGAAGCTCTGCTGCGCGCGGGCGGGGGCGGACGGGAGGGCCGCCGCGGCCGCCATGGCCGCAAACCCGCTGCCGAGGCGACGGCGCGTGATCATGCGCCCGTTCGTGCCATGCCGCGCCCCGCACGGCAACGCGCCGGCCATGCCCGGGGCGGCGGGCGGCATTCCGCCGGCCGCGCAACTGTCCTAGGCTTGCCCGGAAGGAGAGGGAGCCCGTCCATGGTTGCGCTGACCGAGAGTTTCGCCCGCTATGCCGCCGGTCTCAGTCACGCCGCGCTGCCGGCAGAGGTGGAGGCGCGCGCCCGCTTCCTGCTGCTCGATCTGGTGGGCAACATGGTGCGCGGGCGCGCCGAGGCCGAGAGCAGCCCGCCGCTCCTTGCCGCGGTGCGCGCCATGGGGCTCGGCCAGGGCCAGGCGGCGGTGTTCGGCGAGTCGGCGCGCTTCGCCCCCGCCGGCGCGGCGCTGCTGAACGGCTGCTTCGCCCACAGCCTCGATTTCGACGACACCCATGCGGGCGGCAGCCTGCACCCCGGCGCGCCGGTGATCCCCGCCGCCCTGGCGGCGGCCGAGATGACGGGCGCGCCGGGTCGCGAGGTGATCGCCGCGCTGGTCGCGGGCTATGAGGTGACGATCCGCCTCGGCCTCGCCCTGCCCGCGGGCGAGCACTACGACCGCGGCTACCACCCCACCGCCACCTGCGGCGCCTTTGGCGCGGCTGCGGCGGCCGGGCGGGTGTTCGGCCTCGATGCCGCGCGCATGGCCGACGCCTTCGGCATCGTGCTGAGCCAGGCCGCCGGCAGCCTGCAGTTCCTCGCCAATGGCGCCTGGACCAAGCGCTGGCAGGTGGGCTGGGCGGCCATGGCCGGGCTCTCGGCCGCGCTCTTGGCGCGCGAGGGCTTCCGCGGCGCGGCGGAGGCGCTGGAGGGCAAGGCCGGCTTCCTGCGCGCCTATGCCCCGAACCCCGTGCCGGAGCGCGCGCTGGAAGGCCTCGGCGCGCGCTACGAGCTGATGGAGACGGCGGTGAAGCCCTACCCTTCCTGTCGCTACGGCCACGCGAGCGTGGATGCGGCGCTCGCGCTGCGCGCCGAGCACGGGCTTGCGCCCGAGGAGATCGAGGCCGTCACCATGGGCCTGCCCGAGAAGGGCATGCTGCTGGTCGGCGCGCCGCTCGCCTACAAGCAGAACCCGCAGAACGTGGTGGACGGGCAGTTCAGCGGCCCCTTCGTGGTGGCCTGCGCCCTGGCGCACGGCCATTTCGGCTGGGACAGCTACGCCCGCATGGAGGAGCCCGCGCTGCGCGCCCTGATGCGCAAGGTGGTCTGCGTCCAGGATCCCGAGGTGCAGGCCGAGTTCCCGCGCAACATGGCGGGCAAGCTGACCGTGCGCGCGCGCGGGCGGGAGTTCTCGAAGATGGTGCTCGTGCCGAAGGGCGAGCCGGGCAACTTCCTCACCGAGGCGGAGCTGCGCGCGAAGTTCCACGGCCTCGCCGACGCGGTGCTGGGGGCCGAGCGCGCCGCCCAGCTCGCCGACGCGGTGCTTGGGCTCGACCGCGCGGGGGATGTGCATGCGATGATGCGCCTCGGCGCGCCGCTGCTCGCGACGCGGATGGCAGGGGAGTAGAGGCTCCTCGCGCCGCCGGGGCGGTCGGTCCCGCCAGCCGTGGCGGCGGCAGGGCGGCCGGGCCTATGCCCGCTGCTCCTGCCCCTGCCCCTGCCCTTGCCCCTCCCCCTCCGCGGCCCCGCGGCGGGCCGCGCCGCGCCCGTCACGCCCGATGCGGCCTGCGCGCGGCAGCATGACCGCCACGGCGACGCCCGCCGCGGCCATGCCCCTGCCGACTGGCGCGCTCCGCACGGGCCGGCGGTGCTGTCGCGGGAGGAGGCGCCGGGCGAGGTTCAATCCGCCGCGCCGTAGCAGGGCGCGATGGCGGCGAGGAACTCGGCGGGCCCGGTGGCGTCGGCCAGGGTGGCCACGATGGCCGCGCGCCGCGCCGGATCCGCCGCTTCGAGGAGCGCACGCGCGAGGTCGGCCACCGAGCCGAAGCGGAAATGCAGCCCATCGAGGCCGGGACGCACCTTCTCGGCCATGCCGCCCAGATCGGCCACGATCAGCGGCGTGCCGGCGCGCTTCGCCTCCTGGATCACGACGGGCGAGTTCTCCCACCAGCGCGAGGGCAGCACGACCCAGCCCGCGGCCCGCATCAGCGTCAGCACATCGCGCGCGCCGTAGCGCCCGCCGAAGGCGACGGCGGGGCCGAGCTCCTCCAGCACGGGACCGAGGGAGGGGTGGAGCTCGATCACCGCCCCGGCCGTGGTGCCATTGAGGGTGAGATGCAGCTCCGGCCGCTCCGCCCGCGCCAGGGCGAAGGCCTGCACAAGAAGGTCGATCCCCTTGAACGGGGTGGCCTGGCCGAAGAAGGCGAAACGCGTCTCGATGCCGGGCATCTCCGCCGGGACGCGGGGTCTCGCCATCATCTCCGCCGTCAGCGGGTTCTCGAGCACCATGCCCCGCTCGGCGGGCAGACCCCAGGCCTCGTAGCGCGCGCGCAGGAAGGCGCTCGGGTAGATGAAATGGTCGCAGGCGCGCAGCGCGTGCAGCAGCAGGGCGCGACGGATGATGAGCCGCTCGATGGTCTCCCCGGGGAAGCAGCCGAGGCAGGAGAGCGGGGCTGCCGCCTCGCACGGCTCGCCGCCGGGGATGCGGACCATCTGGCCGTGGTGGAGGCAGATGGCGAGCATCTCGTGCAGCGTCATCACGATCCGCGCATCGGGCCGTGCGGCGCGGAGGGCGCTGATCAGGTCCGCCCCCACGCGCCAGTAGTGGTGGAAGTGGTAGGCCTGGGCGCCGAGCCCGGCGAGGAAGCCGACCAGCGCGCGCCTGCGCGTCGCATCCTGCCAGGCGAGGCGGTCTTCGGCCATGCCATCGAAGGCGTAGAGATACTCATCCGCGGCATGTCGCCACACCGTCGGGGTGGGGCGCCGCGCGGCCAGCCCGCTCAACTCCATCGAGGCGGCCAGGACGGTGACGCGCCAGCCGGCCGCCCGCAGCGCCTGGGCCTGGCGCAAGGCCGCCACCTCGCCGCCACCCTTCGAGTGGTCGGGATGGCCATGGGCGATGATGCAGACATGGCGGGGCTCAGCCATGGCCGGTATTCCCGGCCGGGGCGGGGCTGCGAAACCCGCGCCAGAGCGCCTCGAGATGCGCCGACAGCGGCGCCTTCACCTCCGGGCAGGCGGAGATCTGCGGCGGCGCCTCCTCGCCCGCAAGCCGCGCGCGGGTGGCCTCGAGATCGCCGCCGGGCCCGGCGAGCCGATGCAGGAGCAGCAGATCCCGGGCAGGGATCGTCGGCATGCCGTCGCCCAGCCCCGCGGGGAGGCGCCGGTCGATCACCGCTTCGGCCAGTTGCCGCAGCGCGAGTGCCGCGACCCGGCGCGACCCCGCCGCCTCCAGGGCCTGTTCCGCCTCGTCGCCGACGAGCGCCGCGATTCCCGCCTCCTCCAGCGCCAGCTGCCCGAGCTGCGCCGCGGGACCGGAGAGCAGGAGCGGAGGCGGCATCTCGGCCAATAGCGGGGCGAGGGCCTCGATGAGGCGTACGCCGAGCTCCTCCTCGATGCCGGTAAGCAGCAGCAGCGGGGGCGGGTCCGACGGAGCCGGCGCGCGCCATTCCGTCGGGATCATGCCGCGCACCGCCGCCTCCCGCCGGGCGAGCAGCCGACCCAGTGCACGGCGCAGGGCGGCACGCGCCGCCGGAGTCGGCTCCGGACCCAGCGCGGCAGCGGCGAGAGGGTCGAACAGCCCGACCAGGTGGCGGGCCGTGGGGCGACAGCGGGCCCAGAGGCCCTCGCCCCCGACCCGGGCCTCCAGAAGCACCTCGACCGCCGCGGGGATGGGCGCCGTCCAAGGCTCCACCCGGCCCCAGGCAAGCAGCGCCTCCCCGACGGGTTCCGCCTGCCAGTCGGCGATGCACAGGGGCATGACGCCGGCGGAAGCGGGGGCCGGGAGGGAGGGTCGCGCGAAGGCCTCGATCCGGACGCTGTCCGCCGGAACGGCACCGGTGCCGGGAGCCGGGCGCAGCGCGAGGGCGATATCGCCCGCCATGGTCACGCCCACCCCGAGCGCGCCGGCAGAGCCGAAGGGCGCAGGCTCGGCCGGCAGTTCGGGAACCCGCGCGACCCAGTCCTGGAAGACGCCGAAGCTTCGCCCCTGCGCCGTGAAGAGCGGGGCGAGCAGCGGCCCGGCGCGCCGCGCATCGGCGAGCAGGGAGAGGTTCTCGGCCCAGCCGCGGGCCGCGATCACGGGCGCGAGATCGTCAGGAATGGAAGGGTCGCCGAGGCGGACGCGCAGCTCCTCTCCATCGGCTTCCGCCTGCAGCCGCAGGTCGCCACGCTCACCCTCGCCCGCCGCGAAGACGAGATGGAATCCGTCCACCTCGGCGAGGTCGGGCCGGGCGGGGCAGACATCGGGGCGCGGGTGGCGACCCTCGAAGAGCAGCGGCAGGGGCCGGCCGTCGGCGGCGAGGAAGCTCAGCCGCGCCTCCTCCCCGCGCGGGCGCATCACCCAGCCGAAGAGAAGCCAGCGCCCCTCGCCCACTGGCGCGAGGGCATCAAGGCCCATCTGGAAACTCTCGGTCACGCGGCAGAACATGCAGCTTTCCCCTGCCTCTCATGTTTGCACCCGGCCTGGAGGCCGACAAGGCAGGCTCGGCCGGGCTGAAGGCCCACCTCCGTGCCGACATCCGTCCGCGGTGGCGGCGCGGTCGCGGGGCTGGGGTCGGTGTCCGGCGCGTGCGCACCGCCCCGCCGGCCATCGGCCCCTGCTGCAGTCGCCGCGCCCCCCCCGACGGCGAATGCGAGGGGGCGGCGCCTCTCCCCCACCGCCCTTGCCCAGGGCGCCCGGCCGCGGCAGGGTGCCGGCGCGATCCGTCCGGGCAGGTGGCCGAGTGGTTTAAGGCAGCGGTCTTGAAAACCGCCGCGGGGTCGCCCCCGCCGTGGGTTCGAATCCCACCCTGCCCGCCGAGCGGGCATGCGCGGCCGGCGCGGGGAGCGGGAGGGAGGGCGGAGGCGGGCGCACGGCCGGGCGCGGCGCACCTCTACCCGTTCTCCTCGCCGTCCTCCTTTCCCTTGCCGGATTTCGCGAGGATCTTGGTTTGCGTCTGCATGCGATCGAGCACGCCGAGCACCAGCGCGCCGACGACGAAGGTGATGTGGATCCCGACCGCCCAGGCGAGCTCCCGGTCGCTCAGCGAGGCCACGTCCATGAACTTCTGCAGCAGGTGGATGGAGCTGATCGCGATGATGGCGATGCCCACCTTGAGCTTGAGATTGCCGGGGTCGAGGTTGGACACCCACTCGATCTTCGACCCGCCCTCCGCCGACTGCAGCCGCGAGACGAGGCTGTCGTAGGAGGAAATGGCGACCATCGCCACCAGGGAGGCCACGAGCGCACTGTCCACGAGGTAGAGCATGCCGAGCAGGAGCTGCTCATCGCTCCCGGTCGAGAGCGCCTCATGCGCGAACTTCCACACCTTCTGCCCGAATCGCACCGCATAGGCGAGCAGCGCGACGCCCAGGCCGAGATAGAAGACCACCAGCACGTAGCGGGTGGCCAGGACGGTCCGGTCGAGTAGGCTCTGCATGGGCGCGCATGTGGCGCAGCCCGGCAGGGAAGAAAAGACGGGGGTGGCATGATCCTGAGACTGGCCGAGGAGGGGCGCCTTTCGGGCGCGGTGGTGCATGGCGGCCTCGTGTGGCTGGCCGGCCAGGTGGCCGAGGATGCGAGCCTCGACACCGAGGGCCAGACGGCGGACGTGCTCCGCCAGATCGACGCGCTGCTCGCCGAGGCCGGGACGGACAAGTCCCGCCTGCTGCAGGTGCAGGTGATCCTCGCGGACATCCGCGACGCCCCGGCGATGAACCGCGCCTGGGACGCCTGGCTCGACCCGGCGGCCAAGCCCGCGCGCTTCACCATCCAGGCGCCGCTCGTGGATCCCGCCTGGAAGGTGGAGATCGCCGGGGTGGCCGCCCTGCCGTGACGCCGCGCCGCCTCGCCCGCCGGCAGGCGCTGCTCGCGACGGGGATGACCTATGGGCTGATGCTCGTCGTCGCGGCCGGGGTCGCCGACCAGGGCTGGGCCTTCGCCGCCGCCTCGCTGCTCGTCGCGAGCATGGCGCTGGGCGGGCTCAACCTTCTCTTCCCGCAGGGGCTCACCTTCGCCTTCGGCGCGGCCAACGGGCTCGCGGTCTATGTATGCCTGTTCGTGGTGATGGGGCGGGCCGGCTTTCCGCTCGCGCATGAGTGGTCGCGGCCGCTCGCCTTCCTGCTGCCGGTGCTCGCCTTCGTCGCCGCCTGCTGGTGGCGGCGGCGGGAACTGCAGGCGGTGGCGGAGGGCGGCGCCGACCTCGCCCATTTCCCGCGCTTCGTGCGCTGGCTGCTGGTCAGCGGCCTGATCGGCGTCGTCTCCCTCGCCAGTCCGATCTCCCGCCTGGGGCCGGACGGGCAGACCCTCGCGCTGCTCCTGGCCATGGCGGCGATCGCCGCCATCGGGGCGGCCTCGGTGGGCGATGTGGTGCGGCTGCTCGTGGACGTGGCGACCATGCTGCGGCGCGTCGGCGTGCGGCTGCGGCTGCTGTCGGTGCCCATCGCCACCTATGTGAGCCTCTTCGCGCTGCTCGCGGTGGCTTTCGGCTGCGTCTATCGCATCGCCGACGGGCTCTCGCGCGAGCCGGTCTTCCTCTTCGTCGGCGCGCCGGCGCGGATCAGCTTCTCCGAGGCGCTGCACTTCAGCGTGGTGACCCTCTCGACCGTCGGCTACGGCGACATCCAGCCGCACGACGACGGCATCCGCCTGCTGGCCGCGCTGCAGATGGTGCTGGGGCAGCTCCTCCTCCTCTTCGGCTTCGCCGAGATCATGCGCAGCCACACCGAGGGGCTGCGCCGCGGGAATGACGGGCGCAAGCCCGGTTTTGGCCCCAATGAGGAGGATGCTACAGGGACGCGGCTTCGCACGGATCTCCGCCCTTGACCCTCGGTTCCCCCGATTTCTGGCGCCGCCGCCGCGTCCTCGTCACCGGCGGGGCGGGCTTCCTCGGCTCCAATCTCTGTCATGCGCTGGCCGGCCTCGGCGCGCGCGTCACCGCCCTCGACGCCATGCTGCCCGAAGGCGGCGCCAACCCCGCGAACCTGGAGGGCGCGGGCGTGATGCTGGTGCGCGGCGATCTGCGCGAGACCGAGCTGCACTCGCTCTGCCAGGGCGTGGAGGTGCTGTTCAACATGGCGGCGCAGACCAGCCACATGGGCGGACAGAAGGACCCCGTGGCGGACCTCGCCATCAACGCGGTGGCGCAGGTGCGCCTCGTTCAGGTGATGCGCGAGGTGGCGCCGCAGGCCACGGTGGTGCATGCCTCCACCCGCCAGTTCTACGGCCGCCCCCTCACCCTGCCCGTCGACGAGTTCCACCCGGTGAACCCGCCGGACGCCAATGGCGTCAGCAAATGGGCGGGCGAGCAGTACTGGCTGCTCGAGAACCGTGTGCTCGGCCGGCCCGTGGTGTCGCTGCGGCTGACCAACTGCTACGGCCCGCGCCTGCGCATCGCCGATGCACGGCAGACCTTCCTTGGCATCTGGATCCGCCGCGTGCTGGAGGATGCGCCCTTCGAGGTGTGGGGCGGATCCCAGCTGCGCGACCTCGCCTATGTGGACGACGTGACGCGCGCCTTCCTGCTGGCGGCCGAGCAGGCGCACAGGCCGCAGGTGGCGGGGCGCGTGTTCAACCTGGGCGGCGCCCCGCCCATCTCGCTGCTCGACCTCGCCCATCTGCTGATCGCCGCCAATGGCGGACGCGGGCGGTTCGAGACGCGCGAGTTCCCGCCCGACCGCGCGCCCATCGACATCGGCAGCTACCACGCCGACGACCGCGCCTTCCGCGCCGCCACGGGCTGGGCGCCGCTGGTGCCGCTCGAGGAGGGGCTGCGCCGGTCCCTCGCCTGGTTCCGCGAACGCTTCGCCGACTACGCCTTCTGAGGACACGCCCATGACCGCGCCCCCGCCCCTGCTTCCCTTCGCCGATCCGGGCGCGGGCTATCGCGCGCTGCAGGGCGAGATCGACGCGGCGGTGGCGCGCGCCCTCGCCTCGGGCTGGTACATTCTCGGCCGCGAGGGCGAGGCCTTCGAGGCAGAGTTCGCCGCCTGGCTCGGCGAGGGGCAGCACGCGGTGGGCTGCGCCAACGGCACGGACGCGCTCATGCTCATCCTGCGCGGCCTGGGCATCGGGCCGGGCAGCACGGTGGTGACGGTGAGCCACACGGCGGTGGCCACCGTCGCGGCCATCGAGATGGCCGGGGCCACGCCGCTGCTGCTCGACATCGAGCCCGGCACCTACACCATGGACCCGGCAGAGCTCGAGGCGGTGCTCGCCGCCCCGCCGCCCGGCCTGCCGCCCATCCGCGCCGTCATTCCCGTGCATCTCTATGGGCAGGCGGCGGATCTCGGCCGCATCGCCGCCGCCTGCGCGCGCGCGGGCGTGGCGCTGATCGAGGACTGCGCGCAGTGCCACGGCGCGCTGTGGCAGGGGCGCAAGCTCGGCACCTTCGGGGCGGCGGCCGCCTTCAGCCTCTATCCCACCAAGAATCTCGGCGCGCTGGGCGATGGCGGGGTGCTGGCCAGCGCCGATCCCGACCTCGCCGCGCGCATCGGCGCCATCCGGCAATATGGTTGGCGGCAGCGCTATGTGAGCGACATGGTGGGCGTGAACTCCCGCCTCGACGAGATCCAGGCGGCGATCCTGCGGGTGAAGCTGCGGCATCTCGACGCGCAGAACGCGCGGCGGCGCGCCATCGCGGCGGCTTATGACGCGGTGCTCGCCGGCACGGGCCTTGCGCCGCCGCTGCGGCGCCGGGAGGCGGAGCACGTGTTCCACCTCTATGTGCTCCGGCACCCCGAGCGCGATGCGCTCATGGCGCGGCTCAGGGCGTGCGGCATCGGCACGGGCATCCACTACCCCGTGCCGGTGCACATGCAGCCCGCCTATGCCGGCCGGGTGGCGCTCGGTCCGGCCGCCTGCAGCGAGACGGAGCGCGCTGCGCGCGAGGTGTTCAGCCTGCCCATGTATCCCGAGTTGACGGACGCGCAGGTGGAGCGGGTCTGCGCGGCGCTGCGCGCGCTGTGAGCGCGGCGACGCCCTCGGGAAGAGCCGGGGTGTCGGGGTGAGGGCTGGCTCCGGCGGTTGGATTCGAACCAACGACCAACGGATTAACAGTCCGCTGCGCTACCGCTGCGCCACGCCGGATCGCCTGCCGCCGGGCCTGTAGCAGAGGCCTCCGGGGAGCGCAACGGAGGCCCGGATGGCCGCTGATCGCGCCGGCCCGGCCCCTCACCGCGCGGGCAAGACAGGCGCGCGGACGACGGGCAGAGGGTCATGGCGGAGCGGGAGCTGGAGGTCCGAGGCGGAATCGAACCGCCGTAGAGGGTTTTGCAGACCCTTGCCTGACCACTCGGCCATCGGACCACCGGCGCCCTGTATCGGGCGGCGGGGCGCGCGGGTCAAGGCACGGCGCGGCTTTCACGCCATGCATCCGCGGCCTATAACCGGCGCCGAGGACAGGCAGGACACCCATGATCGCAGCGCAGAGCGTCGCGACGCACTCCCTCGCGGCGGAGGATTTCGACACCGCCCGCCGCCTGATGGTGGACGGGCAGGTGACGCCCACCGGCGTCAACGACCCGCTGCTGATCGGGGCGATGCGCGAGGTGCCGCGCGAGCGCTTCGTCCCCCCGGCGCTGCGCCATCGCGCCTACGCGGATGCGCCGCTGCCTCTCGGCGCCGGGCGCGCCATGCTGATCCCGATGGTGCAGGCGCGGCTGATCCAGGCGCTGGCGCCGCAGCCCGGGGACCGCGCGCTGGTGCTCGCTTCCGGCACGGGCTATGCGGCGGCGCTGCTCGCCCGCATGGGGCTGCTCGTCACCGCCGTCGAGCAGGAGGAGGGGTTGCGCAGTCTCGCCCGCCAAGCCTGCGACCTCGCGCTGCGGGAGAACCGCCCGGAGTTCCTCGCGGGCGACCCCGCCCAGGGCCATGCGCCCGGCGCGCCCTATCGCGTGATGCTGATCGACGGCGCGGTGGCGCGCATCCCCCGCCCCGTGCTTGACCAGATGGCCGAGGGCGGCCGCCTCGCCTGCCTGCGCGTGAAGGAAGGACGGCTGTGCGAGGCGCTGCTGCTGCGCCGCGCCGGCGGCGGCTTCGGCGAGACGGCGCTGTTCGAAACCCTGGCCGACCCCCTGCCCGGCTTCGCCGCCCCGCCGCGCTTCGTCTTCTGACGCTGCGGCCTGCCTAGCGGCCGAGGAAGCGCGCAGTCGCCTCGGCCCAATCCGCCTCGCGCGTCCAGCGCGCCATGGCGCCCCTGGGCGGCAGCCCCGGCAGATCGGCCGGGCGCACCCCCTCGCGCAGCGCCTTGAGCGTGGCGTGGATGGCCTGCGCCGCGGCCTGGCTCGGGGCATGGCCCTGCAGGGCGATGCGCACGCCCCGGCTTGCGAGGTAGGCGCGGTCGCTGATCTCGTCGGTCAGGGTGCCGAGCACGAGCGGCAGCCGCGCCGCCTCGGCCGCCGCGTCCAGCTCGGCGCGGCTGCGCACCCCGGTGAGGAAGATGCCATCCACCCCCGTCGCGTTGTAGGCGCGGATGCGCGCGAGCGCGTCCTCGAGGCCGCTGACGCCCATCGCCCCGGTGCGGGCGAAGATGGCCAGCCCCGGGTCGATGCGGGCGGCCACCGCGGCGCGCATCTTGCCCACCCCCTCCTCGAGGGGGATGAGGCGCGGCTCGCCCGCGGCGAAGGGGCGCGGCAGCTCCGTATCCTCGATGGAAAGGGCGGCGATGCCGGCCTGCTCGAGCTCCTCGACCGTGCGCATCACGTTGAGCGCGTTGCCGTAGCCGTGGTCCGCGTCCACCACGAGGGGGAGCTCGGCCGCGCGGGTGATGCGGCGGCACTGCTCGACGAACTCGCTCAGCGTGATGAGGATCAGGTCCGGCGCGCCGAGAATGGCCAGCGCCGCCGTGCTGCCGGCGAACATGCCGAGCTCGAAGCCGAGCTCCTCGGCGATGCGCGCCGAGAGCGGGTCATGCACCGAGGCGGGGTGGACGCAGGCGCTCCCCTCCAGCACCGCCCGCGCCTTTTCGCGCCGCTGCCTGTAGCGCATCGCATGCCTCCTTCCCTTGCCCCGCCATGATGGCGCGCCTAGCGTCGCTGCGGAACGGGAGGGGGCACGCATGAGCGACAGGCTGAACGCGAACGAGCTGGACGGCGGCAAGTATCTCTGCCTGCACGAGTTCGTGAAGGCGGCCAAGCTCAAGCTCAACGCCAACATCTGGGACTACCTGGTGGGCGGGACGGAGACGGAGACGACGCTGGCGCGCAACCGCCTCGCCATCGACACGGTGGCGCTGCGGCCCCGCGTCCTCAATGATGTCTCGCAGGTGGACCCGAGCGCGGAGTTCTTCGGCCGCCGCATCCGCCTGCCGGTGTTCCTCGCCCCCGTGGGCTCGCTCGAATCCTTCGACCGGGGCGGCGGGGCGAGCGTGGCGCGCGGGGCGGGCGCCTTCGGCGTGCCCTTCATGCTGAGCAGCGTGACGCAGCCCGGGCTGGAGGCGGCGGCCGAGGCGGCCTCGGGCCCGCGCGTGTTCCAGCTCTACGTGCGCGGCGGCGACGCCTTCGTGGACGAGCATGTGCGGCGCGCCATGGATGCCGGCTATGACGCCTTCTGCATCACCGTGGACACGGCCCACTACTCGCGCCGCGAGCGCGACATCGCCAAGCGCTTCGTCAAGACCTGGCGGGCGGCGAACACGGGCATGGACCACCAGGCCGCGCTGTCCTGGCGCGAGGTGGCGCGCTTCAAGGAGAAGCACCGCATCCCCCTCATCCTCAAGGGCATCGGCACGGCCGAGGACGCGGCGCTGGCGGTCGAGCACGGGGTCGAGGTGATCTACGTCTCCAACCATGGCGGGCGGCAGCTCGATGGCGGGCGCGGCTCGCTCGACGTGCTGCCCGAGGTGGTGGAGGCGGTGGCCGGCCGGGCCAGGATCATGGTGGATGGCGGCTTCTCGCGCGGAACCGACATCGTGAAGGCCATCGCGCTCGGCGCGGACTGGGTGGGGCTCGGGCGGCTCTATCTCTACGGCCTGGCCGCCGAGGGCGCGGCCGGCGTGACGCGGCTGCTCGAGATCCTGGAAGACGAGTGCATCAAGGCGCTCGGCCTCACCGGCGTGACCCGCTTCGGCGAACTGACGCGCGGCCATGTGCACCGCGGCGCGCCGCCCGTGCTGTGGCCGCATGTGCACAGCGCCTTCCCGCTGCTGCGCGAGGGGTATTGAGGGGCCGGCCTCCCCCCCGGCGCGGCGGCCGCGGAGTGACACGAGATCGTCGCCCGTCTGCCGCCGGACCGTTACCGAAGCGCGATAGCCTTTGCGGCCGTTTCCGCAGGGGATGACCACATGCTCCGCCGCGCCGCGTTCGCCGCCGTCCTCGCCGCCCTGCCGCTCGCCGCGCCCTCGGCCCAGCCGCGCAGCGTCTCCCTCGCCATCACCGATGTGCCGGGGCTCGAGGAGCTGCAGCGCGATTTCGGCCCCTTCCGCGAGGCCTTCCAGCGCCTGTCGGGGATGGAGCTGCGCTTCTTCCCCGTGAACAGCCGCACCGCCGCGGTCGAGGCGCTGAACGCCCGCCGCGTGGACTTCGTGCTGACCGGCCCCTCGGAATATGTCGTCTTCCGCCAGCGCACCCAGGCCATTCCCGTGGTCACCTTCCAGCGGCCCGACTACTTCTCGAACATCGTCGTGCTCGCCCGCAGCGAGTTCCAGACGCCGGCCGACCTGCGCGGGCGGCGCGTGGCCTTCGGCGATGTCGGCTCCACCAGCCGCCATCTCGGCCCGATGCAGCTGCTGGCCGACCATGGCCTCGATCCGCGCCGCGACATCCAGCCCATGCACGTCTCGCGCAACCTCGCCATCGAGGGGCTGCGCCGCGGCGACATCGCGGCCATCGCCGTGAACCACACCGATGTCCAGCAGCTCCGCCAGCGCTTCCCCGACCTGCCGCTGCGCGTCATCGCCCGCGGCCGCGACCTGCCGGACGACGTGATGGTGGCCGGCCCGCATGTGCCGGCCGAGACCATCGAGGCGGTGCGCCGCGTCTTCGTGGACAACCCCGCCGAGATGTGGCGCGCGCTGACCGCCACCGAGAACAACCAGAAATACCTGGGCGGGGTGTTCCTGCCCACGCCGCGCGACGCCGACTACAACTACGTGCGCGCCATGTACCGCACCATCGGCCAGCCGCAATTCGCCGACTTCGTCGGGAATTGAGCGCGACCCTGACCGTCGCGGCGCCGGCGGCCGCCCCGCCGCCCGGCCCCGACGACATCCGCATCGAGGGGCTGGTCAAGCGCTTCGGCGCGACCGAGGTGCTGCGGGGCGTGCGGCTCAGCGTGCCGCGCGGCGAGCTCTGCGCGCTGATCGGCGCGAACGGCGCGGGCAAATCCACCCTGCTGCGCTGCCTGCTGCGCCTGGTCGAGCCCGATGCCGGCTCCGTCGAGATCCTGGGCCAGGACGCGCGGCGGCTGCGCGGTCGGGCGCTGCGCCGGCTGCGCGCGCGCGTCGGCTTCGTCTTCCAGCGCCACAACCTGGTGCCACGCCTCTCTGCGCTCTCCAACGTCGTGCACGGGGCCATCGCGCGGGAGGGCGCGCGGGCCTGGCACCAGGCGCTTTCTCCGCCCGCGCTGCGCGCCGAGGCGATGCGCTGCCTCGCGGAGGTGGGCCTCGCCCCGCTCGCGCTGCGGCGGGCCGATGCGCTCTCCGGCGGGCAGTCCCAGCGGGTGGCGATCGCGCGCGCCCTGATGCAGCGCCCCGAGATGATCCTGGCCGATGAGCCGGTCGCCTCCCTCGACCCCGCGGCGGGGCGCGAGGTGATGGGGCTGCTCGCCGCGCTGGCGCGTCAGCGCGGCATCACCGTGCTGTTCACCACCCACCACATGGAGCACGCCATCGCCTTCGCCGACCGCATCGTCGGGCTGCGCGCGGGCGCCGTGGTGCTCGACAGCCCGGCCGCGGCAGCGGTGCCCGGGGCTCTGGAGCGCTTCTTTGACTGATCGCCCCGCCCCGCCCCGGCTCGAGCGGCCCTCGCCCCTCGCCTTCGCCCTGCTCGTGGGGGCGGCGGCGCTCGTCCTCTCCTCCTTCCAGGGGGTGGGCTTCTCGCTCGCCGAGCTCTGGGCCGGGCTGCCGCAGATGGCGCGCATCCTGGGCGAGATGCTGCCGCCCGCGCATGACCGCTGGGACCGGGTGCTGGCCTCGCTGATCGAGACCTTCCACATGGCCCTGGCGGGCACGCTGCTCGGCGTGCTGCTCTCGGTGCCACTGGCGGTGCTGGCCTGCCGCGCGCTCACCCCCTCCTGGCCGCTGCGCGCGGCGGCGCGGTCGCTGATCGCGCTGTTCCGCACCGTGCCGGACCTCGTCTGGGCGCTGCTCTTCGTGGTGGCGGTGGGCCTCGGTCCCTTCGCGGGCACCCTCGCGCTGATGGTGGACACGATGGGTTACGCCGCCCGCTTCTTCGCCGAGGCGATGGAGGAACAGGACAAGGGGCCGCAGGAGGCGCTGGCGGCGGCCGGCGCCCCCCGATCGGGGCTGCTGATGGCCGCCGTGCTGCCGGCCGCCCTGCCCTCCATGGTGGCGACCAGCCTGTTCTGCCTCGAGAAGGCGACGCGCGGCGGCGTGGTGCTGGGGCTCGTCGGCGCGGGCGGGATCGGGATGGAGCTGAAGGTCGCGATGGACCTGTTCAACTACGCCGAGGCCGCGGCCTCGATCCTCGCGATCCTGCTGCTGGTGGTGGCGGTGGAGCAGGCCGCGGCCGCGCTGCGCCGGCGCATCATCGGCTGACCGGCCGCCGCCGCCCCCTCACCGCCCCGCCGGCAGCAGCCGCGGCACCAGCCGCAGGAAGAGCAGCATCCCCAGCAGCTCCACCAGCGATTGCAGCACGATCACCAGCGCCGCCAGCGCCCATTCCGCCGGCAGCGCCAGCGCGAGCGGCAGCACCACGAAGGAGTTGCGCGTGCCCAGGCTGAACACCACCGCCCGCCCCGAGGCCGCCCCCAGCCGCAGGGCCCGCGCCAGCCCGAGGCCGAGGCCGAGCGCCCCCAGAAGGAAGAGCACGAACACCCCCGCCACCGCTGCGAGCCCCTCGAGCGCCCCCGCCAGCACCCCGCCCTGGCCGAGCGCGATGAGGAACACCACGAGGGCGAGCAGCGGCACCGGCGCCGCCCCCATGGCCCGCACCACCCTGGCCCCCGCCGGCGCGCGCTCCGCCCAGCGCTCCAGCAGCCAGGCCAGCCCGAGCGGTGCGGCGATCAGCAGGCCGAAGACCAGCAGCAGCCGCCCCGCCGGCAGCGCCCCGAGCTCGCCCGAGCCGAGAAAGAGCCAGAGATAGGCCGGCAGGAGCAGCATCTGCGCCAGCAGCAGCAGGGGCACCGCCGCGATCAGCCCCGCCGTGTTCCCGCGCGCGAGATGGGTGAAGGTGATGGACCAGTCGGTGCAAGGCAGCAGCAGCACCAGCAGCACGCCGAGGCGGATGGCCGGATCGGCCGGCACCAGCGGCCAGAGCAGGGCGACGAGCAGCGGCGCCAGCAGGAAGTTGCCGATGAGCAGCGCCGCCAGCAGCCGCGCATCGCGCGCCGCCTCGGCGATGTGGGTCAGCGGCACCTGGCTGAAGGTGGCGAGCAGCAGCAGCGCCAGGACGGGCCAGAGCAGCGCCTCGGCGAGGGCCGTCACCCCGGGCGCCGCCGCCCCCGCGGCAAGACCGAGCAGCGTGGCGGCGAGATAGATCCAGACCTGCTGACGCTCGAGCGCCGCGCGGTCCGGCCAGCTCACGCCACCCCGGCGCGCAGCAGGTCGTGGAGGTGGAGGATGCCGACCGGCCGCCCCTCCTCCACCACGAACAGGCTCGTGATCTTGCGCTCGTTCATTTCCGCGAGCAGGTCGGCGGCCCAGGCCTCGGGCGGCGCGGTGCGCGGCGTGCGCGTCATGGCCGCCTCCACGGGGCTGTCGAGGCCGAGCGCGCGCTGAAAGGCGCGGCGCAGGTCGCCATCCGTCAGCAGCCCCGCGAGCCGCCCCTCCGAATCCAGCACCCCGGTGACGCCGAAGCGGCCGCGCGTCATCTCGATGATCGCCTGCTGCAAGGTGGCGCCGAGCGGCACCAGCGGCAGCTCCGCGCCGGTATGCATCAGGTCCCGCGCGCGCTTGAGCCGTGCGCCGAGCTTCCCGCCCGGGTGGAAGTCCCGGAAGCGCTCGGGCGAGAAGCCCCGCGCCTCGAGCAGACACATCGCCAGCGCATCGCCCGCCGCGAGCTGCATGGTCGTGCTGGTGGTGGGGGCGAGCCCGTTCGGGCAGGCCTCCGGCATGCGCGGCAGGGCGATGCAGGGATCGGCGGCGCGACCGAGCGTGCTCTCCGCCCGCGAGGTCAGCGCGATCAGCGGCACCCGGAAGCGCTGCGCATAGGCGATGATGTCGGCGAGTTCCGGCGCCTCGCCCGACCAGGAGAGGGCAAGCACCGCATCCTCCGGCCCGATCATGCCGAGATCGCCGTGGCTCGCCTCGGCGGGATGGACGAAATGCGCGGGCGTGCCGGTCGAGGCCAGGGTCGCCGCGATCTTGCGCCCGACATGGCCCGACTTGCCCATGCCGGTGACGATCACCCGCCCCGGGCGGTCGAGGATCAGCGCCACCGCGCGCAGCAGCGCGGCGCCGACCTCCCCCGCCAGCGCGGCATGCAGCGCCTGCAGCCCCTCCGCCTCCAGCGCCACCGTGCGCGCCAGCGTGGCGCGCCGCGCCGCGACCGCGGCCAAGTCCTCAGGCATCGAAGCCCTTCACCAGCGCGTCCAGGGCCTGCAGCCGCGCCAGAAGTCCCTCGAAGGCGGAGAGCGGCACCATGTTCGGCCCGTCCGAGGGGGCGCGGTCAGGGTCCTGGTGCGTCTCGATGAAGAGCCCCGCGACGCCCACCGCCACCGCCGCCCGCGCCAGGGTTTCCACGAACTCCCGCTGCCCGCCCGAAGCCGCCCCCTGCCCGCCCGGCTGCTGCACGGAATGCGTCGCGTCGAAGATCACGGGCAGGCCCGTCTCGCGCGCCATGATCGGCAGGGCGCGCATGTCGGAAACCAGCGTGTTGTAGCCGAAGGAGGCGCCGCGCTCGGTCAGAAGCACGCGCCCGTTGCCGGCCTCGGTGATCTTCGCCGCCACGTGCTTCATGTCCCAGGGGGCGAGGAACTGGCCCTTCTTGACGTTCACCGCCCGCCCCGTCGCCGCCGCCGCGAGCAGGAGGTCGGTCTGCCGGCAGAGGAAGGCCGGGATCTGCAGCACGTCCACCACCTCGGCCACCGGGGCGCATTGCGCCGGCTCGTGCACGTCGGTCAGCACGGGCAGGCCGAGCGTCTCGCGGATCTCGGCGAAGACCGGCAGCGCCGCGGCGAGCCCCATGCCCCGCGCGGCGCGGCCCGAGGTGCGGTTCGCCTTGTCGAAGCTCGTCTTGTAGACGAGGCCGATGCCCCGCCGCGCGGCGATCTCGCGCAGCGCGGAGGCCGTCTCCAGCGCATGCGCGCGCGACTCCATCTGGCAGGGGCCGGCGATCAGCGCGATGGGAAGACGGTTGGAAAAGCGGACGACGCCGCCCGGCCCCTCCACCGACACGGTGGCCTGGTTCAGCTCCATGCGGCCCGCCTAACCGCTTTGCCGCCCCGCCACAAGCCGCGCGGAAGGCAGGCCGCCCCCGACCGCCCGGGCTTGCCCGCGCCGCGGATTCCGGCAGAGGCTGCCTCCTCCGGCGCCGCCGCGCGCCCCCTCTCCGCGGAC
The DNA here is from genome assembly GCA_026414745.1 of Roseococcus sp. Lineage (GTDB taxonomy): Bacteria > Pseudomonadota > Alphaproteobacteria > Acetobacterales > Acetobacteraceae > Roseococcus. Next base: position 61,752 of record JAOAIK010000038.1, read on the forward strand.
CACCCCCATGACCCCCGAAGGGCGCCTCGCCGCCGCGATCGACCTGCTGCACGCCACCCTCGAGGCGCCCCGCCGCCCGGCGGACGCCATCGCGGCCGAGTTCTTCCGCGCCCGCCGCTACATTGGCGGGAGCGATCGCCGCGCCGTCTCCGACCTCGCCTGGGGGGTGCTGCGCCAGCGCCTGCGCCTCGACTGGTGGCTGGCGGGGCTGGGCGCGCGGCCCACGCCGCGGCGGCTCGCGCTCGCGCATCTGCTGCTGGTCGAGGGGCTCACCCCTGCGGCCGCCGCGCGGCGCTTCGCAGGCGGGCGTTATGGTGCGGGCGCGCTGGAGCCCGAGGAGCAGCGCCTGGCTCAGGCCCTCGCCGGCAAGCCCCTGATCGGCAAGGAGATGCCCGAGGGCGTGCGCCTCAACCTCCCCCCCTGGGCGCTGCCCGGCCTTGCCGCCCGCTTCGGCCCGCGCCTCGCGGAGGAGGCGGCGGCGCTGGAGCAGGGCGCGCCGCTCGACCTGCGCGTCAATCGGCTGCGCGCGACGCGCGAGGCGGCCCGGGCGGCGCTGGCGGCCGAGGGCTTCGCCCCCGAGCCCACGCCCTTCGCCCCGCAGGGGCTGCGGCTGCGGGGGCGTGCGCCGGTGACCGCGGGCGCCGCCTTCCGCGCCGGGCTGGTGGAGGTGCAGGACGAGGGCAGCCAGCTCATCGCCGCCCTGGTCGGCGCCCGGCCGGGCATGCGCGTCGTGGACTATTGCGCGGGCGCGGCGGGCAAGACGCTGGCCATGGCCGCCGACATGGAGAACCGGGGCCGCATCACCGCCTGCGATGTCTCGGCCCCGCGCCTCGCGGGGGCGCTGAAGCGGCTGCGCCGGGCGGGCGTGCACAATGCCGAGACCCATCTCCTCACCCCTGGCGACCGCTGGGCGAAGCGTCGCGCCGGCGCCTTCGACCGCGTGCTGGTGGACGCGCCCTGCAGCGGCACCGGCACCTGGCGGCGCAACCCCGACGCGCGCACCCGGCTGGGTGCGGAGGATCTTCAGGAACTCCTCACCAAGCAGGGTGAAATTCTCGACACCTCGGCCCAACTGGTGCGGCCCGGGGGTAGGCTCGTCTACGCGACATGCTCGCTGCTGCCGGAGGAGGATGAGATGCAGGTCGAGGCCTTCCTCGCGCGCCATCCCGGGTTCCGCGCCGTGCCGCTCGCGCGCGCCTGGGCCGAGGCGGGGCTGCCCGGCGCCCCGCCCTGCCCCGGGCCGCATCTTGCCCTCTCCCCGGCCGCGCACGGCACGGACGGTTTCTTCGCCGCCGTGCTGGAACGGGCGGCATGATCACCATCCGCCGCGCCCGGGCGGCGGACGCGTCCGCCATGGCGCAGGTGCATCTGGCCGCCTGGCGCAGCGCCTATGCCGGCATCCTGCCGGCGGACTACCTCGCCGGCCTCTCGGCGCTGCGCGAGGCCGCGGCCTATGAGCAAGCCATCCTCCAACGGCCCGGCGGCCATGCCGCCTTCGTCGCGGTGGCCGACGGGTTCGAGCCCACTGGCCCCGGCATCGTCGGCTTCGTCACAGGCGGGTTGGCGCGCCGACCCGGCATCGCGGAGGGGGAGGTGGAGACGCTCTACCTGCTCGATGACGTGCAGGGGCGCGGGGTGGGGCGGCGGATGATGCGCGCCATCGCCTCGCACCTCGCCTCCCTCGGCGCGCAATCGGCCTTCGCCTGGGTTCTCGAGGCCAACCCCTCGCGCTGGTTCTACGCGCGGCTGGGTGCGCGGCTGGCGGCGCGCGAGACCATCCGCTTCGCCGGCCAGCCCCTGGTGCAGCTCGCCTATGCCTGGGCGCCCATCCACACCCTGCTCAGCGCGACGGCGGTGACGCGCCTGCCGCGCTAGGCCCCGCGCCGCGTCTTGACGGCGGGCGCGCGGGCGTGCTGCTGCCCGTCATGGCCCAGCACCACGACCGCCTCCTCATCCTCGACTTCGGCAGCCAGGTGACGCAGCTCATCGCCCGGCGCCTGCGCGAATCCGGCGTCTATTGCGAGATCTGGCCCTACAACCGCGCCCCCGAGGCGCGCATCCGCGCCTTCGCGCCCAAGGGCATCATCCTCTCCGGCGGCCCGGCCAGCGTCACCGAGGGCGAGAGCCCCCGCGCGCCCGAGGCCGTCTTCACCCTGGGCGTGCCGGTGCTCGGCATCTGCTACGGCCAGCAGACCATGGCCGCGCAGCTCGGCGGGCGCGTCGAGGGCTCCGAGCACCGCGAGTTCGGCCGCGCCTTCGTCGAGGTGGTGGGCGAGAGCGCGCTCACGCGCGGCGTCTGGGCCCCCGGCGCGCGCGAGCAGGTGTGGATGAGCCATGGCGACCGGGTGAGCCGGCTGCCCGAGGGGTTCCGCGCGGTCGCGGTCAGCGAGGGCGCGCCCTATGCCGCCATCGCCGACGACGCGCGCCGCTTCTACGGCGTGCAGTTCCACCCCGAGGTGGTGCACACGCCCCACGGGGCGGCGCTGCTGCGCAACTTCTCGCACGGCATCTGCGGCTGCGCGGGGGACTGGACCATGGGCGCCTACCGCGCCGAGGCCATCGCGCGCATCCGCGCCCAGGTGGGCCAGGGCCGCGTGGTCTGCGGCCTTTCCGGCGGCGTGGACTCCTCGGTGGCGGCGGTGCTGATCCACGAGGCGGTCGGCGACCAGCTCACCTGCATCTTCGTGGACCACGGGCTGATGCGCGCGGGCGAGGCCGAGCAGGTGCTGCGCACCTTCCGCGAGCGCCTCAACATCCGCCTCGTGCATCGCGACGCCTCCGACCTCTTCCTCGGCCAACTCTCCGGCGTCACCGACCCCGAGGCCAAGCGCAAGACCATAGGCCGGCTGTTCGTCGAGGTGTTCGAAGAGGAGCAGAACAGGCTCGGCGGCGCGGATTTCCTCGCCCAGGGCACGCTCTATCCGGACGTGATCGAGAGTGTTTCGGCCACCGGCGGGCCGTCGGTCACCATCAAGTCGCACCACAATGTGGGCGGCCTGCCGGAGGGGATGCGCATGCGCCTCGTCGAGCCGCTGCGCGAGCTGTTCAAGGACGAGGTGCGCGCGCTGGGGCGCGAGCTCGGCTTGCCCGAGGAGATCGTGGGCCGCCACCCCTTCCCCGGCCCGGGGCTCGCCATCCGCATCCCGGGCGAGGTGACGCGCGAGAAGGCCGATCTGCTGCGGCGCGTGGACTCCATCTTCCTCGAGGAAATCCGCACCGCCGGCCTCTATGACGCGATCTGGCAGGCCTTCGCCGTGCTGCTGCCGGTGCGCACCGTGGGCGTGATGGGCGATGGCCGCACCTATGACCAGGCCTGCGCCCTGCGCGCCGTGACCAGCACCGACGGCATGACGGCCGATGTCTATCCCTTCGACATGGGCTTCCTGACGCGGGTGGCGAACCGCATCGTCAACGAGGTGCGCGGCATCAACCGCGTGACCTACGACATCACCTCCAAGCCGCCGGGGACGATCGAGTGGGAGTGAGGCGCCCGCCTCAGCCCAGCGCCGCCTCGACCCGCAGCGCCGCGTCCAGTGCCGCGAGGCCCTGCGCCCCCGTGGCCTCGTAGGGGGCGCCGTCGAGGATGGCGGCGATGAAGGCGGCCTGCTCCGCCTGCAGACTGTCGTGCTCGGTCCAGGAGCGGCGGGTGATGCCCCAGCCCGGCATGTGCTCCGCCGGCAGCTCGCCCCCGGGAGCCAGGAATTCGAGGCTGCGGCCGAGGAAATCCACGCGCAGCTCTCCCTCGGGCCCGAGGGCACGCAGCCGCCGCTCCAGCCCCACCGCCACGCGGCTCGCGCTCACCTGGGCCTGGGCGCCGTCGGCGAAGCGCAGCTGCGCCACCGCCCAGTCCGTGTTGGGGCTGGCCACGCGCCCGCCCACCGCCCGCACCTCGACGAGCGGGGCGGGAAGCAGCGAGAGCAGCAGGTCGAGGTCATGGATCATCAGGTCGAGCACGACCGAGACATCGAGGCCGCGCGGGCGGAAGGGCGCGACGCGCACCGCCTCCAGCGCCATCAGGCGCCGGCCGGAGAGGTGCGCGCGCAGGGTGCGGATGGCCGCCGAATGGCGCTCGATCTGCCCCACCATCAGCACCCGGCCGCGCCGGGCGGCCAGCGCGATCAGGGCCTCCGCCTCCTCGCGCGTGGCGGTGATGGGCTTTTCCACCAGCACATCCCGCCCCGCCTCCAGGGCCAGCGTGGCCAGCCGCGCGTGGTGGCGCGTGGGGGTCGCGATGATCAGCGCATCCGAGGCCGCGATCAGCGTCTCCAACTCCAGCGCCGGGCAGCCGGCCTCGGCCGCCACCCGCGCCGCCCGGGCATGGTCGGGGTCGTGCAGGCCGGCGAGGACGGCGCGCGGAGAGGCCGCGAGCTTGAGCGCGTGGAAGCGGCCGAAATGCCCCGCGCCGAGAACACCGATTCTGAGGCTCATGGGCCGGGGGCGTAGCCCGTCCGCGCGAGGCTTGCATCCCCCCCTCCCCCTCGTCATGTTCCGCCCAGCCTGATCGGGACCGTATTCGAGATGATGTATTTCGCGCGGTGGAAGACCGCGGCCATCCTGCTGGTCTGCCTCGCCGGCTTCCTGGTGAGCCTGCCCAACCTCTTCCCGCGCGCCGCCTTCCCCGAGTGGTTTCCCCTGCGCCAGATCGCCCTTGGGCTCGACCTGCGCGGCGGTTCCTACCTGCTGCTCGAGGTGGACACCTCCGTGCTGATGCGCGAGCGGCTGGAGAACCTGGTGGAGGGCACGCGCCGCGGCATGACGCAGGCCAGCCCGCGCATCGCCTACACGGGCCTGACCGCCCAGCCCGAGCAGCGGCGCATCCAGCTGCGCATCACCGAGCCCGCCCAGCGCGAGGCGGCGCTGCGCATCTTGCGCGAGCTCGCCAACCCCGTGCAGGTCTCGGGCGGCGGCCAGGTGCCGGACATCGAGGTGGCGATCACCCCGGATGGGCTGCTCACCGCCACCGTCACCGAGGCGGGGCTGCGCGCCAAGGCCACCAGCGCGGTGGAGCAGTCCATCGAGATCGTGCGCCGGCGCATTGACGAGACGGGGGTGGCGGAGGCGCTGATCGCCCGCCAGGGGCAGAACCGCATCCTGGTGCAGCTGCCCGGCGTGCAGGACCCGCAGCGCATCAAGGACCTGCTGGGCCGCACCGCGCGCATGACCTTCCACCTGCTGGACGAGACGGCCAACCTCGCCTCGCCCGTCGCGCCGCCCGGGGTGATGTTCCTGCCCGGCGAGCGCGAGGGCGAGCGCTATGCGGTGCGCCGGCGCGTGGAGGTGGATGGCGCGAACCTTTCCGACGCGCGCGCGGCGCAGGATCCGCGCACGGGCGAGTGGGTGGTGAACTTCAGCTTCGATTCCGTGGGCACGCGGCGCTTCGCCGAGGTGACGCGCGCGAATGTCGGCCGGCCCTTCGCCATCGTGCTCGACGAGAAGGTGATCACCGCCCCGGTGATCCGCGAGCCGATCACCGGCGGGCGCGGGCAGATCAGCGGCAACTTCACCGTGCGCACGGCGAACGACCTCGCGGTGCTGCTGCGCGCGGGCGCCTTGCCCGCGCCGCTGACCGTGGTCGAGGAGCGCACCGTGGGCCCCGAGCTCGGCGAGGACGCGATCCGCGCGGGCATGATCAGCCTCGCGGTCGGCACCGCCTTCGTCTTCCTCTACATGGGGCTGGCCTACGGGCTGTTCGGCTGGTTCGCCAACATCGCGCTGTTCGTCAACATCGTGCTGCTGCTGGCCTGCATGTCGCTGCTGGAGGCGACGCTGACGCTGCCCGGCATCGCGGGCATCGTGCTGACGCTGGGCACGGCGCTCGACGCCAACATCCTGATCAACGAGCGCATCCGCGAGGAGGTGCAGAACGGCCGCAGCCCGATCAACGCGCTGGAGGCGGGCTACACCCGGGCCTCGGGCACCATCCTGGACGCGAACCTGACGAACCTCATCGCCATGGCCTTCCTCTACGGCTTCGGCTCGGGGCCGGTGAAGGGCTTCGCGGTGACGGTCGCCATCGGCACGGTGGTGCAGATGTGGACGGCCACCGTGCTCACGCGCCTCATGGTCGTCTGGTGGTACCGCGCGCGGAAGCCGAAGGAGCTTCCGGTGGTGACGCGCCCGGGCATGACGCTGCTGCAGCGCCTGGCGCGGCCCCTGTTCCGCCTGGTGCCCGACAAGACCAACATCGCCTTCATGAGGGGGGCGCGGGCGGGGCTGATCGTCTCGGCCGTGCTCTCCAGCGCCTCGCTGATCGGCGCCTTCTACCCGGGGCTCGAGAAGGGCATCGACTTCAAGGGCGGCATCGTGATGGAGGTGCGCACGCCCGAGGCGGCGAACCTGCCTGCCCTGCGCTCCGCCGTGGGCGGGCTCAATGTGGGCGATGTCGGCCTGCAGCGCTTCGGCGACGACAACACGGTGCTGGTGCGCCTGCCCGTGCCCGAGCAGGAGGCGCAGGTGCAGGTGGTGGTGGCCCGCGTGCGCGCGGCGCTCGAGCAGGCCCAGCCGGGGCTGCGCGTGCTGCGCGTCGAGGCGGTGGGCAACCGCATCTCGGATGAGCTGTTCCGCGGCGGGCTGATCGCGCTCGGCCTCTCGCTCATCGCGATGCTGGTCTACATCTGGGTGCGCTTCGAGTGGCAGTTCGGCATCGCGGGGGTGATCACGCTCATCCTGGACACCACCAAGGCCATCGGCTTCATGGTGCTGTTCCAGATCGAGTTCAACCTGACCACGATCGCCGCCATCCTTACCATCGTCGGCTTCTCGGTGAACGACAAGGTCGTGGTGTTCGACCGGATGCGCGAGAACCTGCGCAAGTTCAAGACCATGCCGTTGGACCGGCTGGTCGATCTCTCGATCGACGAGACGCTGAACCGCAGCCTCGGCACCTCGATGACGCTGCTGCTCTCCGCGCTTCCGCTCGCGCTGTTCGGGGGCGACACGCTCTCTGGCTTCGCCTGGGTGATGGTGTTCGGCATCGTCGTCTCCACCTCCTCCTCGGTGTTCATCGCCGCCCCCATCGTGCTCTACACCGGCCGGACGCGGCTTCGCCGGGGCGAGGCGGAGGCGGCGCGCGCCTCGGGCCAGACCGCCATGCGCTGACAGCGCCGTATCTCTGTTGAGGGTGGCGCGGGCCCGGTGTAGGCTGCCGTTTGCTCACATTGAAAGATTCGCTCCATTATTGAGAAACGCCCCGTCGCCGACCGCCAGGCGCCCGGCCGCATCCTTCTGCTGGCCCGCGAGGAGGCGCTTGTTTCGGCCGTGGAGCGGATCAGCGCCGAGCGGGCGGCACCCGCACCCCTTGTTCTTCCCTCCAACCGGGAACTCCTGGCCGCGGTGCTCGACGGCGTGGGCGGCTTCGGGCATCTGATCTTGCACGAGGCGGCGCGGGACTATGATCCCACGCTCGTGGATGCGCTGGCGGAAGCCTCGCCCGACGCCGCCATCTCCGTGTTGCCCCGGACGGCCGGCAGCGGGGGATTCGAGGCCCGTGTCCTCGACGCGCTCGAGGGTCGGCTCCTTCCTCTCTCGCCCGTGCCGGGCATGGGTAGCCTGGCCGGGCGGCTCGCCGAGGGCGGGCTGCTACTGCGCTATCAGCCCATCCTCCGGCTCAGGGACCGCCGGCTCGTGATGGTCGAGGCGCTGGCCCGCTGGCGCAGCGAGCCGGTGGCGCTGGGTGCAGGCAGCTTCGTTCCGCACATGGAGCGGGCGGGGCTTGCGCGCCTGCTCGCGGCGGCCGTGATCCGGATCGCGGCGCGCGATCTGATGCGCCTGCCAGGCCTCGGGGCGCTGTGCGTCTCGGTGAACCTGCCGGTCGAGGAGGTGGTGAAGCCCGATCTCGGCGCCTGGCTCGGCGCCCAGCTGCGCCGCTCGCGCCTGCCGCGGGCGCGGCTGGCCATCGAACTGACCGAGACCTCCCCCGTGCGCGACTTCGCGCGGATGCGCCGGGCCCTGCAGCGGCTGCACACGGCCGGGCATGAGGTGCTGATCGACGATTTCGCGCTGGACGACCACCGGCGGCGGCTGCTGCGCCTGCCCTTCACCGGGGTGAAGCTCGACAAGAGCCTCGTGCAGGCGGCGGCCCGTTCCGCCCGCGCGCGCCAGCAGGTGCGCCGCATCGTGCGGACCGGCATGACGGTGACGGCGGAAGGGATCTCCTCGCGCGAGCTCTGGATGCTGCTGCGGGGGCTCGGCGCGCATCGCGGCCAGGGCTTCTGGATGGCCCGCCCCCTCCCGCTCGCCGCGCTGCCCGCCTGGACGGCGCGCTGGAGAGCCCGTCAGCCGCGATAGGCCTCGCGGTAGAGCGATACGATCTCCGCCGCCTCGGGCACGCGCGGGTTGTTCGCGGGGCTGCCGGAGGCGAGCGCCTGCTCGGCCATCACGGGCAGCAGGGCGTTCCAGCGCTCCTCCGGAATGCCGTAGGCCGCCGGGCTCGGCACCGCGAGGTCGCGGTTCAGCGCGCGCAGCTCCTCGAGCAGCTTCGCCCCGGCGAGCTGGTCGGCATCCGCCGCGTCCGCGCAGCCGATGATCCGCGCCGCCTCGGCATAGCGCGGCAGGGCGGCGGGCAGGCTGTAGGCGGTGACGGCGGGCAGCAGCATGGCGTTGGACAGCCCGTGCGGCACGTGGAAATGCGCGCCGATGGGCCGCGACATGCCATGCACCAGCGCCACCGAGGCGTTGGAGAAGGCGAGCCCCGCCAGCGTCGCGCCGAGCATCATCGCCTCGCGCGCCCGCGCATTCGTCCCGTCGGCATAGGCGGGGCGCAGCATGGGGCCGATCAGGCGCATCGCCTCGCGCGCATACATGTCCGAGACGGGGTTGGCGCGGCGGCTGACGAAGGCCTCCAGCGCATGGGTCAGGCTGTCTATCCCCGTATCGGCCGTGATGCGCGGGGGCAGGCTGAAGGTGAGCTCGTGGTCCACCACCGCCGCGAGCGGCAGCGCGCCGAGACCGGCGATGAGCATCTTCTCGTCGCGCTCGGCGTCGGTGATGACGGTGAAGCGCGTCGCCTCGCTGCCGGTGCCCGCGGTGGTGGGCACGCAGATCACGGGCAGCGCGGCGTGGTCCGCCGCCACCGGCGCCTTGAAGGCGCGCATCTTCGTCCCCTCGGGCGCGGCGGCGAGGATGGCGATGGCCTTCGCCGTGTCCATGGGCGAGCCGCCGCCGAAGCCCAGCAGCACGTCGTAATCCCCCGCGCGCAGCGCGCGCAGGCCCGCCTCCACCACCGTGTCCGTCGGGTCGGGCACGGTGTCGGCGAAGACGCCGGGCGCCATCCCCTCCGCGCGCAGTGGCGCGAGGCAGCGCTCCAGCATGCCGGAGGAGAGCATCCAGGGATCGGTCACCACGAGGGGCCGCGACAGGCCGAACTGGCGCAGCAGCGCGCCGAGCCGCGCAAGGCTGCCGCCGCCGATCAGGATCTGCCGGGGGGCGAGGATGGGCTGGACCATGGCTGACCTCAGGCGTTCTCCGCGGCCTTCGCGTAGAGGGCGAGGCGCCTCGCCGCATTGGGCGCCAGGCCGCCCGAGAAGTCGAGCCCCGCGGGCGGCAGCTCCTCCGCCAGGTGGCAGGCCACGCCATTGGTCAGCGCGGGCTCCTTCTCCCGGCAGATGTCGCGCGCGAAGGGGCAGCGCGTGTGGAAACGGCAGCCGGGCGGCGGGTTCAGCGGCGAGGGCACATCGCCGCCCAGCGGCCTGACCTGTCCGCGCCGGCGCGGATCGGGGTGCGGGATGGCGGCGAGCAGCGCGCGCGTGTAGGGGTGGCGGGGGTTGGCGAAGAGCGCGCGCTTTTCCGCGATCTCCACGATCCGGCCGAGATACATCACCGCGATGCGGTCGGCGACGTGCTTCACCACCGCGAGGTCGTGCGCGATGAACAGGTAGGCGAGGCCGAGGCGCTTCTGCAGGTCGGCGAGCAGGTTCACCACCTGCGCCTGGATGGAGACGTCGAGGGCGGAGACCGGCTCGTCGCACACCACGAGATCGGGCTCGACGGCCAGGGCGCGGGCGATACCGATGCGCTGGCGCTGCCCGCCCGAGAACTCGTGCGGGAAGCGCTCCGCGTGATAGGGCGCGAGGCCGACGAGGCGGAGCAGCTCCACGACCCGCGCCCGGCGCGTGGCGGCATCGCCGATGCCGTGCACCTCCATGGGCTCGGCGATGGTCCGCCCCACCGTGTAGCGCGGGTTGAGCGAGGCGTAGGGGTCCTGGAAGACGATCTGCGCCCGGCGGCGGAAGGCCTTGAGATCGGCGCCCGCAAGGCCGGTGATGTCGCGCCCGGCGAAGCGCAGGCGGCCCGCGGTGGGCTCGATGAGGCGCAGCACCAGCCGCGCGGTGGTGGACTTGCCGCAGCCGCTCTCGCCCACGAGCGCGAGCGTCTCGGCCCGGTTCAGGGTGAAGGAGACGCCGTCCACCGCGCGCACCGTGCCGATCTGCCGCGCGAGGATCAGCCCGCGCCGGACGGGGTAGTGCTTGGCGAGGTCGGTGACCTCGAGCAGCGGCGCACTCATGCGGCGAGGCTCTCTTCCAGCGGCGCACGCCGGCAGGCGACGGCATGGCCCGGACGCAACTCGCGCAGCGCCGGGCTATCCGAGCGGCAGCCCTCCTCGGCGAAGGGGCAGCGCGGGTGGAAGCGGCAGCCCCTGGGCAGGGCGAAGGGCGGCGGCACCGCGCCGGCGATGGCGAGCAGCCGCTCGCGCTCCTCATCCAGGCGCGGGACGGAGCCGAGAAGCCCGAGCGTGTAGGGGTGCTGCGGGTCCTCGAACAGGGCGGCGGCGGGCGCGCGCTCCACCACGCGCCCGGCATACATCACCGCCACCTCGTCCGCCATCTCCGCCACCACGCCGAGGTCATGGGTGATGAGGATGATGGCCATGCCCGTCTCGGCCTGGAGTTCGCGCAGCAGGTCGAGGATCTGCGCCTGCACCGTCACGTCGAGCGCCGTGGTCGGCTCGTCCGCGATCAGCAGCCGGGGCGAGCAGGCCAGCGCCATCGCGATCATCACCCGCTGGCGCATGCCGCCCGAGAGCTGGTGCGGGTATTCGTCGAAGCGGCGCTCGGGCGAGGGGATGCGCACGCGCCTGAGCGCCGCGATCCCGCGCTCGCGCAGTTCGGCGGCGCTGGCGCGGGGCTCATGCGCGCGGATCGCCTCGGCGATCTGGAAGCCGACGCGGTGCACGGGGTTGAGCGAGGTCATCGGCTCCTGGAAGATCATCGCGATGTCGCGCCCGCGCACCGCGCGCATCTCGGCAGGCGAGAGCGCGGCGAGGTCCCTGCCCTCCAGCAGCACCCGCCCCGCGGCGATCCGCCCGGGATGGGCGAGCAGCCGCATGATGGAGAGCGAGAGCACCGATTTGCCGCAGCCGCTCTCGCCCACGATGCCGAGGGTGCGGCCGCGCGCCAGCTCGAGCGAGACGCCGTCCACCGCCGCCACCTCGCCGGCCGAGCCGCGGAAGACGGTGCGGAGGTTCTCGACCCGCAGGAGGGGCTCGGCGCTCACAGCCACCTGAAGGTCGGCGGCGCGATCCGGTCCACCGGCCGGTGCGCCCAATCGAGATCCGGCGCGCGCGCCACGATGCGCTTCTGCGCCTCGGCCAGATGCGCCGCGGCCTGGCGGAAGTCGATGGTGAGCACCTCGCCGTCGCCCACCACCTTGCGGCCGTCCACATAGACGTCCTTCACCGCGCGGTCCCCGGCCGCGTAGATGAGCGAGCGCACGGGGTCGTGGCGCGGCTGCATGCGCGGATGCGTCGCGTCCACGAGAACGATGTCGGCGCGCGCGCCGGGGGCGAGGCGGCCTATGTCCTCGCGCCCCAGCGCCTTGGCGCCGCCGATGGTCGCGGCGTCGAAGACATCGGTGGTGGACATGGTGCGCGGATTGCCCGCCTGGGTGCGCGCGAGGTAGGCGACGAGGCGCAGCTCATCCAGCATGTTGTGCGGGTAGGTGTCGGTACCGATGCCGAGGTTCACGCCGCGCCGCCGGTAGCGCCCGAAATCCTTCAGCGTGATCCCGCGCCGCGCGAAGACGGTGGGGCAATGGGCGACGGTGGTGCCCGTCTCGGCCAGGATGTCGAGGTCGCGCTCCGTGTGCCAGCGCGTGCTCGGGTGGTCGTCGAGGAAGATGCCGTGGCCGATGATGCTCTGCGCGTCGAGCAGCCCCATCTCGTGCAGCCACTGGATGGGCGTGAGGCCGTGGCGGCGCGTGATCTCGTGGAACTCCACCACGCTCTGCGCCGCGTGGATCTGCCAGGAGATTCCGCGCCGCCGCGCCTCGGCGCGGGAATCGCGCAGCAGCTCGGGCGTGCAGGTGTCGATCTGCGCGGGGCAGGCCATGCCGAAGAGCAGGCCGGAGGGGTGCTGTTCGGCGCGCTCGATCAGCGAGAAGGCCTCGGCCATCGCCTTCTCGCCCGCCTTCGCGTCCCACTCGTATTCGACAAGGTGGCCGTTCTTCGTGAACCAGCGCGCGGAGCGGAACATCGGCGCGACGCAGACGCGCATGCCCGCCTCGGCCAGCAGGTCGAGCCAGCCGGGATGCGCCATGGAGAGGTCGCAGAGCGTGGTGACGCCGGAGAGCAGCAGCTCCGACAGCGCCACGCGCACGCAGTCCGGGATGGCCTCGGCGTCGCTGCGGAAGATGGGCATGAACTCGTAGAGCGAGGAGTTGTAGAGGCCAGGGCTGCCGATCTCGTCCAGCAGCCCCTTGTTCATCGGCTCGCTCGTCGGGTGCGCATGGATGTTGACGAGACCGGGCATGACCATGAGGCCCCGCCCGTCCACCACCGCATCCGCCGCGCCGTCATAGCCGCGGCCGACGAAGCGGATCACGCCGTCCTCGAAGGCGAGATCCGCGTCGGGCATGTAGGCGTGGCGCTTCTCGCCGGCGTCCCAGGCGACGATGAGCTCGGCGCCCTTGATCAGCGTGACGGCCATGGCGGCGATCCTCCTCAGCGCACCCGCAGGTCGAGACCCTTGAAGATCCCGATGCCGTAGATGCCGTGCGCCCGCGCCCCCTCCACGCGGCGCGTGGAGAAGACGTTGAGCTGCGTGTGCGCGATGTTGAGCCAGGGCGCGGCCTCGTTGAGCTGGCGCTGGATGTTCGCCATCGCCCGCGCGCGCACCGCGGGGTCGATGGCGCTGCGCCCCTCCTCCAGCCAGGCGTCGGTCTGCGGGTCGGCCCAGTTCATGCGGTTGGGCGTGGGGCGGTTGCGGCTGTGCCAGTAGAGGTTCAGCGCGTCGTTGGCCGAGATGTAGGGGTAGCTCAGGAACAGCACGTCATAGTCCTGGGTGGCCAGCCGCCCCCAGGCCACGGTGGCGTCGAAGAGCTGGACGCGCAGTTCGATGCCCACCTGGCGCACCGCCTGCTGGATGATCTCGCCCATGCGCTGGTTCGAGAGGGTGTTGATGGCGAAGAGGGTGAGGCTGGCGCGCTGCCCGTCCTTCACGCGGATGCCGTCGGGCCCCACCCGCCAGCCGGCCTCGTCCAGCATGCGGCGCGCGGCCTCGGGGTTGTAGTCGGGCACGAGGCGGTCGCTCTCCGGATCGTAGTCGAGCGCGCGCGGGTTGATGATACCGCGCGCGGGCGTGGCATGGCCGGACCAGACGGCGCGCACCAGCGCCGGCCGGTCCACGGCCATGTGGAAGGCGCGGCGGATGGCGACGTCATTCGCCACGGGGCGCGTCACCTTGAAGCCCAGGTAGTGGTCCCAGAAATAGTTGGGCTGGTCGGAGACCTGGATGGTCGGCACCCGGCGCAGCGCGTCCCAGAAGGCTTCGGGGATGTACTGGGTGATGTCCGCCTGGCCCGCCTGCAGCGCGGCGACGCGCGCCGCCGCCTCCGGGATCACCCGCCAGACGATGCGCTCGACATGCGCGGGGCCGCGGTTCTGCAGGATGGGCGGGCCCCAGCGGTAGTTGGGGTGGCGCGTCAGCACCATCTCGTTGCGCGGTGTCCAGCTCACCCAGCAGAAGGGACCGGTGCCGTTGAAGCCCTGCACGCCGAAGTTGTCGCCCAGACGCTCCACCGTCGCCGGGTCCACCGCCGCGCCGAAGAAGAGGGCGAGGTTGGGCAGCAGCTCGGAATGCGGCCGGTTGAGCTCATAGACCAGCGTGTGCGGCCCGCTGGCGCGGATCTCCTTCACGTCGCCGGCGCGCCAGGCCACGGGCGAGGTGACGCGCGGCGTGGTGCGGCCGATCCAGCGGTTCAGGCTGAAGGCCATGTCGGCGGCGGTGAAGGGCTTGCCGTCGCAGAAGGTCACGTCGCTGCGCAGGTGGAAGGTGTAGGTGAGGCCGTCGGGCGAGATCTCCCAGCGCTCGGCCAGCCCGGGCACCACCGTGCGCATGTCGAAGTCGAGGTTGACCAGCGTGTCCGAGAGCATGGAGATCACCTCGCCCGCCGCGAGCGCCGTGGAGCGGTGCGGATCGTAGCGGTCGCTGTCGATCTCGCGCATGATGGTGATCTGGTTGCGCGGCTGGGTCTGCGCCGTCGCCGCCCCCGCGAGAGCCAGCGCGGCCAGGCCGCCCAGCAGCGCGCGCTTCCATGACGTGTTCATGCCCTGTCTCCCTGTGTTCTCAGATGCGCAGCCTGGGGTCGAGCGCGTCGCGCAGCGCGTCCCCCAGCACGTTGAAGGCGAGCACGATCGCGAAGATCCCGAGCGAGGGGATGACGCTGATGTGCGGCGCGATGAAGAGGAAGTTGCGCCCCTGCGCGGCCATGGCCCCGAGCTCCGCCGTCGGCGGCTGCGCGCCGAGCCCGAGGAAGGAGAGCGCGGAGCCGAGCAGGATCACCTGCCCGAGCCGCAGCGTGGCGAAGACGAAGATGGGCGAGAGGCAGTTCGGCGCCACATGGCGCAGGATCAGCCGTGCGTCGCTCATGCCGATGGCACGCGCCGCCTCGATGTAGTCCTGACCCATGACGACCAGCGCCGCCCCGCGCACGATGCGCGCCATGAGCGGCACGGTGGCGATGGACAGCGCGATGACGACGCTGACCAGACCCGGCCCGAAGATGGCGGCCAGCGCAAGGCCGAAAAGGATGGCGGGGAAGCTCAGCAGCATGTCCATGAGCCGCATCAGCGGCCCGTCCAGCCGCCGGTAGAAGGCCGCGGCAAAGCCCACCAGAGCCCCCAGCGCCCCGCCCGCCAGCAGCGCGGCCAGGCCCATGCCGAGCGTCACGCGCAGGCCGTGGATCATGCGCGAGAGAATGTCCCTGCCCTGCCCGTCCGTGCCCAGCCAGTACTGCGCCGAGGGCGGCTGCATGATCGCCATCAGGTCGGTCGCGAAGGGGTCGCGCGGGGAGATCACATCCGCCAGCAGCGCCGCCAGCGCCACCAGGATGACGAAGACGAGGCTTACCGCCGCCGCCGCGTCGCGCAGGAGCATGCGCATCGGCGAGGGCCGGCGCGGCGCCTCGGGCAGGGCGGCGGGGGCGGCGGATGCGCTCACGACTGGCGCACCCG
The DNA here is from genome assembly GCA_026414745.1 of Roseococcus sp. GTDB lineage: Bacteria > Pseudomonadota > Alphaproteobacteria > Acetobacterales > Acetobacteraceae > Roseococcus. The sequence goes on from JAOAIK010000038.1 coordinate 77,197, forward strand.
CGGGTCGAGCACCGCATAGAGCAGGTCCACGACCAGGTTGATCACGATGAAGCCGGCCGAGAGCACGATGATGGTGCCCTGCGCCATCGGGAAGTCCGAGGAGAGGATGGCGCCGACCGCAAGCCGCCCCACCCCGGGCCAGGAGAAGATGGTCTCCGTCACCACCGCGCCGCCCAGCAGGAAGCCGATCTGCAGCCCGATCAGCGTGATCACCGGGATCAGCGCGTTGCGCAGCGCGTGGCGCAGCACGACGAGGCGCTCGCTCAGCCCCTTGGCGCGGGCGGTGCGCACATGCTCCGCGCCCAGCGCGTCCACCACCGCGGTGCGCGTCATGCGCGCCACCGGCCCGACGAAGACGCCGCCCAGCGTCACCGCGGGCAGGATGATGGCGCGCAGCCCCTCCAGCGTCCACAGCGGCCCCGCCCGCCCGGTGAAGGGCAGGAGCTGCCACTGGAAGCCGACGAACCAGATCAGCACGAGGCCGAGGAAGAACACCGGCACCGACACGCCCGCCACGCTCACCGCCATGATCGCGCGGTCGAGCAGGGAGCCGCGCCAGTAGGCCGCGACCGTGCCGAGCATGATGCCCGCGGGGATGGACCAGAGGAGCGCGGCGAACATCAGCTCCAGCGTCGGGCCGATGGTGGCGCCGAGCTCCTGCGTCACCGGCACGTTGTTGATGATGGAGACGCCGAGATCCCCCTGCGCCAGCCGCCACATGTAGAGGCCGAACTGCACCCAGACGGGCTGGTCGAGGCCGAGTTCGCGGCGGATTTCCGCGATCACCTCCTGCGTCGCCTGCGGGCCGGCGCGCACCGTCGCGGGGTCGGTCGGCACCACCTGCATGAGCAGGAAGCCGATGAGCAGCACGCCGAGCAGCACGGGCACGGCCAGCGCGAAGCGATGGAGCGCATGGCGCAGCATCAGGCCAGCTCCCCGTGCCGGTCGAAGATCGGCGCGCCCCCGCGCAGCGTCAGATCCGCCTGCACCGAGAGCATCTCCTCGGGCGCGAGCGTCGTGAGGTCCTGCGAGAGCACCGCGATGTCGGCGTCCATCCCCGGCTCCAGCGTGCCGCGGTGCGCCTCGGCGAAGCTGCTGTAGGCGCCGCACCAAGTGTAGCAGTGCAGCGCCTCTGCGAGCGACAGCCTCTCCTCCGGCCCCATCACCGTGCCCTGCTTCGTGCGCCGCGTGAGCATGGCGAACAGGTTCACGAAGGGATCCACGGTGGAGACCGGGCAATCGGAGGAGGCGCTGGGGTGATGCCCCTCCTCGAGCCAGGTCTTCATCGGATAGGCGCGGTCGGCGCGCGCGGGGCCCAGGTTGCGGCGGTAGAGGTCGCCGAACTCGTACATGAACACGGGCTGCGGCACGGGCAGGATGCCGCGCGCGCGCATCCGCCGCCGCTGCGCGGGGGTGGCGAAGCCGCAATGCTCGATGCGGTGGCGGCGCTCGGCCGTGGCGCCGGCGGCCTCCATGCCCGTCAGCACCTGCTCGATGGCGGCATCGCCGATGGCGTGGATGTCGAGCTGCCAGCCCTGAGCGTGATAGGCGGCGAGCAGCGCGTGCATGGTCTCGGTCGGAAAGGCGAGGACGCCGGTGGTGTCCCCGGTCAGGTAGGGGTCGAAGAAGGCCGCCGTCAGCCCGCCCGCCGAGCCGTCGGCGAAGACCTTCACCGCGCCCCAGCGCAGCAGCGCGTCCGCATCCTCGCCGGGCCGCCAGGGGCGCATCCCGGCCTCCCAGGCCGCCGTCGCGATGCCCTCGGGGTTGCCCGCGAGCACGAGCCACATGCGCTGCAGGCAGCGCCCCTCCTCCGCCGCGCGGGCATAGGCGGCGACCTCGGCCATGCCCGCCGTCATGCCGACATTCATGTCGGTCGCGGAGGCGAAGCCGAGCGCGGCGAGCCGCCGCCCCGCCGCCTCGATGGCCTCCACCATGCGCGCGGTGTCGGGCGCGGGGATGGCGGCGGTGATGAGCGAGAGCGCGCGCTCCTGGATCAGCCCGGTCAGCGCGCCGTCGCGCCGCTCGATCACGCCGCCCTCGGGGTCGGGCGTGTTGTGGCCGATGCCGGCGGCGCGCAGCGCCGCGCTGTTGGCCACCCCCATGTGTCCGCAGGCGCGCATGATGAAGAGCGGATGGTCGGGCACCGCCGTGTCGAGTTCCGCCAGCGTGGGGTGGCGGGCGATGTCCAGCGCCGCGTGGTCGTAGCCGTGGCCGAGCACCCAGTGCCCGCGCGGCGTCGCCTCGGCGGCCGCGCGCAGGCGCCGGCGCATTTCCTCGAGCGAGCGCACCTCCTCCGCGCGCAGGTTCACCATGCCGAGGGCGAGGCCGAAGGGCAGCAGATGCATGTGCGCCTCGTGGAAGGCGGGGATCGCCATGCGGCCCTCCAGCGCCAGGCGCCGCGTGCCCGGGCCGGCGAGCGATTCGATCTCCTCATCCGTTCCGGCGGCGATCACCTTGCCGCCGGCGATGGCGAGCGCCTGCGCCATGCCCGCCGTGAGGCCGCGGAACACAGCGCCCCCCGTGAGGATGATCTCCGCCGCCACACACACCCCCTCGCCGTCCGCCTGGAATGCTTCCGTGCCGTGCCTCCCGCGTCAACCGCCGCGTCCCCCTTCCGGCGCGCGCGCCGAACGTGGCACGCTCACGCGCCGGGCAGCGCGGGAGGCGCACGGCCATGGGCGGAAGCATCTTCGCGCCGGAGTTCCAGGCGCGGCCCTACTGGTGGGAGGCGGCGGAGCCGCCGCAGCGCGACCGCGCCCTGCCCGCGCGCACCCGCGCGGCGATCGTGGGCGGCGGCTACACCGGCCTCTCGGCCGCGCTCACCCTCGCGCGCCTCGGACACGAGGTGGTGGTGCTGGACGCCGAGCGCATCGGCTGGGGCGCCTCCTCGCGCAATGGCGGCATGGTCTCGGGCGGGCTCAAGGTGGCGCGCGGGCCGCTGGAGCGGAACTTCGGCCCCGAGCGCGCGGCCGAGATCGCGCGCGCCTGCGGCGCGAGCTTCCCCTTCATCGAGGAGCTGATCGCGCGCGAGGCCATCGCCTGCGACTATGTGCGCTCGGGCCGCTTCGTCGCGGCCTGGACGCCGCGCCACCGCGCGGCGCTGGAGGCGACGCGCGCGCGCATCGAGGAGATCTCGGGCCTGCCCGCGCGCATGGTCCCGCGCGAGGGGCAGCGCGCCTTCCTCGGCAGCGACCACTACCATGGCGGCCTCTTCGCCGAGGGCGCGGGCAGCCTGCACCCCGGGAAATACGCCCGCGGCCTCGCCGCCGCCGCCGAGCGCGCCGGGGCGCGGCTGGTGGACGGGGTGCGCGTGGCCGCCCTCTCGCGCGAGGGCGCCGGCTTCCGCCTGCACACCAGCGCGGGCGAGCTGCGGGCCGATGCGGTGCTGATGGCGACCAACGGCTACTCGCGCGGGGGGCCCATGCCCTGGCTCGCGCGCCGCCTCATTCCCGTGGGCAGTTACATCATCGCCACCGAGGAGATCGGCGAGGCGCGCATCGAGGCGCTGTTCCCCGGCCGGCGGATGATCAGCGACACGAAGCGCGTGCTGAACTACTTCCGCCCCTCGCCGGACGGCCGGCGCATCCTTTGGGGCGGCCGCGCCAGCTTCGGCCCGCAGACGCCCGAGGCCGCCGCCCCGCGCCTGCACGCCATGATGTGCGCGGTCTTCCCCGAGCTCGCCCGCGTGCGCGTGACCCATGCCTGGACCGGCCAGGTCGCCTTCACCTTCGACCATCTGCCGCATCTCGGCGTGGAGGGGGGCGTGCACTACGCCGCCGGCTGCCAGGGCAGCGGGGTGGCGATGGCGAGCTGGCTCGGCCACAACGTCGCGCTGAAGATGGCCGGGGCGGGCAATGCCGGCTTCGCCCTCGACGGGCTGCCCTTCCCCGCGCGCGCCCTCTACAACGGCGACCCCGACTGGTTTCTTCCCATCGTGGGGCGCTGGTATCGCCTGCGCGACCACCTCGACCGCATCGCCGCCTGACGCACACCGGGAGAGAGACGACCATGCACCGCCGCGCGCTGCTCGCCGCCGCCGCCCTGCTTCCCGCCGCCGCGGGGGCGCAGGGCTTCGCGCCGCAGAACCCCGAATGCATCGCCCCCGCCGCCCCGGGCGGCGGCTTCGACCTCACCTGCCGCCTCACCACGCGCATGCTGAACGAGCTCGGCATCGTCGCCCCCGCCATCCGCACCCAGAACATGCCCGGCGGCATCGGGGCGGTGGCGATCAACCACATCAACGCGCAGCGCCGCGCGGACCCGAACGTGATCGTCGCCGTCTCCACCGGCTCCTGGGTCAACATGGCGCAGGGGCGCTTCGGCCGCTTCGGCGAGAACGACGTGCGCTGGATCGGCACCATCGGCGCGGATTTCGGCGTGATCGCGGTGCGGCGCGACAGCCGCTTCGCGACACTCGCCGACCTCGTGGCCGCGCTGCGCGCCGATGCCGCCTCCGTGCCCATGGGTGCGGGCGGCGCGGTGGGCAGCCAGGACTGGCACAAGGCCGCGCTGGTGGCGCGCGCCGCGGGCGCCGATCCGCGCCGGCTGCGCTATGTGCCCTTCGAGGGCGGCGGCCAGGCCATGGCCGCGCTGCTGGGCGGGCACATCCAGGTCTTCCCCGGCGACGCGAGCGAGGTGCGCGGCCAGCTCGAGGCCGCCGACATCCGCCTGCTCGCCGTGCTCGCCCCGCAGCGCCTGCCCGGCGCCTTCGCCGCCGTGCCCACGGCGCGCGAGCAGGGGGTGGAGGTGGAATGGCCCATCATCCGCGGCTTCTACGGCCCGCCGCAGATGCCCGATGCCGCCTACGCCTTCTGGGTGGAGGCGCTGCGCCGCCTGCACGCCCACCCCGCCTGGGCCGAGGCGCGCAACGGCCAGGGCCTGTTCGAGTTCAACCTGCTCGGCGCCGAGTACGAGGCGCTGGCCAAGCGCCGCACGGCGGAGTTCCGCCAGCTCGCGCGCGAGGTGGGGCTGGTGACGCAGGCGCCATGACCGCCTCGCGGCTGCTCGGGGCGGTGCTGATCGTGCTCGCCGCCGCCGCCGCCTTCTCGGCGCAGTCGCTCGAGGTGCCCTTCGCGGCCGATCCGCTCGGCCCGCGCGGCTTTCCCACCACGGTCGCGGCGCTGCTGGCCGCCTGCGGCGCGCTGCTGCTGCCCGCGCGCGGCGCGCCCTTCCCCTGGCCCGAGCGCCGCCTCGCGCCCTGGCTGCTGATCGCGGCCATGGCGGGCTATGCCCTGCTGCTCGCCCCGCTCGGCTTCCTGCCGGCCACGGCGCTGCTGGCGGCGCTGGTGGCGCTGGTCTTCGGCGCGCCCCCGCTGCCCGCGCTCGCCACGGGCGGCGCGACGAGCGTGGTGCTCTGGGCGCTGTTCGACCGCGTGCTCGATCTGCCGCTGCCCAAGGGGATGCTGGGCTGATGGAGGCGCTGGCGGCGCTCGGCGGGGGCTTCGCGGTGGCGCTCGCGCCGCACAACCTCGCCCTCGCGCTCATCGGCTGCGTGATCGGCACGGCGATCGGCGTGCTGCCGGGCATCGGCCCGCTGAACGCCATCGCGCTGCTGCTGCCCTTCTGCCTGGCGCTGAAGCTGCCGCCGGAATCGGCGCTGATCCTGCTCGCCGCGGTCTATTACGGCTCGGGCTATGGCGGGCGCATCACCGCCATCCTGCTCAACATGCCGGGCGAGCCCTCGGCGGTGCTCACCACGCTCGACGGGCATCCGCTGGCCAGGCAGGGGCGCGGGGCGGCGGCGCTCGCGGTCTCGGGGATCGGCAGCTTCCTCGGCGCCACGCTGTCGGTGGTGCTGATGACCTTCCTCTCGGCCCCGCTCGCGAAGGCGGCGGTGGCCTTCTCGCCGGCGGACTATGTGGCGCTGATCGCCTTCGCGCTCTCGCTGCTGGGCGCGGTCAGCGACGCGCCCGCGCCCAAGGCCTGGGCGGCGGGCTGCCTCGGCGTGCTGCTCGCGCTGGTGGGCGTGGATTCCGGGACGGGGGTGGAACGCTTCACCCTGGGCGCGCTGGAGCTTCTGGGCGGCATCGAGTTCACCGTGCTCGCCATCGGCCTGTTCGCCATCGGCGAAATCCTGCTGCTGGCCGAACAGCGCGTCCGCGCCGAGGCGGCGAAGCTCGGCGGCGGGCGGAGCCTGTCGCTCAGCGAGCTCGCGGGCTGCCTGCCGGCGATGCTGCGCGCCACGGGCATCGGCTTCGTGATCGGCGTGCTGCCGGGGGCGGGCGCCTCGGTCGCGAGCGCCCTCTCCTACACCGCCGAGAAGCGGCTGCACGGGAAGGAGGGGCGCTTCGGCCAGGGCGACCTGCGCGGCGTGGCCGCGCCCGAGACGGCCGACAACGCGGCGCAGATCGGCAACCTCGTGCCCATGCTCTCGCTCGGCATCCCCGGCTCGGGCACCACGGCGGTGCTGCTCGGCGCGCTGCTGATGTATTCCATCACCCCGGGCCCGCTGCTGTTCGAGCAGCGGCCGGAGGTGGCCTGGGGCCTCATCGCCTCCATGTACATCGGCAACGCCATGCTGCTGCTGCTGAACCTGCCGCTGGTGGGCCTCTTCGCGCGGCTGCTGCTGGTGCCGGCCTCGGTGCTCTATCCGGGCGTGCTCGCGCTCTCCTTCGCGGGCGTCTATGCGGTGTCCAACTCGGCCTTCGACCTGCTGCTGGCGCTGGGCTTCGGCGTGCTGGGCTGGTGGCTGCGCAAGCTCGGCGTGCCGCTCGTGCCCATCGTGCTCGGCTTCGTGCTGGGGCGGATGCTGGAGGACAACCTCCGCCGCGCCCTCTCGCTCTCGGACGGCGATCTGCTGGCGCTGCTCGCCTCGCCGGTCTCGCTGGCGCTCTGGGCGATGACGGCGCTCGCCCTTCTCTGGCCGCTCCTCAGGCGCCGCGCCGCCTGAGCGCGAGGCGCCTGGGGGCCGCGCCGGTGGCGAGGGCGAGAAGCCGCGCGCGCAGCGCCTCCGGCCAGGGCGTGACGCGGCGGATGCCGAGATCCACGCAGAGGTAGAGCACCTCGTGCTCCGAGGCCGTCCAGCCCTCGGCGAAGTGGAACATGCGGTGGCGCACCAGCAGGCGCTTCTCGTCGGCGGCGAGCACCATGCTCTCGGCGCCGATGGGCATCCCCTCGGTCATCTCGCGCTGGTAGTCGAGCCAGGCCTCGGCCGCGAAGGTGCCGAGGCCCGCGGCGCGCAGCCCCTCGCCGAGCCCGATGTGCGGCCAGAGCCGGTCGGTCTGCAGGTCGTAGGCGACGAGGTAGTAGCCCATGTTGAGGTGGCGGTAGCCGTCCACCCATTCGGGCTTCACCGAGGCGAGCGGCCGGTCCCAGCGGAACCAGCCCTGCTCGACGCGGGGGGCGGGGCCGTCCTCGACGAAGGGCATCGGCGCGGCCCCGTCAGTGGATCTCGTCGGATTTCGCCAGAGCCTCGCGCAGCTTGCCGATGTCGAAGTCCGGCCGCTTCGCCATCTCGAGGATCACCGCCTCCTTGCGGCTGAGCAGGTCAATCGCGGCGGGGATGGCCTTCACCGCCTCGGCCGGGATCACCACCGCGCCGTGGCGGTCGGCATGCACCACCTCGTCGTGATGCACCAGCATCCCGTGCACGCTGACCGGGCGGCCCCAGTCCACGATGTGCACATAGGCGTGGGAGGGGTTGACGATGCCGAGAAGCTGGAAGCCCGGCGCCACCATGTCGAGGTCGCGGATCGAGCCGTTGGTGACGCAGCCCAGCGCCTTCAGCCCCTTGTGGACCGTGGTGTTCACCTCGCCCCAGAAGGCGCCGGTGCCGGGCACGTCGTCCAGATCCTGCAGCACGACGACGGTGGGCATGTCGCTGTTCGCCACATACTCGTACCAGCCGATGCGCGCCGCGCGGTCGGCCTCCTTGGTCCGGCCCGAGGGGTGGGCGGCGCGGATGGTGCCCACGCGCGCGGGCCCGCAGATGGGCGGCATGGAAGGGTGGGCGCAGGTGAAGGGCCGCACGGTGAAGCCATGGCCGCGCCGCTGCGGCACGACGAGCTCCAGCGCGTTGCAGATGGTCGGCGTGTCCCAGGCGCAGAGCGCGTCGAGATCGGCCTGGGTGTATGGGCGTTGCACCATGCGTGGCGGTCCTCCTTCAGGCGCGCAGGGTGCGGCCCGGGGCGGGCCTGTGCAAGCCCCGCCGCGCCGCTAGAAGCGGAGGGATGAGCGCCGACCTCTCCGCCGCGCGCGCCCTGCTTTTCGCGCGCGAGCCCCGCTTCGCCGCGATCGAGGAGCGCGCCGGCCCCCTGCCCTGGCGCACCCGCCCGCGCGGCTTCCCGGGCCTCCTGCGCACCCTCTGCGGGCAGCAGATCAGCAACCAGGCGGCGGGGGCGATCTGGCGGCGGCTCTCGGCCCTGCCCGGGGCGCTGACGCCCGAGGGGCTGCTCGCGCTGGACGATGCGGCGCTGTGCGGCACGGCCGGCCTGTCGCGCCCCAAGGCGCTGCACGCGCGCGCCCTCGCGCGCGCCTGCCTCGAGGGGGTGCTCGACCTCGAGGCCCTCTCCGGCGCGGATGACGAGGCGGCGGTGGCGATGCTCTGCCGGGTGCGCGGCATCGGGCCCTGGACGGCCGAGGTGCATCTGCTCTTCGCCGAGCAGCGGCCGGACATCTTCCCCGCCGGCGACATCGCGCTCGCCAATGCCGCGCGGCACCTCCTCAGCCTCGACGCCCGCCCCGCCCCGCGCGCGCTGGCGGCCATGGCCGAGGCGTGGTCGCCCGCGCGTTCGCTCGCCGCACGACTGCTCTGGCACCACTGGCGGCACGTCACCGGCCGCCCTCTCGTCGAGGATCCCTGATGCGCTTCGCCCCCACCATCCTCGCCACACCCGCGCCGCCGATCCCCGCCGCGCGCGCCTGGGCCGCGCGCTATGACGGGCGGCACGGTCCGGCGCTCGATCTCACCCAGGCCGTGCCCGGCTATCCGCCGCATCCCGCGCTGCTGGCGCGGCTGGCCGAGGCGGCGGGCGACCCCGCCCTGGCCGGATACGGCCCCATCGCGGGAGAGCCGGAGCTGCGCGAGGCGCTGGCGGCGGACCTGATGCGCGGCTACGGCGGCGCCATCGGCGCCGGCGAGGTCGCCATCACCGCCGGCTGCAACCTCGGCTTCGCCATGGTGACCAAGGTGATCGCCGCGCCCGGCGACAACCTCCTCATCCCCACGCCCTGGTATTTCAACCACGCCATGGCGCTGACCATGGCGGGCGTCGAGCCGCGCCCCCTGCCCTGCCGCGCCGAGGACGGCTTCATCCCCGACCCGGGGCGTGCGGCGGCGCTGGTCGATGCGCGCACCCGCGCCATCCTGCTGGTCACGCCGAACAACCCCACCGGCGCCATCTATCCGCCCGAGGTGATCGACGCCTTCGCCCGCCTCGCGCGGCAACGCGGCCTCTGGCTGATCCTGGACGAGACCTATCGCGACTTCCTTCCCGAGGCGGCCGGCGCGCCGCACGGCCTCTTCGCCGACGGAGAGGCGTGGCCCGACCATCTGGTCCATCTCTACAGCTTCTCGAAGGCCTATTGCGTGCCGGGCCACCGGCTGGGCGCGGTGGTGGCGGGCGAGGCCTTCCAGGCAGAGCTCGCCAAAGCCCTCGACACGCTGCAGATCTGCCCCGCCCGCCCGGCCCAGCGCGTGCTGGCCTGGGCCATCGAGGCGCTGCGCGAGTGGCGGGCGGGCAACCGCGCCATCATGGACGGCCGCGCCGCCGCTTGCCGCGCCGCGCTCGCGGACCAGCGGCTGGACGCGATGGGCGCCTATTTCGCCTATCTGCGCCTGCCCGAGGAGGCGCCCGACGCGCTCGCCGCCGCCGAGCGCCTGGCCGCCGAACAGGGCGTGATGACGCTGCCCGGCCCCTTCTTCGGCCCGGGGCAGGAGCGGCACCTGCGCCTCGCCTTCGCCAATGCGGAGGCGGCGCGGCTCGGCGAACTCGGCAGCCGGCTGCGGCTGGACTGATCAGCTCACTCCGGCTGGAAATTGGCCAGCCGCAGCAGCTCCTGGCTGCGCTCGAAGTCGCGGCGGATGAACTGGGCGAACTGAGCCGCGCCTTCGAACAGCGCCTCGATGCCGAGCGAGGTGGTGCGCTCCGTCACCTCCGGTTCGGCCATGATGGCGCGCAGCGCCTCGCCCATGCGGGCCTTGACCTCCTCGGGCGTCTGGCGCGGCCCCCAGTAGCCCCACCAGGAGTGCAGATCCACCGACGGCATGCCCGCTTCCGCCGTGGTCGGCACATCAGGGGTGGCCGGGCTGCGGCGCGCGGCGGTGATGGCCAACGCCTTGACCCGCCCCGCCCGGACCGGCGGCACCGTCGCGAGCATCGGATCGAACATGAGCTGGATGCGGTCGGTGAACAGGTCGGCCAGCGCGGGCGATGTGCCGCGGTAGGAGACGATCGGCAGCTCCACGCCAAGCACGCGGATGAACTCGATGGTGGCGAGATGCCCCGCCGCGCCAAGGGCCGAGGTGGCGAAGGACCAGTCGCGCGGGTTGGCGCGGATGGCCGCCACCACCTCCTGCAGGGTGGTCTGCGGCCGCTGCGGCGCCATGATGAGCAGCAGCGGCCCCTGCCCGACGCGCGCGATCGGGTCGAGATCGGTGATCGGGTCATAGCCCGGGTTGCGCATGACGAGGCGCGCGAGCGTCTGCACGCTGGCCGAGAAGCAGAGGGTGTGCCCGTCGGCCGGCGCCTGCGCCACCGCGATGCCGCCCACCGCGCCGTTGCCGCCCGCGCGGTTCTCCACCACGAAGGGCTGGCCCAGCCTGTCCTGCAGCTTCTGCGCCGTCAGCCGCGCCATGGTGTCCACCGACCCGCCCGGCGCGAAGGGCACGATCACGCGCACGCCGCGGGTCGGCCAGCCGCCCTGCGCCAGCGCCGGCGCCGCGAGGCCGAACGCGGCCCCGGCGGCGATCAACTCCCGCCTCTTCATCTCCCGAGACTCCCTGTCCGTTTCGTGACAGCTAAGCGAAGCTGCGACCCCGCGTCCACCGCCGCGAATCAGCCCGCCGGGCCGAAGCCGTCGGGCAGCACGCCGCGCGGCGCGATCAGGGGATAGGGCGCGCGCGGCAGGAAGCGGCCAGTGCCGGGGGCGGCCGTCACCTCGTCGTCGCGCATCACCTCCTCGCCGCGGCGGAGCACGCGCACGGGCCAGCCGGTCACCGCCATGCCCTCATAGGGGGTGTAGTCGATGGCGTGCTGCATCAGGGCGTTGGTCAGCACCCGCTCGCGCGCGGGATCCCACAGCGCGATGTCGGCGTCCGCGCCGATATGGATGCCGCCTTTGCGCGGCCAGAGCCCCATCAGCCGCGCGGGGTTGGCGCAGGCGAGGCGCACGAACTGCTCCGGCGTCAGCCGGCCCTTGCCCACCCCCTCGCTGAACAAAAGCGGCAGCCGGGCGGCGAGCCCGGGGATGCCGTTGGGCACCAGATCGAAACGTTCGGTCCCGTTCTGGCGCTTGCCCCGCGGCCCCTCGTAGCTGAAGGCGCAGTGATCGCTGCTCACCACGTCCAGCACGCCGCGGCGGATCATCTCCCACACGCGCGCGTGCTCGGCGGCGTCGCGCGGGGCGGGGCTGCACATGAACTTCGCGCCCTCGAAGCCCGGGCGCGCCATGTCGGCGGCGGTGAGAACGAGGTATTGCGGGCAGGTCTCGCCCCAGACCTTGAGGCCGCGCGCCTGGGCGCGGGCGATCTCCTCGGCCGCCTCGGCGCAGCTCACGTGGAAGATCTGGATGGGCTGGTCCACCAGCTCGGCGAGCGCGATGGCGCGGTGCGTCGCCTCGCGCTCCACCACCGGCGGGCGGGCCCAGGCGTGATACATGGGCGCGGTGCGTCCGGCCTTGAGCAGCGCTGCGATGCGCCAGGTGATGGCGTCGTGGTTCTCGCAATGGACGGTGACGAGGCACCGGTGGCGGCGCGCGGCGGCCAGCACGCGCAGGTATTCGGCGTCGCTCACATGCAGCGGCTCGTAGGTAAGGAACACCTTGAGCGAGCGGATGCCCTTCGCCACCACCTGCGGCAGCTCCTCCTCGATCACCCGATCCGTGGGGTCGGTGATGATCTGGTGGAAGCTGTGGTCGAGCATGGCGTGGCGGGCGCGCGCCTGGTAGTCGGCGAGGCGCTCCAGCAGCCCGCCGCCCTTCCACTGCGGCACGAAGCAGACCACCGAGGTGGTGCCGCCGGCGAAGGCCGAGCGCGAGGCGGTGACGAAGCTCTCCTCGTTCGCGCCGCCGCCGGGCTGGGGCTCCTCGATGTGGCAGTGGCTGTCCACCCCGCCGGGCATGACCCACAGACCGTCCGCTTCGATGACGCGCGCGGCATCGCGAATGGATTCCGCCAGCGCCACCACCCGCCCGCCGGCGATGCCGACATCGGCGCGCTGCATGCCCTCGGCCGTCACCACCACGCCGCCGCGGATCGCAAGCTCGACTTCGCTCATCGGAGATTCCTTCCTCGCTGCGCGGGAGCATCCCCGCTTGATCGGGCGCAAGGCAAGCGGGCCGCGCGGCGCGGCAGCTTTCTCTCATGCGGACCCTGGACCTGTCGGCCTATGCGCGGGCCAACCTGCCGCGCTACACGAGCTATCCCACCGCGCCGCATTTCGGCCCGCTGGAGGAGAATACCTGGCGCGGCTGGCTCGCGCGGATGAAGCCGGCCGAGCGGCTCTCGCTCTACGTCCACATCCCCTTCTGCCACGAGCTGTGCTGGTATTGCGGCTGCCACACCGCGGTCACCCGCAGCGAGGAGCGCATCGCGCGCTACGCCGAGGCGCTGCACCGCGAGGCGCGGATGCTCGCCCTCGCCCTGCCGGCGGATGGGATCGTGCAGCACCTGCATCTCGGCGGCGGCACGCCGAGCGCGCTGGGCGCGGCGCGGCTCGGCGCGCTGATGGGGCGGCTGCGCGCCCTCTTCCCCTTCGCTCGCCACGCGGAGCTCTGCGTCGAGCTCGATCCGCGCACGCTGACGGAGGATGTGGTGGCGGTGCTGGCGCGCGAGGGCTTCGCGCGCGCCTCGCTGGGCCTGCAGGACGCGAACCCGGAGGTGCAGGCGCGCATGGGCCGGGTGCAGCCGGAGCCGGTGGTGCGCGAGGCGGTGCGCCGCCTGCGCGAGGCCGGGATCGCGGGGCTCAACCTCGACATGATGTATGGCCTGCCCGGCCAGGACGAGGCGCATGTGCGCGCCACGGCCGCCCTCGCCGCCGACCTCGGCGCCGATCGCGTGGCCGTGTTCGGCTACGCCCATGTGCCCTGGATGAAGCCCGTGCAGAAGGCGATCGAGACCGCCGCCCTGCCGGGGCCGGAGGAGCGCCTCGCCCAGGCCGCCGCGGCGGGCGAGGTGCTGCGCGCGGCGGGCTATCTGCCCATCGGCCTCGACCATTTCGCGCGGCCGGAGGATTCCATGGCCCGCGCCGCCGCCGCCGGCCGGCTCCGGCGCAACTTCCAGGGCTATACCACGGACGACGCGCCCATGCTGCTCGGCCTCGGCGCCTCGGCCATCAGCGCCACGCCGCAGGGCTACGCGCAGAACATCGCCGAGGAGCGCGGCTATATCGCGGCCGTGGAGGCCGGCAGGCTTCCGGTGGCCCGCGGCATCGCGCTCACCGCCGAGGACGCGATCCGCCGCGAGGCCATCGAGCGCGTGATGTGCGACCTCGCCCTCGATCTCGACACGCTGCCCGCCGCGGCCCTGGCCACCGCCCTGCCCGGGCTGCAGGCGCTGGAGCGCGACGGGCTGCTGCGCATCGCGGGCGCCTGGCTCACCGTGCCCGACGAGGCGCGCCCCTTCCTGCGCCATGTCGCCGCCTGCTTCGACGCGCGGCTCGGCGCCGGCACGGGCCGGCACAGCGCCGCCGTGTAGCGTTCAACGCGGCAGGAAGGGGTTGCTGCGCCGCTCCGTCCCGAAATCCGAGCCCGGGCCATGGCCGCAGACGAAGGCGATGTCGTCACCGAGCGGCAGAAGCTTCGTCACGATGGCGTCGATCAGCGCGTCATGGTCGCCATAGGGGAAATCCGTCCTCCCGATCGAGCCGCGGAACAGCACGTCGCCGACGAAGGCGAGGCGCAGCGCGGTGCTGACGAAGACCACGCTGCCCGGCGAATGGCCGGGGCAGTGCAGCACCTGGAAGGGCGCGCCGGCGATGCTCACCTCCTCGCCCTCCTCGAGCCAGCGGTCCGGGGCGAGGTTGCGCGCGCCCTGCAGGCCATAGGCCGCGGCCTGGCGCTCCAGGTTCGCGAGCAGCATGGCATCGGCGCGGTGCGGGCCGATGACGGGCGCGCCGGTGCGCGCGCGCAGCTCCTCCCCCCCGCCCGCATGGTCCATGTGGCCGTGGGTGAGCAGGATCTGCTCCACCGTCAGCCCCTGCGCCTCGGCCGCGGCCAGGATGCGGTCCACCTCGCCGCCCGGGTCGATCACGGTGGCGCGCCTCGTCGCGTCATCCCAGACGAGGCTGCAGTTCTGCTGGAACTCGGTGACGGGGATGATGGCGGCCTTCAGGGCCATGGCGTCGGTCCTCGCTGCGCGGCCTTCGCATTATCATCCGGGCAGCGACACCACCACCCTGAGCCCGCCGCCCTCACGGTTGTGCAGGCTCACCTCGCCGCCATGGGCGCGCAGGATGCTGCGCGCGATGGTCAGGCCGAGTCCGGTGCCGCCGGTCTCGCGGTTGCGGCTGGCCTCGATGCGACGGAAGGGCTGGAACACCTCCTCCAGCGCGGCCTCGGGGATGCCGGGGCCGTCATCCTCGATGGCGATCACCGCGCCCGCCCCGCGCGGCTCCAGCGCGAGCCGCGCCGCACCGCCGTATTTCAGCGCATTGGCCACGAGGTTGCCGAGCGCGCGCTTCATCGCGAGCGGGCGCAGCGAGACGGTGAGGTGCTCGGGGCCGCTGTAGGCGATGCGATCGGCGAGTTCGGGCTGCGCGTCGGCGGCCTCGTCGAGCACGGTGCGCGCGAGTGCGGCGAGGTCCACCGGGGCGGCGGGCTCGGCGGCCGCATCGTCGCGCGCGAAGGCGAGGGTGGCGGCGATCATCGCCTCCATCTCGTCGAGATCGGCGAGCATGCGGCGCTGCTGCTCCTCGTCCTCCATCAGCTCGGCGCGCAGGCGCAGGCGCGTGATGGGCGTGCGCAGGTCATGGCCGATGGCGGCGAGCATCTGCGTGCGGTCGGCGACGAAGCGGCGGATGTTGGTCGCCATGCCGTTGAAGGCGGCCGCCGCCTGCGCCACCTCGCGCGGGCCGGTCTCGGGCAGGGCGGGGGCGTTCACGTCGCGCCCAAGGCGCTCCGCCGCGGCCGCGAGGTCGCGCACCGGGCGCGTCAGCCGGCGCACCGCCCAGAGGATGAGCAGCGCCGCGGCGACCGACATCGCCGCGAAGGCGGCGAGGAAGCGGTCCGAATGCCAGGGGCGGGGCGCGGGCAGGCGCAGCCGCATGTTGAGCCAGCCGCCCTCGGCGAAGCGCAGCGACAGCGCCACCTCCGACGGCCCCCCCGCCGCCGAGAGGCTCTCCACCGGCCGCAGCCGGCGCGGGCCCGGCGGAGGCGGCGGCTCGAGGCGGAACAGCCGGCGCAGATGCGGCGGCACGGGCGGCATCTCGGGCCGCACCCAGGGCTCGCGGTCGACGCTCGCGAGAAGGTTGGAGGGAAGCTCCGCCTCGGCCAGCACGGCGGCGCGCCGCTCGGGCGGCTGGGTGACCAGGGCGCGCCATAGTGCGGCGGCGCGGAAGGAGAGATCGCGCGCCTCGGCGGCGCGCTGCAGCTCCAGCCGGTCGAAGGCGTGGATGGTGAGGCCGAGACCCTGCACCGCCATCAGCCCGAGGATGAGCACGAAGGCCGTGCGCCCCGCGAGGCTCGAGGGCCAGAGCCGCGCGAGCAGGCTGCTCACGCCCGCTCCACCACCGCCGAGAGCACATAGCCTCCGCCGCGCACCGTCTTGATGACGGAGGGGTTGCGCCCGTCGTCGTCGAGCTTGCGGCGCAGGCGGGAGATCGCGACGTCGATCGCGCGGTCGAAGGGCCCCGGCTGGCGGTTGTGCAGGATGTCCATCAGCATGTCGCGCGTCAGCACGCGGTTGGGGCGCTCGAGCAGGGCCATGAGCAGCTCGTATTCGCCCCCGGTGAGCGGCACCTCCACCCCCTCGGGGTTGAGCAGCCGCCGCCGCGCCGGCTCCAGCACCCAGCCGGCGAAGCGCAGCGTGCGCTCGGGCGCGGCGGGGGCGGCCTCGGCCCCCTGGGTGCGGCGCAGCACGGCGCGGATCCGCGCCAGCAGCTCGCGCGGGTTGAAGGGCTTGGCCATGTAGTCGTCGGCGCCGAGCTCGAGGCCCACGATGCGGTCCGTCTCCTCGCCCATGGCGGTGAGCATGACGATCGGCACCTGGGACTGCGCGCGCAGCCAGCGCGCCAGGTCGAGTCCCGATTCGCCCGGCATCATGAGGTCCAGCACGATGAGGTCGTAGCGGGCGAGCGGCCAGAGCTTGCGGCACTCTCGCGCGTCGCGCGCGAGGCTGACGCGAAGACCCTGCTTCTCCAGGAAGCGGCCGAGGAGTTCGCGGATATCCCGGTCATCGTCCACGACGAGGATGTGCGGCTTCGGATCCATGGCCCGATGTTACAATCGGTCTTTGTGGCGATGGGTTCCCGATTGTAACGGCGGCCCCTCGCCGGGGGCGGCGGGGCATGGTAAGCGCGCGGCGCGAGGGGGGCGTGCCGGAACGGTAGACGGACTCGACTCAAAATCGAGCGGCCGCGAGGCCATGGGGGTTCGAGTCCCCCCGCCCCTACCACCCCCTAGGGGGCCACATGCGATCACCGGCCTATCCCGGGTTGCTCCTGCGCCTGTCGTCAGAGCTCGGCCTTGGGGCGGCCGCTGATGGTCAGGACGGAGCCGGCGCGGCGGCGGGCGGGGCTGGCCTCCGGCGGGCATGGGTGGCAGGAAGACCGCCAGACGCCACCGCCCCGGGAGCCACGCCATGCCGCGCCGCCTGACCGTCGCCGCCGCCCAGCTCGGGCCGATCCAGAAGTCCGACGGGCGGGAGGTGGCGGTGCAGCGCATGGTCCGGCTGCTCGAGTGGGCCCACAAGCGCGGCGCCGAGCTGGTGGTGTTCCCGGAACTGGCGCTGACCACCTTCTTCCCCCGCTGGTACCACGAGGACATCCGCGAGGCGGACCGCTGGTTCGAGACCGAGATGCCGAACCCCGCCGTGGCCCCGCTGTTCGAGGCCGCACGCCGCTACGGCATCGCCTTCCACCTCGGCTACGCGGAGAAGACGCCGGAGGGCAGGCGCTTCAACACCGCCGCCTTCTTCGCCCCCTCGGGCGAGATGGTGTTCAAGTACCGCAAGATCCACCTGCCCGGGCACCGCGACTACGATCCGGTGCGCAAGGTGCAGCACCTCGAGAAGCGCTACTTCGAGGTGGGGGACCTCGGCTTCCCGGTGGTGCGCGCCCCGGTCGGCTCGGCCGGCCCCGTCAATCTCGGCATGATGATCTGCAACGACCGGCGCTGGCCGGAGGCGTGGCGCGTGCTCGGGCTGCAGCAGGTGGAGCTGGTGATGCTCGGCTACAACACGCCCTCCATGAACAGCGAGAACAAGGGGTTCGAGGCGCATCACCTGCGCGTGCTGCACAGCCACCTCTCGGTGCAGGCGGGCTGCTACCAGAACGCCACCTTCGGCGTGGCCACCGCGAAGGCCGGGGTGGAGGACGGGCACGAGCTGATCGGCCACTCCGTCATCGTCAATCCGCAGGGCGAGATCATGGCCCAGGCGACGACGTGGGACGACGAACTGATCGTCGCCGACTGCGACCTCGACCTCTGCGCCTTCGGACGCAGGACGGTGTTCGACTTCGCCCGCCACCGGCGGCCGGAGGCCTACACGCGGATCACCGCCCAGACCGGCAGCGTGCCGCCGCCCGAATGGACGCCCTCGCGCTGAGGCGTCAGTGGATGTCCGGCTCCGGGGTCGGAGCGCCGGCTTCGAGGAAGCGCAGGTCGCAGCCCTCGTCGGCCTGCGTCACCTGGTCGAGATAGAGGGCGGTCCAGCCGCGGCCGTAGCGGCGCGGCGGGGG
>JAOAIK010000061.1 GCA_026414745.1 Roseococcus sp.
GCGGTCTGGCGCCGGCGATATGACAAGTCTATGCTCTATCTCGACGGATATGGCAAGCCCTTGATGAATACCCCCTCCCCAGGCGAGGCCGAGGCCCGCTTCGACATCGCCAACAGATTGTTCCTGCGCCTGTATCAGGCGCGGCGGGGCGGCGCCCGCATCTCCGGTGGGCGGCAGCGCGTCGTCGCCAGCCCAGCGGGCGTGGTGAGGCGGCCGCGGCTCCTGCCGGCCGCCATCGAGGTCCGAAACACCTTTTCGGCCGCCGCGCGCGCCCGCCGCGGCGCAGCCCGCGCTGCCATTCGGAGGGTCGGCGCCGCTGGCGGCACTCGGGGCATCACCCTGCGGTGCGCCGGTGAAGGCTCCGCGAGGCGTGCAGCGGCGGCCTGGCGTCGTTGCAGCGCCGAAGCTGGCCGGCATGCAGGCACGAGCACGGGGCGGTCGGTGTCGGTCAGGACGTGCCATTTGGGCCCTGCGGTCCTCCTGCATGGGTCGGAGCCTTGGGAGCGCCGTTTTGACCGCCGGTGCGGAGCGACCGGCTGTCGATGAAGCCTGTCATGGGGCTGGCCCTCCGGCCGGGCCGCGCGCCGTCGGCTGTCAGCACGGCATGATGCTGCGCCCCCGCGCCCCTTCGGCCTGATGTCGGCGGAGATCGCCAGAGACCGTCTGCCGCGCCGGGACCTCGTGCGGCAGCGGGCGGCACGCCCGGCTGCCGTGCGGCAGGGGTGAGGAGCGCCTTGACCGGTTCGCGCGATGAGGCAGGGCGCGCGGGCCAACTCTGCCGCGCCTCGGGCATAAGCTCTGCGTTCGCAGCCCATCGGGCGTTTGTCGGGTCGGTCGGGTGGTGCCGCCGGCACTGCCGCTTCGGGTGCCGTCCTCGAGGCCGGCACGTCATGGATCACGCTGGGCGACCCTCCCGGCCGCGGCGGAGTCATCCCGGCCCGCGCGGCGACTGGACTCGGCCGTCGTGATCGACGGGCTGGCGCGCTCTCCCTTTTCGATGGCGCGCGGGGACGGGTGCGGAAGCGTGATGGAAGCACCCCGCTGGTTCCTGGCCTCTCCCTCGGCACGTCTCGGGGCCATGGACCATCCCGGCCGTTGCCAGCGGGAGCACGCTGGAGTTCAGCCCGCACATGTTGCCGGCGGACGAGGGAAAGCCTCGTTTTCGCCGGACTTGCCGCGGTGCGCCGCGAGGTGGGTGCTGCCGGTCGCCATGCACCCGGGCGCCCTGTCCCGGGCGGCGAGCCCGGCGAAGGCCGGGTCGAAGGCTCCCCATGCGGCGGGGCATCTGCCGCGTGGTGAGCCGCAGGGCGACGGGGGCAGGCATTCCCGTCCGTCTCGTCCTCTCGCCCGCACCCGCGCCAGCACACAGCGCCATGCGGCCTGAGCCTGCCGGGCCCGGGCGGCGCAAGAAACGGCGTGCCGCTGGATTGACCGGGCGTTAACCCGGCGCGGCCATGCTGCGGCCATGCATGGCTTGACGCGCCCGTCCGCCGGGCCGCCCGGCGCCGAAGAAGGTTGGCTGGCCCGCGCTTCGCGCGTGCTGGCGCGGCCCTTCACGTGCGAAGAGCGCGGTGCTGTCGCGCCTTTCACCGCACCGATGCTGTTCGGCGTACGCCTGCGCGCAGCCGCGCGCGGAGGCGTGGAGGTGGTGATTTCCAATCCGGCGGGCCGGGAGGGCTGGTTCGTGCTGCCTTGGCGCGCGGCCGAGGAACGCTTCCAGCCGAGCCTTCACGACCGCGCCCTGATCGCGGCCCTGGGCGAGGAGCCCCCCACCCCGGCGCGGCTGCGCGAGACGGCGCGCAAGGTCGCGGCGCAGGGGCTGGCCGGCCGGGCGGCGCGCCGGGCCGCTGAGGGGGCCGTGCCCGCCTGGCCGGTGCGCCTTGCCCGCGTCCAGGCCTTCCTTCAAGACCTCATGCGCCCACGGGGCTTCCTCGCGACCGACGCGGATTGTCATCGCAGCGAGGTGCTCCGCAGTCAGGGCCTCGCGGCGCTGGCCTTGGCCAACGCCCAGCCTGCCCAAACGCCGCTGGGCGCCGCGCGGCGGGACTGGCTGCTCGATGGCTGGGAACTCTTCGCCGCGGCCTGGGCGGAGGCCTCGCCCGTGGATCGCCCGGCGCTGCTGCGCCACGCCGCCTGCCTGGCACCGCCCCTGCCGCAGGAGGTGCATGGCTGGCCCGGGGGAGACATGGTCGACGAGGCGGCGAGCCCGCGCGGCGGCGGGACCGTGAGGCCGATCACGCAGGAGATCGCGGAGGCGGCGCTCGCCCGCTGGCTGACCGCATGATCGCCCCGGCCCCCGCCCAGCTTCGTGAACTCGCGCGCGCGGCCCGGGAGGCCAGCGATTCGCAACTCTTGCGCCTCGTGGCCGTGCTGGACCGCCTGCCGCGCCGCGGCGCCGCCGATGCGGTGCTCGATCCCGTCCGCCACCGTCTCGCGACCCTTCGGCCCGAGCGGCCGATGACGCCCATGCGGCTGCTCTTCCTGCCCATGGAGGGTGTGATCGTGGCCCCGCGCGCCTGGCGTGGCGAGGCGCGGCAGCTTCCTCGCACCGCGCTCGCGCCGATCGGCGAGGCGGTGTTCGCGGCTGCGCCTGGGCTGGAGGAGGCGCTGGCCGCCTCCATCGGCGAGGCCCGCATTTCCGACCATGCCCTCGCGGCGACGCTCGGCGCGCGGCTCTGGCCGGCGGCTGCGCAGTCCCTGCCGGAATCCGCACCGCCGGGCTGGGCGGAGACCGGCCTGCCCGAGGCGGCCTATGCTCGGCTGCGGCCGCTTGTCGCCCTGCTCTGGCGGCACGGGCCCGGCGTGCATGCACTGCGCGCCGTCGGCGGCGATGGACCGCCGGAAGACCTCGCTCGTCCGGTGTTCCGGGCCCTTGCCGCGGAAGGGAGCGAGGCGGTGCAGATCGGGCTTGCCGCGGTCCTGCCGGCCGCGTCGCGCCCGGCCCGACTGGTGGCGCTGGTCGCGGGGCTCGATCAAGCGCTCGGATCCGCCGCCGAGCGCGCCCTTGACCAGTTTCTGGAGACGCTCACGCCGCCGGCCCCGGTCAACGATCTCGGGCGCACCACCGCCGCCGCCCGACGCTTCGCCGCCATGGTCGAGGACCTGGAGCGAGGCACCACGCGCGATGCGCCGCGGCGTGCGCAGATCCTGCAGGGTCTGCGCCAGGCAGCGGCCGGCAACTGCCGCGAGAGGCTGGAAGCCGAGACGGCGACGGGCCTGCTTGCCCCGCTCGGAGAGATCCTGGCGGACCCGGGGGCGGGTGCCCTGGCCGATGATGCACAGGTCGCGGCGCTGGAGCAGCGGGCGCGCGCCTTGCGCGGCCTCGCGGATGCCGGGCGCCGGCTGGGCGGCCACGGCGCTGTGCCGGGCGAG
The DNA here is from genome assembly GCA_026414745.1 of Roseococcus sp. Taxonomy (GTDB): domain Bacteria; phylum Pseudomonadota; class Alphaproteobacteria; order Acetobacterales; family Acetobacteraceae; genus Roseococcus. The sequence continues at coordinate 3,373 of JAOAIK010000061.1, forward strand.
GGGCTTCGGGCGGCGGGCGCGCGCCTCGCCGCCGCCCTGCCCAGCCTGCCGACCAGCGCCGAGGGCTTCAGCCGCGTCGATGCGCTGCGGCTGCTCGAGATCCTGGAGGGGCCGGAGGCGGCGGCGGCGCGTCGCTGAGGGCGTCCGCGCGCCTCAGCCGCCGAGAAGGAGACGCGCGCGGGGATGGCCGGGCGCGAGGCGCAGCGCCTGCTCGGCCAGGCCGCGCGCCGTTTCGGCCTGGCCGTTGGCGGCCACCACCTCGGCCAGCGCAAGCAGCGCCTCGGCGCTCTGCGGCGGGTGGGCGTTGATCGCCGCCTGCTCGGGGCCCGGCGCGGGCACGCGGGCCCAGTAGCCGTGGCGCCGCGCGCGCTGGTCCGCCACCTCGCGCTCGATGGCGAGGCGCATGGCCGCGCGCAGCGGCGCCGGCACGGCGGCGAGGGTGGGGCGGGCGGCGCGGCGGTGGCTCGCCAGCAGCATCTCCGTCCCCTGCGCCCCCGTCTGGGCAGGGGGCCAGATGCGGTAGCGGTAGAGCATCTCGGGCAGGCACTCGACCACGAGCCCGGCCAGCACGGCGGCCTGCAGGAACTCCCAGTCCTCGAAGTTGCAGCGCTCCTCGGTGAAGCCACCCACCCGCTCCCAGGCGGCTCGGCGCAGGAACATGTTCGTGTCGCCGAGCGCGTTGACGAAGGCCCCGAGGGCGGGGCTCGGCCCCACGGGAAGCCAGGCGGGGCGGGTGGCGCGGGCGGCGGGCGGCGGGCCCGCCCCGGCGAAGGCCTGGGACTGGCAGGTCAGGATGTCCGCGCCTCGGTGATGGAGGGCGCGCAGGAACACCTCGACCGCCTCGGGCAGGGCGGCGTTGTCGTCGTCCATCAGCAGCAGGAACTCGCCGGCCGCAGCCTCCACGGCGCGGCGGCGCGATGCGCCGTGGAACAGGTTCGTCTCGTTGCGCAGCAGCCGCCAGCCGCGCGCCGCGAAGCGCGGCGCCAGCGCCTCGAGGAAGGCCTGGGCCGCGGCGTCGCGCCCGGCATCATCCACCAGCACCAGCTCGATGCGCGGATGGGTTTGCGCCTCGATGGAGGCGATGGCCTGGGCGAGCGGCGCCACCCGCTCATGCGTCGCCATGCAGACCGAGACCAGCGGCGTGCCCAAGACCAGCGCCGGGGCCGCCGGGGCGGGGCGCAGCCGCGCCTGGAAGCCGATCCAGGCCTCGGTCGCCTCCTCCGGCGTCACGGCCGGGCGGGCGCACTCCGCCCCTTCCTCGAGCGCCCGGGCCAGGGCGGCGGCCAGCCCTTCCACCCCGCGCGGATAGAGCACCTTCGCGTGGTCCTCCTCCGCCACCAGCTCCGGGATGCCGCCGAGGCGCGGGGCGAGGAAGGGCAGGCCGGCGGCCAGGCACTCGATCACCGCATAGGGCGCGTTCTCGATGCGCGAGGCGATGACCGCGAGCCGCCCCGGCGCGGCGAGGAAGGCGCGCGCCCCCTCCGCATCGAGGTCGTTCACCACCCGCCAAGGAGTGCGCCAGCCCCCTGTCGCCTCCGCGAGCCAGGCCAGCGCATGGCCCGTCTCCATCTGGCCGACCTTGCCGAGGAAGCTCACGCGCCGCGGCGCGCGGCCCGCCGCCTCCAGCCGGGAGAGGGCGGCGCAGAACAGGTCGAGGCCCTTGCGCGTTTCCAGCCGGCCGAAGAAGACCAGCTCCTCCACCGGCAGCGGGCCTTCGGGGGGCGCGGCGCGGGGGAAGCCGGCGGGCAGCATGTTGGGCAGCACGCGCCCGCCGCCGGGCAGGCGCCAGCCCATGCGCGCCACCTCCTCGAGCAGGTAGCGCGAGGGGGCGACCGCGACATCCGCGCCCTCGGCGCTCTGCCGCTCCATCCAGTCGGTTTCCAGAAGGCCGAGATCGGCGAGGAACTCGGCCGAATGGGCGCGGTGCCAGAGGGTGGGCGAGTGGAGCTGGCAGACCAGCGCCGTCTCCCCGAAGGCGAGGCCGCAGCGCTTCGCGACCACGAGCCAGTGCCCGATGCCGCGCATCTCGTGGAAGTGGATGGCGTCGAAGCGTCGCGCCTTGAGCCACTGATAGGCCTCGTAGGCGACGACTCTCTCCTCGGGCGGCGCGTGCAGCGGCACGAAGTCTATCCCGCGCTCCGCGTAGTGTCGGCGCCAGTGCGCGAGCGGCAGCGTCTCCGTGTAGTCGGGGCCGAAGAGCACGGTCACCGCATGGCCCGCGTCCCGGAACCGCTCGGCGCAGGCGAGGAAGGCGGTGCCCATCCCCCCATTGCGCACCGGCCCGGGGAAATCCGAGGTGAGCAGGCAGATGCGCTGGGCGCGGCTCATGCGTCGGCCTCGACGAGCAGGAGGTGGCCATGGCGGGCCTGGGCGCGGGGCGTCCAGCCCGACTGCGCAAGCAGGTCGAGCACGGCCGCCTGCCCCATGAACCACCACCAGGGGGCGGCGATGCCGGCGGCGCGGGCGGCGGCTTCGCTCAGCCCCTCGGGCAGGGCGGTGAGCTGGGGCAGGACGAGGCCGAGCGGGCGCAGCGCGGCGTCGAGGGCGGCGGCGCGCGCGGCGGGCAGCGCCTCGGCGGACCACAGGGCATCGGCACCGAAGCCGGGGATGATCCCCTCGGGCAGCGCGGCGGTGGCGAGCAGGAGCCGCCGTGCCCCGGTGCGGCGCAGCGCGGCGAGACGGCGCAGCGGCTCGCGCTGGCCCTCGAGTCCCGCGCCCTCGGCCAGCAGATCCACGGGGCCGAGGCGGGCGGCGAGGTCGGGCGCCTCCGGCGGGTCGGCGTGCCACCAGATGGACGGGGCGTCGCTGCGCCCGACGAAGGGGACGATGGGCGGGATATGGCCCAGGCCGGCCGCCCGCAGCGTGCGCTCGGCCTGTGGCTCCCGCCCGAGACGCCGGGCGGCGGCCCTGAGGGCGGCATCCGGCGTGGCCGGCGGGGCAGTGCCGAGCACCCGCGCGCTGGCCGCCCCGGCCGCCAGGGCCTCGAGCAGCAGGGCGAGGGCGTCGGGCGTCTCGCCGGTCAACAGAAGATGGCGGCCGGGGACGCGGGCCATCAGCGCCGCCAGGAAGGGCGGATCGGGCGGGCCGTCCGCCGCGGGGGGCGCGCTCGGCTCCGGCTCGGGGGCGGCCGCGGGCGGAAGGGGCAGGCGTTCCGGCAAGGCCGCGAGCCAGCGGAGGAGGAGCGCCCGGCCCGCGCCGCCATCCGGCCCGGGCGCGAGGCGGCGGGCGAGGAGGAACAGCGCCGTGCCGGCGGGATGCGGCCGCGCCTCGGCCACCAGCAGTGTGGGCAGGCGCAGCAGCGGGCTGCGCAGCAGCCACTGCGCCTGGCCGCGCTCGGGCCAGGCGGCGAGGGGGCGGCAGCGCGGCTCCTCGGCGGCGAGGGCGCGCAGAGCGTCGAGCACGGCCGCGGGCGGGGCGGGCAGGGGGCGGCTGCGCAGCGCCGCCGCGCCGGGATGGTCCTCGGGCAGGACGAGACAGTCGCCACGCCCGTCGGACGCCGACAGCGCGGCGAGGTCCAGAGGGCGGGGCGGCGCATGGCCCGCCGGGTCGCGCCAGGCCGTGAAGAGCGTCACGGCGTCTCTCCGCGCGGCGCGCGCAGGCGGATCACGCCATGCATGGCCTCGGGCGGGATGGGCTTGCCCTTGCGCAGGATCTCGAGCCGCCCCGCCCCGGCCAGGGCGGCGGCGGCGGCGCGCACGGCCGCCATGTGCCGCCGCCAGCCCTCGGCATCGAGGGCGCGCGCCACCTCGGAGGGGCAGATGGATTTCTCCGGCCCGCGCAGGGCGGTGAGGCGCAGGATTTCCGCCTCCAGCGCCTCCCGGTCCGGGGTGGGGAGGGTCTCTCTGGGAAGGCTGTGGGGCGGGCGGTTCACGGCGCCAGCCATGTCGCTGCCTCCTCCGTCTGACCCCAGGTGAAGAGGGCACGGCGATGCCCCGCCGCGTCGAGCCAGAGCCACTCCATCCGCGCGAAGGTGAGGGCGATGGCGGCGAAATGCGGCCGGCCCGCCTCGGCGTCGCGCGGGGCCGGCGGCGGGGTGGCGACCGGGGTGCCGGGGGCGGGCTCCAGCGCGTAGCACATGCGGCTGAAGGGGCGGCTCGCCGCCCACGCCGCCTCGGCGAAGGCATCCTCGCGGTGCAGGCTGGCCCGGCCCTCGAGGCGAAGCTGGATCTGCGCCTTCGCGTCGTAGAAGTGCAGCGCGGCGCGGGGCTCGCGCGCGAGTTCCGCGACCTTGGCGCTGCGCGCGTCGCTGTGCAGGCGCAGCGTGCGGGTGGCGGGGTCGAAGCCGCGCAGCACCAGGGTGCGGGCGCGGGGCGCGCCATCCAGGCCGATGCTGGCCAGGGTGGGGGTGTGGAAGGCGTGCCGCCGGTCCGCCACGCCGCGCGCCAGCAGGGCGAAGGCCTCGGCCCGGGCGGCGGCGAGGTCGTCGGCGAAGGCGGGGCGCGGCGTCATCCGCGCGCCAGCCAGCGGGCGGCCAGCGCCGCGCCCGAGTCGAAGGCGGCCTCCGCCCGCCCGCCCAGGCAGCCGTCCGAGGCGTAGCCGAGCGTCCCCTCCAGCAGGCATGGCTCGCCGAGCGGCTGCTCGAGCAGCGAGAAGCGCCAGCGATGCGCCTGCGCGAAGAGGGGCGCGGGCGCATCGAGCGCGCCGAGCAGCGGGGCGATCACCGCCTCGGGCGCCGCCTCCAGATGGGCGCGGGAGAAGGCGGGGTCGGCCTGGATCACCCAGTTCTCCTGCCGGGCGTCGCGGCCGGGCTTGGCGCTGTCGCGCGCCGCCCAGCCGATGGGGCCCCGCCCGCGCAGCGTGTCCGGCTGGGCGAGCCGCGCGGGGAAGGCGGCCAGCACCGTCCAGCAGGGGGCGTAGCGGATGCGCGCGAGTTGCCCGGCGAGACCGGGCGCATGCGGCGCGAGCAGCGGGATGGCCTGGGGCGCGGGGCAGGTGAGCAGCACGCCCGCGAAGGGCCCCTCCTCGCCGCCCGCATGGACGAGGTGCCAGCCGGCCTCGCCGCGCCGCAGCGCGGTGACGGTGACGCCGGTGGCGAGATCGAGCCCCCGCGCCAGGTGCCGCCCCAGGGCGGACATGCCGGGCAGCGGCACCCGCCGGGCGGGATCGGGCCAGGGCGCGCAGCCCGCCTCCTCGAGCAGCGCGGCGAAGGGGGCGCCCTCGGCGCGCAGGTATTGCGCGCCGTGGTCGAAGCGGTGCTCCTCTCCTGCATGGCTTACCCGGCGCGTGGCGAGCCGCCCGCCCGGCGCGCGCCCCTTGTCGAAAAGGCGGAGGGGCTGGCCGGCGGCCGCGAGGGCCCGGGCGGCGGCGAGGCCGGCGAGGCCCGCGCCGAGGATGGCGAGGGGAAGCATCGCCCCTTCCATGGCAGCGGCGGCGCGCGGGGCGCAAGATGGGCGGGGGCGGCTCCCGTTCAGCCGCCCCAGGGCGGAAAGGGGTCGGGCAGGCCGCGTGGCCGGGCCATTTCGGCGGCTGTCGCGAGGGTCGCGTCGAAGGCGGCGCGCAGCCTTGCCTCGTCCATCCCGATGCCGATCAGGACGATCTCCTGCCGCCGGTCGCCGAAGGGTTCCTGCCAGAGCCTGCCGATCATCTCCCGCCAGCCCGGATCCACTGGCCAGCGCCTGCGATGCACCGCCGCCCACCAGTGGCCGGCCGCCTGGTGTCGCCCGATGCGCCCGGCGAGCTGCCACTCGCCCACCCAGGCGGGACGCGTGGCGAGCCAGAAGAAGCCCTTCGCGCGCACCACCCCGGGCAGGTCGCCCTCGATCAGGGCCTTGAAGCGGCCGGGATGCACGGGGCGGCGGGCGCGCCAGACGAAGCTTCCGATGCCGAACGCCTCGCTCTCGGGCAGATGTTCCCCGGCCAGCGCCTGCTGCCACCCGGCCATGCCCCGCGCGCGCGCGAAGTCGAAGCGGCCGGTGCCGAGGACACGGCCAAGCGGTACGCGCCCGCGCGTGGCGGCAACGATGTCGGCGCCGGGATTGAGGCTCGCCAGCAGCGCCGAGAGGCGCCCGAGCTCCGCCTCGCCGACGAGATCGGCCTTGTTGACGACGATCACGTCGGCGAACTCCACCTGCTCGACGAGAAGATCGACGAGGTGGCGCGCATCCCCCTCTCCCGCGGCCGTTCCCCGCGCCGCGAGCGTGTCGGCGGAGGAGAAGTCCTCGATAAAGGCCTTGGCGTCCACGACCGTGACCATGGTGTCGAGGCGCGCGATATCGCCGAGGCGGAAGCCTGCCTCCGTGCGGAAGTCGAAGGTGGCCGCGACCGGCATGGGCTCGCTGATACCCGTGCTCTCGATCACCAGCGCGTCGAAGCGCCCCTCGGCGGCGAGCTTCGCGACCTCGACCATCAGGTCCTCGCGCAGCGTGCAGCAGATGCAGCCGTTCGACATCTCGACGAGCTTCTCCTCGGTGCGGGAGAGCCCACCCGCGCGGTCGACCAGCGCGGCGTCGATGTTCACTTCGCTCATGTCGTTGACGATGACGGCGACGCGCCGCCCCTCGCGGTTGGCGAGGATGTGGTTCAGCAGCGTCGTCTTGCCGGCGCCGAGGAAGCCGGAGAGCACGGTGACGGGCAGGGGATCGCGTTGCATTCAGCGCTCTTCCGGTTCGTCCAGGCAGAGAAGCAGCCGCCTGCGCCGGGCCTCTGGGAGGGTGGAGAGGGGCGGCGAGCGGTGCACCACATGCGCGCCGGGCCGGGCGCGCCCGCGCAGCGCAAGAACGGCGCCGGCCGGCGCCTGCTGGATGGCTGTTCCGGCCCGGGCCGGGTCGCCCAAGGTCCATTGCGTGCCCGGCCCCGCATAGGTGACGAGGAGGCGCAATCCTCCGGCGTCCACATGAAATTTCCGGCACGCGTCCCCGCCGATGGCCTCGAGGCGCAGGCGCACCCGATCTGTCCGTGCGAGCGCGGCGAACAGACGGGCAAGGCGCAGCCCGTCGGCGAGGAGATCGGGCGGGGCGGGGGCGGGCAGGGCCGCAACCGAAGCATCCCAGGCCTCATCGGGAGAACCCTCCGCGGTGACGCGAAAGGGGGTCGCCTCGAGCAGGGGCGCGAGGGCGCGCGTCCAGCCCGATGGAAGCTCGCGCAGCCAGAGTGCAAGCCCGACCTCGGGGCGCAGCAGGGAGAGGAGGACCGTCTGCTCGGAGGAGACGATGACCCTCGGGGAGCCCGGCGCGGAGGTGGTGGCGCCCGGGCCGAAGACTTCGCATGCAAATGGCATGACAAAATGTTATGTTATAACATTTTTCTTGTCCACTCCCTTCCTTTCCCCGACCTTGCCCTCCGCCCCGGCCGGCCCTATCCGCGCCCGCGAGACGCCCGCAGCAGGAATCCCCGCATGCCCGCCATCGCCAGCATCGTCGCCCGCGAAGTGCTCGACAGCCGCGGCAACCCGACCGTGGAGGCCGAGGTGATGCTGGAGGAGGGCAGCACGGGCCGCGCCATCGTCCCCTCCGGCGCCAGCACGGGCGCGCATGAGGCGGTGGAGCTGCGCGACGGCGACGCGGCCCGCTTCGGCGGCAAGGGCGTGCGCCGCGCCTGCGCGAACATCGAGGGCGAGATCCTGGAGGCGCTGCGCGGCATGGACGCGGCCGACCAGGTGGCCATCGACGAGGCGATGATCGCCCTCGACGGCACGCCCAACAAGGCGCGGCTCGGGGCGAACGCCATCCTCGCCGTCAGCCTCGCCGTCGCGAAGGCGGCGGCCGAGGCGCACGGGCTGCCGCTCTACCGCTATGTGGGCGGCGCCTTCGCCCGCACCCTGCCGGTGCCGATGATGAACATCATCAACGGCGGCAAGCATGCGGACAATCCGATCGACATCCAGGAGTTCATGATCATGCCGGTCGCCGCGGGCACCGCGGCGGATGCGGCGCGCATCGGCGCGGAGATCTTCGCCGCGCTGAGGAGGGCGCTGCACGAGGCGCACCACAACACCAATGTGGGCGACGAGGGCGGCTTCGCGCCCAACATCGGCTCGGCCGACGAGGCGCTGGGCTTCATCGCCAAGGCCTGCGAGAAGGCGGGCCACCGGCTGGGCGAGGAGGTGATGCTCGCCCTCGACTGCGCCGCCACCGAGTTCCACCACGACGGGACATATGTGCTCGCCGGCGAGGGAAGGAGGCTCGATGCCGCGGGGATGGTCGAATATCTCGAGGGGCTCTGCGCCCGCTGGCCCATCATCTCGATCGAGGACGGCATGGCCGAGGACGACTGGGCCGGCTGGGCGCTGCTGACCGAGCGGCTGGGCGGGAAGATCCAGCTCGTCGGCGACGACCTCTTCGTGACCAACCCCGAGCGGCTGCGCCTGGGCATCGAGCGGCGCACCGCCAACTCCATCCTGGTCAAGGTGAACCAGATCGGCACCCTGACCGAGACGCTGGAGGCGGTCGAGACGGCGCATCGCGCCGGCTACACGGCCGTGATGAGCCACCGTTCCGGCGAGACGGAGGATGCGACCATCGCCGACCTCGCGGTGGCGACCAATTGCGGGCAGATCAAGACCGGCTCGCTCAGTCGCTCCGACCGGCTGGCCAAGTACAACCAGCTCATCCGCATCGAGCAGGATCTGGGCGCCGCGGCGCGCTACGCGGGCCGGACCATCCTCAAGCGCTGAGCCCAAGTCGCGCCGCAAGGCGTGGCGCGCCATGCGGGCCGGACCATCCCGGGGGCTGCGCCCGCACGCCCCACCCCCCGCCGGCCTGCGACGTCGCTTGCCAGGGCGCGCGGACGGTGATTCCCTGAGCGCGCGGGCGGGGGCCCGCGCAGGGGGATCGGGACATGGGTGTGGGCGGTCTCGGCCGGTGGATCGGCCGCGCGGTCAAGGCGCTGCTGGCGCCCGCGCTGCTGCTCGGGCTGTCGGCTTTCTTCGTCTGGCACGCACAGCACGGCGAGCGCGGCCTGCTGACCTACCAGGCGCGCGAGTTGGAGCTCGCGGAGGCGCGCCGCGCGCTGGCCGCCGCCCGCGAGGAGCGCGAGGCGGCGGAGCGGCGGGTGAATGCGCTGCGCGGCCAGCAGCTCGACCGCGACCAGCTCGAGGAGCGGGCGCGGGCCATGCTCAACCTCGCCCACCCGCAGGAGATCGTGATCCCCTATCCGCCCGGGCAGCGGCTGTTCTGACTCACCCGCCGCCCGGCGTGGGCACCGGGGCGGGCGCCGGTGTCGGGGCGGAGCGCAAGGCGGAGTCGCGCCCGTAGAGGTGCATGGCGCGGCGCTCGAAGGCGCGCACCATGAGCCGCGTCGCCTCGTTGAACACGGTGCCGATCAGCCCTTGCAGCAGGCGCGAGCGGAACTCGAAGTCCACGAAGAAATCCACCTCCGTTCCCTGCGGCACCGGGGTGAGCTTCCAGGTGTTGTTGAGGTAGCGGAAGGGCCCGTCGAGGTAGCGCACCTGCACGAGGTGCGGGCGGGTCAGCGCCACGTCGCTGCGGAAGGTCTCGCGGATCATCTTGAAGCCGATGGTGAGGTCGGCCACGAGCCGGGTCTCCTCGCGCGAGAGGACGCGCGCGCCGACGCACCAGGGCAGGAACTCCGGGTAGCGGTGCACATCCGCCACCAGCTGGAAGATCTCCTCGGGCGTGTGGCGCAGGATGCGCCGCTCGGCGTGGGTGGGCATCAGGCCGCCGCCAGGGTCCTGGCGCGGGCCGCGCGCAGCGCCGCGAAGTCCCGGTCCGCGTGGTAGGAGCTGCGGGTGAGCGGCGAGGCGGAGACGAGCAGGAAGCCCTTGGCGCGGGCCAGCGCGGCGTAGTCCTCGAACTCCGCGGGTTCGACGAAGCGCGCCACCGCCGCGTGCTTCACCGTGGGCTGGAGGTATTGGCCGATGGTGAGGAAATCCACCTCGGCCGAGCGCAGGTCGTCCATCACCTGCTGCACCTCGAGCCGCTCCTCGCCGAGCCCGACCATCAGGCCGGACTTCGTGAAGATGGAGGGATCGAGCTGCTTCACCCGGTCGAGCAGCCGCAGCGAATGGTAGTAGCGCGCGCCGGGACGGATGCTGGGATAGAGGCGCGGCACGGTCTCGAGGTTGTGGTTGAACACGTCGGGCCGGGCCTCCACCACCACCTCGAGCGCGCCTTCCTTGCGCAGGAAATCGGGGGTGAGCACCTCGATGGTGGTGCCGGGCGAGGCGGCGCGGATGGCGCGGATGGTCGCGGCGAAATGGGCGGCGCCGCCATCGGGCAGGTCGTCGCGGTCCACGCTGGTGACGACGACATGGGCGAGGCCGAGCCGCGCCACCGCCTCGGCCACGCGGCGCGGTTCGTCGGGGTCCAGCGGGCGGGGGATGCCGGTGGCGACATTGCAGAAGCTGCAGGCGCGCGTGCAGGTCTCGCCCATGATCATCATGGTGGCGTGGCGCTGCGACCAGCACTCGCCGATATTCGGGCAGGCCGCCTCCTCGCAGACGGTGACGAGGCGGTTCTCGCGCATCAGGGCGCGGGTCTCGTGATAGACGGGGTGGGTCGGCGCCTTCACCCGGATCCAGGCGGGCTTGCGCTGGATGGGGTTGTCCGGGCGGTGGGCCTTCTCGGGGTGGCGGGCCGCGCCGGTCCGCGTGCGGTGGTCGATCTCGATGCGGGCCATGGGCGGGCGGTTTCTCCTTCCCGTCATATAGGACCGGGCGCGGAATCCCGCCAGCGCGCCGGGCGCTCAGGCGGCGGCCGGGGCGGCCAGCGCCTGCTCGATGGCGCGCAGCAGCTCGGGCGCGTCCGGCGCGACGCGGGTGGCGAAGCCGCTGACGCGCCGCCCGTCCCGCGCCACCAGGTATTTGTGGAAGTTCCAGCGCACCGGCCCCGCCCGCTCGGCCGCCCAGGCGAAGAAGGGATGGGCGTTGGGGCCGCGCACATGGGTCAGGCCCGCCATGGGGAAGGTGATGCCGAACATGGTGTCGCAGAACTCGCGCACGCGCCGCGCGTCGGTGCTCTCCTGGTTGAAGTCGTTGGAGGGCACGCCGAGCACGGTGAGGCCCTGCGGCTCGTAGCGCTCGTGCAGGCGCTGCAGCGCGGCGTATTGCGGGGTGAAGCCGCAGAAGCTCGCGGTGTTCACCACGAGCAGCACCCGGCCGCGGAACTCGGAGAGCGGCAGCGGCCCGCCCTCCAGCGCGGTGAAGGCGAAGTCGAAGGCGCTCGGGCCGGAGGCCTGCGCCGCCGCGGGCAGCAGCAGGGCGGCGCCGATGAGCGCGCGGCGGGGGGCCTCAGGCATAGCGTTCCTCCCGCCACGGGTCGGCGTTGTTGTGATAGCCGCGCACCTCCCAGAAGCCGGGTCGGTCATCGGCCAGCAGCTCGATGCGCGTGACCCATTTCGCGCTCTTCCAGAAATAGTAGCGCGGGATGACGATGCGCGCCGGCCCGCCATGCTGGCGCGAGAGCGGCGCGCCGTTCCAGGAATGGGCCACCAGCGCGTCCTCGGCGGCGAAGACCGCGAGCGGCACATTGGTGGTGTAGCCGTCATAGGAGTGGAAGACGACGAAGCGCGCCTCGGGTTTCGGCCGGGCGAGCATCAGCAGGTCCCGCGCCGCGACCCCGCGCCAGCGGTTGTCGTAGCGGCTCCAGGCGGTGACGCAGTGGATGTCGTTCGTCCAGTCGCGCTGGGGCAGGGCCATGAAGCCCTCCCAGTCCAGCGCGACGGGCTCCTCCACCAGCCCCTCGACGCGCAGGCGCCAGCGCTCGGGCCGCACATCGGGCTGCACGCCGAGGTCGAGGACGGGGAAATCCTGCACGAGGCGCTGGCCGGGGGGCAGGCGCTGCGCCTGGGGGGAGGCCGTCTCGCCCGTGAGCAGGCGGCCTTCGCGCGCCCATTGCTCCTTGGCGCGCACCAGCTTCTCGCGGATGGCGCCCTGAAGCGTCACGTCGTCCTCGGCCATGCGGCCTCCTCTCCTGCGTCCATGGGGGCCGTGCGCCCCCTCCTCTCATTAGGGGGCGCCAGCGCCGGCTTCCAGAGCGCGACGGCCCTTGCCGCCGGCGGGCCCGGCCCGCATATGGCGGCGGGCCCGCAACGACGGGCCGCCACGAGCCCGGGAGACGCTCCATGACCCTCCTCCGCCGCCACCTCGCCGCGCTGTTCGCCGCCCCCGCCCTCATCCCGGCCGCCCGGGCGCAGGAGGCCTTTCCCTCCCGCCCGCTGCGCTTCATCGTGCCCGTCTCGGCCGGCGGGTCGGCCGATGCGCAGGCGCGGCGCGTGGCGCAGCGCCTGCAGGAGCGCTGGGGCCAGCCCGTGGTGGTGGAGAACCGCCCCGGCGCCAACGGAATCGTCGCGGTGCAGGCCTTCCTGCAGGCGCCGCCCGACGGGCACACGGTCTTCGCCACGCCCTCGGGGCCCATCGCCATCAACCCGAGCCTCTACCGCAACCTGCCCTACGACCCCTTCCGCGACTTCAGCTTCGCCTCGCTGATCAGCGTCATCCCGCTGGTGCTGGCCGTGCACCCCTCGGTGCCGGCGAACACCGCGCCGGAACTGGCGGCGCTGACGCGCAGCCGCGGCGCGGCCTTCGCCTTCGCCAATGCCGGGGTGGGCACGCCCTCGCACCTGTCCATCGCCATGTTCCGCGCCATGGCCAATGCCGGCGAGGTGACGAGCGTGCCCTTCGGCGGCTCCGCCCCGGCGCTGACCTCGCTCGTGGCGGGGCAGACGCTCGCCATGTTCGACGCGGCCGTCTCCATCGCGCCCTTCATCCGCGACGGGCGGCTCAAGGGCATCGGGGTGGCGCACAGCGAGCGCCTCGCCCTGCTGCCCGACCTGCCCACGCTGATCGAGCAGGGCGTGCCCAACTTCCTCTCCGCCACCTGGATGAGCCTGTGCACCCATGCCGCCACCCCGCGCGAGCGCACGGCGCGGCTGGCGGCGGAGGTGGATGCGGTGCTGCGCGAGCCCGCGACGCGGGAGCTGCTGACCAGCCAGGGCGCCTTCGTGCGCGGCGGCACGCCCGAGGAGTTCGCCGCCTTCGCCCGCGCCGAGGCCGAGAAATGGGGCCGGCTGGTGCGCGAGACGGGCGCGAGCGTGGACGGGTGAGGCCGGGGGCGGGCGCGCCGGGCGCGATGCGGCGCGCCGCCTCCGGGCTGCCTACCCCCACACCTCCTCGGCCACCTCGACGCAGAGCCTGAGCTTCGCCCACTGCTCCTCCACGGTGAGGAGGTTGCCCTCCTCGGTGGAGGCGAAGCCGCATTGCGGGGAGATCGCCAGCTGTTCGATGGGCGCGTAGCGGGCCGCCTCCTCGATGCGGCGTTTCAGCGCGTCCTTGCTCTCCAGCGCGCCGCGCTTGGAGGTGACGAGGCCGAGCACCACCGTCTTGCCCTTGGGCAGGAAGCGCAGCGGGGCGAAGCCGCCCGAGCGTTCGTCATCATACTCCATGAAGTAGGCATCGACGCCGATGCCGTTGAACAGCACTTCCGCCACCGGATCGTAGCCGCCCGAGGCGATGTGCATGGAGCGGAAGTTGCCGCGGCAGAGATGCATGGAGACGAACATGTCGGCCGGGCGGTTCGCGATGGCGCGGTTGATCAGCGCCGCGTAGCGGCCGAGCAGCCCCTCCGTCTCCTCGCCGCGGGCCTTGAGCTGGGCGATCTGCTCGGGGTCGCAGAGATAGGCGATGTTCACCTCGTCGAGCTGCAGGTAGCGGCAGCCGGCTCCGGCGAAATCCGCGACGGCCGCGGCATAGGCCTCGCCGAGATCGGCGAAGAACCCGTCCATGTCGGGATAGGTGTGCGAATCCACCGCACGCCGCCCGCCGCGGAAGTGCAGCACCGAGGGGGAGGGGATGGTCTGCTTCGGCACGGCCCCGCCGGCGTTGGCGTGGACGAAGGCGTAGTCGGCGACGAAGGGATGCCCCTGGTAGCGGATGGGGCCCGTGACCTTGAGCCCATAGGCCTTGGTCTGGCCGCCCTTGAACTGGATGCCCTGGTCGGCCTCGTACATCTCGACGCCGCCGAGCTGCGCCAGGAAGTCGAAGTGCCAGAAGGCGCGGCGATACTCGCCGTCCGTCACCGCCTTCAGCCCGATGGCCTTCTGCTGCGCGATGGCCTCGCGGATGGCGGCATCCTCGATCGCGCGCAGGGCCTCGGCGCTGATCCGGCCCTCGGCGCGGGCGGCGCGAGCCTCGCGCAGGGCGGGGGGGCGCAGCAGCGATCCGACATGGTCGGCGCGAAAGGGGGGGCTGTCCATGGCGTCTCCTTCAGGCGGACTTCGGCGACAGGCCGGGGCGAGGCGGCCCGCCCCAAGCAGACGCGCCGGCGGCGGAACACGCGAGAGGGCGGCCCGACACCGCGTGCGGTGCCTCGCCCCGTCCGGGGCAGCGTGGACCACTGCGCGCCGCCCGCGTCAATCCGGCTGCCCGCCAGCGGGCGAACAGAGGCGCTGTCCGCCCCCCGCGCCGCCTCAGGCGATCTCGCGCAGCAGCTTGCGGCGGACGGCGGCGCCGAAGGCCTCGAAATCCTCCGCCACGATCATGAAGGCGCCGGGGCCGCCGATCACGTTCTGCTCGAAATACCGGTCGAGCGGGATGGGCGGCATCCGGCCGAAGGTCGGCCGGTCGTTCACGATGGGCAGGCCGTTGATCACGATGCCCTCGGCCACCGCCTCGTCGCGCGCGTGCTCGGCAGGGCGGCCGGAGTTGTTCACGCCATCGCCCGAGACGTCGATCACCCGGCGCGTGCCTTCGAAGGGCGCCTCGCGCAGCACCTGGCGCGAAAAATCGATGGCCCCCGAGATGGAGGTCCAGGAGAGGGAGACGCGCGGCGCCTCGGCCAGCGTCTCGGCCCAGAGATCGGCGTCGCGCTGGCTCGCGATCCGCGTCCATGGGATCACCACGCGCTGGTATTCCACCCCCGCCCACTCGACATAGGCAAGGCCGATCGCGCCGATCATGCCGCGGCGGATCACCTCGACCACGCGCGGGTCGCTCACCGCGGCGCGATAGCCTTCGCGTTGCAGGCGGGCCTCGTCCTCGTCGATCGAGCGCGAGACGTCCACAGCGAGGACGAGCAGCACGTCCACCGGCTCGGGCTGGGCCCGGGCCGGCCGGGCGGTGAGGCCGGCACCGGCCGCAAGACCGCTGGCGAGAAGGGAACGACGCAGCACGGCGGGCCTCCTCTCAAGGCCGCCATGGAAGCGGGACGCCGGGGGCCTGGGCAAGCGAAATCCGCGGGGCCGCTCACCCCCACTCGCGCGGGCGGTCTCGCCCGTGCTCGAGGCCGGCGAGGCCGAGCACCAGCAGCACGCCACCGCCCGCCGCCCCCAGCGCGGCCACGAGTGGCGCGACGCGCCCGGGCGTGAGCCCATCCGTGAGCAGCAGCACGACGACGCCGACGATCAGCAGCAGCCCGGCGGCGGTCACGAAGAGGGCGAGGCGTTGCATGGCGGGATCTCCTGGCCGCCTCTTCGCCGCCCCGCAGGGCGACAAAGCGGAAAGCCTGTGGCGATCTCGTGGAGCCGCATGCTCCGGCCGGCTGGCGGCTGCCGCACCGCGACTACATCACCGCATAGACGTCATAGCGAGGGCCCGCGGGCGGGCGCTGGCCCACCCCCACCGCCACGATTCGGTTCAGCCAGGCATGCTCGGGCGCGGCGGTCTGGAAGCGCATCAGGGTGCGGAAGTAGTAGTCGGCGGGCGGCACCGTCTCGCCGGCGGCGAGCCGCGCCAGCACCGCCGGCGCGCCGGTGCGGATGCCGGCATACTGCACGTAGATCAGCCCGCCCGAGGCGGCGCGGATGGTCAGCCGCACGTCGATGTGCGCGGTGCCGTCGGCTTCCAGGCGCAGCCAGTCGGCCGCCGTGCCGCCCAGCACCTCGCCCGAGAGGCGCGGGCCGGAGACGACGCCGCCGGTGACAGGAACGATGCGCAGTTCCATCCCGTCCGGACCCGTGCCGAGCATTTGCGGGGCACTCACGGCGATGTCCATGGTGAAGATGTGGGCGACGGTGAGCGGCAGCGGTGCGGTCATGGTTGGCGATCCTCCGGTGGCGTCGAGATGCTGCCCCGCGAGGGCGGCGCTGGCCAGGGCTTGCGGCCGCGGGCGGCCCCCGCCATGATCTCTGATGAAAACCATCAGGATATCAGGCCATGACCAGGGTCGGCTCCCCCGCGTCTCCCGAGCGCGAGAGCGACCGCGATGCCGCCACGCGCGCGCGCATCGCGGACGCCGCGGAACGGCTGTTCCGCAGCCTCGGCTACCAGAAGACGGCGGTGGCCGACATCGCGCGCGAATGCGGCATGTCGCCGGCCAATGTCTATCGCTTCTTCGCCTCCAAGAGCGCGATCAACGAGGCCATCGCCGCACGGCTGCTGGGCGGCATCGAGGCGGAGCTGCGCGTCATCGCCGCCGGCGCAGGCCCGGCCGAGGCGCGGCTGCGCGCCGCCGTGCGGGCCCTGCACCAGCGCGGCAGCGCGCTGTTCTTCGAGGAGAAGCGCCTGCACGACATGGTGGAGGCGGCGATGGCCGAACACTGGGGCGTGATCGAACGCTTCCTGGAGGCGGTGGTGGGCCTTTATGCCGCGCTGCTGGCCGAGGGGATGGCGCGCGGCGAGTTCCGCCCGCGCGATCCGGTGGCCACCGCGCGCAGCCTCAAGCAATGCACCGTCGCCTGGATGCACCCCGCGCTGATCGCCGATTGCCTGAGCCATGGGGAGGAGCCCGCGCAGCTCGCCGCCGATCTCGAGGCGGCGCTCGACCTGCTGATGGACGGGCTGCGCGCGCCGGTATGATTGATGATGATTGTTGACTTTCATCAGTAGATGATCAACATGGGCAGGCCGACCGGAGCCCCGCCATGCGCCGCCTCCTCGCCCTGCCTCCGCTCCTTCTCCTCGCCGCCTGCCTGCCCGAGGCGCGCTCCTCCTCCCCCGCCGCCCCGGCCGAGGAGCCGCCGCGCCCCGTCCAGGTCGCGCTGATCCGCCACCTGCCGGGCGAGGCGGGCCCCGCCTTCACCGGCACGCTGCGCGCCCGGCGCGAGGCCGATGTCGCCTTCCGCGCCGGCGGGCGCATCGCCGAGCGGCTGGTGGACCTCGGCGCCGAGGTGGCAGAGGGCCAGCCGCTGTTCCGCCTCGACGCGCGCGACCTGCGCCTCGCCCTCGCCGCCGCCGAGGCCGAGCTGCTCTCGGCCGAGGCGAGTGCGGCCAACGCGGCCAATGAGGCCGGCCGCTCCCGCGCGCTGCTCGCCGCCGGCCATGTCGCCCCCGCCTTCCACGAGGCGCGCGAGACCGCCGCGCGCGCCGCCGCGCAGCGCCTCGCCGCCGCCCGCGCCCAGCGCGACCTGGCGCGCAACCGCCTCGACTACGCCGAGCTGCGCGCCCCGGCCGCGGGCCGCGTCACCGCCATCCTGGCCGAGGCCGGGCAGGTGGTGGCCGAGGGCCAGCCCGTGCTGCGCCTCGCCGACCCCGCCGAGCGCGAGGTGCTGGTGCAGCTGCCCGAGGGCGTGGCCGCCACCCCCCTCGCGCAGATCCGCTTCTGGGCCCGGCCCGAGGTCGTGCTGCCCGCCACGCTGCGCGAGGTGGCGGCCAGCGCCGATGGCGCGCTGCGCACCTATGCCGCGCGCTACAGCCTGCCCGATGCGCCCGACTGGGCGCGGCTCGGCATGACGGCCACCCTCACCCTCGCCGCCCCCCGCGCCGAGCCGCTGGCGCGGGTGCCGCTCACCGCCCTGCATGACCGTGGCGCGGGCCCCATGGTCTGGCGTGTGGCCGAGGAGGGGCGGGTGGTGGCCGAGCCGGTGCGCGTGCTGGCGCTGGGCGAGGCCACCGCCACCCTCGCCACCTCCCTGCCCGAGGGCACGCCCGTGGTCGCGCTCGGCGCGCAGCTTCTCGAGCCGGGCGCGCGGGTGCGCGTGGTGGACCAGCGCCTGGCCGGGAGCCTGCGCTGATGGCCCGGCCTTCGTCGCGCGCCGCGCGCCGCCGCCACGCCACCCCTCCGCGCCGCGCCGGACAGCGAGGCCTCCCGTGATGCCGCGCATGAACCCGAGCGAGGCCGCCCTCCGCTGGGGGCAGCTCACCCTCTTCGCCATGGCGCTGCTGCTGGCCGCCGGGGCCTGGGCCTGGACGAAGCTCGGCCGCGCCGAGGATCCGGCCTTCACGCTGAAGGTGATGGTCGTCTCCGCCGCCTGGCCCGGCGCCACCGCCGAGGAGATGCAGAACCAGGTGGCCGAGCGCATCGAGGCGCGGCTGATCGAGCTGCCCTGGCTCGATACGCTGCAGACCTACACGCGCCCCGGGGTGGCCACCACCACCGTGCTGCTGCGCGACGACACGCCGCCGCGCCTGGTGCCCGAGCTGTGGTACCAGGTCCGCAAGCGGGTGGGCGACATCGCGCACACCCTGCCCTCCGGCGTGCGCGGGCCCTTCTTCGACGACGAGTACAGCGACGTCTTCTCCGCCATCCTGGCGCTGACGGGCGCCGACAACGCCGAGCTGGTGCGCCAGGCCGAGCGCCTGCGCGACCGGCTGCGCCGCCTGCCCGGGGTGGAGAAGGTGACCATCTTCGGCGAGCAGCCCCAGCGCATCCATGTGGAGGTGAGCCACGCGCGCCTCGCCACGCTCGGCATCACGCCCCAGGCGGTGCTGGAGGCGCTGGCGCGCCACAACCCCGTCACCCCCGCGGGCACGGTGGAGACGGGCAGCACCCGCATCCATCTGCGCCTGCCCGAGGGGCCGGACGGCGTGGCGGGCATCGCCGCCATCCCCCTCGCCGCCGAGGGGCGCAGCCTGCGCCTCGGCGAGATCGCCACCATCAGCCGCGGCCTCGCCGACCCGCCGGCCTCCGCCATCCGCTTCAACGGCGAGGGCGCGGTGCTGATCGGCCTGACCAAGCAGCGCGGGCAGGACGTGCTGCGCGTGGGCGCGGCGCTGGAGGCGGAGGTCGCGCGCATCCGCGCGGGGCTGCCGCTCGGCCTCTCGCTCTCCATGGTGGCCGACCAGCCGCGCATCGTGCGCGCGAGCGTGAACGAGTTCCTGCTCAAGCTCGCCGCGGCGCTCGGCGTGGTGCTGCTCGTCTCCTTCCTCTCGCTGGGCTGGCGCGCGGGAGTGGTCGTCGCGCTCTCGGTGCCGCTGACGCTCTCCTTCGTGTTCCTGTTCATGGCCTGGCGCGGGACGGAGCTGGAGCGCATCTCGCTCGGCGCGCTGATCCTCGCCCTCGGCCTCCTGGTGGACGATGCGATCATCGCCATCGAGGCGATGGCGGTGAAGCTCGAACAGGGCTGGGAGACGCTGCGCGCCGCTGGCTTCGCCTGGACCAGCACGGCGGGGCCCATGCTGACGGGCACGCTGGTGACGGTGGCGGGATTCATCCCCGTGGGCTTCGCCGCCTCCACTTCGGGCGAATACGCGGGGGGCATCTTCTGGGTGGTGGGGGCGGCGCTCGTCGCCTCCTGGGTGGTGGCGGTGGTGTTCACGCCCTGGCTGGGGGCGAAGCTGCTGAGGGCGGGGCCGCACCACCCCGCGCGTGACCCGCACGACACGCGCGCCCTGCGCGCGCTGCGCCGCGCCGTCGCCTGGTGCGTGGACCACCGGCTGCCGGTGCTGCTCGGCGCGGGGCTGCTGCTGGGCGCGGGCTTCGCGGGCATGGCGGCGACGAGGAAGCAGTTCTTCCCCGCCTCGCAGCGGCTCGAGCTGCTGGTGGACATCCAGCTCCGCCAGGGGGCGGGCTTCGCCGCCACCGAGGCGCTGGCGCGGCGGCTGGAGCAGACGCTGCGCGAGGACGCGGACGCGGCGCATGTCACGACCTACATCGGCGCCGGCGCGCCCCGCTTCTTCCTGGCGCTGAACCCCGACCTGCCCAATGAATCCTTCGCCAAGCTGGTGATCGAGAGCCGCGACGTGCCGGCGCGCGAGCGGCTGCGCGCCCGCCTCATGGCGCTGGCCGAGGAGGGCGCCTTCCCCGAGGCGCGGGTGCGCGTCTCGCGCCTCGATTTCGGCCCGCCCGTGCCCTTCCCCGTCGCCTTCCGCCTGGTCGGGCCCGATGTGGAGGAACTCCGCCGCCAGGCGGACGCGATGATGGCCCTGCTGCGCACCGTGCCCGGCACGCGCAACCTCCAGACCGACTGGAGCGAGCGCGCCCCCGCCCTGCGCCTCGAGCTGGACGAGGAGCGCATCGCCCAGCTCGGCCTCTCGCCGCAGGCGGTGGCGACCTCCATGGGCGCGCTGCTCTCGGGCGTGGCGGCCACGCAGCTGCGCGAGGGCACGCGGATGGTGGAGGTGCGGCTGCGCGCGAGCCCCGAGGAGCGCGCGGCGCTCGACCGCCTCTCCGACCTCACCCTCGCCGCGCCCGCGGGGGCGGTGCCGCTCGGGCAGGTGGCGCGGCTCGCGCCGGTGATGGAGGAGCCCATCCTGTGGCGCCGCAACCGCGAGCCCTTCATCACCATCCGCGCCGACATCGCGCCGGGGCTGCAGGCGCCGGACGTGACGGCGGCGGCGCTGCCGGTGCTGGCACCCTTCGTCGCGGCGCTGCCGCCGGGCTACCGCATGGAGGTGGCCGGGGCGGCGGGCGAGGCCGGCAAGGCCAATGCCTCGCTGTTCGCGCTGTTCCCGGTGATGGTGGCGGTGATGCTCGCGCTGCTGATGCTCCAGCTCCGCCACCTGGGCGACACGGCGCTGGTGATGGCCACCGCCCCGCTCGGCATTCCCGGCGCGGCCGCGGCGCTGCTGCTGACGGACGCGCCCTTCGGCTTCGTCGCGCTGCTCGGCGTGATCGCGCTGGCGGGGATGGTGATGCGCAACACGCTGATCCTGGTGGACCAGGTGCGGCAGGACCGCGCGGCCGGCCTCTCGCACCGCGAGGCGATCATCGAGAGCACGGTGCGGCGCGCGCGGCCGGTGGTGCTGACGGCGCTGGCCGCCATCCTCGCCTTCATCCCGCTCACCGCCTCGGTGTTCTGGGGGCCGATGGCGATCGCGATGATCGGCGGCCTCTCGGTGGCGACGGTGGCGACGCTCTTCGTCGTGCCCGCGCTCTCGGCGCTGGCGCTGCGCCGGCCGCGCGCGGCGCCGGCGGCGCTCGCCCCGCCCGCCGTGCTGGAGCCGGCGGAGTGAGCCCTCAGGCCGGCGTCGCGCGCCCCGCCGCCAGCCGGCCGAACAGCGGCCAGAACAGCATGACGAGGCCCGCCGCCATGATCCCGCCCGAGAGCCAGTTCGAGAAGAAGATGCCGAGCGAGCCCTCCGAGAGCAGCAGCGCCTGGCGGAAGCTCTCCTCCGTGCGGTCGCCCAGCACCAGCGCCAGCACCAGCGGCGCGAGCGGATAGTCGAGCTTCTTCATCACGTAGCCGATGACGCCGAAGACCAGCATCAGCACCACGTCGAACTCGGCCGAGTTCACCGTATAGGCGCCGATGGCGCAGACCATGAGGATGACGGCCGCGATGATGGCGAAGGGCACGCGCAGGATGGCCGCGAACCAGGGCACGGCCGCCAGCACGATGACCAGCCCCACCACATTGCCGAGATACATGGAGGCGATCAGCCCCCAGACGAAATCCTTCTGCTCGACGAAGAGCATGGGCCCGGGCTGCAGCCCCCACATGATCAGCCCGCCCAGCAGCACCGCGGCGGTGGGCGAGCCGGGCACGCCGAGCGAGAGCATCGGCAGCAGCGCCGAGGTGCCCGCCGCATGGGCCGCCGTCTCGGGCGCCACCACGCCCTCGACGCGGCCGGTGCCGAAGCTGTTCGGATCCTTCGACATGCGCCGCGCCACGCCATAGCTCATGAAGGAGGCGGGCGTGGCGCCGGCCGGCGTGATGCCCATCCAGCAGCCGATGAGGGAGCTGCGAAGGAACAGCCAGGCATGGCGCGGCAGCTCCGCCCAGGTGCGCAGGACGGTGCCGAGCGTGATGCGCGCCGACTGGCCCTTGAAGCGCAGCCCCTCCTCGATGGACTGGAAGATCTCGGAGAGGCCGAACAGGCCGATCACCACCACGAGGAAGTCGATGCCGCGCATCAGCTCGAGCGAGCCGAAGGTCATGCGCAGCTGGCCCGTCACGCCGTCCATGCCCACGCCGGCCAGCAGGAAGCCGAACATCATCGCCGCCAGCGCCTTCCAGGGCGAACCCCGCGACAGGCCGACGAAGCAGGCGAAGGAGAGGAACATCACCGCGAAGAACTCGGGCGGGCCGAACTTCAGCGCGAACTCCGCGACCAGGGGGGCGACGAAGGTGATCATCACCACCGCCACCAGGGCGCCGACGAAGGAGGAGGTGAAGGCCGCGGTCAGCGCCTCGGCGGCCCGGCCCTGCTGGGCCATCGGGTAGCCGTCGAAGGTGGTGGCCACCGACCAGGGCTCGCCGGGGATGTTGAACAGGATGGAGGTGATGGCGCCGCCGAACAGCGCGCCCCAGTAGATGCAGGAGAGCAGGATGATGGCGCTGACCGGCGGCAGCGCGAAGGTGAGCGGCAGCAGGATGGCGATGCCGTTCGCCCCGCCCAGGCCCGGCAGCACGCCGATCAGCACGCCCAGCACGATGCCGGCCACCATCAGAAGCAGGTTCTGCCACTGCAGCGCCACCGCGAAGCCCTGCATGAGCAGCGAGATCTCTTCCATTCAGCGCACCTTCACCGCCCGGGCGGGCGTGACCAACAGGATGGGCGCGCCCGCGCAGCGGGAGGGCCCGGGGAAGCCGGTGCGGCTTCGCCGCACCGGGAGGAACCGGATCGAGCAGGGAGGGAACCCCAAGGGGGCCGCTGCGAGGACGCCCGGGCGGCGCCGTGGCGATCAGTAGCCGAGGTAGGTCTCGACCGGCCCCTTGGGCAGCGCCACCAGGAACCAGATCTCGAACACCACGAAGGCGACCAGCGCGGCGGCCGCCCCGGAGGGGAGCGCGCTCGCCCAGCGGAAGCCGCCGAAGCGGATCATGAAGAACGCCACCAGCACCGCCGAGGAGAGGTAGATCCCCGCGAAGGGAATGACGGCGACGAACACCGCCGTCGGCACGAAGACCTGCGCGACGAGGCCGAGCTCGCTCCAGCTCGCGAAAAGGGGTGCGCCGCCGCCCGCCGGCCCGCGCCGCGCCGCGCGCAGCGCCGCGACGAGGTTGCCGAGGCTCGCCCCCACCAGGATCAGCCCGAGCCAGAAGGGGAAATAGCCCGATTGCGGCCCATCCGCCCCCCAGCCCGCGCCGATGCGCAGCGAATCCTGGATGGCGACGCCGCCCACCGCCATCAGCAGCACGGCGGTGGCGATCTCCATGCCCTTGACGGTGGGGCCGCGCGCGGGGGCGGCGGTGTCGAGCAGCTCGGCCTCATGGGTGGTGATGCTCATCTCGTCAGCCTCCGGCGCCGATGAAGCCGGCCTCCTGCATCAGGGTGCGGTGGCGCGCCTCCTCGCGCGCGAGCCACTCGCGGAAGGCTTCGCCCGTCAGGGTCGTCGTGTTGAAGGCGCCCTGCAGCATCAGGTCGCGCCACTCGGGCGTCTGGCTCACGCGGGTCAGCAGCTCGACCCAGTACTGCACCTGGGCGGGGGTGATGCCGGGCGCGCCGAAGATGCCGCGCAGCATCAGGTATTCGACGTCGAGCCCCGCCTCGCGGCAGGTCGGGATGTCCTGCCAGCCCATGGTCTCGGTGATGCGGCCCTCGCCGGGCAGGCGGCGGCTGTCGAAGACGCACAAGGGGCGCAGCGTGCCGGCGCGCCAGTGTGTCACCGCCTCGATGGGGTTGTTCACCGTCGCGTCGATGTGCCGGCCGACGAGCTGGGTGGCCACCTCGCCGCCGCCGCGGAAGGGAACGTAGGTGAAGGTGGCCCCCGTGGCGCGCTGGATGGCCACGGTGATGATCTGGTCCTCCTGGCGGGTGCCGGTGCCGCCCATGCGCAGCCGCCCGGCCTTGGCGGCCTCGAGGAACTCGGCCAGCGTGGTCCAGGGCGAGGCGGCGTTCACCCAGAGCACGAACTCGTCCAGCGCCATCATCTTGATGGGCGTCAGGTCGCGCCAGGAGAAGGGCACGCCGGTGGAGAGCGGCGTGGTGAACAGGTTGGAGAGGCTGATGATCAGCACATGCGGGTTGCCGCGGGCGTTCTTCGCCTCGAGGAAGCCCTCGGCCCCCGCGCCGCCCGCCTTGTTCACCACCATCAGGGGCTGGCGCATCAGGTTGTGGCGCGAGACGATGCCCTGGATGACGCGCGCCATCTGGTCCGCGCCGCCGCCGGTGCCGGCGGGGACGATGAACTGGACGGGGCGCTGCGGCTCCCAGCCGCGCTGGGCCTGGGCCGCGCCGCTGGCGAGAAGCCCGGCGCCGAGGAGGGGAAGATGACGACGATGCAGCATGGCGCGCATGCCTCCCGATCTGCGCGTTTGAAAATGCCGTAAAAGGACGGCGCCGGAAGGGCAGGGCGGTGCAAAGGCGTCAAAGGGATGTGAAGCGATGAAAACCTTGAAAATACCGGGGTTTGGCGAGGTCCCCCCCGCTTCACCCGCCGTGCGAAGCCCCGCATAACACAGCGCCAACCCCTGGGGGCTTTCACAAGCATGACAGCGGTCAACACCCTTTCCGAACTTCTCGCCCGCGGCGTGGCCGATGCGCCCGCGATCCGCGCCCCGGGCCGGCCCATGCTCACCCATGGCGGGCTGCGGGCGCTGGCGCAGCGCACGGTGGCGGGGCTGAACGGCATCGGCATCGGGCGCGGCGAGCGGGTGGCGATCGTGCTGCCCAACGGGCCGGAGATGGCGGCCGCCTTCCTCTGCATCGCCGCCGGCGCCTCCACCGCGCCGCTCAACCCCGCCTACAAGGAGGAGGAGTTCGCCTTCTACCTCGAGGATCTGCGCGCCCGCGCGCTGGTCGTGCAGCAGGGGGTGGAGAGCCCGGCGCGCGCGGCGGCCGAGAAGCTCGGGATCCCGCTGCTCGAGCTGATCCCCGGCGCGGCGGCCGGGGAGTTCACGCTGGCCGGCGGCGCCCCCGCGCGCACGCCCCATCCGGGCTTCTCCCTGCCGGAGGACGAGGCGCTGGTGCTGCACACCTCGGGCACCACGGCGCGGCCCAAGATCGTGCCGCTGAGCCAGCGCAACATCACCGCCTCGGCCGCGCATATCGGCGCGACGCTGGAGCTTTCGCCCTCCGACGCCTGCCTCAACATCATGCCGCTGTTCCACATCCACGGGCTGATCGCGGCCGTGCTGTCGAGCATCGCCGCCGGGGGGGCGGTGATCTGCACCCCGGGCTTCGACGCGCTGCGCTTCTTCCGCCTGCTCGATGAGGAGCGGCCGAGCTGGTACACGGCGGTGCCCACCATGCACCAGGCGATCCTGGCGCGCGCCGAGCGCAACCAGGACGTGATCCGGCGCGCGCGGCTGCGCCTG
This sequence comes from Roseococcus sp., assembly GCA_026414745.1. GTDB lineage: Bacteria > Pseudomonadota > Alphaproteobacteria > Acetobacterales > Acetobacteraceae > Roseococcus. The sequence continues at coordinate 28,621 of JAOAIK010000061.1, forward strand.
ATCCGCTCCTCCTCCGCCTCGCTGCCGGGGCCGGTGATGCAGGCGATGGAGGCGACCTTCGGCTGCCCGCTGGTGGAGAGCTACGGCATGACGGAGGCCGCACACCAGATGGCCTCCAACCCGCTGCGCGGGCTGCGCAAGCCGGGCTCGGTCGGCCTGCCCGCGGGCCCCGAGATCGCCATCATGGACGAGGAGGGCACGCTGCTGCCGCAGGGCGCCATCGGCGAGGTGGTGATCCGCGGCCCCAACGTCACCGCGGGCTACGAGAACAATCCCGACGCCAACGCCAAGGCCTTCACCAAGGGATGGTTCCGCACCGGGGACCAGGGGATGCTCGACGCGGACGGCTATCTGGTGCTGACCGGACGGCTGAAGGAGCTGATCAACCGCGGCGGCGAGAAGGTGAGCCCGCTGGAGGTGGACGGCGTGCTCAGCGCGCATCCGGCGGTGGCGCAGGCGCTCACCTTCGCCATCCCGCACGCGAAGCTGGGCGAGGAGGTGGGGGCGGCCGTGGTGCTGAAGGAGGGCGCGGAGCTGACCGAGCGCGAGCTGCGCGACTTCGCCGCGCGCCACCTCGCGGACTTCAAGGTGCCGCGGAAGGTGGTCTTCCTGCCCGAGATCCCGAAGGGCGCCACGGGCAAGCTCATGCGCATCGGGCTTGCCGAGAAGCTCGGGGTCTCGCTCGCATGAGGATCTGCGTCTTCGGCGCCGGCGCCATCGGCGGGCTGATGGCGGCGAAGCTCGCCGCCGCGAAGGCCGCCGAGGTGACGATCATCGCCCGCGGCCCGCACCTCGCCGCCATGCAGGCCCGCGGCCTGCGGCTGATCAGCGAGGGGGGCGAGACCGTCGTCCGCCCGCGCTGCGTCGCCACCCCCGAGGAGGCGGGCCCGCAGGATGCGGTGATCGTCACGCTCAAGGCGGTGGGCCTGCCCGCGGCCGCGCCGCAGATCGGCCGGCTGCTCGGCCCCGAGACGGCGATCGTCTCGGCGGTGAACGGCATCCCCTGGTGGTATTTCCACCGCATCGGCGGGCCGCATGAAGGCCGGCGCGTGGAGAGCGTGGACCCGGGCGGCGTCGTCTCCGCCCATCTGCCGCCCGAGCGCGCCATCGGCTGCATCGTCTATCCCGCGGCCGAGGTGCCTGAGCCCGGGGTGGTCGAGCACTCCTACGGCGACCGCTTCACCCTTGGCGAGCCGTCGGGCGAGCGCACGCCGCGCGTGGAGGCGCTGTCGAAGGCGCTCATGGCCGCCGGCTTCAAGGCGCCGGTGCGGCCGCGTATCCGCGACGAGATCTGGGTGAAGCTGTGGGGCAATCTCGCCTTCAACCCGATCAGCGCACTGACCCTGAACACGCTCGATCAGCTCACGGCCGATCCTGGCCAGCGCCGGGTGGCGCGCGCGATGATGCTGGAGGCGCAGGCGATCGCCGAACGCCTCGGCGTGCGCTTCGCCATCGACGTGGACAGGCGCATCGCCGGCGCGGCCGAGGTGGGGGCGCACCGCACCTCCATGCTGCAGGACCTCGAGCGCGGGCGGCCCATGGAGATCGAGGCGCTGCTCGGCGTGGTGGTGGAGTTCGCGGACCTCACCGGCCTGCCCGCGCCCATCTGCGGCACGGTGCTGGCGCTGCTCAGGGCGCGCGCGCGGGCGGCGGGCTTGTTGTAGCGGCCCGCGCCGGGCGCAGGAAGCTGCCGCCTTCCTGCGCCGGGCATCAGGTGAAGCCGAACATCTCCGCCGTCAGCGCCGCCTTCTGCCAGCCGAGCAGCGTCAGCGTGCCGCCGAAGCCCGTGTCGACCACGAGGCCGTTCCGGTCGTCGGTGCTGCGCGCCAGCACATCCTCGAAGCTGTCGAGCCGCGCGCCGAAGCGGCTGAATTCGATCACGTCGCCCGCCTCGAGGTCCTCGATCACGTCATGGCCGTGGTTGCGGGTGAACACGAAGCGGTCCTGCCCCGCCCCGCCGGCGTAGAAGTGGGCCCCCGCGCCGTCCAGGAAGCGGTCGTCGCCCATGCTGCCGTGGAAGCGCTCGAAGCCGGCGAGGCTGTTCTGCGGGCTGCCGCCGCCGAGCGAGAGGCGCCCGCGCGCCACGTCCACCACCGCGCCCCAGCCGAAGGCCTGCGAGCCGAACCCGCCGAGATCGAGCGTGTCGAAGCCGTCGCCGCCGTCGAGCGTGTTGCCGCGGAAGACGATCCGGGTCTCGCTTCCGACGGCCTGCACGGTGAGGGCAAGGGTGTCATTGCCCTCGCCGAGGTGGAAGCTGTTGTTCTCGAAACGGATGACGGCCGTGCCATCGGCGCCGCGCGCGCCGTCGGGGCCCGCTGCGGCGCCGAGGATGACGCGCGCGTCGCTCCCCAGGAGATAGGTCTGATCGGCGATTCCGGCCCCGCCCCGGCCGCCCTCGCCACCCGCGCCCGCCACGGCGCGGAGAAGAACGGTCAGACTGTCATTCCCCGCGCCGGTGGCGATGCGGTTGTCCTGGAGCAGCGCCGCGGCGTTGCCGCCGGCGCCGCCGGCGCCGCCTGGCGCCGAATCGGCGTGGTCGACGGTGGACGCGGAACTCGGGCCGCCCGGCGCGTTGGTCAGCAGCAGGCTGCCCGCGTTGGCGGCGCCGCCCTGTCCGCCCAGCCCTCGCAAGCCGTTGGCGGAGACGCTGGCCCAGCCGCTGTCGCGGATCGTGAGGGTCTCGAGCACGGCGACGCCGAGCGCGCCATTCCCGCCGCATCCGGCCGCGCCCGCATTCCCCCCTCATTCCCCTGGGTCGTCCAGATGAAGCGCGACATCTCGCCGGACAAGGCGTCCAGGAACTCGTCCACGCGCAGGAGATCGGCGCCCGCGGAGCCGCCCATCCCGCCGCTGCCGCCCCGCCCGCCGTCGCCGCCGAGCGCGCCGGCCACGAAGGAGACGGAGCCGACGTCCGTAACCGTCACGTCCCGCAGCGCGGCCGTAGCGCGTCCGCCCTGACCACCCGTGCCGCCCATCCCACCATCGCCGCCGGGGAGGTAGCTGGTCAGGCGGCCGCCGGGCGGGAACGCCTCGGTGGATTGCTGGTGCGTCCCCATCCCGCCATAGCCGCCGTGCCCGCCGCCGCCGCTGGCTGTCCGGCTCCAGACCGCGTAGCCGCCGCCCTCGCCGGCCAGCCCCAGCCCACCAGACTCAGCGCTGGCCGCGCCGCCGGCGCGCCCGCCGCCGCCGGGCCCGCCTTCCCGGCTGGGCACGCTGCCCTGGCGGTCCAAGCCCATGCGGCCATGGGCCCCCTCGGCGCCAAGGACGTTGGCGTCATCCTCGAAGGAGAGGCGCAGGGTCGCTCCCGGCGCGTCGCGATCGTATCGGCTACAAAATGATGCCCTGCGACCTCCCACACAAGGGTTGAGAGTGGCCGGCGCCGCGCGGGCCCCGATGGAACCGGGCCGGTAACCAGGGGGAAACCTTCCGCTCCGTAACACAGGCGGGCCAACTGGGAGCTCGCCCCCCCTTGCCGTTACGCGATCTCACCGCGCGCTTTGCACCTGCCCGGGGGCGTCCGGAAGAGGAACGTCGCCGGACTCCGCCGCCGCCGAGCCGTCCTCAGGGTCGCGGTCGCGTGCCCTGGACCGATGTCGGCGCCCAGGCCATGCGGCGGCTGACGCGCGCCTACCTGGTCGCGCTCGCTCTGCTCGGCGCGCTGATCCTCGCCGGAGGCCTGCTGAGCAGCGAGCTGCTGCGCCGGCAGAGCGACCGCGCCGCCGCCCTGCATGCGGCGGCGCAGCTGCCCTTCACCGTCCAGCGCATCGCCCGGCTCGCGCCCCTGGCCGCGACGGGGCGGGATGCGCCCGCCCTCGCCACCGTCGAGGAGGAGGCGAGGGTCATGCTGGGCGTGCTCGAGCGCTGGGGTGTCCTGGCAGAGCGCATCGGCCTCTTCTCCGATCCGGGGGCGGCCTTCCGCCATACCGGGGTGCAGCCACTGCTCCAGGCGGCGGAGTCCTTCGCGCTGCGGGCGCTCGCCATCGGCCCGCTGCTCGAAGCGGGCCAGCCGGATCTTGCTGCCGCGGCGGCCTTCGCACTCCATGAGGAGGGGAAGGAGACCCTGGCGCCCCTGCTGCGTGACGGCGCGAACACGCTCGCCCTGCGCACCGAGACGCAGATGGCCTGGATCCAGCGCCTGCACAGCGGGCTGCTCACCCTGGCGCTGCTGTTGCTCGCCGCGCAGGCGGTGCTGATCTTCGGCCCGCTGACGCGGCGCATCGGCCGCCTGGCCGCGCGGCTGGAGCGGGAGGCGCGCACCGACTCCCTGACCGGCCTGATGAACCGTCGCGCCGTGACCGAGGCGCTCGCGCTGCATCTCGCCCGCGGCGAGCCGCTCGCCCTGATCGCCGTGGATCTCGACCACTTCAAGGAGGCGAACGACACCGAGGGCCACGAAGCGGGCGATGCGCTGTTGCGCGCCGCGGCCCGGCGTCTGCGCCGCTGCCTGCGCCGCACCGACATCGTGGGCCGCATCGGCGGGGACGAGTTCGTGGCCTTCCTGCCCGGCGTGCGGGAGGAGGGCGAGGTGCGCGCCATCGCCGAGCGCGTGCGCCGCGCCCTGCACGAGAGCGTGCCCTACCGCAATCGCCGGCTGCGGCTGGGCGCGACGCTCGGCGTGGCGCTCGCGCCCGGCGACGCCACCACGGGCGAGGCGCTGCTGCGCGCCGCCGACGCCGCCCTGATGCGCGCCAAGCGTGCCGGACGCGGCACGGTGGGGCGCGCCGCGCCCGAGGATTCCGCCCGTTTCCAGCGCGAGGCCGCGATCGCCGAGGCGCTGGCCGGTGCCGGGGAGCTTCCCGGCCTCGAGGTGCATCTGCAGCCGCTTCTGCCGCTGGACGGGCACGGCGGCCCCTTCGCGGTGGAAAGCCTCGCCCGCTGGTCCCATCCCGAACTCGGCCCCATCCGCGCGCCGGAGCTCTTCGGCGTGGCCCAGCGCATCGGCCGCGCCGTGTCCCTCGGCCGCCAGGCCCTCGCACTCGCGCTGCGCGAGTTCTCGGCCCTGCCGCGGGGCGAGGGTCTCCGGCTGTGCGTGAACCTCAGTGCCGCCGAGCTTCTGGCCGAGGACGGCGTGGAAGGGCTCGAGGCGACCTTGCGCGCGGCCGGGCTCGATTTCTCCTGCCTCGTGGTCGAGGTGCAGGAGGAGAGCCTGCTCGGCCGGTCGGGGCAGCGCGGCGGCGCGGCGCTCGCGGCCTTGCGCGCGGCCGGCGCGTGGATCGCGGTGGATGATTTCGGCGGGCGCAACCTCTCGCTGGCCGCGCTGCTGGGCCCGCGCCTCGATCTCGTGAAGCTCGACCGCGCGCTGGTGGCGCGCATGGCCCGAGAGCCGGAGGCGCTGCGTCTCGGCGCGGGGCTTGTGGCGCTGCTGCGCCACCACGGCGCCGAGGTGGTCGGCAAGGGGGTGGAGACGGCGGCCGAAGGCGCGGCGCTGCGTGCCGCCGGCTGCCGCATCGCCCAGGGAGATGCGCTGGCCCCGCCGATGACCGGCCCGGAACTCGCGGCCTGGATGCGGGAAAACGGAGCGCTGGCCCTGCGCTCGGCGCCGTGAGCACCGGCATGCCACGCCGGACGTGGTGCCGACGGCGAGAATCGAACTCGCGACCTACCGATTACGAATCGGTTGCACTACCGCTGTGCTACGTCGGCGCCTGACGCCGCGGCTCTTAGCGCCCCGCCGCCGCGCGCGCAACCGCCATGCCGCCCGGTCGGATCGGGGTTCGCAGCCCGCGCGGGGCCGACTATGTGAGGGGCGCAGCCCATGTCCCTCGAAGCCGACCTCCTGCTGGAACGCCGTCGCCTCAAGCGCCGCCTTGCCCTCTGGCGCGGCGCCGTCGTCCTCGGTGTGGTGGCGCTGCTCGCCCTGCTCGCCGGACGGCCCGAGACGGCCGGCGAGTGGCTGGGCGGGGCGCATGTCGGTCGGCTCACGCTCGCGGGCAGCATCGGCGAGGACCGCCGCCTGCTGCGCGAGCTCGACCGCGCGGCGCGCGATCCGGACATGCGGGCCCTGGTGGTGTCCATCAACAGCCCGGGCGGCAGCGTGGCCGGGGGCGAGGCCTTCCACGCCGCGATCCAGCGCGTGCGCGAAGCCGGCAAGCCCGTGGTCGCGGTGCTGGGCGGCACCGCCGCTTCGGCCGGCTACATGGTGGCCCTGCCGGCGCAGCGCATCTTCGCGCGCGAGGCGACGCTGACCGGCTCCATCGGTGTGATCCTGCACTCCGTCGAGGTGTCGGAGCTGATGGCGCGCCTCGGCCTGCGCGCCGAGACCCTCGCCTCCGGCCCGCTCAAGGACCAGCCGAGCCCCTTCCGCCCGTTGACCGATGAGGGCCGCGCCGCGCTCTCGGCGGTGATCGAGGACATGCAGGCCCAGTTCGTCGCCCGCGTGGCCGCCGGCCGTGCCCTGCCCGAAGCCCGGGTGCGCGAACTGGCCGATGGGCGCGTGGTGTCCGGCCGCCAGGCCCTTGCCCTCGGGCTCGTGGACGCGATCGGGGGCGAGCGCGAGGCGCGCGCCTGGCTGGCCGAGGCGCATGGCATCCCCGCCGAACTCCGCTTGCGCGACCTCGACCCCCGGGGCCCGGCCGAGCGCGCCCTGGCCGAGGCGGCGCGGGTGTTCTGGCAGGGCGCGGCGGCGCTGCTGCGGGCCGAGGGCTGGCTGCCCGGACAGATTCATCCGCGCTGAGCCCACTTCGCGCTGGACAAGCCGGCCCGCCGCGGTTGGTATTGCCGCAAGGCCGCAACCCCGCCCGAGGACGGATGACCAAAAGCGAGCTGATCGCCCACCTCGCCGCGCAGAACCCGCATTTGCGGCAGGCGGACATCGAGCGGGGGGTCGGCACCATCTTCGAGGAAATCACCGCCGCCCTTGCCCGCGGGGGCCGGGTGGAGCTGCGCGGCTTCGGCGCCTTCACCATCCGCCGGCGCGAGGCGCGCCTCGGCCGCAACCCCCGCACCGGCGAGGCGGTGGCCGTGGCGCCCAAGGGCATGCCGCATTTCCGCCCGGGCAAGGAGCTGCGCATCCGGGTCAATGGCGGGAAGGATCCCAACGACCGGGGCTGACGCCCCGCGCCGGGCGGGCTATCGCCCCTGCCATGCTGCTCCGCCCCGCCACCCCCGCCGCGCGTCTCATCGCCGCGCTTGACCTGCCCTCGCTGGACGCCGCGTGCGCCATGGCCACCCGCCTGGCGGGGGCCGCGGCGGTGCTCAAGCTCGGTCTCGAGCTCTTCACCGCCGAAGGCCCACCGGCGCTGGCGGCGCTGCGCGCCAGGGCCCCGGTCTTTCTCGACCTCAAGCTGCACGACATCCCCAACACCGTGGCCGGGGCGGTGCGGGTGCTGGCGCCGCGGGGGGCGGCCATGCTGACGCTGCATGCCGCGGGCGGGGCGGCGATGATCGCGGCGGCGCGCGAGGCCGCCGAGGGGGCCGGGGCGGCGCGGCCGCTGCTGCTCGCCGTCACCGTGCTCACCAGCATGGACGCCGAGGCGCTGCAGGGCGTGGGCGTGCCCGAGACGCCGCGCGCGCAGGTGCTGCGCCTGGCGCGGCTCGCCATGGCCGCGGGGGCGGATGGTCTCGTCTGCTCGCCGCAGGAGGTGGCGCCGATCCGCGACGCGCTGGGCGAGGCGCCGCTGCTCGTGGTGCCCGGCATCCGCCCGGCGGGGGCGGCGCCGGGCGACCAGGCGCGCACCGCCACACCCGCGGAGGCGGTGGCCGCCGGCGCGGATTGGATCGTGGTGGGCCGGCCCATCACCGCCGCCCCCGACCCGGCGGCGGCCGCGCGCGCCATCCTCGCCTCCCTGCCGCGCTGATGCCCGTCGAGGTGAAGATCTGCGGCGTGAACAGCGCCGAGGCGCTGGCCTGGGCCGCCGAGGCCGGGGCGGATTTCGTGGGCTTCGTCTTCTTCCCCCCCTCGCCGCGCGCGGTCACGCCCGATCAGGCGGCGGCCATCTCCGCGCGCCATCCGGGCGGGCCGCGGCGCGTGGGCCTCTTCGTGGACCCCGACGACGCGACCCTGGCCGCGACCCTTGCCGCGGTGCCGCTCGATCTGATCCAGCTCCATGGCGAGGAGACGCCCGAACGGGTGGCCGCGGTGCGCGCGCGCTTCGGCCTGCCGGTGATGAAGGCGCTTGGCATCGGCGGCGAGGCCGACCTTGCCGCCATCGCCTCCCATGCGCGGGTGGCGGACCGGCTGCTGCTCGACGCCCGGCCGCCGCCCGGCGCGGCGCTGCCCGGCGGCAACGCCGCGCCCTTCGACTGGGCGCTCGCGCGCCGGGTCGCCATTCCCGTCCCGTGGCTGCTGGCCGGCGGCCTCACCCCGGGAAACGTCGCCGCGGCGCTGGCCGCGAGCGGCGCGCCGGGGGTGGATGTCTCCTCCGGGGTCGAGCGCGCGCGGGGGGTGAAGGACGCGGCGCTGATCCGCGCCTTCATCGCCGCGGCGCGAGGCGCCTCGGCGCGGGGCTGACGCGGCGGCTGCCCTTCGCTATCAACATCGCTCACGCCAGCGCCGGACACCCGAGTTGTGAACAAGCCCCTCACGCGCCCCAACACCTACCGCTCAGGCCCCGATGCCCAGGGCAAGTTCGGCGGCTTCGGCGGCCGCTATGTGGCCGAGACGCTGATGCCCCTCATCCTGGAGGTGGAGCGCGCCTACGCCGAGGCGAAGCGCGACCCGGCCTTCCATGCCGAATGGCGCCGGCTGCTGACGCATTACGTGGGCCGGCCGAGCCCGCTGTGGTTCGCCGAGCGGGTGACGGAGCATCTGCGCGCCAAGGCCGCGCCGGGCCATGGCGCGAGGGTGTATTTCAAGCGCGACGAGCTGAACCACACCGGCGCGCACAAGATCAACGCGGTGCTCGGGCAGATCCTGCTCGCCAAGCGCATGGGCAAGAAGCGCATCATCGCCGAGACGGGCGCGGGCCAGCACGGGGTGGCCACCGCCACCGCCTGCGCGCTGTTCGATCTGCCCTGCACCGTGTTCATGGGGGCCACGGACGTGGCGCGCCAGCAGCCCAACGTCTTCCGCATGAAGCTGCTGGGCGCGGAGGTGGTGGCGGTGGAGTCCGGCGCCGCCACGCTCAAGGACGCGATGAACGAGGCCCTGCGCCACTGGGTCGCGCATGTCGAGGACACCTACTACTGCATCGGCACGGTCGCGGGCCCCCATCCCTATCCGGCCATGGTGCGGGACTTCCAGTCCGTGATCGGCGAGGAGGTGCGCGCGCAGATGCAGGCTGCCGAGGGCCGCCTGCCGGATGTGCTGGTGGCGGCGATCGGCGGCGGCTCCAACGCGATGGGGCTGTTCCACCCCTTCCTCGACGAGCCCTCGGTGCGGATGTTCGGCGTCGAGGCGGGCGGCCATGGCATCGAGACGGTGACGGGCCATGCGGCGAGCCTCACCGGCGGGCGGCCGGGCGTGCTGCACGGCAACCGCACCTATCTGCTGCAGGACGAGAACGGGCAGATCCTGGAGGGACACTCCATCAGCGCCGGCCTCGACTACCCCGGCGTGGGTCCCGAGCACGCCTGGCTGCATGAACTCGGCCGCGTCGAGTACGTGAACGCGACGGATGCGGAGGCCCTCGCGGCCTTCCAGCTCTGCGCGCGGCTCGAGGGCATCATCCCGGCGCTGGAGCCCGCGCATGCGCTGGCGCATGTGCTGAAGATCGCGCCGACCTTGCCGGCCGAGACGCTGATTGTGATGAACCTCTGCGGTCGCGGCGACAAGGACATCTTCACCGTCGCCAGGCTGCTGGGCGAGGCGGTCTGATGGCCTCGCGCATCGCCGCGCGCTTCGCCGCGCTCCGCGCCGAGGGCCGCGGCGCCCTCATCCCCTTCCTCGAGGCCTATGACCCCGACCGCGCGACCAGCATGGAGATCCTGCGCGGGATGCCGGCGGCAGGGGCGGACCTGATCGAGATCGGCATGCCCTTCACCGACCCGATGGCCGATGGCCCGATCATCCAGGCCGCCGGCCAGCGCGGGCTGAAGGCGGGCGCCACACTCGGCGGCACCCTCGCCATGGTCCGCGAGTTCCGCGGCCAGGACGACGCCACGCCCGTGATCCTCATGGGCTATCTCAACCCGATCCTCTCCTACGGCGCCGAGCGCTTCGCCGCCGATGCCGCGGCGGCCGGGGTGGACGGCCTCATCGTGGTGGACATGCCGCCCGAGGAGGCGGAGGTGCTTGCGCCGCACGCGAGGGCCGCGGGGCTCGACATCATCCGCCTGATCGCGCCCACCACCGACGCGGCCCGGCTGCCGCTGGTGCTGAACGCCTCCTCGGGTTTCGTCTACTACGTGGCGATCACGGGCATCACCGGCACGCGCAGCGCTGCGCCCGAGGAGCTGGAAGCCGCGATCCCGCGCATCCGTGCGCACACGGACCTGCCCATCTGCATCGGCTTCGGCGTGCGCACGCCGGCGCAGGCGGCCCATGCGGCGCGGGTGAGCGACGGGGCGGTGGTGGCCTCCGCCTTGATCGACACGCTGGCGAAGTCCCTCGACGCCGAAGGCCGCGCCACGCCGGATTCGGTGCGCCGCGTCCTCGCTCAGGTGGCCGAACTCGCCGAGGCGGTGCGCGGCGCGCGCTGAGGCCAGAGGCTGAGCGCGGCGACCAGGGGAAGCAACCAGGTGATGCGCGCCTGGTAGCGGTCATAGACGCCGGAGAGGGCGCCGCAGACAAAGGCGTTCGCCACCACGCCCACCGCCACGCAGGCGAGCAGCGCAAGGCGGGGATCCGCCGCCGGCCCCGTCCGCCAGGGGGACGGCCAGCGGCCCGGGCCGCGCGATGCCCCGCGCGCGGTCGTGGCCTGCCACCTCTGCCAGGCGGCGACGAGCCCGAGCAGCAGGGAAAGCAGCAGCGCCAGCCGCTGGGTGGCGTCGAAGGGCCGGGCGAGGCGCTCCAGCCCCGGGCCCCGCTGGAGGGAGCGGGCGAAGCGGGCGTAGGCGTCGGGCGGGAAGTGCGGGCGCAGCACCTCCTCGCCGAAGCTGCGGGCATGCTCGCCGTCCAGGATGTCCCCGAGCCGGAGCGTGACGAGCTGTCGCATGCCGTTCGCCACCGCCGCGCCGATCACGGCCGAGGGTTCGGCCTGCAGCGTGGCCGCATTGATCGCGCGCGCCTCGGCCGCGAAGGCGATGCCGTGGCGATGCCGCGGCGCGCCGTCCGGGCCGCGGTTCAAGGGGCTCTCGCCGTGCCAGAGGAAGCGGTCGCTGTGCATCGGGAAGGCGTCGAGCGCGCGGCACATCTCCCAGCCCGCCTGCGGGCACTCTCGCTGCAGGGTGCGCGTGGCCGGCCCGTCGGCCTGGAGCCGGGCGAAGAGGAAGACCGGTCCGGTGGGGGAGAGGCTTGCCTGGCCGCGTTCCCAGAGATTGCCGCCGAGCAGCAGGGCGATGGCCATGCCGAGGGGCAGGGCCATGCGCAGCGCCGGCCGCCAGGACCGGCGCCACGGCAGCGCCACCCCGACCATCGCCGCGGCCACCGCCAGATGGGTGGGATGGGTGGCGATGGCGAAGCCGGCGAGCAGGATCAGCGCCAGCCGCTCCGCCCGGCTGGTGCGGGCCTCGGCGAAGCCAAGCAGCCACAGCGCCAGGACCGCCACGGGGCCGAGGATATCGGGCATCAGCAGGCCGGTGAACCAGGGTGCGGTGGAGAAGAGCGCGAGCCCGAGCGCGAGGAGGAGGTGCACCCCGATCTCCGCCCGCCCGCGCACCGCGCGCTGCGCGAGCCAGAGCAGCCAGGAGACCGCCAAGGCCTGGGCGATCACAGGGGGCCAGACCGATGCTCCTCCGCCCAGCAAGGCCAGCCACCAGCCATAGGGCAGCGCCTTGTCCCATGGCGGCAGGCCGGTGGCCGCGTGCAGCCCATAGGCCGTGCTGTCGGGAAAGATGATGGGATGCCCGTTCCACAGAGCCGGCCAGATGAGCAGCGGCACCGCGGCGAGAAGCGCGGCGGCCCGGACCATCGGCGGCGGAAGGCGCGTCGGCATGGCCCGTTTGTCGCGGCGCAACATGGCGGAATTGCGGGCGCCCTCGACAAAGAGCCAGCGCGGTTGGAGCATCCTGGCGCGGAGGGGGAGGGGCGCGACGCATGGATAGGGTGGGCTTCATCGGGCTCGGCATGATGGGCCGGCCCATGGCCGAGAACCTGCACGCCAAGGGCGTGCCTCTGATCACCTGCGACGCGGCGGGCGTGACCCTGCCCGGCGTTCCGGCCGAGGCCGAGCCCGGCGCCATCGGCCGGGCCGCGCGCACCGTGATCCTCATGCTGCCCGACAGCCGCGCCGTGGCCGCGGTGATGGAGGCGCTGCTGCCCGCGCTCGCCCCAGGATCGCTGGTGGTGGACATGGGCAGCAGCCTCCCCGCCGAGACGCGGCGCTGGGGGGCTGCGCTGGCCGCGCGGGGGGCGGCGATGCTGGATGCCCCCGTCTCCGGCTCCGTGCCCAAGGCGCGGGCGGGGACGCTCGCCATCATGGCCGGCGGCGCGGAGGGCGACATCGCCCGCGCCGAGCCGCTGCTGCGCGCGATGGGCGAGACGATCATCCGCACCGGGCCGCTGGGCAGCGCGCATGCGATGAAGGCGCTGAACAACTACGTCTATGCCGCGGGGCTGCTGGCTGTCAGCGAGGCGGCGCTGGCCGCCGAGCGCGAGGGGCTGGACCTCGGCGTCTTCACCCGGGTGCTCAACGCCTCCTCCGGGCGCAACGTCGCGAGCGAGACGAAGCTCGCGCAGGAGATCGCGAGCGGGCGCTACGCCGGGGGCTTCCAGCTCGGCCTCATGCGCAAGGATCTGGAGACGGCCGGCGCGCTGGTCGAGGCCGCAGGCACGCCCCACGCGCTGCTCGACCTCTGCCGCGCGCTCTGGGCCGAGGCGGTGGCGGCGGAAGGCCCGAAGGCCGACAACACCGCCATCCACCGCTTCCTCAGGGCGCGCGGTAGGTGAGGCCGTAGCGGCGGAGGAACTCCGCGATGGGCAGGCGTTCGGCGGCGACGAGGCAGGCCTGGTCGCCGGCCGCCTCATGCAGGAAGCGATAGACGGTGATGTGCTCGCCCTCGATCGCCATGCGGCAGAAGCCCTTGTCGGGAGCGGGGTCGTCGCCGGGGCAGCGCGCCACGTCGGTGTGGCGCACATGCGGCTCGAACTCGGCATAGGGCACCCAGCAGCGCATCTCCTGGGCGGCGAGCGCGGCGGGGGAGAGAAGAAGGGCGCTGAACAGGGCGGCGCGGATCATGGTTCCTCCAGGGTCCCGGCCCAGCCATTGCAGGGCGGGCCGGGGCGCGCCGCAAGCGCGGAACCGTGTCAGGCGCTCAGCCGATCTTGTGGTTCGCCAACCGCTCCAGCGCCTGCACCAGGGCCGAATGGTCCCAGCCCTCGCCGCCCATGGCCGCGCAGGCGGAGAAGAGCTGCTGCGCCGAGGCGGTGTTGGGCAGCGCCACGCCCAGCTCCTTCGCCGATTGCAGGGCGAGGTTCAGGTCCTTCTGGTGGAGCTTGATGCGGAAGCCCGGGTCGAAGGTCCGGTTGATCATGCGCTCGGCGTGCACCTCGAGGATGCGGGAGTTGGCGAAGCCGCCCATCAGCGCCTGGCGGACCTTGGCGGGGTCCGCCCCGGCCTTGGAGGCGAAGACCAGCGCCTCGGCCACCGCCTCGATGTTCAGCGCCACGATGATCTGGTTGGCGACCTTCGTGGTCTGCCCCGCGCCGTTGGGGCCGACCAGGGTGATGTTCTTCCCCATCGCCTGGAACAGCGGCAGGGCGCGGGCGAAGGCGGCCTCGGGCCCGCCGACCATGATGGTGAGCGCGGCGTTCTTCGCGCCCACCTCGCCGCCCGAGACGGGCGCGTCCAGGTAGTCGCAGCCCAGCGCGTTGACGCGCGCGGCGAAGGCCTTGGTGGCGGTCGGGCTGATCGAGGACATGTCGATGACGAGCTTGCCCGGCGCGAGCCCCTCGGCCACGCCCTTCTCGCCGAACAGCGCGGCCTCCACATCGGGGGTGTCGGGCACCATGAGGATGATCACCTCGGCCCGGCGCGCGGCCTCGGCCGCGTCGTTGACGATGGTGAAGGCGGCGCGCGCCTCGGGCTTCAGGCTGGCGCGCTCGGGGGCGATGATGGCGTGGCCCGCCTTGGCGAGGTTCTGCGCCATGGGCAGGCCCATGATGCCGAGGCCGATGAAGGCGATGTTCATGTCAGCGTGTCCTCAGTTCCGATAGGGCGCCAGCCAGCCGAGGCCGGCCAGCGTCTCGCCCTTCGGGCGATACTCGCAGCCGATCCAGCCGCGATAGCCGGCCGCGTCAATGGCGGCGAAGACGAAGGGCCAGTTCACCTCGCCCGTGCCGGGTTCGTGCCGGCCGGGCGTGTCGGCCACCTGCATGTGCGCGATATGGGGCAGCAGCGCCTGCATGCGCGGCACGAGGTCGCCCTCGGTGATCTGGCAGTGGTAGAGGTCGAACTGCAGGCCGACCCGACCCGCGCCCAGCCCCTCGATGACGGCCAGCGCCTGCGCCGTGGTGTTGAGGAAGAAGCCGGGGATGTCGCGATGGTTGATGGGCTCGATCACCGGCTTCACCCCGGCCTTGGCGCATTCCTCGGCGGCGAAGTCGAGGTTGGCGGCATAACAGGCGAGCAGCCGTTCGCGCGGAACGCCGGCCGGGGCGAGTCCCGCCATCACGTGCAGCCGCCGGCAGCCCAGGGCGGCCGCGTAGTCGAGGGCGCGCCTCACCCCGTCGCGGAACTCGTCCCGGCGCTCGGGCAGGCAGGCGAGGCCGCGCTCGCCCGCCGCCCAGTCGCCCGGGGGCATGTTGAACAGCACGTTGGCGAGGCCGTTGTCGCTGAGCCGCCGGGCGATCTCCTGCGGCGCGAACTCGTAGGGGAAGAGGAACTCCACCGCCTCGAAACCGGCCGCGCGCGCCGCGGCGAAGCGGTCGAGGAAGGGCAGCTCGGTGAACATCATCGAGAGGTTCGCGGCGAATCTCGGCATGGCGCGTCTCCCCGGGCCTGCTTTCGCGGCACTAACAGATGGCGCCGGGGGCGAACACCCCCGCGCGCCCGGGGAGGGGTGCGGAGGGATGCCTCGTCCTCAATCGGCGTAGAAGCGCTCGCGCACCGCGTTGGCGATGGGGCCGGAGCCGATGATGGCCGTCTGCGTCATGACGATGCCGATGATGTCGTTCACCGGATCCACCCAGAACTGGGTGCCGTAGATGCCGCCCCAGCCCCAGCTTCCGGCCGGCAGGCGGGAGCGCGCGGCGGCCGGGTCCACCAGCACGCCCGCGCCCAGGCTGTGGCCCCAGCCCGGACCGCGCAGGGTCGGCATCGCACCGGTCGCGTTCTCCGTGATGAGGCGCACCGTCTCGGGCCGCAGCAGGCGCACCCCGTCCAGCTCCCCGCCGCGGGCGAGCATGAGCAGGAAGCGCGCATAGTCGCGGATGGTGCCGCTCATCCCCGCCCCGCCCGAATGATAGCCGCCGAGGAAGACCCGCTCGGGGTTGAGCAGCGCCATCCCCTGCGTCGCGGGGAACAGGACGGCCTCCTCGCCCCGCACGGGGACCACGCCGGTGCCGAGGGCGCCTGTCACCTGCGCCGGGCGGGTGACGGGGACGAAGCGTTCGGCCTGGGCGGCCGGCGCCTGGAAGACGAAGGAGGCGATGCCGAGCGGCCGGGCGATGCGCTCGGTCACGAAGGAACCGAGCGGCTGGCCCGTCACGCGCTCGACCACCGCGCCGGCGACGTCGATGGAGAGCGAATACTCCCAGGCGCTGCCCGGCGCGTGGAGCAGCGGCGCGGCAGCAAGGCGGCGCATGGCCTCGCGCGTGTCCAGCTCCGGGTGGGAGAGCCCGTCCACCACGCCGGCCGCCCGATACTCGGCCGCCACGGCCCGGTTCATGAAGTTGTACGAGAAGCCGGCCGTGTGGGTCAGCAGCTCGCGGATGGTCGGCTGGCGCGGCGCGGGCGCTGTGCTGCCGTCGGGCTGGCGGACGCGCAGCCCGGCGAACTCGGGAAGATGGCGCGAGAGGGGGTCGTCGAGGCCGATCCGCCCGTCCTCGACGAGCATGAGTGTGGCCACCGAGGTCACCAGCTTGGTCATGGAGGCGAGGCGGAACATGTCCTCCATGCCGATCGGCGCGCCGCCGCCGGGCTCGCGCGTGCCATGGGCGCGCGCGTAGAGGGGCTGCCCGTCGCGCAGGATGAGCACGAGGATGCCGGGCGTGGAGCCGCCCGAGACGAGCCGCTCGAGTTCGGCGTCGAGGGCGGCGGCGCGCTGTTCCGGCGTGCGCGCGGCGACCGGCAGGGCCAGCAGCCCGGCCGCAGCGATGCCGAGCAGAAGGCGGCGTGCGATCATCGGTGTCTCCTCCATCCCCGTCTTCCGGCGCGGGGCGCGGCAGCTTAGGCGCACCGGCCCGGCCGATGCCAGGGCCGCGCCGCGACCGCGCGGCCCCGGCGGTCCCTCGGCGCGGCTCAGCCGAAGCGTGCCGCCAGCGCGGCCTGCGCCGCGGGTGCCATGTGCAGGCCGAGCCTGGTGCGCCGCCAGAGCACGTCCTCGGCGCTGCGCGCCCATTCGCGCGCGCGCATCCAGTCGAGCTCCGCCTCGGTCAGCCCCGCGCCGAGATCCGCCCCCGTGCGGCCGCCGGCGAAGACCTCCGGCAGCAGCGCGCCATGGGTGCGCAGCAGGCGCGGCAGGTGCGCGGGGTCGAGGAAGGGCAGGGCGCGCGCCATCTCGGCGGCGAAGGCGGCGCGGCTCATGCCGCCGAAATCTCCGCCGGGCAGCCGGGCGGTGGCGGTCCAGGGCGTTCCGGCGCGGCCGATGGCGGCGCCCACCATGCCCGCCGCCTCCTCGGCCAGCCGGCGGAAGGTGGTGATCTTCCCGCCATAGACGGTGAGCAGCGGCGCGCCCGCGCGGTCGAGCTTCAGCACGTAGTCGCGCGTCACGGCCGAGGGGTTCTCGGCCCCGTCGTCATAGAGCGGGCGCACGCCGGCATAGCGCCAGACGATCTCCTCCGGCCGCACCTCCCGCGCGAACTGGCGCGAGACGGCGGCGCAGAGATAGGCGGCCTCCTCCTCGGTGCAGCGGGCCTCGGCCGGGTCGCCCTCATGCGGCACGTCGGTGGTGCCGATGAGCGAGAAGCGCTCCTCGTAGGGGATGACGAAGACCACGCGCCGGTCGTCGTTCTGCAGGATGTAGGCGTGCTCGCCCTCGTAGAGGCGCGGCACGACGATGTGGCTGCCGCGGATCAGCCGCACCGCGCCGGGCTTGGGGGCCTCGGCGGCCTCGAGCGCCTGCTGCACCCAGGGGCCGGCGGCGTTGACGATGGCGCGCGCGCGCAGGCGCTCGCCCTGGCGGTCGGGGCCGCGCAGCGTCACCTCCCAGTGGTCGGGGTGGCGGCGCGCGGCCTCGAAGGCGGTGCGGGTGCGGATGTCGGCGCCGCGGTCGGCCGCATCGCGCGCGCAGAGCAGCACGAGGCGGGAATCCTCCACCCAGGCGTCGGAATAGGCGAAGGCGTGGGTGATGGCGGGCGAGAGGGGCGCGGCCAGCGGATGCCCCGCGGTGGCGAAGCCCTCGGCCGGCGGCAGCGAGACGCGCCGCGCCAGGTGGTCGTAGAGGAACAGCCCCGCGCGGATCATCCAGCGCGGGCGCATCTCGGGCCGGTGCGGCAGCACGAAGCGCAGCGGCCAGATGATGTGCGGGGCGGCGGCGAGCAGCACCTCGCGCTCGGCCAGCGCCTCGCGCACCAGGCGGAACTCGTAGAGCTCGAGGTAGCGCAGCCCGCCGTGGATGAGCTTCGAGGAGGCCGAGGAGGTGGCCTGCGCGAGGTCCCCCCGCTCGGCCAGGATCACGGAATGGCCGCGGCCGGCGAGGTCGCGCGCGATGCCCGCGCCGTTCACGCCGCCGCCGATGACGAGGATGTCGCAACCCAGCATGGCGCGGGATTAGGGGGCGCGCGGGGGCGCGTCCAGGGCGGCGCGATGCGAAACCCGGCGTTAAGCGGGACGCGGCAACCTCCCTGCCGGCTTCAGCAACCGAGCGGAGAGCCGGCAGCATGACATCTCGCATCATGGGGCGGCTTCGGCTGCCCAGCCTCACCCTCGTCACCCGCGTGGTGCTGGCGGGCATCGCCAGCGTGGCGCTGGCGGTGGTCGCGCTGATCGCCTGGACGCTGGTCGATGGGCGCGAGCGCGCCTGGCGCGAGGTGGAGGCGCGGCTGGTGCAGGATCTCGCCCTGCTCGACGCGCTGACCGGCCCGCCGTCCGCGCCCTGGCGGCTGACGGAAACGGGGCGGCTCGCCCGCGGCGAGCGGGTGATCGAGGGGGCGAATGACCTCGTGGACATGGTCTCGCGCCGCGGCGGCGGGGTGGCCACGATCTTCCGCGGCGATGAGCGGGTCGCGACCAGCGTGCAGCGGCCCGACGGCACCCGCGCCACCGGGACGCGCCTCGCCCCGGGCCCAGCGCACAGCGAGGCGATCGGCGCGGGCCGCACCTATCGCGGCGTGAACACCATCCTCGGCCGCGATCACCTGACCATCTACCAGCCCATCCGCGACCCGCAGGGCCGGCAGCTCGGGCTGCTCTTCGTCGGCCACGCCGTCGAGGGCGTCTACGCGCCCGCGCACCGGGACGCGATGCGCAGGGGGCTCGTGGCGCTCGGGCTGCTCGCGGTGCTGGCCTTCGCCTTCTGGTGGGCGATGCGCCGGCAGCTCCGCCCGCTCGAGGAGCTGCGCGCGCGCATGCAGGGCATCGCGGCGGGCGAGCTGGACGCGCCCGTGCCGCACGCGGCCCGCCGCGACGAGATCGGCGCCATGGCGCGGGATCTGGAGGCGCTGCGCCTCGCGCGCATCGAGACCCGCCAGGCGCGCGAGGAGGCGGATGCCGAGCGCGCGCGGGGCGAGGCCGCGCGCCGGGCCGAGGCCGCCCGCGCCGCCGAGGCGCTGGAGGCCGCGCTCTCCGACGCCTCGGCGCAGTTGAAGGAGCGCGCCTCCGCCACCCTCTCGGCGGCCGAGCAGCTCTCCGACACCGCCCGGCGCGCGACGGCGCAGACCGGCGCCCTCGGCGCGGGCTCGGACGGCGCGACGGCGCAGGTGCAGGCGGTGGCCGCGGCGGCCGAGGAGCTCTCGAGCAGCATCGCCGAGATCACCCGCCGGGTGGGCGAGGCCTCGCGCATCGCCGACCGCGCCATGGGCGAGGCCGAGGCCACCGACCAGACGGTGCGCGGCCTGTCCAGCGCCGCCCAGCGCATCGGCGAGGTGGTGCGCCTGATCGAGAGCATCGCCGCGCAGACCAACCTGCTCGCGCTGAATGCCACGATCGAGGCGGCGCGCGCGGGCGAGGCGGGCAAGGGCTTCGCCGTGGTGGCGGGCGAGGTGAAGGCGCTGGCGGCGCAGACCGCCAAGGCCACGGAGGAGATCGCCGCCCAGATCGCCGGCATCCGCGCCACCACCGAGAGCGCGGCGGCGGCGATCGGCGGCATCGCCGGCACCATCACCGAGCTGCACGCGATCAGCGGCGCCATCGCCGAGGCCATGGCCCAGCAGGGCGACGCCACGCGCGAGATCGCCGCGCGGGTGGCCGAGGCGGCGGGCGCCACCACCGCCATCTCGGCCGAGGCGCGCGCCCTGCTCGGCGATGTGGAGCGCACCGACGCCGCGGCGCAGGAGCTGCGCGCGCTCGCCACCGGCCTCGACCAGTCGGGCCGCTACCTGCGCGAGGAGGTGGCCGCCCTGGTGCAGCGCCTGCGCGCCGCCTGACCCGTTGCGGGGCCGCGCCGCATCCCCATCTCGCGCCCAGCGAGGGGAGATGCGGCGATGGAGTTCGCGACGCTGGGTGGCGGCTGCTTCTGGTGCCTGGACGCCGCCTTCCGCGAGGTGGCGGGCGTGCGGCAGGTGGTCTGCGGCTATGCCGGCGGGCATCTGCCCAACCCGAGCTACGAGCAGGTCTGCGGCAAGACGACCGGCCATGCCGAGGTGGTGCGCATCGGCTTCGACCCGGCGCTGCTCTCCTACGCCGATCTGCTGCGGATGTTCTTCGCCCTGCACGATCCCACCACGAAGGACCGCCAGGGCGCCGATGTGGGCCCGCAATACCGCTCCATCATCCTCGCCGAGACGCCGGAGCAGATGCAGACGGCCCGCGCCGTGATGGCGGAGGTGGAGGCCGAGGGCCTCTGGGGCGCGCCCCTGGTGACGGAGCTCGTCCCCGCCGGCGCCTTCTGGCCCGCCGAGCCCGAGCACCAGGACTACTTCAACCGCAATCCCTGGGCCGGCTACTGCCGGGTGGTGATCGCGCCCAAGCTCGCGAAGTTCCGCAAGGCCTTCGCCGGCCGCCTCCTGCCTCCCGGGGCCTGAGCCGCCGGTCTGGCGCCGAGGCGTGTCGTCACGCCCGCCGCGGAGACGACCGGCGGGGACGCCGCCGCGCCTGGGGGAAACCATCGCAACGCCTTGAAGGCGCCTCCTGTTTCGGCTTCACTCGAGGCCCCCCCTGCTGGACCCCCGCCATGTGGCGTTTCCTGGCCGCGGTTCTTCTCCTGGCGTTTCCCGCGCGCGCCGATCTCGTCTATGTGCTGAACTCCGGCGACGCCTCCATTTCCGTGATGGACGCGCACACGCGGACGGAACTCCGCCGCATCCCGGTGCTGCGGGAGGTGCATCACCTTGTCGTCACCCCCGACGGGCGGGAGCTGGTGGTGGGGGATTCCGGCGGCAATGAGCTGATCTTCCTCGACCCCGCCTCGGGCGAGGTGCTGCGCCGGCTGCGCCTGTCCAACCCCTATCACCTCGAATACAGCCCGAACGGCCGGTACTTCGTCGTGGCGAGCCTGCGGCGCGACCAGATCGACATCTACGACGCCGAGACGAAGACGCTGCTGCAGCGCTTCCGCCAGCCGGAGAAGCCGAGCCACATCGCCTTCAGCCCGGACAGCCGCTGGGTCTTTGTGACGCTGCAGGGCACGGGGCAGGTGGCGGCTGTGGACATGACCACGCGCCAGACCGCCTGGCTGCAGGATGTGGGGCCGGAGCCCGCGGGCATCATCTGGCACCGCGGCCGGCTGCTGATCGGGCTGATGGGCCGCGACGAGTTCGTCAGCCTCGACCCCGCGACGCGCGAGGTGCGCAGCGCCTTCCGCGTCGGCCGCGGCGCGCACAACGTCTTCGCCTCGCCCGACGGACGGCGCCTCTACGCCACCTCGCGCGTGGAAAGCCGCATCGCGGAACTCGACGCCGAGACGCTGGAGGTGACGCGCCTCTTCGAGATCCCCGGCGGGCCGGACTGCATCGCCTTCGACAGCGAGGGCCGGCTCTACGCCACGCTGCGCTGGATCGGGCGGGTGCTGGTGCTCGACCCGCGCACCGGCGAACAGGCGCAGATGCGCGTGGGCCGCAGCCCGCACGGCATCTTCGTGATGCCGCGCCGACCGGGGCTGGGGGCGGATTTCGCCTTCGCCGCGCCGGGCGCGCGCTCGGGCCCGCGCCCGCTGCCGCACCCGGTCACGGCCGGCGGCAGCGTGGTGCGCGCCCCGTTGGCCGAGAGCGCGCCGCGTGCCCCTGCCGCGCGTCTTCCCGCCCAGCCGGTCGCCGCGCCCGCCCCGCGATGAGGCTCCCGCGCCGCGCGCTGCTGGGCGCCGCTCTCGCCCTGCCAGGCCTCGCCGCGGCGCAGGGGCGCGCGGGCACGCTCTACCTGACCATCGACACGGGCTGGTCGCGCGAGGCGGAGGAGATCGCCGCCACCATGCGCCGCCTCAGCGTGCGCGCCACCCTCTTCCTCGCCAATGAGCCGACCTTCCGCGGCGACCGGCAGCTCGAGGAATCCTGGGCCCCCTTCTGGCGCGCCCGGGCGGCGGAGGGGCATGTCTTCGCCTCGCACACCTGGCGGCACTGGTATTTCCAGGGCGATGCCGGGCCGGGCCGCACGCGCTACGTCTCCCGCCGCAACGAGGGGGCGGAGCTGCTCGACCAGGCCGGCCTCTGCGCGGAGCTCTCCCGCCCCATCGAGGCGCTGCGCCGCATGGTCCCCGAGGCGGTGGTGCTGCCGCTCTGGCGCGCGCCGGGCGGCCTCCTCACCCCCGAGGCGCGGCGCATGGCTGCGGCCTGCGGCCTGACCCACCAGGGCTGGTCGGCCAATGGTTTCCTCGGCGACGAGCTGCCCTCCGACACCCACCCCAATGCCGTGCTGCTGCGCCGCGCCCTGGCCGGCATCCGCGACGGCGAGGTGCTGATGATGCACTGGGGCGTGCGCTCGCGCCGCGAGCCCTTCGCCGGCGTCTTCGCCCCGCTGCTCGAGGGGCTGCTCGCGCGCGGCTTCCGCTTCGAGACCCTTCCCCCCGAAGGACGGCGCACGTGATCGAGACCCTCGCCGACGCCTACACCCTGTTCACCGGCTGGCTCTTCGAGGCCTGGCTGCAGCCCGCCCTCTACGCGCTCGGCCTGATGGACTGGGCGGACGAGGCCTTCGAGTGGATGGACTTCCTCGTCTTCGGCGCGATCCAGATCCTCGTGGTCATCGCCGTCTGCCTGCCGCTGGAGCGCTGGCGGCCGGTGGAGCGCTGGCCGAGCCGCCGCCTGGTCTGGACCGATGTGACCTACACGCTGCTCGTGCGGCTCGGCATCCTGCCCATGCTCGGCTTCGTGCTGTTCTTCGCCGCCTCGGCGCGCATCGAGGGCTGGATCGCCGATTCGGGCTTCGTGCCGCCGACGCTCGAGACCTTGCTGCCCTTCCTGCGCGAGGCGCCGCTGCTCGCCCTGCTCGCCTACATCGTGGTGCTCGATTTCGCGGAATACTGGCGCCACCGCTTCCAGCACATGTTCGGCTGGTGGTGGGCGCTGCACTCGCTGCACCACGCCCAGACGCAGATGACCTTCTGGACCGACGACCGGAACCATGTGCTGGATGACGTGATCGCCGCCGCCTGGTTCGGCGTGATCGCGGTGCTGATCGGCGTGCCACCCGGGCAGTTCCCGCTCATCCTGATGGTGCTGCGCCTCGCCGAGAGCCTTTCGCACGCCAATGTCCGGCTGGATTTCGGGCCGATCGGCGAGCGGCTCATCGTCTCGCCCCGCTTCCACCGCCTGCACCACGGGCTGCTGAGCGCGGGCAGCACGGGCAAGAACTACGGCGTGCTGCTGCCGGTCTGGGACTGGATCTTCGGCACCGCCGATTTCCGCCGCGACCACTACCCTCGCACCGGCGACCCCACCGCCCCGCGCGCCTATGTCGAGGGCGGCTGGCTGCGGCAGCAGGCGGCGGGGCTGCGCGAGCTCTGGCGCGCGCTCAGAGGCCGGCGAGCCTGAGCAGCAGCCCCGCGCCGGCCGCGACCCCGAGCGTCGCCGTCACGCCGAGGCGCAGCCGGAAGAGGCAGAGCGCGGCGAGCAGCGCGAGCGCCAGCGCCGGCGGGTTGAGCGAGAGCGGATCGGGCCAGGAGAGGGCGAGCGGCCCCTCGATCATCCGCGCGAACAGCACGCGCAGGGCGAACCACAGCGCGAGGCTCGCGACCACGCCCACCACCGCCGCCGTCACCCCGGCCAGCGCGCCGCGCAGGCGGCGCTGGTCGTGCAGCGCCTCGACATGCGGCGCGCCGAGGAAGATCCAGGCGAAGCAGGGCAGGAAGGTGACCCAGAGCGTCAGCGCCGCTCCGGCCAGCCCGCCCCAGGCGCCCTCGGCCTTCCAGCCCGCGAGGAAGCCCACGAACTGCAGCACGAGGATGAGCGGCCCGGGCGTGGTCTCCGCCAGCCCGAGCCCCACCAGCATCTCGGCCGCCGTGAGCCAGCCATAGCCCTGCACCGCCTCCTGCGCGACCCAGGCGAGCACCGCATAGGCGCCGCCGAAGGTGACGACGGCCATGAGCGAGAAGAACCAGCCGATGTCGGCGAAGACCCCGCCGACCGGCAGCAGCAGCGCCACCGGCCAGAGCCAGAGCGCGAGGCACAGCAGCCCGGCGCGGCGGGCGCGCAGCGCCATGGCGGCGATACGCCCGGGCTCGTGCGCCAGCACGGCATCGAGCGCGGCCGCCCGCACCCGCTCGGCGCCGCCATGCCCGCCGCCGGCGAAGCCGCCCGGCGCCAGCGCGCCGATCGCCGCCGCCCCCAGCACCACCAGCGGGAAGGGCAGCCCCAGCACGAAGAGCGCGGCGAAGGCGAGCCCCGCCACCGCCCAGGGCAGCCGCCCGGCGAGCGCGCGCCGCGCCACCCGGAGCAGCGCCTCCACCACCAGCACCAGCACCGCCGCGGTCAGCCCGAAGAACAGCCCCTCCACCAGCCGCACCTGCCCGAGCAGCGCGTAGAGCAGCGAGAGACCGAGCATCACCGCCGCGCCGGGGGCGATGAAGAGCAGCCCCGCGGCCAGCCCGCCGCGCACGCCATGCATCAGCCAGCCGAGATAGGTGGCGAGCTGCATCGCCTCAGGCCCCGGCAGCAGCATGCAGAAGTTGAGCGCGTGGAGAAAACGCCGGTCGCTCACCCAGCGCCGCTCCTCCACCAGGAGGCGGTGCATGAGGGCGATCTGCGCCGCGGGCCCGCCGAAGGAGAGCAGGCCGATGCGCGCCCAGAGGCCGAGCGCGTCGCGGAAGGAGGGCAGAGCGGGGGCGGCGTCGTCCGGCATCGCGTGCGGTCTGGCACATTGCTGCGCCGGCTGCGAGGGCGTGCGGGCCGGGGGCACCTCTCGCGCAACCGCACGGGAGGGAGTCCCTCGTGAACCTCGCCGCCCTCGGCCTGCGCCATCTCGGGCATGGCGTTGCGGCCGCGCCGGCGGCGCCTGCGGGGTCAGCAGCCCATCCTCACGGGCCAGCGGCGCCTGCGCGGCCAAGCGCCCGAGCTGCAGGCGGCGCGCCTCGAGACGCTGCGGCAGATGATCGCGGCCGGCACGGGGGTGTCGCTGCTGCCGCAGCGCGCCATCCAGGTGGGCGCGCTGCTCGACGACATGGTGGCCTGTCGGCGCATCCAGGCCGGGCGCTTCTTCCGCGAGGTGGCGCTGTTCCACCGCCCCTCCTTCGGGCGCATCCGCGACATCCGGTTGCTGCGCGCCGCGATGGGCGAGATCCTGGGCGAGCAGAGCGCGGTGCAGGCGCTCAGGCCGGGCTCGAAGATCCGGGACTGAGGCGCGGGCCGCGCCACAGCCGCCACAGCGCGAGCGGCGCGCACAGCGCGAAGACCGCAAGCGGCGGCTGGGCGGGCCAGAGATAGAGGGTGTTGATCCCCGGCATCGCCGCCACATCGAGCCAGGCGAGCAGGAAGGCCCGGCTGAGCACGGCGAGGCCGGCCAGGAGCGCCACCGCCAGCAGCGGCTCGGCCCGCCGCCGCCGCCAGGCCAACAGCAGAGCGAGCACGAGCGAGGGCAGGGCGAGGGCCAGCAGCGCCATGACCAGCACGCGATAGGCCTCGATGGCCGCCGCCAGCGGCCGGCGCAGCGCCTGGTAGGCGAGGATGTCGAGGCTCGGCGGCGGCGGGGTCTCGGCGCGGCGGAAGCCGACCATCTCCAGCATCGGCAGCGGCTGGAACAGGGTGCTGTGCACCGCCGAGAGGAAGCGGCCCGTCGGGCTGCTGGCCCCGCAGTTCTCGGTGTAGCAGGAGAGCGCCTCGCGGGGCGGCGCGACGCCGGGCAGCAGGGCGAGGAGGCGCAGGCCCTCCCACATCCGGTCCAGCTTGGCGGGCAGCGCGCGCCAGTCGAAGGGGGGCGCCATGCCGTGGCGCGCCGGGGCGCAGGGGATGCGCCCCGCCTCGCAGGCGGCGTTCACCTCGGCCGCGAGGCGCCCGTAGAAGGCGCGCGCGGTGCGCGCGTCGCGGTGCATGCCCGCGGCCGCCGCGGCCTCGCGCAGCGCCCACATGAACCAGGCGGCGCGGCTGGCGCCGTCGCAGGGGCTGACCTGATACACCTCGCAGCCATGCGCGATGAAGCCGGTGTGCAGCGGCGAGGCGAGGGGGGCCGCGAGCTCGGCCGCCGCCGGGCTGGCCGCGAAGGCGAGGGCGAGCGTCTCGGGCGTGGCCACCACATGGCGGCCCACCGGGCCGGGCGGGGTGATGCGCGTCAGCGCCGCATAGGCCGAGACGAACTCGCGCTGCTTGAACTCCACGATGTCGGCCACGCCGTAGCGCAGCCAGTTGGCGGCCTTGAACAGCCCCACGCCCGCCGAGGCCACCAGCAGGGCGAGGCCCGCGCTGGCCAGGGTGCGCCGCCAGCGCAGGGCGCGCCCCGCATCGCGCGCATCATGGGCGAGCGCGAGCAGCAGCGCGGCCAGCAGGGCGGGCAGCAGCCATGGCCCCTCCTCGCGCGTCAGCCAGAAGCCGGCCAGCGACGCGCCCAGCCCGGAGGCGGCGAGCAGCGCGGGCCGCAAGGGGCCATGCCGCAGCCGGACCGCCCAGACGGCGAGGCCGAGCACGAGCAGCGTCAGCGGCGTGTAGAGCCCCTCGCGGATCACCCGCATCTGGTCGCTGGCGAAGCCGAGCGGATTGGCCAGCACGAGCAGGAAGAGCAGCAGCGCGGCCACATCGCCGCCCAGCCAGGGCCGCAGCGCGCGCGCCAGCACCAGCGCCGCCGCCGCATGGACCAGCGCCTGGGCGGCCAGGATGGGCAGCCCCAGGAAGGCCGCCACCGCGACGAAGAGCGGGTAGAAGGGCCCCTTGGCCAGCGTCATCTGCGTGTAGGGGCCCAGCCACTGCCCGTTGAGCATTTCCATGCCCAGCCGTATGAAGAGCGCATCGTCATGCCCCGCGGGCGGCACGGCCGTCAGCGGCATGCGCGCGGCGAGCCAGACGTGGATCGCCGCGAGCCCGAGCGAGAGCGGCCACCACCATCCGCGCGCGGAATCCGTCATGCCCGGCCGTCCTTTTCGCCCCTTCCAGTGGCGGGGGTTTAGGCCGCGCCCCGGCCGGCGTAAACGAGGAACGGAGGAGACCGCCCATGGACCAGCCGCTGACCGGGACCGACACCCACGCCGAAATCCGCGAGGAGGTGCGCAAGCTCTGCGCCCGCTTCCCGGGCGAGTACTGGCGCGCGCTGGACGCGCGCCGCGGCTATCCCACCGAGTTCGTGACGGCGCTGACCGAGGCCGGCTACCTCGGCGCGCTGATCCCGGAGGAATACGGCGGGGCGGGGCTGCCGCTCTCGGCCGCCGCCGCCATCCTCGAGACCATCCACGCCGAAGGCTGCAACGGCGCCGCTTGCCACGCGCAGATGTACATCATGGGCACGATCCTCAGGCACGGCAGCGCCGAGCAGAAGGCGCGCTACCTGCCCGGCATCGCGGCGGGCAAGCTGCGCCTGCAGGCCTTCGGGGTGACGGAGCCCACCAGCGGCACCGACACCACCGCCCTGCGCACCTTCGCCCGCCGGGAGGGCGACCGCTACATCGTCAACGGCCAGAAGATCTGGACCAGCCGCGCCGAGCACTCGGACCTGATGCTGCTGCTCGCGCGCACCACCCCGCGCGAGCAGGTGGCGAAGAAGACCGAGGGCCTCTCCACCTTCATCGTGGACATGCGCGGCGCGAAGGGGCTCACCATCCGCCCCATCCGGACCATGATGAACCACAATTCCTGCGAGGTGTTCTTCGAGGACATGGAGGTGCCGGCGGAGAACCTGATCGGCGAGGAAGGGAAGGGCTTCCGCTACATCCTCGACGGGATGAACGCGGAGCGGCTGCTCATCGCCGCGGAGTCCATCGGGGACGCCAAGTGGTTCACCGCCAGGTCGGTCGCCTACGCGAAGGAGCGCGTGCTGTTCGGCAAGCCCATCGGCGCGAACCAGGGCGTGCAGTTCCCCATCGCCCGGGCCTACGCGCAGATGCGCGCGGCCGAGGCGCTGCTGCAGAAGGGGCTCGCCAAGTTCGAGGCCGGGCTGCCCTGCGGCGAGGAGGCGAACATGGCGAAGATGCTGGCCGCCGATGCGGCCTGGGCGGCGGCGGAGGCCTGCGTGCAGACCCATGGCGGCTTCGGCTTCGCCGAGGAATACGATGTGGAGCGCAAGTTCCGCGAGGCGCGGCTCTATCAGGTGGCGCCGATCAGCACCAACCTGATCCTCGCCTACATCGGCGAGCATGTGCTCGGCATGCCGAGGAGCTATTGAGCATGACGCCCGGAAAGCCGCTGGAGGGCCTGCTCGTCGTCTCCATGGAGCAGGCGGTGGCCGCGCCGCTGTGCTCGGCGAAGCTCGCGGATGCGGGCGCGCGCGTCATCAAGATCGAGCGCGCGGAGGGCGACTTCGCGCGCGGCTACGACGCCGCCTGCAACGGGCTCTCCACCTATTTCGTCTGGCTGAACCGCGGCAAGGAGAGCCTCACCCTTGACCTCAAGGCGCCCGAGGACAAGGCGCTGCTCGCGCGCATGCTCGCGCGCGCCGACGTGTTCATCCAGAACCTCGCCCCCGGCGCGATGGCGCGCGCGGGCTTCGGCAGCGCGGCGCTGCGCGAGAGGCACCCGCGGCTCATCACCGTGGACATCTCGGGCTACGGCGAGGAGGGGCCCTATGCCGGGATGAAGGCCTACGACCTGCTGGTGCAGGCGGAGAGCGGGCTGTGCAGCGTCACCGGCCGGCCCGAGGGGCCGGGGCGCGTCGGCGTCTCCGCCTGCGACATCGCCTGCGGCATGAACGCCCACGCCGCGGTGCTGGAGGCGCTGATCGAGCGCGGCATCACCGGCCGGGGCAAGGGCATCGCCGTCTCCCTCTTCGACGGCATGGCGGAGTGGATGAACGTGCCGCTGCTCTATTTCGAGGGCACCGGCAGGGCGCCGCCGCGCATCGGCCTCGCGCACCCCTCGGTCTGTCCCTATGGCGCCTTCGCGACGAAGGACGGCGCGCTGATCCTGATCTCCATCCAGAACGAGCGCGAATGGGCGCTCTTCGCCGCGCATGTTCTCGACGACCCCTCGCTCGCCGAGCGCGAGGGCTGGCGACGCAATGTCGAGCGCGTGGCGAACCGCGACGAGGTGGACGCGCACATCGCCGCCGTCTTCGCCGCCCGCACGCGCGAGGAGTGCGTGGCGCGGCTCACCGCCGCCAACACGGCCTACGGCTTCGTCAACGGGGTGGACGGGCTGGCGAGGCACCCCGCGCTGCGGCGGGTGACGGTGGAGACGGAAAAGGGGCCGGTCTCCCTCGCCGCCCCAGCGGCGCGCTTCAGCGACGGGCCGCGCGCGCTCGGGCCCGTGCCGCGGCTCGGCGAGCACAACGCGGCGCTGCGCGCGGAGTTCGCCGCCTGACCGGGGCGGCGGCCCGCTCTCACTCGGCGCGGATGTTCCCGGCCCGGATCACCTCGCCCCAGGCCGCGATCTCGCCCTGCAGGAACTCCCGGAACTGGGCGGGGGTCAGATCCATGGGCAGCCCGCCCTGGCTGGTGATGCGCTCGCGCTCGCGCGCGCTCGCGGCGAAGCGCCGGCCCTCCTCGTTGAGCCGCTGCACGATGCCGGCCGGCGTGCCGGCGGGCGCGACCAGCCCCGACCAGGTCTGGGTGGCGTAGCCCGGCGCCCCCTGCTCGGCGATGGTGGGCAGCTCGGGCCAGGAGGGCAGCCGCTCGCGCGTGGTGATGCCGAGCGCCTTGAGCCGCCCCGCGCGCACATGCGGGCCCGAGGAGGCGGTGCTGTCGAAGAGCAGGTCGCAATGGCCGGCGATGGTGTCCGTCAGCGCGGGGCCCGAGCCGCGGTGCGGGATGTGCGTCATCTCGATGCCCATGGCGCGGGCGAACATCTCGGCCGAGAGGTGGGAGGGCGAGGCGACGCCGATCGAGCAGTAGTTCACCTGCCCGCGGCGGGACTGCGCCCAGGCCACGAGCTCGCGCACCGTGTTGGGGGCGCGGTTCGTCGGCATCACCAGCATGAGCGGCGTGACCGAGGGCAGCAGCACATGCTCGAAGCTGCGCACCGGATCATAGCCCGCCTGCAGCATCTGCGGCAGGATGGAGAGCGGGCCGCTCGCCGTCATCGCCAGGGTGTAGCCGTCGGGGGCGGCGCGCGCCGCCATCTCGGTGCCGAGCATGCCCGAGGCGCCGGAGCGGCTTTCCACCACGAAGGGCTGGCCGAACACCTCCTGGTAGTGGGCGGAGAGCAGGCGGGCCACCGCCTCGGTGCCGCCGCCGGGCGGGAAGGGCACGATCACGCGCACCGGCCGCTCGGGCCAGGCCTGGGCGGCGGCGAGGCCGGGCGCGAGCAGGAGCAGCAGCAGGGCGAGGAGGCGCGTCATCGGTCCGCTCCTTTCGGGACTTGACGGGCCCGAGCGTGGCATCGCGCGCGCGCCCTGCGCAAGCGGCGGGATTTCCGGGCGGGCCGGGCGCGGCTATGGGGCGGCGCGATGAACATCCTCTCCATCCAGTCCTGGGTGGCCTACGGGCATGTGGGCAACGCGTCGGCCATCTTCCCCCTGCAGCGGCTCGGCGCCGAGGTGTGGGGCATCCACACCGTGCAGTTCAGCAACCACACGGGCTACGGCGCCTGGCGCGGGCAGGTGTTCGACGCGGCGCTGGTGCGCGACTGCGTGCAGGGCATCGAGGAGCGCGGCGCGCTGGCGCGCTGCGACGCCGTGCTCTCGGGCTACATGGGCGGGGCGGAGATCGGCGAGGCCATCCTGCATGCGGTGGCGCGCGCGCGCACACACAACCCCGCCGCCCTCTACTGCTGCGACCCGGTGATCGGCGATGCGGGCCGGGGCGTCTTCGTCCGCCCGGGCATCCCCGAGTTCCTGCGCGACCGCGCCATCCCGATGGCCGACATCGCCACCCCCAACCGCTTCGAGCTGGAATGGCTGACCGGCCGCGCGGTGCATGACCTGTCCTCCGCCCGGAGCGCCATCGCGGCCTTGCAGGCCATGGGCCCGCGCTGCGTGCTGCTGACGAGCTGCGACATCGCCGGGGTGGGGCAGGGGGAGATCGCCCTGCTCGCCGCCGAAGGCGGGCGGCTCTGGCGCGTGGTCACGCCGCGGCTGCCGATCGCGGTGAACGGGGCGGGCGACGCCATCGCCGCGCTGTTCCTGTTCCACCGGCTGGCCAGCGGCGATGCCGGGCAGGCGCTCTCGCGCGCCGCCTCCTCGGTGTTCGGCCTGTTGCGGCGCACGGCCGAGGCGGGGGCGCGGGAAATCCTCATCGTGGCAGCGCAGGAGGAGTTCGTCACCCCCTCGCGCCTCTTCCCGGCCGAGCCCCTTTGACGGGGCGGCCGCGGGGGCTACACAGCGCGCCATGACCGCCGCCGCGCCCAGTTTCCAGGACATGATCCTGCGCCTGCACGCCTATTGGTCCGCGCAGGGCTGCCTGATCCTCCAGCCCTACGACATGGAGATGGGGGCGGGCACCTTCCACCCGGCGACGACGCTGCGTGCCCTCGGCCCCGAGCCCTGGAGCGCGGCCTATGTGCAGCCCTCGCGCCGCCCCTCGGACGGGCGCTACGGCGAGAACCCGAACCGCCTGCAGCACTACTACCAGTACCAGGTGATCCTGAAGCCGACCCCGCGCGACCCGCAATCCCTGCTCATCGAGAGCTACCGCGCGCTCGGCATCGATCCGGCCCTGCACGACATCCGCTTCGTCGAGGACGACTGGGAAAGCCCGACGCTCGGCGCCTGGGGCCTGGGCTGGGAGGTGTGGTGCGACGGGATGGAGGTGACGCAGTTCACCTATTTCCAGCAGGTGGGCGGCATTCCCTGCGAGATCCCCTCCTGCGAGCTCACCTACGGGCTCGAGCGGCTGGCCATGACCATCCAGGGGGTGGAGAACGTCTATGACCTGCGCTTCAACGACGCGGGCGTGACCTACGGCGACGTCTTCCTGCGCGCCGAGCGCGAATACTCCGCCCACAACTTCGAGTACGCGGATATCGCGCTGCTGGCGCGCCAGTTCGAGGAGGCGGAGCAGGAATGCCGCGCGCTGGTGGCGCGGGGCCTCGCCATGCCCGCCTACGACCACTGCATCAAGGCGAGCCACCGCTTCAACCTGCTGGACGCGCGCGGCGCGATCAGCGTGGCGGAGCGCGCCGCCTACATCGGGAGGGTGCGCGCCCTGGCCAAGGCCTGCTGCGAGGCGTGGCTGGCGGGGGGCGGGCGCTGATGGCCGAACTCCTGCTCGAACTGCTCACCGAGGAAATCCCCGCGCGCATGCAGGCGCGCGCGGCGGAGGATCTCTGCCGCCTCGCCGCCGCCGGCCTCGCCCCGCTGATCCAGGGCGCCCCGCGCGGTTTCCACGGGCCGCGCCGCATCGGGTTGGTGGCGGAGATGGCGCCCTCGGCCGAGACGCCGCCGCGGGAGGAGCGCGGCCCGCGTCTCGGCGCGCCCGAGCAGGCGATCGCAGGCTTCCTCAGGAAGCACGACGCCACGCGCGAGATGCTGGTGGAGCGGAACGGCTTCCTCGTTCTGGAGAAGCCGGGCGCGACCATCACCGCCGAGGCGCTGCTGCACCGCGCCCTGCCGGAGCTGCTCTGGTCATTTCCCTGGCCGAAATCCATGCGCTGGGGCGTCTCGCACTTCGCCTGGGTGCGGCCGCTGCGGCGCATCCTCTGCCTGCTGGACGGCCGGCCCGTCCCGGTCGCGCTGGCGCGGGGCGGGGATGCGGCGCACGCGATCCTGGCGGGGGCGGAGACGGAGGGCCATCGCGTTCACGCCCCGGGGGCCGTTGCCGTCGCTTCCGCGGCCGACCATGCGGCGACGCTGCGCAGGCGCTTCGTGATCCTGGACGCCGCCGAGCGCGCGGCCATGATCCGCGAGGGAGTGGCCGCGCTGGCCGCCGCCGAGGGGCTGGAG
This sequence comes from Roseococcus sp., assembly GCA_026414745.1. GTDB lineage: Bacteria > Pseudomonadota > Alphaproteobacteria > Acetobacterales > Acetobacteraceae > Roseococcus. Next base: position 61,293 of record JAOAIK010000061.1, read on the forward strand.
GTGGTGCCCGACGAGGGGCTTCTCGAGGAGGTCGCGGGCCTCGTCGAATGGCCCGTGCCGCTGCTCGGCGCCATCGACGACGCCTTCATGGACCTGCCGGCGGAGGTGATGCGCACCTCCATGCGGGTGAACCAGCGCTATTTCGCGCTGCGCCACCCCGATGGCCGCCCGGCGAACCGCTTCGCGCTGGTGGCCAACATCGCCGCGCCCGATGGCGGGCGCGCGCTGGTGGCCGGCAACGAGCGCGTGCTGCGCGCCCGGCTGTCGGATGCGCGCTTCTTCTGGGACCAGGACCGCAAGCAGCGGCTGGAGGATTTCCTGCCGAAGCTCGATGGCGTGACCTTCCACGCGAAGCTCGGCACCCAGGGGCAGCGGGTGGAGCGGCTCGCGCGGCTCGCGCGATACCTCGCGCCGCTGGTGGGGGCCGAGGCGGACCTCGCGGAACGCGCGGCGCGGCTGTGCAAGGCCGATCTGGCCAGCGGGATGGTGGGCGAGTTCCCCGAGCTGCAGGGGATCATGGGCGGCCACTACGCCCGCCACCAGGGCGAGGATCCGCGCGTGGCCGAGGCCATCGCCCAGCATTACCGCCCGCTCGGGCCGAGTGACGCGGTGCCGACGGAGCCGGTGGCGGTGGCCGTGGCGCTGGCGGACAAGCTCGATCAGCTCGCGGGCTTCTTCGCGGTCGGAGAGAAGCCGACAGGGAGCGGGGATCCCTACGCGCTACGGCGGGCGGCGCTGGGCGTGATCCGCCTGATCCGCGAGAACCGGCTGCGCCTGCCCCTCGCGCCGGCGCTCACCCGCGCGCTGCTCGGCGATGTGTCGGCCCGGCCGCTGGACTTCTCGCATTCGCTGCTCGCCTCCATCGCCTCGACGCTGATGCTCCCGCTCGTGACCCTGCACTCCGCGCTGGAGGCGGCGGGCAGCGCGCTGCGCATCCCGCTCGAGGCGGAGTTCCACTTCGACGCGCCGCAGATCAACCGGGAGGTGCGGGCCTTCCTCCTCGACCGCCTGCGCGTGCAGCTTCGCGCCGAGGGCGCGCGCCACGATCTCGTCGCCGCCTCCATCGGCGAGGACGACGACATCCTGCGCATCCTCGCCCGTGCCGAGGCGCTGCGATCCCTCGTCGAGTCGGAGACCGGGGCGAACCTCCTCGCCGCCTGGAAGCGCGCACAGAACATCCTGCGCATCGAGGAGAGGAAGGACGGCCCGCATGACGGCCCGGTGGACGAGGCCGCGCTCGAAGCGCCGGAGGAGCGCGCGCTGAACGCCGCCCTTGCCCGCGCCGAGGCGGAGGCCCGGGCATGCCTCGCGCGCGAGGATTTCGCCGGCGCCATGGCGGCGCTGGCGGCGCTGCGCGGCCCCACCGATGCCTTCTTCGAGAAGATCCTGGTCAACGACCCGGCCTTCCGCCGGAACCGCCTGCGGCTGCTCTCGCGCCTGCGCGCGGCGATGGATGCCGTGGCCGACCTGTCGAAGATCGAAGCCTGAGGAAGAGCGGCACATGACGCAGTGGGTGTACAGCTTCGGCGCCGGCCACAATGAGGGGCGGGCGGACATGCGCAACCTGCTCGGCGGAAAGGGGGCGAACCTCGCCGAGATGGCCAGCATCGGCCTGCCCGTGCCACCCGGCTTCACCATCACGACGGAGGTGTGCACCTACTACTACGCGAATGACCGCCGGTATCCCCCGGAGCTGAAGGACCAGGTGAAGGCCGCCCTGGCGAGGGTCGAGCAGGCGGTCGGGCTGCGGTTCGGCGACACGCAGCGGCCCCTGCTCGTCTCCGTCCGGTCTGGCGCGCGCGTCTCCATGCCGGGGATGATGGACACGGTGCTGAACCTCGGCCTCAATGACGCGACCGTGGAGGGGCTGGCGCGCGCCTCCGGCGACCCGCGCTTCGCCTGGGACAGCTACCGCCGCTTCATCCAGATGTTCGGCGGCGTGGTGCTGGGCGTGGACCACCACCGCTTCGAGGAGATCATCGAGGCGGTGAAGCTCGATCGCGGCGTGGTCGAGGACACGGCACTCTCCGCCGCCGACTGGCAGGAGGTGATCGCCGGCTACAAGGAGGCTGTGCGGGAGGCGACGGGCGCCCCCTTCCCGCAGGATCCGGAGGCGCAGCTCTGGGCCGCCATCGGCGCGGTGTTCGGCTCCTGGATGAACCAGCGCGCCATCACCTACCGCAGGCTGCACGACATCCCGGCCGACTGGGGCACGGCGGTGAACGTGCAGGCCATGGTGTTCGGCAACATGGGCGAGGACTGCGCCACCGGCGTGTGCTTCACGCGCGATCCCTCGACGGGCGAGAACGTCTTCTACGGCGAATACCTGGTGAACGCCCAGGGCGAGGACGTGGTCGCGGGCATCCGCACGCCGCAGCCCATGTCCAAGGCGCGCGCCAAGCCCGGCGAGAGGCCGATGGAGGAGGTGATGCCGGCGGCCTACGCCGAGCTGGTGCGCGTCCGCGAGGTGCTGGAGAAGCACTACAAGGACATGCAGGACATCGAGTTCACCGTGCAGCAGAACAAGCTCTACATGCTGCAGACGAGGAACGGCAAGCGCACGGCGGCCGCCTCGCTCAAGATCGCGGTGGACATGTGCCGCGAGGGGCTGATCGACGAGCGCGAGGCGATCAAGCGCGTGGCCCCCGGCTCGCTCGACCAGCTCCTGCATCCCACGCTCGATCCGAAGGCGCCGCGCCGGCTGCTCGCCAAGGGGCTTCCGGCCTCGCCCGGCGCGGCTTCGGGCGTGGTGGTGTTCAGCGCCGACGAGGCGGAACTCCGCGCGCGCGAGGGCGAGAGCGTGATCCTCGTGCGCATCGAGACGAGCCCCGAGGACATCCACGGCATGCACGCCGCGCGCGGCATCCTCACCACGCGCGGCGGCATGACCAGCCACGCCGCGGTGGTGGCGCGCGGCATGGGCCGGCCCTGCGTGGCCGGCGCGGGCGGCATCACGGTGGACTACAGCGCCCAGGCGCTCTCGGCCGGCGGGCACATCATCCGCGCGGGCGAGACCATCACCATCGACGGCGCGACGGGCGAGGTGTTCGTGGGCGCGGTCGCCATGATCGAGCCGCAGCTCTCCGGCGATTTCGCGACATTGATGGAATGGGCCGACAAGGTGCGCCGGATGAAGGTGCGCGCCAACGCGGAAACGCCGCTCGATGCCGAGACGGCGCGCAAGTTCGGCGCCGAGGGCATCGGTCTCTGCCGCACCGAGCACATGTTCTTCGAGCCCGAGCGCATCGGCGCCGTGCGCCAGATGATCATGGCGGAGCACGAGGAGGGCCGGCGCGCGGCCCTCTCGAAGCTGCTGCCCTTCCAGCGGCAGGACTTCACCGAGCTGTTCCGCATCATGGCCGGGCTGCCCGTCACCATCCGCCTGCTCGATCCGCCGCTGCACGAGTTCCTGCCGCACACCGAGGAGGAGATCGCCGAGGTCGCCGAGGGGCTGGGCGTGGAGGTCGCGGCCATGCAGCGCCGCGCGCAGGACCTCGCGGAGGCGAACCCGATGCTCGGCCACCGCGGCTGCCGCCTCGGCATCTCCTATCCCGAGATCTACGAGATGCAGGCCCGCGCCATCTTCGAGGCCGCGGTGGCGGTGGCGAAGGAGACGGGCCGCGCCCCCGTGCCCGAGATCATGATCCCGCTGGTGATGACGAAGCGCGAGCTCGAGATCACCCGCGCCCAGGTGGAGCGCACGGCCGAGGCGGTGTTCGCCGAAGCCGGGATGCGGCTCGACTACCTGGTGGGCACCATGATCGAGCTGCCGCGCGCCGCGCTGACCGCGCACCAGATCGCCGAATGCGCGGATTTCTTCAGCTTCGGCACCAATGACCTGACGCAGACGGTCTTCGGCCTCTCGCGCGACGATGCGGGCAAGTTCCTGCCCTCCTATGTCGAGAAGGCGATCCTGCCCAAGGATCCCTTCGTCTCGCTCGACCCCGAGGGGGTGGGCGCGCTGGTGGAGATCGCGGCGCAGAAGGGGCGGGGCGTGAAGAACGGCCTCAAGCTCGGCATCTGCGGCGAGCATGGCGGCGATCCCGCCTCCATCCAGTTCTGCGAGACCGTGGGGCTCGACTATGTCTCCTGCTCGCCCTACCGGGTGCCGGTGGCGCGCCTCGCGGCCGCCCAGGCGGCGCTCCAGGCGGGGGGCGTGGACCGCACGGCCTGACGGCGGCGCCCCCATCCGGGCGGAGGGGGGTCGCACGGCTGTTTCCCCCGCCCGCCCGCGCGCGCTAGTCTTCGCGCCGCGAATCGGCGCCGGGGGAGGGGCCGATGGCGTCCGGCGAGGAACCGTCATGGACCTCGGCGGTCTGGGTCTTCTCGACGGCCCGGATCTGCCGGCGCTCGACCGCATCACCACGCTCGCGGCCGAAATCCTGGGCGTGCCCCTCGCCATGGCCACCCTGGCCGAACCGGCGCAGGATCGTCTCTTCCTTCGCAGTCTCGCCGGCGGGGCGCGGGTGGACGAGGCGGCGCGCATGTTGCGCCTGTCGGAGACGCTCTGCCGCCAGGTGATCGAGCGCGACGAGCCGCTGATGCTGCCCGAGGTGCCGGCCGGCCCGCCGGGGCGGGCCTGTCCCGAGGTGGCGGGCATTCCGCTGCGGGCCTATCTCGGGGTTCCGCTGCACCATCCCTCCGGGCGGGCCATCGGCACGCTCTGCGCCGTCGACGATGCGCCGCGCCCCTGGCCCGAGCGCGAGGTGCGCCTGCTGCGCCACCTCGCCGCCTTGGCGGGCGACCAGATCGGTCTGCTCGTCGCCCTTGGCGAGGCGCGGCAGGCCCGCGCCGTGGCCGCCGAGGCGCTGGCACGGCGAGAGGAGACCGAGCGGCGCTTCCGCGATCTCGCGGCCAATGTGCCGGGCGCCATCTTCCGCTACTTGCTCCGCCCGGACGGCAGCGACGCGATCGAGTACATGTCGCCGGGCTGCCTCGACATCTGGGAGATCGACGACAAGGAGCTGAAGGGAAACCCCGCCCGGCTGTGGGAGGTGATCGAGGCCGAGGATCTGCCGGCCATGCAGGCCTCGGTCGCCGCCTCGGCGCGCGAGCTCTCGCGCTGGCGGCACCGCTGGCGCATCACCACGCCCTCGGGCCGCCGCAAATGGCTGGAGGGCCATGGCAGCCCCACGCGGCTCGAGGATGGCAGCATCCTCTGGAACTCGCTCATCCTCGACGTCACCACCGAGGTGGCGGCACAGGAGCGGCTCAACGAGAACATGCGCCTGCTCTATGAGGCGCAGAAGGAGGAGAGCATCGGGCGCCTTGCCGGTGGCGTGGCGCACGACGTGAACAACCTCCTCGGCGTGATCATGACCAACGCCGAGCTGCTCCTGCACGAGAAGGCGCCGCCGGATCCCGCGCCCTTCCTGCGCGCCATCGTCGCCGCGGCGGAATCGGGCGGCGAGCTGACGCGCCAGCTGCTCAGTTTCGCGCGGCGGATGCCGATGCGGCCCGAGGTCATCGACCTCAATCGCACCGTGCGCGAGATGGCCAACCTCGTCCGCCGCACCCTGCCGGAGAACATCGCCGTCGAGACCTCGCTGATGGCCGGGCTCTGGATGGTGGAGGCGGATCGCGGGCTGCTCGACAGCGCGCTGCTCAACCTCGTCCTCAATGCGCGCGACGCCATGCCGCAGGGCGGGAAGCTGACCATCGAGACGGCGAACATGCGCATGGACGACGAGTATCTCTCGGCGCGCGACGAGCATCTGCCGCCCGGGCGCTACGTCATGCTCGCCGTGACCGATACGGGGACAGGCATCGAGGAGGCGCTCCTGCCCAGCATCTTCGAGCCCTTCGTCACCACCAAGGGGCCGGAGCGGGGCACAGGCCTCGGCCTCGCCATGGTGCAGGGCTTCGTGCGGCAGTCGGGGGGCACGGTGCGGGTGTACAGCGAACCCGGGCGCGGCACCGCCTTCAAGCTCTACCTGCCGGCCGCCGAGGGGGAGGCGCGGGAGGCGCCGCGGGAGCCAGCGATCGCGCCGCAGATCCTGCCCCCCGCGCGGGTGCTGCTGGTCGAGGACCAGACGGAGCTGCGGCGCGCGCTGGCGGCGCAGCTCGAAGCCACCGGGCTGCTGGTGACCCAGGCGGCCAGCGGGGAGGAGGCCCTGGCGGTGTTCCGGGGCAAGCCCGCCAGCTTCTCCCTGGTGCTGACCGACGTGATCATGACGGGCGGGCTGACGGGACCGCGGCTGGTCAAGGAACTGAGGATGCTGCGCCCCGATCTGTCGGCGGTCTTCATGTCGGGCTATCCGCACGAAGCCAATGTGCATGGCAACGGGCTGCGGCCGAGCGATGTCAGCCTCACCAAGCCTATTCCTCGGGCCACGCTGATCGGGGCGGTGATGCGCGCCATTCGGCGGGCGGGCGGCCCATGAGCGCAGGGCGCGGCATGCTCGGGCGGGAGGCCTGCCCATGCATGTGCTGCTGATCGAGGACGACACAGCGCTGCGCGAGGCCCTTGCCGCCTATCTGCAGGCCGCCGGACACCGGGTCACCCTGGCCGGGGATGGCGATGCCGGGCTCGCGGCGGCGGAGGCGGAGCTGCCCGATGTGGTGGTGACGGACCTCATCATGCCAGGGCGCGAGGGCATCGAGACGCTGCTTGCCCTGCGCCGCAGGCATCCGCGCCTGCCGGTGATCGTGATGTCGGGCGGCGGGCGGCTCGATGCACGCGCGCATCTGGGCGTCGCCGAGCGGCTGGGCGCGGTGGCGACGCTGGCCAAGCCCTTCCGCCCGGCGCTGCTGCTCGAGGCGATCGCGCGGGCGGTAACGCGGGGCTGAGGTGCGGGCGCAGGGTCAGAGCGTCAGGCCGCGCGCCGCCAGCGCCTTGAGGAAGTTCGGCTCCGGGTTGGGCAGCGGCGGCAGCGCCCAGCTTCCGGTGCCGATGGGGCGGATGTCGCGGTCCACCGGCACCTCCACCAGATAGGGCCGGTTCGCACGGATGGCGGTGGCGATCGCGTCCTCCACCTCGCCGGCGTGGGTGACGCGGTGCGAGGCGACGCCCATGCTCTTCGCCATCATCGCGAAGTCGGGGCTGTAGCTCTCGCCCGTGCGCTGGATCTCGAAGGCGGTGGCGAGTTCGCGGCCGCCGAACATGCCGTGCTGGATGTCGCGGATCGAGCAGAAGCCCGCATTGTTCCACACCACCCAGACCACGGGGATGTCGTATTCCACCGCGGTCGCCAGCGCGTGCGGCGTCATCAGGAAGGAACCATCGCCCACCACCGCCACGCAGGGCCGCTCGGGTGCTGCGAGCTTCGCGCCGAGGATGCCGCTGGTGGCGAAGCCCATGGCCGCGAAGCCCCAGGAATGGATCAGGTGGCGCGGGCGCAGCGTGTCCATGAGCTGGATGATCCAGTTGTGGTGCACGCCCACGTCGGAGGCCACCACCGCCTCCTCCGGCACGGCGCGGGAGAGGGCGGCCATCAGCCGCTCGGGCCGCAGCGGCACCTGGTCGGAGGCGGCGAGGCCGGCCTGATACTCGCGCCACACCTCGCGCCCCCGCGCCAGGCGGTCGAACCAGGCCCCGCCCTCGCGCGCGCCGCCGAGGCGCGCCTCGGCCATCTCGAGCATGAGCTCGAGGCTCGCCTTGGCGTCGCCCAGGATGCCGTACTCGGTCGGGTAGTTGCGGCCGATCTCGGCGGGGTCGATGTCGATCTGGATCAGCTTCGAGGGCGGGATGGAGAGGGTGTAGCCATCGAGCCAGGCGGAGGTGGCGCGGTCATCGAAGGAGAAGCCGATGGCGAGGATCACATCGGCATGGCGCGTCGCGTCGTTCGCGGCATAGCTGCCGTTGCGCCCGATCGCGCCGAAGGCGAGGCGGTGGCGGTCCGGGATCGCGCCCTTGCCGTTCGGACTGGTCACGACCGGGATGCCCGTGCGCTCGGCGAAGGCGATCAGCGCCTCCGAGGCGCGGCCGAGCAGCACGCCCTGGCCGGCGATGATCACCGGCCGCTCCGCCTCGAGCAGCAGGTCGAGCGCGGCGGCAAGCGCCTTGGGGTTGCCCGGCGCGCCGTTGATCACGCGCCTGGCGGGGGAGGCGGGGACCACCGCCGCCTCCTCGACGAAGACGTTGAGCGGCACATCGAGATTGACCGGCCCCGGCCGCCCCGCCATGAGCTGGTCCCAGGCCTGGGTGACGGCGAGCTGCACCATGTCCGCGCGCGTGGGCTGGTAGCTGCGCTTGACGTAGGGGCGGATCACGCTCGGGAAATCGGCCTGGAAGTGGCGGCCCGTCTCCTGGAAGGGGCCGCGGTTGAACTGGCCGGTGGGCACATTGCCGGTGATGGCGAGGAAGGCGGAACTGTCCATCATCGCCGCCGCCAGCGCCACGACGAGGTTGGCCGAGCCCGGGCCGCAGGAGGTGAAGGTGGCCACCGGCTCGCCGCGCACCTTGAAGTAGGCGTCGGCCATGTGGCCGGCCGTCTGCTCATGGTGGGTGGAGATGGTCTTGATGCGGTTCTGCGCCTTGAAGGCCGCGTCCATGAAGCCGGTGATGCCGTGGCCACAGAGGCCGAAGAGGTAGGGCACGCCCTGCTTCGTCAGGTGGTCCACGATGATGTCGGCGCCGTTCATCAGCACCGTGCGGCTCGAGCCGTCCATGGGGTGTCCTCCGCTGGTTCGTCGTCGTTCAGGCGGCCAGGGCGCCGGGGCTGCCGAGCATGCGCGAGACCTGCAGCGCCGCGGCCTTCACGCGCGGGATGAGCGCCGCGCGCCGCGCCTCGTCCATGCGCGCGGCGGGTGCGGACAAGGCCAGGGCGGCGCTCGGCCGGCCCATGTGGTCGGTGACGGGGGCGGCGAGGCAGCGCAGGCCGGGCTCGAGCTCCTCGTCATCCGGGGCCCAGCCCTGCTGGCGGATCTGGTGCAGCGCCTCGCGCAGCGCCTCGGGCGTGGTCAGGGTGCGGGGCGTGAAGCGCGCCAGCCCGTGGCGGACGAGGATCGCCTCGAGCTCCGCATCGGGCAGATAGGCCAGCAGCGCCTTGCCGAGGGCGCTGGCATGCGCCGGGCCGCGCCGGCCCACGCGCGCGTGCATGCGCACGGCGTGGGTGCCCTCCACCACCTGCACCGTGACGACCTCGCCCTCATGCAGGATGCCGACATGGACCGTCTCGCCCGTCTCCTCGGCCAGCGCCTGCAGGGGCGGCAGGGCCTGCCAGCGCAGCTGCTCGTGCCGCACCGCGCTGTTGCCCAGCGCATGCAGCGCGAGCCCCGGGGCGTAGCGGCCGGCTCCGTCCTTGGCGAGGTAGCCGGCGGCCTCCAGCGTATGCAGCACGCGGAACAAGGTGGCTTTGCTCTGGCCGAGCTCGGCCGCGAGCTCGGCGAGGCTCCAGGAGGGGCGGCGGGCGAAGCAGCCGAGCACCTCGAGGCCGCGATGGAGCGAGGCGAGGTGATAGGGGTCCTTCACGCCCGGCGGCATGCTTCTCTCCCATGGCGAAACGCCGATGCAGAGGAACGATACACTTGACCGCATGGAGCGAAAAGCGTTCCGATGGCAGAAACGGATGGACGGGGTCGGCATGCCGCCCCAGACTTCGCATCGCGTCCAGGAAAACGGGCCGAAGCGCCCGATCGGGAGGAGTTCGGATGATCAAGCGCGTGCTCGCCGCCGCCGCGGCGCTCTGGCTCGGGATGGCCCCGCCGGCCCCGGCGCAGGAGTTCCCCAACCGCACCATCACCATGATCGTGGTCTTCGCGCCCGGCGGCGCGACGGATGTGCTGGCGCGCATCCTGGCCGACCACATGTCGCGCACCCTGGGCCAGCGCGTGGTGGTGGAGAATGTCTCGGGGGCGGGGGGCACGATCGGCGGCACGCGCGGCGCCCAGGCCGCGCCCGACGGCTACACCCTGACCGTGGGCAGCCTGGGCAGCCATTCCGCTGCCATCTCGATCTATCGCCAGCCCGGCTATGACCCGCGCGAGCTGCAGCCCATCGGGCTGATCGCCGGCACGCCGCTCTATTTCGTGGTGCGCAACGGCCACCCGGCGCGCACCATGCAGGAGTTCCTCGCCATGGCGCGGGAAAACCCGGGGCGCATCTCCAACGCCCATGCCGGGGTGGGATCGACCAACCACCTGGCCTGTTCGCTGTTCTCCTTCGTCACCGGGGTGCGGATGAACGAAATCCCCTATCGCGGCGAGGGGCCGGCGGTGAACGACGTGGTGGCCGGCCAGGTGGACAGCGCCTGCGTGCTCGCTCCGGCGGCGGTGCCCCAGATCCAGGCTGGCACCATGCGCGGGCTGCTGGTCGCGGCCACCGAGCGCAGCCAGGGCGCGCCGCAGGTTCCCAGCGCCCCCGAGGCCGGCGTGCCCGATTTCCTTTTCCAGGGCTGGAATGCCGTCTTCGCGCCGCGCGGCACGCCCCCGGCCGTGGTGGAGCGCCTCGATCAGGCGATGCGCGCCGCGATCAACGATCCTGGGGTCCAGCGCCGGATCCAGGAGCTCGGCTCGATTCCGGCCTCGCCCGACCGTCAGGGACCGGAGGCGCTGCGCGCCCTGGTGCGCAGCGAGGTGGCGCGCTGGGCCGAGGTGGTCCGCGCCGCGGGCATCGAGCCGCAGTGACGCGGCCCGGGCGGGGTGCTCAGCGCGCGCTGGCCTCGGCGATGGCCGCGCGCAGCATGCCCTCGGTCAGGATTTGCGGCAGCACGGCGGGCGGGCCGCCCCCGGCGGGGTAGAGCAGGTAGAGCGGCACCCCGTCCCGCCCATGCTCGCGCAGCAGGGCGGTGATGGCGGCATCGCCCCGCGTCCAGTCGCCGGTGAGCTGGGCGATGTTCGCCGCGCGCATCGCCTGCTGCGTCGCCTCGGTGTGGATGGCGATGCGCTCGTTCACCTTGCAGGAGATGCACCAGGCCGCGGTGAGGTTGACGAAGACCGGCCGCCCCTCGGCCCGCAGCGCGGCGAGCCGCGCGGCGGACCAGGGCTCCGCATGGGCCGCCACCGCCGCGGCGCTGGCCGGCGGCGCGGCGGAGAGCAGCGGCAGCAGCGCCAGCGCCCCGATCAGCGCCGCCGCCGCCGTGGCCCGGCCGAGCCGCCCCGCGCCCCCGGCCGCCTGCGCCGCGCCATAGGCCCAGGCCGCGAGCCCCACGAGCACGCCCCCGGCCAGCGCCGTCAGCACCCCATCGGGGCCGGCCTGCTGCGCCAGCACCCAGACCAGCCAGGCGGCCGCGCCATACATGGGAAAGGCGAGGAACTGCCGCAGCCGCTCCATCCAGGGGCCCGGGCGCGGCAGGCGGCGCGCCAGCCCGGGAAAGGCCGCGACGAGCAGCGAGGGCAGCGCGAGGCCGACCCCCATGGCGGCGAAGACCCCGAGCACCGCCGCCCAGGGCAGGGTGAGCGCCGCGCCGATGGCGGTGGCCATGAAAGGGGCGGTGCAGGGGGTGGCCACCAGCACCGCCAGCAGCCCCGCGCCGAAACTGCCCAGATGCCCGCCCGCCAGCGCCGGGCCGCGCAGCGCATAGACGCCCGAGAGGTTCAGCCCCACCGCCAGCATCAGCCAGGCCATGCCGGCGACGAAGGCGGGCGAGGTGAACTGGAAGCCCCAGCCCGCCGCCGCCCCCGCCGCGCGCAGCCCGAGCATCAGCCCCGCGATGGCGAGAAAGCCCGCCAGCACACCCAGCGTGTAGCCCAGCGCCTCGGCCTGCACCGCCCGCCGCGCCGCCCCCGAGAGCCGCGCCAGCGCCATCGCCTTCATCGCCAGCACGGGGAAGACGCAGGGCATGAGGTTCAGGATCAGCCCGCCCAGCAGTGCGAAGCCGAGGATCTGCCACAGCGGCAGCGCGACGCGGCTCTCGGGGGCGTGAAGAGGGCCGCCCGGCTCGGCCCGGATCAGATAGGCGCCGCGCACCCCGGCCGCATCGGTCAGGGTCAGAACGCCCTCGACTCGCGCGGGCCAGGGCGTGTTCCCGGGCGTGAGGGCGAGGGTGAGCGTGCCCTCGCGCACGGTGAGCCGCTGCGGGGCCGGGTTCTCGAGGAGGCCGGGCAGGAGGGGGAAGAAGGCGGCCTCGCGCAGGCTGGCGGGGCTGATCCCCTCGCCGGTGACGGTGAGCGCGGCGCGGGGGCCCTCGCGGGCGAAGTGGGCGGCGAAGGGAGCGTCGCGCGGCAGCGCGGCCTCGGCGGCGAGGAAGCGGGCGAGGTTCGCCGGGCGCGGCGCGGCCTCCACGGGCAGGGTCAGGGTGAAGCGCCCCTCCTCCGGGATGCAGACATCGGCGCAGACCAGCCAGCTCGCCTCGGCCTCCAGCGTCACCCGCGCGCCGGGGCGCAGGCTGTCGGGGGCGGTGAGGGGCAGCAGGAAGCCGGCCTCGCCCGTGTAGCCGAAGTTCATCAGCGGGCCGAAGGCGATGCGGCGCGGGGCGGGGAACTGCAGCGCGCCCGCGCGCCAGCCCTCGGGCAGGGTCAGGGCGAGTTCCGGCGCGGCCCCCGCATCGCCCGCATTGGTCCAGTATGTGTGCCATCCGGGCGCGAGGGCGAGGTGGAGCATGAGGCGGAAGGCCTCGCCCGGGGCGATGGCCGCGCGGTCGGCCAGCAGGGTGGCGGTGGCGCGCGGCGAAGTGACCGGCGCGGCCTCGGCCGCGCGCGCCGGAAGCGGCGCGAGCAGGAGCAGCGACAGAAGAAGCAGCGCCCGGAGCATGGGGGATAGAAGGCCCGTCACGCCCCGCACCGCAAGCCCCACGCCTGCCGTCGCGGCAAGGGGGGCCGCCTCGCGCATGAAAAACCCGGCGAGGCTTCGCCTCGCCGGGCCACGGCGCCCGAGAGGATGGGGCGCCCATCCGGGGCCCCTTCGGCAACGCGCAGCGTTGCCGTGGGGAAGGCCGTCAGGCCGCCAGCACCGCCAGCAGCATCAAGGCCACGATGTTGGTGATCTTGATCATCGGGTTCACCGCGGGGCCGGAGGTGTCCTTGTAGGGGTCGCCCACCGTGTCGCCCGTGACGGCGGCCTTGTGGGCGTCGCTGCCCTTGCCGCCGAAATGGCCCTCCTCGATGTACTTCTTCGCGTTGTCCCAGGCGCCGCCGCCCGTGGTCATGGAGACCGCGACGAAGAAGCCCGTGACGATGACGCCGAGCAGCAGCGCGCCCAGCGCGGCGAAGGCCGCCGCCTTGCCGGCGATGGCCAGCACGAAGACGAACCACACCACCGGCCCCAGCACCGGCAGCAGGGAGGGGATGATCATCTCCCGGATGGCGGCCTTGGTGAGCATGTCCACCGCCCGGCCGTAATCGGGCTTCTCGCTGCCCTGCATGATGCCCGGCTTCTCGCGGAACTGCCGGCGCACCTCCTCGACCACCGACTGGGCGGCTCGGCCCACCGCCGTCATGCTCAGCCCGCCGAAGAGATAGGGCAGAAGCCCGCCGAACAGCAGCCCGACCACGACATAGGGGTTGGCCAGGGAGAAGTCGATCGCGCCGAGCCCCGCGAAATACGGATACTCGGCCGGCTTGGAGATGAAATAGCTCAGATCCTGCGTATAGGCGGCGAAGAGCACCAGCGCGCCGAGGCCCGCCGAGCCGATGGCGTAGCCCTTGGTCACCGCCTTGGTGGTGTTGCCCACCGCGTCGAGCGCATCGGTGGTCACGCGCGTCTCGGGCGGAAGCCCCGCCATCTCGGCGATGCCGCCCGCGTTGTCGGTGACGGGGCCGAAGGCGTCGAGCGCGACGATCATGCCCGCGAGCGAGAGCATGGTGGTGGTGGCGATGGCGATGCCATAGAGCCCGCCCAGCGAATAGGCGATGATGACGCCGAGGATGATGACCAGCGCCGGCAGCGCCGTGCTCTCCATCGAGACGGCGAGGCCGCGGATCACGTTGGTGCCGTGCCCGGTCTGCGAGGCCTCGGCGATGGCCTTCACGGGGCGGAAGCCCGTGCCCGTGTAGTACTCCGTGATCCAGACGATGGCCGCGGTCACCGCAAGCCCCACCGCCCCGCAGAGGAACATGGCGATGGCGAAGCCGACGCCGTGGGTGAAGCCGAAGGTGAGCAGCGCGAGCGGCAGCAGCCCCGCGAGCGAGAGCCCACCCGTCCAGATCAGCCCCGTGTACATCGCCCCCATGATGGAGTTGTTGGCCGGCAGCTTCACCTTGTAGGTGCCGTAGATGGAGGTGACGACGCACAGCCCGCCGATCAGCAGCGGGAAGAGCATGGTCGCCATCCGCCCCTCGGTGAAGGTGATGGCGGCGAGCACCATGGTCGCCACCGCGGTGACGGCATAGGTCTCGAACAGGTCGGCCGCCATGCCGGCGCAGTCGCCCACGTTGTCGCCCACATTGTCGGCGATGGTGGCGGGGTTGCGGGGGTCATCCTCGGGGATGCCGGCCTCGACCTTGCCCACCATGTCGCCGCCCACATCGGCGCCCTTGGTGAAGATGCCGCCGCCGAGCCGGGCGAAGATCGAGATCAGCGAGGCGCCGAAGCCCAGCGCCACGAGGCTGTCGATCACCGTGCGGGAGCTGGGTTCGAGCCCGCCCAGCACCACCAGCACGAAGAAATAGACGGCGACGCCGAGCAGCGCGAGGCCGGCCACCAGCATCCCCGTGATCGCCCCCGACTTGAAGGCGAGGTCGAGCCCCGCGGCGAGGCCCTGGGTGGAGGCCTCCGCGGTGCGCACATTGGCGCGGACCGAGACGTTCATGCCGATGAAGCCGGCCGCGCCCGAGAGCACCGCGCCGATCAGGAAGCCGATGGCCACCGGCGCGCCGAGCAGCAGCCAGACCAGAACGCAGAGCACCGCGCCGACCGCGCCGATGGTCATGTACTGGCGCTTGAGGTAGGCGCTCGCGCCCTCCTGGATGGCGCGCGCGATCTCCTGCATGCGGGCGTTGCCCGCGGGCTTGGCCATGATCTCCCTGGTGGTGACCCAGCCATAGGCGATGGAGCAGGCGCCGAGCAGGATCACCAGGAGAAGGGTGATGGTGGTCAACGGTGCACTCCCTTCCTTGTTATGGTTTCGCGTCATGGTCCGCGTCCTCCCGAGGGGGCCCGGGGGCCACGGTGCGGGCGGAGCGTGGCCCGGAACGGTGCGCCGCGCAACGCCGCCGGTTGCCGGCCGGGCACTCCGCCGCGTTGTGTGGCGCGGCGGTGACCGTGTAGAGGGGGCGCGCCATTGATCGCCCGGAGTGCCCATGCGCATCGAAGCCATCCCCATCGGCAAGAACCCGCCTGAGGACGTCAACGTCATCGTCGAGGTCGGGGTGGGCGGGGAACCCATCAAGTACGAGCTGGAGAAAGACGCGGGCACGCTGTTCGTGGACCGGTTCCTGCACACCCCGATGCGCTATCCCGGCAACTACGGCTTCGTCCCGCACACCCTGTGCGGCGATGGCGATCCGCTGGACGTGCTGGTCGCCAATACGCGCCCGATCGTGCCGGGCGCCGTCATCAACGTCCGGCCGGTGGGCGTGCTGAAGATGGAGGACGATGGCGGGATGGACGAGAAGATCCTCGCCGTGCCCTCGCCCAAGCTCACCAAGCGCTACCAGCACGTGATGAACTACACCGACCTGCCGCAGATCACGCTCGATCAGGTGCGGCACTTTTTCGAGCACTACAAGGATCTGGAGCCCGGCAAGTGGG
>JAOAIK010000012.1 GCA_026414745.1 Roseococcus sp.
CTCCTCGCCTTCGCCGAGGAGCTGCAGATCGAGAACGCGTCCTCGCTCCGCAAGCAGGACATGATGTTCGCCATCCTCAAGACGCTGGCCGAGAACGAGCAGGCGATCTACGGGGAAGGCACGCTCGAGATCCTGCCCGACGGCTTCGGCTACCTGCGCAGCCCGCAGTCCAACTTCCTTCCCGGGCCGGACGACATCTACGTCTCGCCCATGCAGATCCGCCGCTTCGGGCTGCGCACCGGGGATACGGTGGAAGGCCAGATCCGCGCGCCGAAGGACGGCGAGCGCTACTTCGCCCTGCTCAAGATCAACAAGGTCAACTTCGAGAGCCCGGAGGCGCTCAAGCACCGCATCAACTTCGACAACCTGACGCCGCTCTACCCCAACCGGCGGCTGAAGATGGAGAACCCGGACATCGAGAGCGTCGCCAAGGGCCCGCAGAAGGACCTGACGCACCGGGTGATCGACCTGATCGCGCCGATCGGCATGGGCCAGCGCGCCCTGATCGTCGCCCCCCCGCGCACCGGCAAGACGGTGATGCTGCAGAACATCGCGAAATCCATCACCGCCAACAACCCCGACGTCTTCCTCATGGTGCTGCTGATCGACGAGCGCCCCGAGGAGGTGACGGACATGGCCCGCACCGTGCGCGGCGAGGTGGTGGCCTCCACCTTCGACGAACCGGCCACCCGCCACGTGCAGGTGACGGAGATGGTGCTCGAGAAGGCCAAGCGCCTCGTCGAGCACAAGCGGGACGTGGTGATCCTGCTCGATTCGATCACCCGCCTCGGCCGCGCCTACAACAGCGTGGTGCCCTCCTCGGGCAAGGTGCTGACGGGCGGCGTGGACGCCAACGCCCTGCAGCGCCCGAAGCGCTTCTTCGGCGCCGCCCGCAACATCGAGGAGGGCGGCAGCCTCACCATCATCGCCACCGCCCTGATCGACACCGGCAGCCGCATGGACGAGGTGATCTTCGAGGAGTTCAAGGGCACCGGCAACTGCGAGATCGTGCTCGACCGCAAGCTCGCGGACAAGCGCACCTTCCCGGCGATCGACATCCTGAAGTCCGGCACCCGCAAGGAGGAGCTTCTGGTGGACCGCGCCACCCTCTCCAAGATGTGGGTGCTGCGCCGCATCCTGAACCCGATGGGCACCCAGGACGCGATGGAGTTCCTGCTCGACAAGCTGAAATACAGCAAGACGAACCAGGACTTCTTCGACGCGATGAACACCTGATACCGGCGCGGGAAGGTGTCACCTTCGCGCCCCTCGGTCGGGCACCCATGGCGGCACGCCGCCATGGGTCCCGTTGCCGGGCGGCGGGCTTCCGGCCGCCTTGGCGTCGCGGCACAGGCCGCGGGCCGCATCCGCGGCCTCGGCCCTGCGGGCCGCAGGGTCGGGACGGCGTGCGCGTGGTATGAGGCCCGCGGGGGCGGCCGGCGCGTCGCGCGCGGCCACCTCTCCGGCCCGCGCCGCCCTAGGTCCGGCGGACGTTCCAGAACAGCGGGATGCCGCCCGGCTGCATCACCCCCGTGATGCTGCGCCGGTGCGCCAGCGGCTGGAAGAACTGGCCGAGCGGGATGTAGGGCACATCCTCCAGCATCTGCCGCTGCAGCTCGGCGGCGATGCGCTGCTGCGCGGCGAGGTCCGGCGCCTCGAACCAGGCCTCGCGCAGCTCCTCCAGGCGGCGGCTGGTCGGCCAGCCGATGAAGCCCTCGCGCCCCTGGCCGCGCAGCATCAGATGGCCCGCGGGGTTGAGGTGGTCGAGCCCGCCCCAGTTCGTGCAGAACACGCTCCAGCCGCCCTGCTCGATCGGCTCCTGCCGGGCGCGCCGCTGCACCACCGTGCCCCAGTCCATCGCCTGGAAGTCCAGGTTCACGCCGAGGCGGCGGAACATGTCGCCCGCCACCTGCGAGAGCGCGGCGAGGCTCGCGATGTCGGTGGTGGCGAGCAGCACGATGCGCTCGCCGTTGTAGCCGCTCTCGCGGATCAGCCGGCGCGCCTCCTCCATGTTGTTGGTGAACACTTCGAGCCCGGCAGTGGTGGCGAGCGGCGTGCCGGGGGTGAAGGCGCCCACGCCGGTGCGCCACATCTGCGGGTCGGTGCCGGCCACGGCGGTCATGTAGTCGGCCTGGTTCACCGCGCGCAGCAGCGCCTGGCGGAAGCGCGGGTTGTTCATCGGCGCGTGCAGGTGGTTCGGCCGCATCACCGAGATGGAGCCGAGCGGATCGGGCACCACCACGTTCACGTTGCGGTTGCGCCGCAGCACGGGCGCGAGGTCGGTGGTCGCGATCTCCCACCAGTCTATCTCGCCGGACTGGATGGCCGCGCCGGCGGTGGCGAAGTCGGGGATGATGTGCCACTCGACGCGGTCGAAATGCACCACCTTCGGCCCCGCCGTGCCCGAGGGCTGGCCGCCCTGGCGCGGGCGGTAGCCGGCGAAGCGCTCATAGACGATGCGGCTGCCGGAGACGAGCTCGTCGCGCTTGAAGGTGAAGGGGCCGGAGCCGATCATCTGCTCGGGCCGGATCTGCGTGAAGGCGTCGGTCTGCGCGATGCGCTCGGGCATGATGAAGCAGACATTGCTGGTGGGCTTGGCCAGCGCGTCCAGCATCAGGGAGAAGGGGCGCGAGAGGCGGATGGCGAAGCGCCTGTCGTCCAGCGCGCGCATCTCCTCGGTGAGCTGGGCGAGGCGCGTGCCCATCGCGTCGCGCCGCGCCCAGCGCGCGATGGAGGCCACGCAGTCGGCCGCGCGCACCGGCTCGTTGTCGTGGAAGCGCAGCCCCTCGCGCAGCGTGAAGGTCCAGAGGCGGCCGTCATTCTCGACCGTGTGGCCTTCGACCATCTGCGGCTGCGGCCTGTAGTCGTCGTCCAGGCCGTAGAGCGTGTCCCACACCAGGAAGCCGCTGTTGCGGGTGATGTAGGCGGTGGTCCAGATCGGGTCCATCACCGTCAGGTTCGCGTGCGGGATGAACTTCAGCGTGCGCGCGGCGGCGGGCTGCGCCAGCGCGGGCGCGGACATGGCGGCGGCGGCCAGGGCGCCGGTGGCGCCCAGCAGATCACGGCGATGCATCTTCGGTCTCCCAACCCTGCGGGCGGGAGGATGGCGAGGCGCGGGCGGGGCTGTCCAACAAAAACGCGGCCTCGCCAAGCCGCCTACAACTCCAGCTCCACCATCACCGGCACATGGTCGCTCGCCTTCTCCCAGCCGCGGGCGGGCTTGAGCACGGCGTGGCGGCGGAGCTTGCCGCGCAGGTCCTCGCTCACCCAGATGTGGTCGAGCCGCCGGCCGCGGTCGGAGGCTTCCCAGTCGCGCGCGCGGTAGCTCCACCAGGAGTAGAGCTTCTGCTCCGCCGGGACGAAGTGACGCACCGCGTCGCACCATTCGCCCCGCGCCATCCAGGCCGAGAGCGCCTCGACCTCGACGGGCGTGTGGCTCACCACGTCCAGCAGCTCGCGGTGCGACCAGACATCGTGCTCGAGGGGGGCGATGTTGAGGTCGCCGAGCAGCACCCGGCGCGGGGTTGCGGCGCGGGTGGCGGACCAGGCGGTCGCCTCCGCCACGAAGTCCAGCTTGTGGGCGAATTTCGGGTTGGCCGCGGGGTCGGGCACATCGCCGCCCGCGGGCACGTAGAAGTCATGCAGTTCGATGGGCCCGCCCGGCGCGTCGAGCAGCACGCCGAGGTGCCGGCAATCCCCCTTCCCGCACCAGTCGGGCGTGTCCTCGATCACCGCGAAGGGGCGGCGCGAGAGAACCGCCACGCCGTTGTAGCCCTTCATGCCGCGCACCGCGATGTGCGGGAAGCCGAGTGCGGCGATCTCGGCCCGGGGGAAGAGCTCGTCGGGGCACTTGGTCTCCTGCAGGCAGAGCACGTCGGGCCGCAGCGCCGCGTCCAGCGCGGCCAGCAGCGGCCAGCGCAGCCGCACGGAGTTGATGTTCCAGGTGGCGAGGCGGAGCGGGCGGGGCATGGCGGGGGCCTAGCAGAAGGGCCCGGCCGCGCAATGCCCCCGCGCCGGCCTGGCCGCGGCGCGGGGGCAAGGCGCAGGCACCACCGGGGGGGCGGGGATCAGACGATGCGCGTCACCACCGTGCCCACGCCCTCGACATAGCCTTCCAGCAGGTCGCCGCGCACCACGGCGGCCACATTCTCGGGCGTGCCGGTCATGATCAGGTCGCCCGGCGCCAGCTCCACCAGCTCCGAGAGGTTGGCGATCACCTCCGGCACCGACCAGATGAGCTTGGAGAGGTCGCTGACCTGGCGCGTCTTGCCGTTCACCTTCAGCTCGATCCTGCCCTTGGACGGATCGAAGCTGCCGGCGGGCATCAGGGCGCCCATGGGGGCGGAATGGTCGAAGGCCTTGCCCATGTCCCAGGGGCGGCCGGTCTTCTTCGCCTCGCCCTGGAGGTCGCGGCGCGTCATGTCGAGGCCGGCGCAATAGCCCCACACATGCTTCAGCGCCTCGGCGACCGGAATGTTGGAGCCGCCCACCCCGATGGCGACCACCAGCTCCATCTCGTGGTGCAGATCCTTGGTCTTGGTGGGGTAGGGCGTGTCGGCGCCGTTGATCACCAGGGCGTCGGCGGGCTTGGTGAAGTAGAAGGGGGGCTCGCGCGTCGGGTCGCTGCCCATCTCGATCGCGTGCTCGGCGTAGTTGCGGCCGACGCAGAAGATGCGCCGCACCGGGAACAGCGAATCGGAACCCTGGACCGGCACGGCGGCCACGGGCGGCGGGGCGATGACGTAGTTCG
>JAOAIK010000043.1 GCA_026414745.1 Roseococcus sp.
CCAGCCCTCCACCGCCAGCGCCACCTGATCGAGCCATGCCTCTCCCACCGCGCCACGCGCGCCGACACGCTCGCCCGGAACGGGCTCGGCGCTCTCGCCCTCGCCGCCATCCGCCTGTGGACGCGGCTTGAGGCCAGGACCCAGGCCGGCGATCATCGCGGCGCCGCGCTCATGCGGCCCAAGTTGCCCACCGCCCGGGGGTTGATCGCCGATCGCACCGCGTGCATCCCCTCCACACGCTCATGCAGGCGCCCGATCCCTGACGTCCCCCTGCTCTGCCGCGAGCACCACCGCATCGAGGCCATGTTCGACAGGCTCGTGGACTGGCGCCACATCGCCATGCGCCACGATCGCGGCACCGAGCGCGTCTCCAGCGTCATGTCTCTCGCCGTCAGCCGCCACCCTCTGGCTGGGGCGAGGAGGCCCGAGCCTAGCGCCCGAGCAGCGCGCGCCCCGGGATCGCCTCGATCAGGCTTCGCGTGTAGGGGTGGCGCGGCGCGGCGAAGACCTCGCCGATGCGCCCCGCCTCCACCACCTCGCCCTGGCGCATCACCGCCACCTCGTCGCAGAGCTGGGCGGCCACGCGCAGATCGTGGGTGATGAACAGGATGGACAGGCCGAGCCGCGCCTGGAGATCGCGCAGCAGCGCCAGCACCTGCGCCTGCACGCTGACGTCGAGGGCGGAGACCGGCTCGTCCGCCACCAGCACCTGCGGCTGCAGGGCGAGCGCGCGAGCGATGCCGATGCGCTGGCGCTGCCCGCCCGAGAACTCGTGCGGGAAGCGCGTCACCGCCGCCGGGTCGAGCCCCACCAGCGCGAAGAGGCGCCGCGCCTCCTCCAGCGCCTTGCCGGGCGGAACCCCGGCGGCGATGGGCCCCTGCGCCACTTGCGCCCCCGCGCGGCGGCGCGGGTTGAGCGAGGCGTAGGGGTCCTGGAACACCATCTGCACGAGCCGCGCCGCCTCGCGCCGCCGCCGCGGCAGGGGCGCGCCGCCGATCACGATCTCCCCGCCATCGGCGCCGAGCAGCCCGACCACGCAGCGCGCCAGCGTGGACTTGCCCGAGCCGCTCTCGCCCACCACCGCCAGCGTCGCGCCCCGGCGCAGCGTCAGCGAGACATCGGCCAGCGCGCGCACCGGCCTGCGCCGGCGGAACAGCCCGCGCGCGGCGTAGGTCTTGGAGAGGCCGCGCACCTCCAGCACCGCATCGGGCGAGAGCAGGCGCGGGGCGGGGGCCGCGACACCCGGCACCGCCGCCAGCAGCGCCCGCGTGTAGGGGTGGGCGGGGCGCGTCAGGATCTCGCGCGCCGCCCCCTGCTCCACCACCCGGCCGTGCTGCATCACCGCGACACGGTCCGCGATCTCGGCCACCACGCCGAAATCATGGGTGATGAACATCACCGCCGTGCCGTGCCGCCGCTGCAGATCCCTGATGAGGGCGAGCACCTGCGCCTGGGTGGTGACGTCGAGCGCCGTGGTGGGCTCGTCGCAGATCAGCACCTCGGGTTCCAGCGCCAGCGCCATGGCGATCATCACGCGCTGGCGCTGCCCGCCGGAAAGCTCGTGCGGGAAGGCGCGCAGCGCACCCTCGGGGTCGGGCAGGTTCACCTCGCGCAGCGCGGAGAGCGCGCGGGCCTCGGCCTCGCGCCGGTCCAGGCCGAGATGCACGCGCCACATCTCCGCGAGCTGCGCGCCGACCCGCATCACCGGGTTGAGCGCTGTCATCGGCTCCTGGAACACCATGGCGACGCGGCGGCCGCGCAGCCGGCGCCACTCCTCGGGGGACTTTCCGCCCAGATCCTCGCCCGAGAGGCGCATCCGCCCGGCGGCGACGGACAGCCCAGGGGCGAGCAGCCCCATCACCGCCGCGGCGGTGACGGACTTGCCAGAGCCGCTCTCGCCCACCACGCAGAGGATCTCGCCGGCATCGAGGTGCAGCGACACCTCCTCGATGGCGAAGGCGCGGTCCGCCCCGCGCGGCAGGCGCACGCTGAGCCCTTCGATCTCGAGCCGCCTCATCGCCCGCTCGCCAGGCGCGGGTTCAGCGCGTCGTTAAGGCCCTGGCCCACCAGCGAGACGCCGAGGATGGTGAGCAGGATGGCCACCCCCGGAATGGCCGAGACATACCACTCCGTGCGCAGCACGTTGCGCCCGAGCCCGATGAGGTTGCCCCAGGAGGGCACGTTGGGGTCGGAGAGCTGGAGGAAGGCGAGCGCGCTCTCCAGCAGGATGGCCACCGCCATCACCACGCTCGCATAGACGATGACGGGCGGCAGCGCGTTGGGCAGCACCTCGCGCAGGATGAGGTGGGCGTCCGAGAGCCCCTGCACGCGGCAGGCCTGCACGAACTCGCGCGTGCGCAGCGTGAGGAACTCGGCGCGGGTGAGCCGCGCCACCGGCGGCCAGGAGACGAGGCCGATGGCGACGGTCACCGTCTCGATGCCGCTGCCGAACACCGCCACCAGCACCAGCAGCAGCAGGAAGTTGGGCAGGGTCTGGAAGGCCTCGGTGACGCGCATCAGCCCCGTGTCCACCCAGCCGCCGTAGAATCCCGCCACCGCGCCCATGGCGATGCCGATCAGCACCGCGATGGCGGTGGCGACGATGCCGATGAGCAGCGAGACGCGCGCGCCGTGGAAGAGCTGCGCCGCGATGTCCCGCCCCGAAGGGTCGGTGCCGAGGGGGAAGCGCGGATTGGCCCCCGGCCATTGCAGCGGCCGGCCGGCGAGGCCCAGCGGATCGTTCGGATAGAACCACTGCGCGGTCGCCGCCATGAACAGCACGGCGAGCAGGATGGCGCTGCCGATCAGCGCCGGGGGGCTGCGCAGATAGGCCCTGAGCGCGCGCATCAGGACTCGGCCGAGATGCGCGGATCGAGCCGCGCGTAAAGGATGTCCACCAGGAAGTTGATGGCGATCACCAGCAGCGCCGAGACGAAGACGATGCCGAGCAGCGTGTTGAGATCGCGCTGCACCACGCTCTCATAGGCCAGCCGCCCGAGGCCCGGCAGGGCAAAGACGCTCTCCACCACCACCGAGCCGCCGAGCATGGTGCCCGCCTGCAGGCCGATCAGCGTCACCATGGGCAGCATGGCGTTGCGCAGCACATGCCGCGCCACCACCCGCGTCTCGGTCAGCCCCTTGGCGCGCGCGGTGCGCACGAAGTCGAGGCTCAGCACCTCCAGCATGGAGGCGCGCATGATGCGCAGGTAGATGGCGAGGAAGATCAGCCCGAGGGTGAGCGTGGGCAGAACGAGGTGCCGCGCGATGTCGAGCACCGCGGCGAGGCCAGAAAGCTCGCGCGTGATGTCGGAGAAGCCGCCGGCCGGCAGCCATTGCAGATAGACGCTGAACAGCACGATGGCCATCAGCCCGAACCAGAAGCTCGGCGTGGCGTAGAAGATCAGGCCGAGGGTGGAGATCAGCGTGTCCGGCCAGCGGTTCACCCGCCGCGCCGCGATCACGCCCAGCACCAGCCCGAAGAAGAAGGCGAAGGAGAGGGCGGAGGCCATGAGCATGATGGTCGGCGGCAGCCGTTCCAGGATCACCGTCGCCACCGGCTTGCCGTAGATGGCGGAGAAGCCGAGGTCGAGGGTGGCGAGCCGCAGCAGATACTGCCCGAGCCGCGCGGCCACCCCGAGGTCGAGCCCGTAGAAGCGGCGCAGCTCCTCGGCCAGCGCCGGGTCGCCGCCGCCCATCTGCGCCATCAGCGCGTCCACCGTGTCGCCGGGGGCGAGCTGGAGCAGCAGGAACATCCCCACCAGGATGAGCAGCAGCGTCGGCAGCGAGGCCGCCAGACGCCGCAGCGCGAGCCTGAAGATCCTCAAGGCGTCAGGAGGCCAGCCAGGTGTCGTGCCAGGAGGAGGAGGCCCAGCGCGGGTTGTTGCCCCCGTTGCGCACGCGGCGGTTGAACACCGAGACGAAGATCTGCTCGATGGGCATCCACAGCGGCAGCTCGGTCTGCACGGCGCGGACGAAATCGGCGTAGAGCGCGCGGCGGCGCTGCGGGTTCACCTCGGTGGCCGCCTCGTCGATCAGCGCGTCGATGCGCGGGTCCACCCAGCCCCACTGGTTCGTCCAGGGCGCGCCGCGCGGGCTGCCCGAGCGATACCAGACCGTCGTGCTCACCGCCGGGTCGCTGCGGTACTGGTGCCAGCCGGTGGCGAGGTCGAAGGCGTGGTCGTGATAGACGGTGCGGAGATATCCCGCCGCGTCGAGGCGCAGGATCTCCACGCGGATGCCCACCTGCTGGAGCGACTGCTGGATGAAGGTGGACCACAGCGCGATGTCCTCGCCCCAGGGAGCGGGATGCAGCCGGAGGCTGAAACGCACCCCGCCCGCACCGCGCCGGTGCCCGGCCTCGTCCAGCAGGCGGTTCGCCAGCGCCTGGTCGAAGCGGTATTGCGGCACATCCGCGCCCGGATAGTAGTCGGTCGAGACGGAGGGGATGGGCCCGGTGCCCACCTTGGCGAAGGGGCCGAGGAAGTTCTCGATGAAGAAGGGCACGTTCAGCGCATGCGCGATGGCCCGCCGCACCCGGATGTCGGCGAGCTGCGGCGTGCGGAAGTTGAACTCGAGCGTGTTGGTCCGCGCATTGCCCTCGTTGCCGCGCGTCGTCACCTCGAAGCGCGGGTCGCGGCCGAGACGCTGCATGTCGGCGATGGTGAGCGAGGAGTAGGGGCTGAACAGGATCTGCCCCGCCTCCATCTGCGCCGCCGCCGCCGCGCGGTCGGGCACCACGCGCCAGACGATGCGGTCGAGATAGGGCATCCCTTCACGCCAGTAGTTGGGATTCCGCTCGGCGATGATGAACTGTCCGCGCTCGTACTGCACGAAGCGGAAGGGGCCGGTGCCGATCGGCGCGGTGTTGGCCGGGTTCTGCCGGATGTCGCCCGTCTCGAAGACGTGCTTGGGCGAGATGTAGCCGAGGTCGGGCAGGGCGCGCAGCAGCAGGCCCTGCGGCATCGGCCGCTCATACCTGAAGATGGCGGTGTGCGGATCGGGCGTCTGCACCTCGGTCAGGAACTGCTGCAGCGTGGTGCCGTAGTTGAGGATCTTCTTCCACATCTCCATGGCGGTGAACTGCACGTCCGCCGAGGTGAAGGGCCGGCCGTCATGCCAGGTCACGCCGCGGCGCAGGCGGAAGACGTGGGTGAGGCCGTCGGGCGCGCTCTCCCAGGATTCCGCGAGCACGCCGACCGGGTTGCCCTGCGCGTCGAGGTCGAGCAGCGCCTCCTGGATCTTGCCGCCGACGATGTAGACGCCGGTGGAGGCCTGCAGCGAAGGATTGAGGATGCGCTGTTCGGTGGCGAAATGCACCGTCAGCACGCCGCCGCGGCGCGGCGCCTCGGCCTGGGCCACGGCGCTGGCGGGAACGAGGGCGGCGGCGCCGAGCAGCAGCGTCTCGCGTCGGGTGGGTCCGGTCATCGGCGCACTCCTTCAGGGGGACTCGAAGAGGATCAGCGTGCCGCTGGCGAAGGCCGGCGGGCGGGGCTGCGCGGTGGCGAGCTGGATGGCCGCGCCGCCCTCCTCGGGCAGCCGCTGCGGATCCACGCCGCCCAGCGCGGCGATGGCCGCGCGCGGGGCGAAGCCGATCTCGGCCCGCCCCGGTCCGGTGGGGACGAGGTGCAGCGCCCCCTCCGCGCGCACGGCGCCCTCGAGCAGCCGCGCGCACGAGGCGGCCGCCCCGGCCGGATCGCGCGCCGCCACCAGCGCGCGCGTGATGCGCGTCACGCCATTGGGATGGGATTGCAGGGCGGGAAGCCAGACGGCCTCGCGCGTGTGGTGCTGGCAGGCAAAGAGGCGCAATCCCCCCGGCGCCTCCTCGCGCGGCCAGTGGAAGACGGAGAAGCGCGCCTCCGTCACCCGATCCTCGGAGAGCGGCACGGGCCGGCCGAAATGCACGGGGCCCGTGGCGGCGAGGCCGCGCGCGCGCAGGGCGGCCGCCCCTGCCTCGGCGTCGGTGGTGGCGAGCGCCGCGCGCTCCAGCCCCTCGCGCGTGGCGAGGAAGGCGCGCAGCGCCTCGTTGTGCGGCTGCGGCGTCAGCACGCCCAGGAGTTCGAGGTAATCCTCCCCGAACATCATGGTGTGGTTGGCGCTGCCCATATGTGTGCTGTGCATGCCGCGCGGAGAGAGGGTGAAGCCGAGCGCGGCCCACTCCCGCGCGGCCGCGTCGAGGTCGCGCACCGCCACCACGAGGTGGTCCAGGCCGAGGATCGTCGGGAGCATCCTGCCTCCCCTGCTGCGCGGCGAGTGTAGGCAGCGCGGCTGCCGCGCTGCAACACGGGCGCGCCGGCCCTCAGCCCCCCCGGGCGAGGGCGCGCAGCGCGGCGGCGATGCGCTCGAGCTCCTCCAGCGCCGCGGCCACCTCCCCCTCCTCCTCGGCGGCGGGGGCGGGCAGCAGGGAGAGCTGCGGCTCGTTCTCGGCGAGCAGGCGCTGCACGCCGCGGATGGTGTAGCCCTGGGTGTAGAGGAGATCCGCGATGCGCTGCAGCAGCGCCAGATCCTCCGGCCGGTAGTAGCGCCGCCCGCCGCCGCGCTTGAGTGGCCGGAGCTGCGGGAACTTGGTCTCCCAGAAGCGCAGCACATGCTGCGGGACGTTGAGCTGCTCCGCCGCCTCGCTGATGGTGCGGAAGGCCTGGGCGGATTTGCGGGGGCGGGGGCGTTCCCGGGCGTCCTCCGCGCCGCTCATTCGCGTCCGGCGGGCCGGGGCGCGCCGTTGATCCGCGCCTTCAGCACCTGGCTCGGCCGGAAGGTGAGCACGCGGCGCGGCAGGATGGGCACCTCGACGCCCGTCTTGGGGTTGCGGCCGATGCGCTGGCCCTTCTCGCGCGGGAGGAAGGTGCCGAAGCCCGAGATCTTCACCGTCTCGCCGGCTTCGAGCGCCACCGCCATGCGTTCCAGCACCGCCTCGAGCAGCGCCGCGGATTCCTGCCGGGAGAGACCGACCTGCGCGTAGATGGCCTCGGCCAGCCCCGCCCGGGTGAGCGTTTCCATGGATGAACCTCCGCCCGCAAGCCCCTGACGGGGCAAGGAAGCCTCGCGCGCGGGGCGACGTCAACTCGATTCCTCGCCACCCGGCGCCGCGCCGGGGCGGGTCAGGCGGGCGAGGTCGCGCTGCGCGTCGCAGGCGAGGAAGCGCCCCGGACGCGCCGGGTCGGGCAGGGTTTCGAGGCCGGTGTCGGCATAGATCCGCAGGTAGTCGGGGCCGATGCCGAGGAAGGCGGGCCGCGCGCCGTGGCGCTCGCACAGGTCGCGGAAACGCCAGATGGCGTTGATCGCATCCCGCCGCTCGCCCGCCGGGTCGCCATGCGCGACCCACAGCCCGTCGCGACGGGTGAAGGCGAAGCCGGCGCGCCCGGCCTCGCCCCAGAGCACGCCATCCGCCTGCACCGGCGGGGTGGCGCCCAGCGCGCGCAGCCGCGCGCGCGCCGCCTCGTCGAAGGGTTCGGGCCGGATGCGCGCGGGGCGCAGCAGCCGCGCCATGCCGAACAGCAGCAGCACCGCGGTCACGCCCACGGCGAAGCGCAGCTGCGGCGGCGCGTCGCCGGAGAGCACCACCTCCCACCAGGAATCGCCCTGCACGCGCCCCGCATTGGCGATGAGCGCCAGCGCCAGGCCGCAGATCGTGACGGCGGCGAGCGGCAGCGCCACGGGCTGGGAGAGCGGCTCGCGCCGCAGCCGGCTGTCCCGGTAGAAGGAGGCGCGCATGGTGGCCAGCAGCACCGCCACGAGGAGGAAGAGGCCCCAGGTCCACCACGCCTCCTCGCGCAGCCAGGCGATGAGCGCGCCGCTCAGCAGCAGCAGGATCGCGCCCCCCCAGGCGATGGTGAGGCGCCGCGCCAGCCCGAAGGCCATCACCATGAGCAGCGATCCCAGCAGCGAGGCGGCGAACTGCGAGGCCAGCGCGGCCTCGTAGCCCGCCCACTGCTTCCACACCGTCACGTCCACGGGCAGCGAGCCGAGGAAGATCAGCAGCGCCCCTCCGAGCGCGACGAGGCCCGTCATCGCCGGCACCTCGAGCGGCATGGCCGGCGTGCCCAGCGCGCCGAACCGCGCGAGCCAGGCGGAACGCTGCGTCACCTCGAAGCCGGCGAACAGCGCGCCGGCGATGAACAGCGGCACGATGTAGTAGAACAGGCGGAAGACGAGCAGCGCCCCCACCACCTCCGCCGCCCCCAGATGCGGCGAGAGGCCGAGCAGGATGGTCCCGTCGAAGACGCCGAGGCCGCCGGGCACATGCGCCGCGATCCCCGCCGCGTAGGCCGCGAGGTAGATGCCGATGAAGTGCACGAAGGTCAGCCCCGGGGCCGCCGGCAGCAGCACGTAGAAGATGGCGGCCGTCACCGCCACGTCCACCGTGGCGAGCAGCGTCTGCGCGATGGCCATGCGCACGCCGGGCAGCTCCACCTGATGGCCGAAGATGCGAATGCTGCGCCGGAAGCGGCTGACGAGCACATAGGCCGCGACCACGGCGAAGAGCGGCAGGGCGGCGGCCTGCATGGCCCAGCGCGGCAGATGCGTGCCCGCCCAGGGCAGCACCTCGGGCTCGAGGAGCAGCACCATCCCGCCCAGCGCCATGCCGCCGAGCCCGAAGGTGAGCGAGGTGAAGCCGATCACCTTGCCGATCTCGACCGGCGAATAGCCCCAGGCCGAGTAGAGCCGGTAGCGCACCGCCGCACCCGACACGGCGGCGAAGCCGAGATTGTGCGCCAGCGAGTAGCCGCAGAAGGAGGCGAGCAGCGCCCGCGCCCAGGAGGACGGCCGCCCGGCATAGCGCGCCCCCAGCCAGTCGTAGATGGCGAGCACGAGATAGGCCAGCACCGTCAGCCCCGCCGCGGCCAGCAGCGCGGCGTGCGGGATCGCCTCCATGGCGCGGCGCACCTCGCCGAAGCTGAGGCTGCGGAACTCCCGCTGCACCACCCAGATCGCGCCGACCAGCAGCACGAGACCGAAGAGGGTGGCGCCGTGCCGCTTGAGCAGGGGCAGCAGCGGCTTCACGCCGGCGCGCTCTCCCGCCGCAGCGCGGCCTCGATCAGCGCGCAGGCCTCCTCGATGCCCATGATGGCGATGGTGCCGCCGAAGCGCGGCCCCTCGCTCTTGCCCAGCAGCACCTCGTAGAGGGCCTGGAACCAGGCGCGGCCCACGCCCATCGAGCCGTCCTTGTTCGGCACGGCGAAGGGTGGGCGGCGGCCGGCGTCATAGACGGCGTTCTGGATCGCGGCCTCGCGCTCCGGCCCGGCGGGCAGGGCGGCGAACTCGGGCGCGCGCGCGCGCAGCAGGCGCACCAGCTCGCGCATCGCCGCCGCCTCCTCCGGCGTGGGGGCGCGGAACCTCCGCTCGGGCGCGATCCAGTCGCGCCAATAGGCGCAGGCGTTGTGCACGAGGCGATCCAGCATCGGCTCGTGCTCCGGCGCCGCCTCGGGGTAGTATTTGCGGATATAGGCCCAGAGCCGCTGCGGATCGTCGGTGTTGGCGATGCCCGCGAGGTTGAGCAGCGTGGCGTAGGAGATGGGCGGCAGCTTCTCCGCGGGCGGAACGCCGGCATGGATGTGCCAGGCGGGGTTGGCCGGATCGGGCGCCGCGCGCAGCCTCTCCACGCCGGCCAGCCAGTCGTCCACCGCGCGCGGGATCACGCCCTTGTGCAGCCGCTTGGCGCTGCCGGGCGAGGCGAACATGAACCAGGCGAGGCTCTCGGGCGGGCCGTATTCCAGCCACTGCTCGATGGTCAGCCCGTTGCCCTTGCTCTTGCTGATCTTCTGGCCGAACTCGTCGTTGAACAGCTCGTAGGTGAAGGAGACGGGCGGCGTGCCGCCCAGCACCTGGCAGATGCGCGAGGAGAGGCGCACGCTGTCGATCAGGTCCTTGCCGGACATCTCGTAATCGACGCCGAGCGCGAACCAGCGCAGCGCCCAGTCCGCCTTCCACTGGGCCTTGCAGGCGCCGCCGGTCACGGGGGTCTCGAAGCGCTCGCCCGTCCCGGGGTCGGTCCAGACCACCGTGCCGCGCTCGGGGCGGGTCTCGTCCATGGGCACCTGCATCACCACGCCCGTCCTCGGGTGGATGGGCAGGAAGGGCGAATAGGTGGCGCGGCGTTCGGGGCCGAGGGTGGGCAGGATCACCGCGCGCACCTCCTCGTGCAGCGCGAGCATGCGCAGCAGCGCGTCGTCGAAGCGGCCGGAGGTGTAGTAGTCGGTCGAGGAGGCGAACTCGTACTCGAAGCCGAAGGCGTCGAGGAAGGCGCGCAGCCGCGCGTTGTTGTGGTGGCCGAAGCTCTCGTGCGTGCCGAAGGGGTCGGGGATGCGGGTCAGCGGCTTGCCGAGATGCTGCGCCAGCATCTCGCGGTTCGGCACGTTGTCCGGCACCTTGCGCAGCCCGTCCATGTCGTCGCTGAAGGCGATGAGGCGGGTCGGCAGGCCCGTCATCGCCGCGAAGGCGCGGCGCACCCAGGTGGTGCGCGCCACCTCGCCGAAGGTGCCGATGTGCGGCAGGCCAGAGGGGCCGTAGCCGGTCTCCAGCAGCGCCGCCGATTTCCCCTGGAGGGCCAACCGGTCGGCCAGTTTCGCGGCCTCCTCGAAGGGCCAGGCGCGGACGGAGCGGAGATCGGGGTTGGCAGGCATGGCGCTGGGGATTGGCAGGGGGCGCGGGCGGGGTCAATGCGCCGCTGCCCAAGGGCGCGGCAGGCCTGCCCCGCGCGGGCGCAGACCCGCATCGGGAGCGGTTCGTTCCGGCCCCCTCCCCCCTTCGCGCCGTCGCCGCGCTGCGCGAGAGGAGCGCGGGAGAAGGAGGCGCCATGCCCGAATTCGACCCCGCCGCCTATGCCGCCCAGGCCGCCGCCGCCATCGGCCTGCCGCTCGACCCCGCGCATCTGCCCGGCGTGGCGATGAACCTCGGCCTCGCCGCGCGCATGGCGGCGCTGGTGGAGACGCTGCCGCTCGGCCCCGCGGCCGAGGCCGCGCCGGTCTTCGTCGCCGGCCGGGAGAAGGGACGGTGAGCCGCTTCCTCTCCGCCGCCGCGCTGGCGGCCGAGATCCGCGCCGGGCGCCGCAAGGCCGCGGAGGTGGTGGAGGAACGCCTGGCCGACATCGCCGCGCGCAACGCCCTCTCCAACGCCTTCACCGAGGTCACCGCCGCCCGCGCCCGCGCCGAGGCCGCCGCGGTGGACGCGCAGGTGGCCGCCGGCCGCGATCCGGGGCCCATGGCGGGCGTGCCCGTGGCGGTGAAGAACCTGTTCGACCTTGCGGGTGTGACCACGCTCGCGGGGGCGAAGATCGAGCGCGACAGCCCCCCCGCGCGGGCCGACGCCTTCCTGGTGGAGCGGATGCGGCAGGCCGGGGCGGTGATGCTCGGCGCGCTCAACATGGACGAATACGCCTACGGCTTCACCACCGAGAACGAGCACTTCGGCCCCTGCCGCAACCCGCACGGGCGCGAGCGCATCGCCGGCGGCTCCTCCGGCGGCAGCGCGGTGGCGGTGGCCGACGGGCTGGTGCCGATCACGCTGGGCAGCGACACCAACGGCTCCATCCGCGTGCCGGCCTCGCTGTGCGGCATCTGGGGGCTGAAGCCCACCTACGGCCGGCTCTCGCGCCGCGGCGCCTTCCTCTTCGCGGCGAGCTTCGACCACCTCGGCCCCTTCGCGCGCGACGTCGCGGACCTCGCCCTCGCCTACAACGCGCTGCAGGGGGATGACCCGCTGGACCACGCCCAGCAGTGGCGCGGGGTGGAGCCTGTCTCGGCGGTGGCGGAGATCGGCGGGCTGCGCATCGCCGTGGCCGACGACCATTTCGCCCGGGGCGGCCATGCCGAGGCCTTCGCCGCGGTCGAGGCGGTGGCGCGCGCGCTCGGGGTGACGCGGCGCGTCACCATCCCCGACGCGGCGCTGGGGCGGGCGGCGGCCTTCCTCATCACCATGGCCGAGGGGGCGAACCTGCACCTGCCGAACCTGCGCCGCCGCCCGCAGGATTTCGACCGCGCGACGCGCGACCGCTTCCTGGCCGGGGCGCTGCTGCCGGCGCACTGGGTGCAGCAGGCGCAGCGGCTGCGCGCCGCCTACCAGGCGAAGGCGCTGCGCCTGTTCGACGAGGTGGACGTGATCCTCGCCCCCGCCACCCCCTATGTCGCGCCGCGCATCGGCCAGGACATGATCGAGGTGGACGGAAGCCGCATCCCGGTGCGTCCCAATCTCGGCGTCTATACCCAGCCCATCTCCTGCATCGGGCTGCCCGTGATCGCCGCCCCCATCGCCGAGCCCGCGCGCATCGGCACGCCCGAGGGCCTGCCCATCGGCGTGCAGCTCATCGCCGCGCCCTGGCAGGAGGCGCGGCTGTTCCGCCTCGCCGCGCATCTGGAGAAGCTCGGCGTCTGCGCCGCGCCCGAACCCAAGGCCTGATCCCATGCACGAGATCAACATCCCCGAGGTGGTGGCCGAGGTGACCGCCGCCTTCATGCGCTACGAGACGGCGCTGACGACGAACGACGTCGCGGTGCTGAATGAGCTGTTCTGGAACAGCCCGCACACGCTGCGCTATGGCGTGGGCGAGAACCTGTATGGCTGGGAAGAGATCGCGGCCTTCCGCGCCGCGCGCCAGGGGCCCTTCGGGCGCGACCTGATCCGCACCGTGATCACCACCTACGGGCGGGACTTCGCCACCGCCAACACCACCTTCAAGCGCCATGGCGGGGACCGGATCGGCCGGCAGTCGCACACCTGGCTGCGCACGGAGGAGGGCTGGCGCATCGTGGCGGCGCATGTCTCGCTGCTGCCGCCGGGGGTGGAGTGACGCCGGACCGCGGCGATCGCGGACGCATCTGTCCCAGCGGGCGGCCCCATGGGGATCGGGCGCGCCCTCCCGGAGCGAGGATGAGGCGGCGCGTCCTCGCGCCCCCCTGCATCGACTCCGCCACCCGCCTGCGCGACGCCCTTCGGGCGCGCCTCGCCCAACCGGGCTGACGCATTCCCGCGCTTGCCCTTTCCGCGCCCTGCGGCCAAGACTGGCGGCGCGCCATGCCCCTCGACCTCCCCAACCTGCTCACGGTGTCGCGGATTCTCGCCATCCCGCTGCTCGTGCTGCTGGTGGCGCTGCAGACGCCCTGGGGCGACATGGCGGCCTGCGTGGTGTTCTCGGCCGCCGCCATCACCGACTACTTCGACGGCAAGATCGCGCGCGAGCGGCAGATCACCAGCGATTTCGGCCGCATGCTGGACCCCATCGCCGACAAGCTGCTGGTCGGCGCGGCGCTGATGCTGCTGGCGGGCTTCGACCGGCTGAACGACCTCGCGCTGCTGCCCGCCATCGTCATCATGCTGCGCGAGATCCTGGTCTCCGGCCTGCGCGAGTATCTGGCGGGGCTGCGCGTCGGCCTGCCCGTGACGCGGCTCGCCAAGTGGAAGACGGGGTTCCAGATGGGCGCGCTCGGCACGCTGCTGGCGGGGGATACGGGGGCGGCGGCGCTGGGCCTCGGCATGCTGCCGGTGGGGCTGATCGGCGAAGTGATGCTCTGGACGGCGGCGGCGCTCACCCTCGCCACGGGCTGGGACTACTGGGTGGCCGGGCTGCGCCATGCCGGCGGCAAGGAGGGCGCGGCCGAGACCGGGCGCCTCTCGCCGCCTTGAGGCACGGGCCGGGACGGCGCATCTTGCAGCGCAACGGGAGAATGGTGCGGACGATGACGGCAGGGCTTCAGGGCGTGTGGCGCGAGCGGCGCGCGGCGGGGCGGGCGGTCGGGCTCGGGCTGCTGCTGGCGCTCGGCGCCTGCGCCGATCTCCAGGGGCCGCGCCTGCCGGGGCCGAGCTTCGGCGCCTTCAGCTTCGGACCGCAATGGGGCGGCACGCCCGTCGAGCTGCCTTCGAACAGCCTCACCGTGCAGCGCGTGCGCGGCCGCGTGGCCGCCGCCCCCGAGACGCTGCAGCCCGAGCCCGGCTCGATCTGGCCGGCGCAGGAGGCGCCGCGCGCCACCCTGGCCGACCCGGAGGAGGTGCTGCGCGGCGCTTCGCCGCCGCGCCGGCCGGTCGGCTCCTCCACCGCGCCCGATCTGCTGGAGCCGCCCCGCGCCGGCCTCGGGCGCATGCCGCGCCTCGAGGCGGCTCCGGCTGGCGCCCCCGCCGCGCCGCCGCGCAGCGACGGCCAGGCGATCCCCACGCCCTCGGGCCCGGTGGTCACCACCGGCGGCGCGGGCCGGGTGCAGAGCACCCTCTCCCCGCAGGGCCCTGGGCTGGCCATCCGGGAGGGGGCCAGCACCACCCTGCTCACCCCGGGCGAGCCGCCACGCCAGGTGCCCACGCCGCGATGAGGCCATGAAGATCCTCTACTTCGCCTGGCTGCGCGAGCGCCTCGGCCGCGCCGAGGAGGAGGTGGCGCTGCCCCCCGGCGTCGCCACGGTGGGCGCGCTGATGGCCCATCTCGCCACGCTCAGCCCCGCGCATGCCGAGGCGCTGGCCCCCGGCCGGGGAGTGCGTTGCGCCGTGAACCTCGACTTCGCCGGCCCCGACCACCCGGTCGCCGAGGGCGACGAGGTCGCCTTCTTCCCCCCCGTCACCGGCGGCTGAGCATGCCCACCATCCGCGTGCAGGAAGCCCCCTTCGACGTGGCGGCCGAGATGGCGGCGCTGACCGCGGGGCGGACGGATATCGGGGCGCTCGCTTCCTTCACCGGCATCTGCCGGGTGGATGACGGGCTGGCCGCCATGGTGCTGGAGCACTACCCGGCCATGACGGAGCGCGCGCTCGCGCGCATCGCCGATCAGGCCATGGCCCGCTGGCCGCTGACCGGCTGCACGGTGATCCACCGCGTCGGCCGCCTCACGCCCGGCGAGCCCATCGTGCTGGTGCTGACCGCCAGCGCCCATCGCCAGGCGGCGCTGGAGGCCTGCGCCTTCCTGATGGACTGGCTCAAGACCAAGGCGCCCTTCTGGAAGCGCGAGGAGCCGCGCGAGGGCCCGCCGCGCTGGGTCGAGGCGCGGGATTCGGACGAGGACGCGGCGGCCCGGTGGACCAGCCCCGCGGGCTGAGCGCCCCGGTCGCCGTCGCCGGGGGCGCGCTGCCTCTGCTCTGGCCGGCCCTGGCGAACGGCTACCCCATCCTGTTCACCGACACGGGCGCCTTCCTGGCGCAGACCGTCGTACCGCTGATGATCTGGGACAAGCCCTGGATCTACGGCCCCTTCGCCTGGCTGTTCCACCAGCACCTCACGCTCTGGGGCACGGCGGCGGCGCAGGCGGTGATCCTCTCGCATCTGCTCTGGCTGCTGGCGCGCGCCCTGGGCCGGGCCACGCCGGGGGGGCATCTGCTGCTCTGCGCGGGGCTCGGGCTGTTCACCACCCTGCCCTGGTCCGTCTCGCTCGTCATGCCCGATGCGCTGACGCCGGCGGCGATCCTGGCCACGGCGCTGCTCGCCTGGGGCTGGGAGGGGCTGGGACGGGGCGAGCGCGCCTGGCTGCTCGCGCTCGCCCCGGTCGCGGCGGCCTCGCACCTGTCGAACCTGCCGGTGCTCTTCGCCCTCCTGGTGCTGGCGGGGCTGATGCGCGCGGGCTGGGGCGTGGCGGGGCGGGCGGCGCTGCCGCTGCTCGGCGCGCTGGCGCTGATCCTCGCCACCAATGCGGCGGGGCATGGGCGGCTCGCCCTCTCGCCCTATGGCAGCACCTTCCTGCTGGCACGGCTGCTGGCCGACGGGCCGGCGGCGCGCACCCTGGCCGCGCGCTGCCCCGAGGCGGGGTGGCGGCTCTGCGCCTTCCTCGACCGCCTGCCGCGCGAGTCCGACGCCTTCCTCTGGCACCCCGACAGCCCGGTGAACCGCGAGGCGGACGGCACGCCGATCTTCCTCGGCGGCGCGCGCCTCGCGCCCGAGGCGCGGGAGATCATCGCCGAGACGCTGCGGCGCGAGCCGGCGACGGTGATGCTGCAGGGGCTGCACAACTTCCTCCGCCAGCTCGCCACCACCCGGATCGGCGACACGCTGGCCAACCCGGACACGACGAAGGTGGTGCGCCCGCGCATCGCCGAGGGCTTCCCGCCGGCCGAGCTCAGCCGGCACGACGCGGCGCTGCAGCAGCAGGGGCGGCTCCTGGCGCTGGGCGCGGCGGTGGCCTGGCTGCACCCGCTGGTGCTGCTCGCCTCCACCCCCTTCGTGCTGCTCGCCTGGGCGCGCTGGCATGTGGCGGCGCGGCCGCGCGCGCTGGGGCTGCTGCTCGCCCTCCTCGTCGGGGTGGCGGGGAATGCGCTGGCCACCGGCGCGCTCTCGGGGGTGTTCCCGCGCTACCAGGCGCGGGTGGCCTGGATGC
This sequence comes from Roseococcus sp., assembly GCA_026414745.1. Classification (GTDB taxonomy): domain Bacteria; phylum Pseudomonadota; class Alphaproteobacteria; order Acetobacterales; family Acetobacteraceae; genus Roseococcus. The sequence continues at coordinate 16,275 of JAOAIK010000043.1, forward strand.
TGCCGCTGGTGGCGGTGCTGTTCTGGCGCGGGCCACGGCCGGGGGTGCCGGTGCCCGGCTACGCGAGGGAGAGGCGGGGCGGCGGCTGAGCGGGGCTTGCCGGCGCCGCGCCGGCAGGTAAGATATAACATAACATGACCCCGCGCCGCTCCCTCCTCGCCCTCCCGCTGCTCGCTCTCTCCCCGCGCCCCGCCGCCGCCCAGGCGGGGCCGCCGGCGGTGGTGGCCTCCTTCTCCATCCTGGGCGATCTGACGCGCGAGGTGGGCGGCGCGCGCATCGCGCTGCGCGTGATCGCCGGGCCCGGCGTGGATTCGCACCATTTCCAGCCCCGCCCCTCCGATGCCCAGGCGCTGCGCGACGCGGCGCTGCTGATCCGCAACGGGCTCGGCTTCGACCCATGGTTCGACCGCCTCGCCCGCGCCGCCGCCGGCCAGCGCGCCGTCCCCATGCTCACCGTCACGGACGGGATCACGCCGCGCAGCATGGAGGCGCAGCACCACCACCATCACGGCGGGGCCGAGCGCCGCACCCAGCACGCGAGCGGGCCGCGCCGCGTGGCCGACCCCCATGCCTGGCAGGATGTGCGCCTCGCGCAGCATTATGTCCGCGCCATCGCCGCCGGGCTCGTCCGCGTGGACCCGGCCGGGGCGGAGGCGCACCAGGGCGCCGCGGCCGCCTTCCTCCGCCGGCTCGAGGCGCTCGACGCCTGGGTGCGCGCCGAGATCGCCACCGTCCCGCCCGCGCGGCGCAAGGTGCTGACCACCCATGACGCCTTCGGCTATTTCGGCGACGCCTATGGCGTCACCTTCCTCGCCGCGCAGGGGATCGGCGCCGAGGCCGAGCCCTCGGCGGCCGCCGTGGCGCGGCTGATCCGCCAGGTCCGCGCCGAGAACCTCTCGGCCGTCTTCCTCGAGGGCCAGGGCAGCCAGGCGGTGCTGGAGCGCCTGGCGCGCGAGGCCGGGGTGCGGGTGCGCGGGCGGCTCTATGCCGACGCGCTCTCGCCGCCCGATGGCCCGGCGGCGAGCTACGAGGCGATGATGCGCCACAATGTCGCGCTCATGGTCGCGGCGATGAGGGAGGGGGCGTGATGCGCCGCCTCGGCCTGGCGCTCGCCGCGCTGCTCGCCACCGCCGCCCCCGCCGCCGCGCAATCGCCCCGCGCCGCCGGCCCCTTCCCCCAGCTCACCGGCGAGGTGGATCTCGGCCTGCTCACCCTCGCCCAGCCCGGCGCGCGGGACCGGGCGGAGCGCGGCAGCCGCAGCTTCCTGTTCGGCGAGCTGGCGGCCGGGCTGCACCTCACCCCCTCCCTCTCGCTGCAGGGGCTGCTGCACATCGAGCCGGCGGGCGCGCAGACGCCGAACGGCACGGACATCGCCTTCCGCCGCCAGGCGGCCTATCTGGAAAGCCTGTTCCTCGACTGGCGCGCGCGGGAGCGGCTGCGCCTCTTCGCCGGCAAGTTCAGCGCGCCCTTCGGCTATGGCCACCACGCCTTCCCCGGCGCCTTCGCCCGCTTCCGCGCGCATGAGGCCTATCTGATCCGCGAATCCCTCGGCCTCGGCGGCACCCTCACCTGGCTCTCCGACGCGCGCTTCGGCGAGCACGACCTCTCGGCCGCGCTGTTCACCCTCGACACCTCGCCGCTGTCGAGCACCCTCCTCACCCGCCGCCGTTGCTGTGCCGAGGGCTTCGAGCGCTTCGACCGCAACCGGCTGGCGCAGGGCGGGCCGGGGAACACCGGGCGGCTGGACAATGCGGCCCTGGCGCTGGACGGGGACCGGATGCCCTTCCTGCCCGGCTTCACCTACCACGCGGCCATGGTCACGCGCGGGCCGGGCAAGGACGGCACGGCGCGCGAATGGGGCTATGCGCTCGGCGCGCGCTGGCGGGTGGAATGGACGCCGCGCCTCGCCACCCTGGTCTTCGGCGAGTTCGTGGCGTTCCGCAACGCCGGCGGCCGCCCGCTCGAAAGCCTGGAGGAGACGGGCGAGACCCTTGCCGTGGGCGAGCGCCGCCGCTTCTCCACCCTCGGCGCGCAGACCACCCACGGCCCCTGGCGCGCCACCCTGCTCTGGCAGCTGGACGCGCGGCGGCGCGAGGCCAACCCCATCCCCACCCGCCGCTGGATCGAGGCGACCATCGGCCGCGAGATCGGGTGGGGCTTCGGCCTCGACCTCGGCTACCAGTATGCGGTGAACCCGGGCGAGCACGGCACCGGCCGCGCGCATGGCGTCGTGAGCCGGCTGGGCTTCACCCGTCGCTTCTGAGCGTGTGACGAGGCCGGCGGCCCGCGCCGCGACGGCTGGGCCAGGGGCCCTTGCCGGGCGTGAGGCCAGCGGCGTTCCCATCCCCCCCTCCGACCCCCATGCCGCGCGGTGCTTGCGTCCGGCCCGCGCCGCGCCCAGATCGCCAACATGTCCTCGGCGCCGCGCTCCGACCGCCCCTCCTTCCCGCTGGCCTCGGCGCCGGTCGCGGTGCGGGTGGTGGTGGGGCTGGGGCTGCTCGCGCTCTGCGCCTGGCTCCCGGCCTTCGTCGCGCTGTTCCGCTGATGGCGGGCTGGGAGGAGGCGCGCCGCGCCTGGCAGGACCAGAAGCGCGCCTGGAAGGACCAGCGCCGCGAGGAGCGCCCGGAGGGCGCGCCCGCGGAACGCCGAGGCCCCGTCTTCGGCTGGCGCGTCTGGCTGCTGCCGCTGTTCTTCTGGCCCCTGGTGCTGGATGTCGTGATCGAGCTGTTCCGCGGGCACCCGGCGCGGCTGGCGGGCGGCGTCCTGGGCCTTGCGCTGGCCTGGATGGCGGCGGCGCGCATGGCCCGCGGCCAGCCGGGCGACCTCAAGGCCGGCGCGGTGCTGTTCGGCGTGGCGGCGGGCCTCGCGGCGGGCCTCGCGGCCCAGGTGTTCCCGCCCTTCGCGGTGGCGCTGGGCTTCGGGGCCTATCTCGGCGCGCGGCTGCTGACGGCCGACCTCGCGCGGCATGAACCCCTGCCCGAGCCCGCCCCGCCCCCCGAGACGCCGCCGCAGAACGACCCGCTGGCCGGCCCGCGCGCGCAGCTCTCGCGCGTGCTCGCCGCCGCACCGCACCTGCCGCACGGCGCCCTGCTCATCGAGGCGGCCGGGGCCATGCAGGGCGTGATCGACGACCTGGCGCTGCGCCCCACCCGGTTCTCCGAGGCGCGGCGCTTCCTCACCGTGCAGGTGGACGGGCTCTCCCGCATCGTCGAGCGGCTGGAGGCCGGGGCGCAGCCGCCCGCCACCCTGCCGCCCCTGCTCGCCGAGCTCGCCGCCGCCGCGCGCCGCCTGCGCACCCAGCTCCGCGAGGCGGAGAGCGAGGCGCTCGACATCCAGGTGAAGGTGCTGTCCGATCGCCTGCGGCAGGAGGGGCTGTGAGCCGTCCTCGCGATATGGCCCGCGGCGGCGTCCTGCACGGTGTCGGCTGCGGGGCCGACGGCAAGGCATGAGGACTCGCGCATGAGCGAACAGGCGCTGGATCCGGCACGCGAGGCGGAGGTGCAGCGCCTCGCCGCCGCCATCGACCTCAAGGATCCCGGCACCATCCTGCGCTTCGGCGCCGCCGCGCAGTCCCGCGCCCAGGCGGCCGCCGACGCCATGCTGGAAGGCGCGCAGAACCGCGAGACGGGCGAGGCAGGCGTCACGCTCTCGGCCATGCTCTCGGCGCTCAAGGGCTTCGACGTGACCACGCTCGCCGAGAAGCCCGGCTTCTTCCGGCGCCTCTTCACCCGCGCCGGCGCCGAGGTCGCCGCCATCACCCAGCGCTACGAGGGGGTGCGCGCGCAGATCGAGGAGATCGGCGACCGGCTGGACATCCACCGCACGAAGCTGCTCGAGGATGTCGAGCGGCTGGAGCGCCTCTACGCGGCCACCCTCGACTGGTTCCACGCCCTGGCCGACCACATCGAGGCCGGGCAGCGCGTGCTCGCCCGCACCGACGCCGAGCTGATCCCCGCCCTCGAGGCCGCCGCCGCCCGGCAGAGCGATCCCCTCGCCGCGCAGGCGCTGCGCGACGCCCGCGCCGCGCGCGACGAGCTGGAGCGCCGCGTGCATGACCTGCGCCTCACGCGCCAGGTGGCCATGCAGGCGCTGCCCTCCATCCGGCTGATCCAGGAGAACGACAAGGCGCTGGCGGCCAAGATCCAGTCGGTGCTGGCCAACACCGTGCCGCTCTGGCGCCAGCAGCTCGCCCAGGCGCTCGCCATCCACCGCATGCGCGAGGCCGGGCAGGCGGTGAAGGCCGCGACCGACCTGACCAACACGCTGCTCACCGCCAATGCCGAGACGCTGCGCCGCGGCAACGCCGAGGCGCGGCGCGAACTGGAGCGCGGCAGCTTCGACATCGAGGCGGTGAAACAGGCCAATGCCGCGCTGGTCGGCGCCATCGAGGATTCCTTGCGCATCGCCGAGGAGGCGCGGGCCCAGCGCCGTGCCGCGGAGGCGGCGCTCGCGACATGCGAGCAGGACATCCGCCGCGCGCTGAGCGCCGCCCGCGCGCGCGAGGGCGCCGCCACCCCGCGCTGAGCCCTGGCGCGCGGCGGCCGCGCCGCGCTATGCCTGCCGCAACGACATCGGGAGGAACCACGAATGCTGACCCGTCGCAGCCTGGGCGCGGGCGCGCTCGCCACGCTCGCTGCCCCCTCTCTCGCGCAGTCCTGGCCCGCCGGGCCCGTGCGCCTCGTGGTCCCCTTCCCGCCCGGCGGCAGCGTGGACACGCTGGCGCGCCTGATCCAGCAGCCCATCTCGGCCGAGATCGGCGCGCCGGTGGTGATCGAGAACCGCGGCGGCGCCTCGGGCGCGCTGGGCACCGCCCAGGTGGCCCGCGCCGCGCCGGACGGGCAGACCTTCCTGCTCGTCTTCGACACCCACGCCACCAACCCCACGCTGCAGCCCAACATGGGCTTCGACACGCGCCGCGACCTCGCGCCCATCCTGCTCTTCGGCACCGCGCCCAACATGCTGCTGACCCACCGCAGCCGCCCCTGGCAGAGCATGCAGGAGGTGGTGGCGGCCGCGCGCGCCCAGCCGGATCGCCTCAGCTACGGCACCATCGGCAATGGCAGCCTCGCGCATCTCGGCATGGTGCTGGCGCAGCGGGTGGGGAACTTCTCGCTCACCCATGTGCCCTATCGCGGGGGCGGGCCGCTCGCCACCGCGGCCATGGCGGGCGAGACGGATCTCGTCGCCGCCACCGGCACCATCTTCGTCGAGCATCTGCGCCAGGGCGTGCTGCGGCCCCTCGCGGTGCTGGGCCCGCGCCGCCGCGCCGCCCTGCCCCAGGTGCCCACCATGGCCGAGGCCGGGCTGCCCGGCGTGGAGGCCGAGGCCTTCTGGGGCATGCTCGCCCCCGCGAACACGCCCCAGCCCATCCTCGCGCGCATGGAGGCCGCCGCCCGCAAGGCGACCGAGGTGCCCGAGGTGCGCGAGCGCCTGACCAGCATCATGGGCATCGAGCTGCGCAACGAGGGGCCGGCGGCCTTCGCCGCCTTCCTCGACGCGCAGATCGAGCGCTGGGCGCGCGTGATCCGGGAGAACGACATCCGGCCCGATTGAGGCCGGCTACGCCAGATGCTCCTTCAGGCGCGGCATCAGCTCGACGAGGTTGCAGGGCCGGTGCCGCGCGTCGAGCTGGAAGAGCAGGATGTCGTCCCAGGCGTCCTTCACCGCGCCGGTGCTGCCCGGCAGCGCGAAGAGGTAGGTGCCGCCCGCCACGCCGCCGATGGCGCGGGACTGGATGGTGGAGGTGCCGATCTTCCGGTAGCTCAGCATCCGGAACAGCTCGCCGAAGCCGGTGATTTCCTTCTCCAGCACGCGCGCGAAGGCCTCGGGCGTCACGTCGCGGCCGGTGATGCCGGTGCCGCCGGTGGTGATCACGCAGTCCACCTCCGGGTCCGCGATCCAGCCGCGCAGCTTCGCCTCGATCAGATCGGCCTCGTCCTTCACGATCGCGCGGTCCACGAGGCGGTGTCCGGCGGCGGCGATGCGCTCGGCCAGCGCGTCGCCCGAACGGTCGGAGGCGAGGTCGCGCGTGTCGGAGACGGTGAGCAGGGCGATGTTCACCGGCACGAAGGTCCGGCTCGGGTCGATCGGCATGGGCTCTAGTTGAAGCGAACCGGGCGCAGGCGCAACATCGCCGTCACCTCCTCCACGTCGGGGAAGCCGGGGAAATAGCCGCTGGCCAGCGCGTCGAGCGAGGGCGAGGGCAGGTTCAGCCGGTTGGCGTAGATCCAGGAGAAGGTCAGCACGCGCTGCACGAACAGGCGCGTCTCGGCGAGCGGGATGCTCTCGATGAACAGCAGCGGGTCCTGCCGGCGCTGCGCCACCGGCAGCCAGCGCGCCACATTGCCCGGCCCCGCATTGTAGGCGGCGAGCAGGCGGATCAGGTCGCCCTGCACCGCCTCGTGCCGCGCGAGGTAGTGGAGGTAGCGCTGCCCGATCTCGAGCGAGAGGCCGGGCTCGTGCAGCCGCTGCGCGCCGGCGCCGCGCAGGGAGGGGTCGCCCGCCACATAGCTCGCGGTGGCGGGCATGATCTGCAGCAGGCCGCGCGCCCCGGCGGGCGAGACGGCCTCGGGGTTGAAGCGGCTTTCCTGCAGCGCCAGGGCGTAGAGCAGGGCGGGGTCCATGCGGAAGCCCTGGGGCGGCAGCAGGGTGGGCAGCGGGAAGCGGGCGTCGTCGCGGCCGCGCGCCTCCTCGGCCGGCAGCGCGCTCGCCACCGCCGTGGCCAGCGCGGTCATGCCCCGCGCCTGCGCCACGGCGAGGATGCCCTGCACCACGGGCGGGTTGTTGCGCGCGCGCCGGTGCAGCAGGCGCAGCTCCGCCTCGGCGCGCGCATCCTGCCCGATCTGGAGCAGCGCGAGCGCCCGCCAGCCGCCTGCCGTCTCGGCCAGGGCATGGGCGTGGGTGCCGACCGCCACGTCGCGGTCCCAGGAGAGGCCGGAGGGCAGGCCGAGGTTCCGCCGGGCGATCATGCCGTAGAAGGTGCGCGGCTCCTGCGCCGCCTGGAGCATCCAGGGCACATACTGGGCGGGGCGGCGGGCGCGCACGGCGGCGCGCGCGGTCCAGTAGGCGGCCGCCGCGCGCAGCGCGGGCGAGGCGCGTTCGCTCTGCGCCGCCCGCTCGAAATGGTGCAGTGCCTGCTCGTAGCGGGCGAGGGCGAAGGCGGCGAGCCCCGCCTGGTGCGCCGCCACCGGGTTCAGCCGGTCGAGCTGAAGCGCCTCGAGGGCGAGGCGCAGCGCCTCCTCGTCCTGGCCCTGGCGGAACAGCGCCTGCGCCATCTCGGCGCGCAGCTGCGCGCCATAGGCCGGGGTGACGTTGCGCGCCGCGGCGATGAGGGCGAGGGCGGCCTCCGTCTGCCCCTCGGCGAGGCGCGCCGCCACCGCGCGATCGAGCGCCGGTTGGCGCACCAGCGAAGCGCCGCTGGGCGGGCGCTCCTCGGGCAGAAGCTCGGGCAGAGGCTCGAGCGGCTCGCCCTGGGCGGGCGGAGGCGGGGCGGCCGCGCCGCGCGGCAGGCGGCGCAGGAGGAGCTCGTGGATGGCCGGCGCGTCCGGATGGTCGGAGAACTCGGCGAGCCAGGCCTGCAGGGCATGGGGGGTGGGCTCCGCACCCGGCCGCAGCAGCCGGTCGGCCAGGAGATGGCCGAACAGGCGGCGGTCCTCCAGCCGGTCGATCTCGCGGTTGGCGGCGGTGAGATCGCCCCGTGCCTGGGCCTCGAAGGCGCGGCGCAGGCGCTGCGCATCGGCCGCGGCAAGGGGCTGCGGCAGGCTTGCCGTGCGCAGACGGGGAGCGGGGGTGGGGTCGGGGGCACGCTGCGCGAACGCCGGGAAGGTGCCGGCGCCGAGCATCGCCAGGATCGCGGAAGCCGCGAGCGCCTGGCGGGCCATGGGGCGGAGCGCACACATAGCGGGCGGTCGCTAGCAACAGATGAAGGCCCCGCGCAAGCGATGAATCGGGGTCGGCCCGGCATGTCTGGCCCGCCCTCATGCAAACTCAATGTCTTAAGTCATGCCGGTCGAATCTTCATCTCGGACCGGGCGGGCTCAGCCCCTGTCCAGTTCGCGCCGCAGCAGCAGGAGATCGGCCCAGGCTTCCCGCTTGGCCTTGGGGTTGCGCAGCAAATAGGCAGGATGCCAGGTGGGCAGGGCGCGCATGACTTGCCCGGAGGGCAATGTGACAGGATGCCACCGGCCGCGCAGCCGGGTGATGCCATCGCGCGCCTGCAGCAGGGCCTTGGCGGCCACGCCGCCCGACAGCACGAGCAGCCGCGGCGCCGCCAGCTCCACATGGCGCAGCACGAAGGGCAGGAACAGGGCGATCTCCGCGTCGGTCGGCGTGCGGTTGCCGGGCGGACGGAAGGGCAGGACGTTGGTGATGTAGAGGTTCTCGCCGCGCGCGAGCCCGATGCTGGCGAACATGCGATCCAGCAACTGGCCGGAGGGGCCGACGAAGGGCTTGCCCAGGCGGTCCTCCTCCGCGCCCGGCGCCTCGCCGATCACCATCACCGGCGCGCCCGCCACGCCATCGGAGAAGACGAGTTGCGTCGCCGTCTCGCGCAGGGGGCTGCCGGTGAAGCGGGCCATGGCCTCGCGCAGCGCCTCGAGGCTTGCGGCGCCCGCCGCCAGGGCGGCGGCCTCCTCCCCTGCGGGGGGAAGGGAGCGCGGGACTGCCGCCGCGCGCCGGCCGGAGGGCCCTTCGCCCGGCGCTTCCGGCGCGGCGGGCGATGCCGCCGCGGCGAGGCGCGGCTGCGGGGCGGGCAGGATGGCCTCATCCGCCCCCATCGCGACCTGCCAGGCCAGGGCGGCCCGCAGCGCCTCCGCCTCCGTGCTCATGCCGGGCTTCTACCGCGCCGCGCCAACTTCCGCGAAGCGGGGCTTGGCGCTAGGGGTGAGGCGCGGGCGTCGGGGAGGGCCGGAGATGGACGAGCAGCGCGAGAGCATGGAGTTCGACGTCCTGATCGTGGGCGGCGGCCCCTCGGGCCTCGCCGCCGCCATCAGGCTCAAGCAGCTCGCGCCGGACGCCTCGGTCTGCCTGGTCGAGAAGGGCGGCGAGATCGGCGCGCACATCCTTTCGGGGGCGGTGCTCGAGCCGCGCGCGCTGGACGAGCTGCTGCCCGACTGGCGCGAGGATCCGCCCGCCCTGGCCACGCCGGCGGGCGAGGACCGCTTCATGTTCCTCACCGAGAGGCGCGCCTTCCGCCTGCCCACCCCGCCGCAGATGCACAATGCGGGGAACTACATCGTCAGCCTCGGCAATGTCTGCCGCTGGCTGGGCGCGAAGGCCGAGGCGCTGGGGGTGGAGATCTATCCTGGCTTCGCCGCCTCCGAGGCCATCCTCGAGGATGGCCAGGTGAGGGGCGTCGTCGCCGGCGTCATGGGCATCGAGAAGGACGGGACGAAGGGCCCCAACTACCAGCCGGGCATGGAGCTGCGCGCGCGCTACACCCTCTTCGCCGAGGGCTGCCGCGGCTCCCTCACCAAGACCCTGTCCGACCGCTTCGACCTGCGCGCGGAATGCCAGCCCCAGACCTACGGCATCGGCATCAAGGAGCTGTGGGAGATCCCGAAGGAGAAGCACCAGCCCGGGCTGATCTGGCACTCCACGGGCTGGCCGCTCTCCTCCGACACCTATGGCGGCTCCTGGCTCTACATGTTCGGCGAGAACCTGGTGAGCGTGGGCTTCGTGGTCGGCCTCGACTACGCGAACCCCTGGCTCTCGCCCTTCGAGGAGTTGCAGCGCTTCAAGCAGCACCCCGCGGTGCGGCCGATGCTGGAGGGCGGCAAGCGCATCGCCTATGGCGCGCGCGCGCTGAACGAGGGCGGCTTCCAGTCCATCCCTCGTCTCGTCTTCCCCGGCGGGGCGCTGATCGGCGATGCGGCGGGCTTCCTCAACGTGCCCAAGATCAAGGGCACGCACACCGCCATGAAGTCCGGCATGGTGGCGGCCGAGGCCGTGGCCGAGGCGCTGGGCGCCGAGGCGCGCCCGGCGCTGCTCGCGGCCTATCCCGAGAGGCTGAAGGCCTCCTGGCTGTGGGAGGAGCTGCGCGCGGTGCGCAACATCCGCCCCGGCTTCGCGAAGTTCGGCTTCTGGGGCGGCATGCTGAACGCGGCGCTGGAGGCCTATGTGTTCCGCGGCAAGGCGCCCTGGACGCTCGGCCACCACAGCGACCACGACCGGCTGAAGCGCGCCGCGGAGGCCCCGCGCATCGTCTATCCGAAGCCCGACGGGGTGATCAGCTTCGACCGCCTCTCCTCGGTGTTCCTCTCCAACACCAACCACGAGGAGAACCAGCCCGCGCACCTCGTGCTGCGCGATCCGGGGCGCTGGCTCGTTGAGAATTGGGAGAAATACGCGAGCCCGGAGAGCCGCTACTGCCCGGCCGGCGTCTATGAGGCGGTGGGGGTGGAGGAGGGCGCGCCGCGCCTCGTGATCAACGCGCAGAACTGCGTCCACTGCAAGACCTGCGACATCAAGGACCCGACCCAGAACATCGACTGGCGCACGCCCGAGGGCGGCGGCGGGCCGAATTATCCGGGGGGGATGTGATGGACGGCCCCGGCCGAAGCAGCGGCTCCGCGACCATCCCGTCAGGGCCCTCCCTCAGCGGAAGGGAAGGATCTCGCCTTTCGTCCCGTGGCAGGGGCGAAGCGCGGGTCGGCGCCTCCGGAAGGCGAAGCATGTCAACCGTCACCTCCCTCCTGCCTGGCCCGATGCGCCCTGCACTCGGCCGACTGCGCCACAGCGCGGTCGGTCTTCCCCACTGCAAGGCCGGCGGTTTCCCGCGGATGCGCGCGCGCGAGGATGCGGATCGCGCGTGTCAGGGCGAGGTGGAATGAGCGGCAGCACCATCGTCCTGCCCCGGCCCCCGCGCGGCGGTGCTGGCGGAATCGGCTTGCCCCCGGGCGGACATGGCCCGGATGATCCAGTGATGGGAGCGCGGCTTGCCAGGCGGGAACCGGGGCTGCCGGCTGCGGCCGCGGCGCTGGCCCGGATCGACAACAGCCTGGCCGATGTCCGAGAGGAGCAGGCCGACCAGGCCAAGGCGCTCGCGCGCCCGGAGGGCCGCGTGTCGCAGCCCTCCACCCGGCGTCAACGGTTCCTGTCCATCCTTGGCGTTCTGGCGGTTGCCGGCGTGACGCGCGTCTTGGTCGGGTGAGGGTCCGATGCCACTCGTCTCGCTGCTCCGCCAGGGAATGGTCCTCTCGCTCGGCTGGATCGTCGCGGCGACGCTGCTGCTGCGCCACCACGGCTTCCTCTGGGCGCTGCTCGCGCTCATCCTCTGGGCCGCGCTGCTGGTGCGCTTCCAGCGCGCCACCGTCGCGCACGCGCGCGCCATCGCAGACACGCACGCGCGCGCCATCGCCGAACGCCGCAAGGACGCCACGCCATGATCCGCCTGCACGGCACGCCGAAATCCCGCACCTTCCGCTGCATCTGGGCGGCCGAGGAGGCCGGGCTGTCCTATGAGATCGTCCCCGTGGACGTGATGCGCGGCGCCAAGACGGCCGAGCATCTGCGGGTGAACCCGAACGGCAAGGTGCCGGCCATGGAGGACGGCGCGCTGGTGCTCTTCGAGAGCCTCGCCATCAACCTCCACCTCGCGGCCAAGGCGGGCCCGCCGCTGATGCCCGCGGGCGACGACGCCTCGCGCGCGCTGCAATGGACGCTCTGGGCCGCCACCGAGGTGGAGCCCGCCGCCATGCAGTGGGCCTACAACAGCTACATCCGCCCGCCCGCCGAGCGCGACCCGGGCCAGGCCGCCGCCGGCAAGGCGGGGCTGGATGCGCGGCTCGACGTGCTGGAGGAGCATCTGAAAGGGCGCGATTTCCTGCTCGGCCCCGCCTTCACCATCGCCGACTGCAACCTCGCCGGCGTGCTCTATGGCGCCTGGGCGAACGACTACGACTGGGGCGGGCATGTGCGCGTGAAGGCCTGGCTGGACCGCTGCCTGAACCGCCCCGCCGCGCTCCGGGCGCGCGCCCTGCGCGAGGCGGCATGACGACCCTCGTCGAGGCGGCGCAGCGCCTGGACCGCCTCGGCTTCATGCCGAGCAAGGCGGGGAACCTGTCCGTCCGCACGGCCAGGGGCTTCACCATCACCCCCTCGGGCCTCGCCTACGACGCGCTGACCGAGGGCGACCTCGTGAAGCTCGACATGTCCGGCGAGAGGATCGGCGGCCACCGCAACCCCTCCTCGGAGTGGCGACTGCACCGGGCCATCTACGCCGCGCGGCCCGAGGCCATGGCGATCGTGCACACCCACAGCCCGCGCGCCACCGCGCTCGCCTGCGCGCGGCGGGACATCCCCCCCTTCCACTACATGATCGCCCTCGCCGGCGGCAGCGACATCCGCTGCGCGCCCTACGCGCTGTTCGGCACCGAGGCGCTGGCCGAGGCCGCCGTCCGGGCGCTGGAGGGCCGCCGCGCCTGCCTGCTCGCCAACCACGGCGTGGTCGCCATCGGCCAGACCCTGCGCGAGGCCGAGACCCTGGCGCGCGAGGTCGAGAACCTCGCCGGCATGTATCTCGACATGCTCGCCGCCCGCGTCGAGCCCGTGCCGCTCTCGGAGGCCGAACTGGCGGAGGTGCGGGCGCAGTTCGAGGGCTATGGGCGGCGCCTCGGCATCGGCCTGGCGCCGCGGCTTCTGGCGCTGCGCTGACCTTCCCCTGAACCGCGCATGAACGCGCGCGTTGCGCGCGGGTCACACCGTGGCGTCCAGGCCGCGCGCCACAACCGAAGCGCGCATCGGGAACATGGCGCGTCGCGCAAACAGGCTGCTATGCTGACGCCATGGCGCAAAGCCGCTCTCTCCGCCACCTGGCGATGCTGGCCGCGACCCTGCTGGCGGCCTGCGCGGCGGGGAGCGGCGGGCTCGCCGACCGCTCCGGCCGACTGATCCCGGGTGGCGGCCCGGGCGCCGCGGGCGGCAGCGCCTTCGGCCAGTATCTGGTGGGCCGCTTCGCCGCCGCGGAGCAGGACACCGCCGTGGCGGCGGAGAGCCTCCTGGCCGCGCTCCGCGCCGATCCCGACCAGCCGGAGCTGATCCAGCGCGCCTTCATGGCGGCGCTGATGGATGGCAGGGCGGATGCGCTGCGCCTGGCGCGCCGCCTGCCGGACAACCTCGCCGCCCAGCTCGTGCTCTACGGCGCCGATGTCGTCGCGCAGCGATGGGAGCGCGCCGAGCAGCGCGCCCGCGCCCTCGCCCGCCAGGGGCCGGTGCAGGCATTGCAGCCCGCGCTCATCGCCTGGAGCCTCGCCGGACGCGGGCAGACGGAGGCGGCGCTGGCGCAGCTTCGCCCGCTGGCCGAACAGGGGCGCTTCCGCGCGCTCAACGCGCTGCATGCGGCGCTGATCGCTGACGCCGCCAACCGCCCGCGCGAGGCCGAGCGCTTCGTCCGCCTCGCCCTGACCGACCAGCCGGAGCCCACGCTGCGCCTCGCGCTTCTCTCGGCGGGCATCCTGCAGCGCGCGGGCCGCAGCGCCGAGGCGCAGCGCCTGCTCGACCGGCTGGCGCAGAGCCATGACGAGCTGGCGCTCGCGGCGCTCGAGCCGGCGCGCGCCCTGGTGCTGGGCCAGCGCGCCATCGCCGGCCCGGCCGATGGCATCGCCGAGGCCTATGTCGCGCTGGGCGCCGCCCTGCGCGGCCAGGAGCTGGAGGAAATGGCGATGCTGCTCGCGCGGCTCGCGCTCCGGCTGCGCCCGAGCTTCGGCCCGGCCCTGTTCCTGCTGGGCGATGCGCTGGCCGAGGCGGAGCAGCCGGCGGCGGCGCTGGAGGCGCTCTCGCGCATTCCGCCGGAGGATCCGCTCCACGGTCCGGCCCAGCTTCGCCGCGCCGGGCTGCTCGACCGGCTGGACCGGCTGCCCGAGGCCGAGCGGCTGCTCGCCGAGGCCGCCGAGCGTCTCGCCGCCCACCCGCAGCCGCTGATGCGGCTCGGCGACATCCTGCGCCGCCGCGCCCGCTTCGCGGAGGCGGCCCAGGCCTATGACCGCGCCATCGCGCGGCTCGAGGCGGTGCGTCCGCACGACTGGCCGCTCTTCTACGCGCGCGGCATCGCCCGCGAACGCTCGGGCGACTGGCCGGGCGCGGAGGCGGATTTCCAGCGCGCGCTGAGCCTCTCGCCGGACCAGCCCTATGTGCTGAACTACCTCGCCTACACCTGGGCCGACCGCGGCGAACGCCTGGAGGAGGCACGGCAGATGCTGGAGCGCGCCGTGGCGCTGCGCCCGCAGGACGGCAACATCGTGGACAGCCTCGGCTGGGTGCTGTTCCGCATGGGCGACATCGCCGGCGCCATCCGCCTTCTCGAGCGCGCGGTGGAGCTGGAACCCCGCAGCGCCACCATCAACGACCATCTGGGCGACGCCTACTGGGCCGCGGGCCGCCACAGCGAGGCGCGCTTCCAATGGAGCCGCGCCCTGACCATGGACCCCGAGCCCGCCGAGGCGCAGCGCCTGCGCGAGAAGCTTTCCAGCGGCCTGCCCGCCTCCGCCCAGCCCGCCGCGCTGCGCCGCTGACCCCGCCATGACCGAGCACGAGGCCGCCCCGGCCAAGGTCAACCTGTTCCTGCACGTCACCGGCCGGCGCGCGGACGGCTACCACCTGCTCGACAGCCTCGCGGTCTTCGGCCCGGCCTGCGACACGCTCGCCGCGGCCCCCGCGCCGACCTTGTCCCTGGCGCTCGAGGGCCCGCAGCGCGCGGCGCTCGCCGCCGAGCCCGACAACCTCGTGCTGCGCGCCGCCCGGGCCCTCGCCGCGCAGGCCGGCGTGGCGGCGGGCGCCGCGCTGACGCTGACCAAGCGCCTGCCCGTCGCGTCGGGCATCGGCGGCGGCTCGGCCGATGCGGCGGCCGCGCTGCGCCTGCTCGACCGTCTCTGGCGCACCGGGCTCGGCGAGGCGGCGCTGATGCGCATCGCCGCCCCGCTCGGCGCGGACATCCCGGTCTGCGTGCCCTCGCGCCCGGCGCGGATGCAGGGGGTGGGCGAGCGGCTCGGCCCCGCCCCGCGCCTGCCGCCCTGCGGGCTGCTGCTGGCCAACCCCGGCCTGCCGCTCGCCACGCCCGAGGTGTTCCGCGCGCGGGCCGCCTCCGGGGCGGGCTTCTCGCCCGAGGCGGCGCTGCCCGAGGCCTGGGCGAGCGCCGAGGCCATGGCGGCCGATCTCGCGCGCCTGCGCAATGACCTGGAGGCGCCCGCCCTCGCCCTCTGCCCGCCCATCGGCGAGGTGCTGGCGGCGCTGCGCGCCCTGCCCGGCGCGCTGCTCGCGCGCATGAGCGGCTCGGGCGCCACCTGCTTCGCCTTGTTCCGGACCGCCTCCGCCGCCGAGGCGGCCGCGGCGCGGCTGCCCGCGGCCTGGTGGCGCGCCGGCGGGGGTCTTTACGCGGCCGGTTGAGCCTCGCTACACCCCGGCCGGCTGGGGCGTCGCCAAGCGGTAAGGCAGCGGTTTTTGGTACCGCCATTCCCAGGTTCGAATCCTGGCGCCCCAACCATCTGATTTTCCTCAAATGAATCAAGGGCTTGCGCGACACGGGGGTGCTCCACGTGGACCCCTTCTGTGGCCCCAAAGGGGGTTGTCGTGGCAGGTCCGTTCCTGCGTCGCAGAGGTGGCGCATACCGATTCCGTGCCCGTGTTCCGCTCGACCTTGTGTCCCTGCTGGGCAGGACGGAGGTCGGACAAAGCCTGAGAACGAATGACCCGCGAGAGGCCAGGCTGCGGGCGGCACGGATGAATGCCCGTGTCGCCGACCTGTGGTATCGGATTCGGGTCATGGCGGCAGAGGACGAGAACACGGAAGACCTGCGGGACCGCATCATCGCGGAACTCGAACGCGCCCTCGCGGCGGCGGAAGAAGCGATGGAAATCCAGCTTCGCAACGCCGAGGCCAAGGCCAAGGCCGAAAAGCTGGCCCTCGTGACGCGGGTGAAGCAGGACATGGATGCGCGCCACGAGATGTTGCGCGAGGCGTTGGCGAAGGGCGAGCGGGTCGGGCGCGAGGTCTCGCAACTCATCGAGGCACGGAAGCTGACAGGAGAGGGCCTCGAAGCGTTACGCAAGATTCTCGACAATGCGGGTGTCGTCCAACGCGACCGCGCTTCACCGACGATTCTTGAGTTCCTCGAACAGACTTTCATTCCCGAGCGGAACCTGCAGGAGGACGCGAGCCGCCACATCCAGGGCTATGTGCGGCTGTTCGCCAAGACGTTGGGCGACCGCCCGATGAACGAATACACCCGCGCGGACATCGTGCGCTGGGTGCGGACGCTGGAAAACGTTCGCACGTCCTACGGCAAGGGCGGCAAGGACCACGCGAAGACCATCGAGGTCATTCTGCGGGAAAGCCGTGGAAAGCCGACGCTGGGTGCGACGACGATTCAAAAGCACATCACGCATGTGAAGCAGCTCTTCCTCTTCGCCATCCGTCACCATCGCTTTGCCGTCTCGGACGATGTGGAGGCGATGTTCGCGGACATCGCGCTTAGTCGGCATGTGCCCGAGTCCAGGGAACGCGAAATCTGGCCGACGCAGGCCCTGACCACGCTGTTCCGTTCGCCCATCTGGGCGGGAACAAGGGCCAGGGCTGATGACTTCACTCATCGGCATCAGGCGGGGCCTCACATCCATCTCGACGCGTACTGGTGGCTCCCCATCATCGGTCTCTACTCGGGCATGCGTCTGGAGGAAATCGCGCAGCTCAGGCACGACGACCTGAAGCGGGACGGGGATGGTCGTGCATTCATCCACGTGACCGACGAGGGCGAAGGTCAGCGCCTGAAGACGAAATCGAGCCGTCGCGGTGTGCCCGTTCATCCCTTCCTCCCCACGCTGGGCTTCGAGGG
>JAOAIK010000001.1 GCA_026414745.1 Roseococcus sp.
CCAACACCCACCACAGCCTCATCAGCCACAGCAGCGCCAACCACGCATCCCAACCCAGTCACCACCAGACCAGCACCATCAGTCCAGCACCAGTCATCAACCCAACACAACACTGCACAACAGATGAAATTGTGAAACAGCGGGCAGGAAAAGCTTTCCTGCATCAGCGACAAGGACGTCTCATCGACCTTGCCGCCTCTCTCGCCGCCGCGCGGGCTTTCGGCGCCGCGGCGTGGGCGCGCCTTCTACGCAGCCGGCGCCCCCCTGTAAAGCCTGGCGACATGCCGGGGCGGCATGGCGGCTATGCCGCCGCCTCCATCGCCCGCGCGCCGGTCACGCGCAGCTCCAGCCCATCGGCCGAGGCGTCCACGACCACCGTATCGCCGGGTTTGACCCTGCCTTCCAGCATCATGCCGGCGAGGCGGTCCTGCACATGCCGCTGGATCACGCGGCGCAGGGGGCGCGCTCCGTAGACCGGGTCGTAGCCCGCCTCGGAGAGCCACTCCACCGCCGGGGCGGTCAGTTCCACGGCAATCTGGCGGTCCTCCAGCAGTCGCCGCAACCGGGCGAACTGGATGTGCACGATCGCGCCCATATCCTCGCGCGCGAGGCGGCGGAACAGGACGATCTCGTCCAGACGGTTCAGGAACTCGGGCCGGAACCGCTCGCGCACCGCCCGCATGACCGCCGGCCGCGCCTCCTCCACATCGGCGCCGTCGGGAAGCTCGGCGATCGCCTGGGCGCCCAGGTTGCTGGTCAGCACGATGATCGTGTTGCGGAAATCCACCGTCCGGCCCTGGCCGTCCGTGAGGCGCCCGTCATCCAGCACCTGCAGCAGGACGTTGAACACGTCCTCGTGCGCCTTCTCGACCTCGTCGAACAGGATCACCTGGTAGGGCCGGCGCCGCACGGCCTCGGTGAGCGCACCCCCCTCCTCGTAGCCGACATAGCCGGGCGGCGCGCCGATCAGGCGAGAGACCGCGTGCTTCTCCATGTACTCGGACATGTCGATGCGCGTCATCGCCCGCTCGTCGTCGAACAGGAAGGCGGCGACCGCCTTGACCAGCTCCGTCTTGCCGACGCCGGTGGGGCCGAGGAACAGGAAACTGCCGATGGGCCGGTTCGGATCCTGCAGCCCGGCGCGGGCGCGGCGCACGGCCTTGCTCACCGCCTCCAGCGCCTCCTCCTGGCCGACGACGCGCCGGCGCAGCTCCTCCTCCATCCGCAGCAGCTTGGCGCGCTCGCCCTCCAGCATCTTCTCGACGGGGATGCCGGTCCAGCGGCTGACGACCGCGGCGATGCCCTCCTCGGTCACCGCCTCGTTGACCAGCTTCGCGCCGCCCGCCGCCGCCTCGGCGAGCCTCTTCTCGAGCGCGGGGATGGTGCCGTAGCGCAGCTCGGCGGCGCGGTTCAGGTCGCCCCGCCGCTCGGCCAGCTCCTGCTCGGTGCGCGCGGCATCGAGCTGCTCCTTCAGCTTCTGGCTCTCCACCACGCGGCTCTTCTCGGCCTCCCAGGCCGCCGTCATCTCGGCGGATTTCTCCTCGAGCTCGGCCACTTCGCGCTCGAGCCTGGCCAGGCGCTCCTTCGAGGCCGCGTCCTCCTCCCGCTTCAGCGCCTCGCGCTCGATCTTGAGCTGCAGCAGGCGCCGGTCGAGCTCGTCGAGCTCCTCGGGCTTGCTGTCCACCTGCATGCGCAGCCGGCTGGCCGCCTCGTCCACGAGGTCGATCGCCTTGTCGGGCAGGAAGCGGTCGGTGATGTAGCGGTTGGAGAGCGTGGCCGCGGCCACGAGCGCGCCGTCGGTGATGCGCACCCCGTGGTGCAGCTCGTACTTCTCGCGGATGCCGCGCAGGATGGAGATCGTGTCCTCCACGCTCGGCTCGCCCACGAAGACGGGCTGGAAGCGCCGCGCCAGCGCCGCGTCCTTCTCGATGTGCTTGCGGTATTCGTCGAGGGTGGTGGCGCCGATGCAGTGCAGCTCGCCGCGCGCCAGCGCGGGCTTGAACAGGTTCGAGGCGTCCATCGCCCCGTCCGCCTTGCCCGCGCCCACCAGCGTGTGCAGCTCGTCGATGAAGAGGATGATGCCGCCCTCCGCGGCCTCGATCTCCTTCAGCACGCCCTTCAGGCGCTCCTCGAACTCGCCGCGGTACTTGGCGCCGGCCACCATGGCGCCGAGATCGAGCGCCATCACGCGCTTGTCCTTCAGCGCCTCGGGCACGTCGCCCTTGGCCACGCGCAGCGCGAGACCCTCGACGATGGCGGTCTTGCCCACGCCGGGCTCGCCGATCAGCACCGGGTTGTTCTTGGTGCGCCGCGCCAGCACCTGGATGGTGCGGCGGATCTCCTCGTCGCGGCCGATCACCGGATCGAGCTTGCCGTTGCGCGCCGCCTCGGTGATGTCGCGCGCGTATTTCTTCAGCGCGTCGAAGCTCTCCTCGGCGTTGGGCGCATCCACGCGGCGGCCCTTGCGCAGGCGGGCGATCGCCTCCTCGAGCTTCGCCGCCGTCACGCGCCCCGCCTGCAGCGCCTTCTGCGCCCCGCTCGGCGTCTGTGCGAGGCCGAGCAGCATGCGGTCCTGCGCCACATAGGCGTCACCCGCCTTCTGGGCGGATTGCTGGGCGGCATCGAGCGCGCGCACCAGCTCCGGCGTCGCGTTCGGCTGCCCCGCGCCGCCGCCCTGCACGGCCGGCAGCTTCGCCAGCTCCGCCTGCACCCCGGCGCGCACCGCGCCGGCATCGCCCCCGGCCGCGGCGATCAGCCCGGCGGCCGCCCCCTGCTCGTCGTCGAGCAGCGCCTTCAGCAGGTGCTCGGGCGTCAGCCGCTGGTGGTATTCGCGGATGGCGATGGTCTGCGCGGCCTGGATGAACCCGCGGGCGCGCTCGGTGAACTTCTCGATGTCCATTCCTGTCCCTCCATGAGGCGACGTGAGAGGCCGCACCCCCGATCGGGCGGGGCGACTTGAGTGGAGTGTGGGAAGTCTGCCACAGTCGATTCAAGAGGTTTCGGGCCGCGAGCCATGCGCGTCGAGCACATCTACCGCTACCCGGTGAAGGGGTTCTCGGCCGAGGCCCTGGAGGAGGTGGTCCTCTCCCCCGGCGAATGCCTGCCGCATGATCGGCGCTTCGCGCTGGCGCAGGGCGATTCGCCCTTCGATCCGGCCGCGCCGGCCTGGATGCGCAAGACGAACTTCGCCTGCCTGATGGCGAATGCGCGGCTGGCGCGCATCCACACCGCCTTCGACCCGCACAGCGGCCAGCTCGCGCTCCGCCTGCCGGATGGCCCGCCGCTGGTGGCCGACATCCGCAGCCCGGCCGGCCGCGCCCTGGTGGAGGATGTGCTCACCGCCTTTCTGGGCGAGGAGGCGCGCGGGCGGCTGCGCTTTGTCGAGGCGCCCGGCCACAACTTCACCGACATCCCGCAGAAATCGGTCTCGATCATCTCCCTCGCCAGCCTCGCGGCGCTGGAGCGTGCGCACGGCATGCGCCTTGATCCGCTGCGGTTCCGGGCGAACATCTACATCTCGGGCGGGCCGGAATGGGGCGATTTCGCGCTCCTCGGCCAGGAGATCCAGCTCGGCACGGCGCGGCTGCGGGTCTGGAAGCGGATCGTCCGCTGCCCCGCCACCGAGGTGAACCCGGAGACCGGCGAACGCGACGCCCACCCCCCGCGCGTGCTGCGCGAGGCCTTTGGCCATGCCGATCTCGGCGTGCAGGCCGAGGTGATCGAGGGCGGACGGGTGGCGGTGGGCGATGCCCTGGAGCCGCTGGGTCCGGGCTGAGCCGATGCCCCTGCGCCGCCCGGCGCGCGCGGGAGGCCGGCGCTGAGCGACCTCGACCTCGCCCTGGTGCTGGCCGTGGATGTCTCGGCCAGCGTGGACCGCGCGGAGTTCGAGCTGATGCTGGGCGGCCTGGCGCTTGCCTGGCGCGACCCGCGCGTGCAGGCGGCCATCGCGGCGCTGCCCAGCGGGGCGCTGGCCGTCTCGGCCCTGTTCTGGTCCGAGGCGCAGGAGGTGGCCGTGCCCTGGCGGCGCGTGGCGAGCCCTGAGGAGGCAGAGGCGCTGGCCGAGGCGCTGGCCGACGCTCCGCGCCTGCCCGAGGCCCGGGCCACGGCGCTGGGCGAGGCGCTGGCCGCCTCGCTGCGGCTCCTTGCCGCCTGTCCCTTCCCCGCCCGGCGGGCCACGGTGGATGTCTCGGGCGACGGGCGCAGCAACCGCGGCCGCCCGCCCGGCCCCTTCCGCGACCTTGCCGCCGCCTCCGGCATCACGGTGAACGCGCTGGCCGTGCTGGACGAGGAGCCCGACCTGCTCGCCTACTTCGCGCAGGAGGTGATCGCGGGGCCCCGCGCCTTCGCCATGGCCTGCGACGACTACGCCGCCTTCCCCGAGGCCATCCTCCGCAAGCTGCTGCGCGAAATCCCCGCGGCGCCCGCCGGCCTTGCCTGAAAGCCCCCTGGTCAGAACCGCGCGCGCGCGTATGGTGCCCGGCCTTTCCGGGAGAACCGACCATGCGCCCATCCGGCCGCGCCGCCGACGCGCTGCGCCCCGTCAGCATCGAGACCGGCGTGGCCCGCCACGCCGAGGGCTCCTGCCTCATCCGCATGGGCGGGACCGAGGTGCTCTGCGCCGCCAGCGTCGAGGGCCGCGTGCCGCCCTTCCTGCGCAACCAGGGAATCGGCTGGGTCACGGCCGAATACGGGATGCTGCCCCGCGCCACCCACACCCGCGGGGAGCGCGAGGCGGCGCGCGGCAAGCAGTCCGGTCGCACCCAGGAGATCCAGCGCCTCATCGGCCGCGCCCTGCGCGCGGTGGTGGACCGCAAGGCCATGGGCGAGATGACCATCACCCTCGACTGCGACGTGATCAACGCCGATGGCGGCACGCGCTGCGCCGCCATCACCGGCGCCTGGGTGGCGCTGCACCTCGCCTTCCAGCACTGCGTGCGCCACAACATCATGAGCGCCGTGCCGCTCGCCGACCATGTGGCCGCCGTCTCCTGCGGCATCAGCCAGGGCGAGGCGATTCTCGACCTCGACTATGCCGAGGACAGCGCGGCCGAGGCAGACGCCAATTTCGTGCTGACCGGAGGCGGGGCGCTGGTCGAGGTGCAGGCGACCGCCGAGGGCGCCGTGTTCAGCGAGGCGCAGTTCCTCGCCATGCTCGACCTCGCGCGCGACGGCGTGGCGCAGCTCGTCGCGCGGCAGAAGGCGGCGGTGGGGTTGTGACGCGCCGCCGCCTCGCGCCCGGCCGGCTGGTGCTGGCCAGCCACAATGCCGGCAAGCTGCGGGAGTTCGCCGCGCTGCTCGCGCCCCATGGGCTCGAGCTCCTCTCGGCGAAGGCGCTCGGCCTGCCCGAGCCGGCCGAGACGGGCGCGACCTTCCTCGAGAACGCCCGCATCAAGGCGCTGGCCGCCGCGCGCGCCACCGGCCTGCCCGCCCTCGCGGACGACAGCGGCTGCGAGGTGGCCGCCCTCGGCGGCGCGCCGGGTATCCACACGGCGGATTGGGCCACCCAGCCGGACGGCACGCGCGACTACCGCCCCGCCATGGCGCGCATCGCCCGCGAGGCCGGGGCGAATCCCGACCGCCGCTGCGCCTTCGTCGCCACCCTCGTCCTCGCCTGGCCGGACGGGCATTGCGAGGGCTTCGAGGGGCGCACCGAGGGCCACTGGGTCTATCCCCCGCGCGGCGAGAACGGCTTCGGCTTCGATCCGATCTTCGTGCCCGAGGGCGAGGCCCTCACCTTCGGCGAGATGACGCCGGAGCAGAAGGCGCGCCTGTCCCACCGCGCCCGGGCCTTCGCCGCCCTGGCGGCGGCCTGCCTGCCGGGATAGGAGCCCCGGCATGGACGCGCAGATGCGCCTGCTGCTGCGGCTGGTGCAGTGGCTGCGGCACCCGCCCTCGCGCCGGACGCTGTGGATCATCGCCGCCGTTCTCGGCTTCTCGCTTCTGTTGGCCGCGCTCGAGCGCGGCCTCGGCTGGCCGGACTGGCTGACGGTGGACCGCGCCCCGCGCGTGGTCCGGTAGGAGGCCGCGCCGTTCCCTGCTATCGGGCGCGGCCATGCATGCCCTTCGCCTCCTCGCCGACCGCGACCTGCGCCTGACCGAGATGCCCGACCCGCCCCCGCCCGCCCCGGGCGAGGCGCAGATCGCCGTGCGCGCCATCGCGCTCAACCACATCGACGTGTGGGGCTGGCGCGGCATGGCCTTCGCCAAGCGCAGCCTGCCGCTGACCGTGGGCGCCGAGGCGGTGGCGGAGGTGGTGGCCCTGGGCGAAGGGGTGGCCGGGCTGCGCCCCGGCCAGCGCGTGGTGCCCTATGGCGGCATGACCTGCGGCACCTGCCGCGCCTGCCGCGAAGGGCGGGACAATCTGTGCGAGAACGTCTCGGGGGTGCGCGGCTTCCACGCGGACGGCTTCGCCCAGGGGCGGCTCAACATGCCCGCCCGGCTGCTGGTGCCCGTGCCCGAGGGCGTGGCGCTGGAGGACGCGGCCTGCGCCTCCATCACCTTCGGCACGGTGCAGCACATGCTGTTCGACAATGCGCGGCTCGAGCCGGGCGAGACGGTGCTGGTCCATGCCGCGGGCTCGGGCATCGGCACGGCGGCGGTGCGGATGGCAAAGGCCATCGGCTGCACCGTGATCGGCACGGTGGGCGACGAGCTCAAGGCCGCGAAGGCGCGCGCGCTCGGCGTGGACCATGTGGTGAACTACAACACCGACCGCTTCGAGAGCGTCGCCCGCCGCGTCACCGGCAAGCGCGGCGTGGACGTGGTCTTCGAGCATGTGGGCGCGGCCACCTGGCAGGGCTCGCTGCTGTCGCTGCGCATGGGCGGGCGGCTTGTCACCTGCGGCTCCACCTCCGGCGTCTCGGCCGAGACCAACCTGATGATGCTCTTCCAGCGCCAGCTCCGCATCACCGGCAGCTTCGGCTGCAGCCTGCGCAACATCGCCGAGAGCCTCGCCAAGATGGCGCAGGGCATCCGCCCGGTGTTGGACACGGTGCTGCCGCTCGAGCGCTTCGCCGAGGGGCTCGCGCGCCTCGAGTCCCGCAACGTGTTCGGGAAGATCGTCGTCACCCTCTGATGCGCCGCGCCTGGATGTGGATGGCGAAGCCGCCTCGCCGGAGGGCGCCGCCGCCCGGGCGTGGCGGCCGCCCGCGGGCATGGACGTGAAGGCCCGGCTGCATCTTCTGGGCGACTGGCTGCTCGCGCGGCTCGTGCGCCTCGTCTTCGCGGCCCTGCGCGCGCTGGGGCGCGAGCGCGCCTCCGACCTCGGCGGCTTCCTCGCGCCGCGGCTCGGGCGCTTCACCCGCAACCATCGCCACATGATGGAGAATCTCCGCCTCGCCCTGCCGGAGCTGAGCGCCGCGCAGCACGCCGCCATCGCGCGCGAGGCGTGGGAGAATCTCGGCCGCACCGCCTGCGAATACGTGCATCTCGGCGCGATCTGGGACCATGACGGCGGGCGCGTGTTCAGCGACGAGGCGACGAAGCAGGCCTTCGCGCGGCTGGCGGCCGAGCGCCGGCCGGTGCTGATCTTCGCCGCGCATCTCGCCAACTGGGAGCTGCCGGCGGTGGTGGCCCGCGCCATGGGCCAGGCCGGCGCCATCCTTTACCGCACGCCCAACAACCGCTTCATCGCCGAGGATATCGTGCGCCTGCGCGCGCCCATCATGGGCGAGCTGATCCCGGCGGGCGTCGCGGCGCCGCTGCGCATGGCGGAGGCGCTGGAGGCCGGCATCTCGGTCGGCATGCTGGTGGACCAGCGCTTCGGCCGCGGGCCCGTGGTGCCCTTCTTCGGCCGGCCCGCCGCCTCCAACCCGCTGCTCGCCCGGCTGGCGCGCCGCTTCGAGGTGCCGGTCTATGGCATGCGAACCATCCGCGTCCCCGGCCACCGCTTCCGGCTGGAGCTGGTGGGCCCGCTTGACCTGCCGCGCGATGCCGCCGGCAAGGTGGATGTGGAGGCGACCACGGCGCTGCTCCAGCGCATCGTCGAGGGCTGGGTGCGCGAGCATCCGGGCCAGTGGCTCTGGATGCACCGGCGCTGGAGGAGTTGACGCCCCCGCCCGCCCGGACGGGTCTGCCGGGCGGCAGCGCCCTCCCGGGGGCCGGGGGCGGGGCGGCGCGCGGCCTCAGCCGCCGGGCAGGGGCGCGCGCTGCGGCGCGGCGGAGGGCTGTCGCAGGGCCTGCCGCACCCGCGCCATGTAGCCGTCGAGATGCGCAGGATGGAGCCAGCGCGTGACGCTGACCACCCCGTCGGCTGGCTCGATCCAGGTGGTGTTGCCCCCGGCGCCGGAGAAGCACAGGGCGCCCTCGCTCGCGCTCGGCCATTTGCTCCGCCCCGTGTTGAGCCAGACGAGGAAGCCGTAGTGCGGGTTGAGCGGACAGGGGGTGCGGCACATCGCCAGCCACGCGGCGGAGAGGAGGCGCCGGCCCTCCCACAGCCCGTCCGCGGCCACGAGCAGCCCGATGCGCGCCTGGTCCTCGGCGGAGATGAAGACGCCCCCGCCCCAGTGGCCGCCCCCCGAGACGCTCTCGATGACGCGGCCGTCCACCTCCACCCCCGAGGTCGCGTAGCCATGCCAGCGCCAGTCCGCGCTGCAGCCGATGGGATCGGCGATGCGCTCGCGGAAGACGTCCGGGAGGGGGCGGCGGAAGAGGAGCAACAGGGCGAGGGCGAGGGCGTTCACCCGCACATCGTTGTATTCCCAGTAGCTTCCGGGCTCGGCGAGCGGCCGGGCGCTGCGCTTGCGTCCCTGCCCCTCCAGGCCGAGGTCGCGGCCGCGATCGATGAGGTCACTCTTGCCGAAGAGCGTGCCTTCCCACTCCGAGGTATTGGTGAGCAGCTGCCGCCAGGTGACGCGCCCGTTGCGTGGCCCCGCGAAGGCCTCGTGCGCGACGGAGGCGGAGACGGGCGCATCGAGGTCGCGCAGCAGGCCGTCGTCGAAGGCGAGGCCGGCGATGAGCGAAAGATAGCTCTTGGCGACGCTGAAGGTCATGTCGGGGCGCCGCGTGTCGCCCCAGGCGGCGACGCGCCGCCCATGATGGAAGATGATGCCCGCCGGGCCGCCGCGGGGCGCGGTGGGGCCGATCACCGCATTGTCGGGCGGCGGCTCGAAATGGCCGGACTCGAGATGGGCGCGCAGGTCGCGCGGCCAGGGGGTTTCATGGGCGAGGGCGAACTCCGCCACGGCGGCGAGGGTGGTCATGCCCCCTCGTGCCATGGGCGGGCGCGCCGCGCCACCTCCCGCCGCAGGCCGGCGGGGGGCGGCGCGCCTCACGCCGCCGCGTTCCGCCGCGGCTTGGCGGGCAGTTCGATCCCGATCGCCAGGGTGCTCATGCCCTCGCCGCGCTCGAGGTTCACCTGCACCTTGTTCGCATCCACCTGGACGTAGCGCGCGACGACGGCGAGCAGCTCCTGCTGCAGCCGCGGCAGGAAGTCCTCGCCGTCGCGGCTCGCGCGCTCGTGCGCGAGGATGATCTGCAGGCGGTCCTTGGCGAGGGGGGCGTTGCCCTTCTCGGCCCGCCGGCCGCGGAAGAAGTCGAGCCAGCTCATGCCGCCTTGCCTCCGAACAGCTTCTCGAAGAAGCCCTTCTTCCTCGGCGGTTCGAGGAAGCGGTGCGGGCGCTCCTCGCCGAGGAAGCGGGCCACGGCGTCCGCATAGGCCTGGCCGGCGGGGCTCTCGGCGTCGAGGATCACCGGGTTGCCGGCGTTGGAGGCCTTGAGCACCGTCTCGCTCTCCGGGATCACGCCGAGCAGCGGGATGGCGAGGATCTCGAGCACGTCGTCGAGCTTCAGCATCTCCTCGCGCGCCACGCGCACGGGATCGTAGCGCGTCAGCAGCAGGTGCTGCCGCACCGGTTCCCTCTTCTCCTCGGCGCGGCGGGACTTCGACTGCAGCACGCCCAGGATGCGGTCCGAATCGCGCACCGAGCTCACTTCGGGGTTGGTGACCACGATCGCCTGGTCGGCGAAGTAGAGGGCGAGCAGCGCGCCCTTCTCGATGCCCGCCGGGCTGTCGCAGATGATGTAGTCGTATTCCGTCGAGAGCTCCTCGATGATGGCCTGCACGCCCTCCTTCGTCAGCGCGTCCTTGTCGCGCGTCTGCGAGGCGGGGAGGATGGACAGGCCCTCCACGCGCTTGTCCTTGATCAGCGCCTGGTTGAGCTTGGCCTCGCCCTGGATGACGTTGACGATGTCGAACACCACGCGGCGCTCGACGCCCATGATCAGGTCGAGGTTGCGCAGGCCGACGTCGAAGTCGATCACGCAGGTTTTCTTGCCGCGCTGCGCGAGGCCGGTGGCGAAGGCGGCGGAGCTGGTGGTCTTGCCCACGCCCCCCTTGCCCGATGTGACGACGATCACCTGCGCCATGAAGCCTGTCCCTCCGGGTTGCGTGCGGTTCAGCCGAGTGCGCTGAACCGGAGCTGCTCGCCATCGAGGCGCACCATCACGCTGCGCCCGATGGGGGTGTGCGAGAGCCCGTCGCGCACCGCGTAGAAGCCGGCGATGGCGACGAGCTCCGGGTCGAAGTGCTGCGCGAAGATGCGCGCGCCCGCGTCCTCGCTCGCCCCGGCGACGGCGCGGCCGCGCAGCGCGCCATGGACATGGATGTGCCCGTCGGCGATCACCTCCGCGCCCGGGTTCACATGGCCCACCACGATGAGGTCGCAGCGCTCGGCATAGACGCGCTGGCCGGCGCGGATGTTCTGCTCCACCAGCATGGTCCGCGCGGCGGGGGCGGGGCGTGGCTCCTCGACCGGGGCGGGGGCGGACGGTGGCGCCATCGCCACGGGGGCGGCGACGGGGGCGGGGGCCTCGATCTCCGTCTCCGTCTGCCCGGCGGGTCGCAGGGTGGGCAGGCCCGCGCCGGCCGCCGCCGCGCGCAGCCTCTGCGAGCCGCCGACCACCCCGATGGGCAGGATTTCCAGGGCGCGCAGCCCCTGGATCAAGGCGGGGAAGTCCACCGCCTCGTCCAGCAGGTCGTCGAGGCCGATGGCGATGGGCACGAAGCGCAGGAACCCGGGCGCCTTGCGGAACTGGTCGCCGAGGGCGGGCAGAACCTCCTCCGCCCGGCCGCTCAGCAGGCGCAGCGTCAGCAGGCTGTAGTTGGCGGCGCGCAGCCGGAAGGCGTCCTGGGGGGCGGCGGGCCGGGCGGCGGCGGACATGGGCGGAGGGATCATCCCGGGCGTTGCAAACCCCTTCCATACAAGGCCGCCGCCCGCGAGCGAAGCCCCGTCTGCGCGCCGCGGGCGGTGGAAGCGGGCCGCAATCCGCGCCAGGATGCCGCGCATGACCGCCGCCCCGCCCCTCCGCACCGCCGGAGTGCCCGCATGAGGCCGCCTCCCGGCACCCGCGCCGAGTACCGGTGGTTCCACGCTCTCGGCACGCGCTGGATGGACAACGACATCTACGCGCACATGAACAACGTCATCCACTACAGCCTGTTCGACACGCTGGTGGCGCGCTTCCTGCTCGCGCACGGCGTGCTTGACCTGAAGGCGAGCCGCCATGTCGGCCTCGTGGTGGAGACGGGCTGCCGCTATCACGCGCCGCTCGCCTTCCCCGACGAGGTGACCGGCGGGCTGCGCGTGCGCCGCCTCGGCACCTCCTCCATCACCTACGAGTTGGCCCTGTTCCGCAACGCGGAGGAGCGCGCCGCCGCCGAGGGCCATTTCACCCATGTCTATGTGGACCGCGCCGAGCAGTCGCGCACCGTGCCGCTGCCCGAGGCGCTGCGCCGCGCGGGCGAGGCGCATCTCGCGCCGTGATCCCCCTTGCGGACCGGCGCCTGCTGCTGGCAGCGCCGCTGCTCGGGCTGCTCGGCGGGGGGGTGATCTGGCTCGCCGGGCGCGAGGCCGAGGCGGCCTTCGCCATCGGCGCGCTGCCGGTGCTCGCGGTGCTCCTGGCCGAGATGGCGCGCAGCCTGCGGGAGGGTGCCTTCGGGCTCGACCTCATCGCGGCGCTCGCCATGGGCTTCGGCCTTGCCATGGGCGAGTCGCTCGCGGCCAATGTCGTCGCGCTGATGTATGCGGGCGGGCAGTTCCTCGACGACCACGCCCGGCGCCGCGCCGGCGCGGCGATGACGGCGCTGCTCGCCCGCCAGCCGCGCAGCGCGCTGCGCGAGGGGCCGGGCGGGCTGGAGGAGGTGCCCATCGCGGCGCTGCGGCCCGGGGATCGGCTTCTCGTTCCGAAAGGCGCGGTGCTGCCGGTGGACGGGGTGCTCGATTCGGACCTCGCCCTGCTCGACACCGCCGCCCTGACCGGCGAGCCCCTGCCGCTGCGCGCCGAACGCGGGCAGGCCCTGCTCTCGGGGATGGGCAATGCGGGCGAGGCCTTCGCGCTGGTCGCGCGCACCGATGCGGAGGCGAGCACCTATGCGGGAATCCTCCGCCTTGTCCGCGCCGCGCAGGAGAGCCGCGCGCCCATGGCGCGGCTCGCGGATCGCTGGTCCCTCGCCTTCCTGGCCCTCACCCTTGCCCTGGCCGGCGGCGCCTGGGCGGCGAGCGGCGAGGCGAGCCGCGCGCTGGCCGTGCTGGTGGTGGCCACGCCCTGCCCGCTGATCCTGGCCGTGCCGGTGGCGCTGATGGCCGGGCTCTCCCGTGCCGCCTCGCTCGGCATGCTCGTGAAATCCGCCGCCGCGCTGGAGGCGATGGCGCGGGTGCGGGCGGTGGTGATGGACAAGACCGGCACCCTCACCCGCGGCCAGGCGGAGCTGGTGGGGGTGGCGGGGGATGCGCGCGCGCTGCGCGATGCGGCGGCGCTCGACCAGGCCTCGGCGCATCCCATCGCGCGGGCGCTGGTGGCGGCGGCGCGGGCCCGCGGCCTCTCGCTGCCCACCCCCGAGGCGGTGCGCGAGACCCCGGGCGAAGGGCTCGAGGGGATCGTCGAGGGCCGGCGCGTGGCGGTGGGCGGGCGGCGCTTCGTGCTCGCCCGCGCCGCGGGGCCGGTGCCCGAGGCCGATCTGCACGCCGATCTCGTGAGCCTTGTGGCCATCGAGGGGCGCATCGTCGCCGCCCTGCTCTTCGCCGACCCGCTGCGGGCCGAGGCCCCGGGCCTGGTCGCGCGGCTGCGCGCGGGCGGTGTGCGGCGGGTGGTGCTCGCCTCGGGCGATGGGCCTGCGGCGACAGCACGGGTGGCGGCCGAGGTGGGGGCGGATGCGCACCACGCGCGGCTCGATCCCGCCGGGAAGGTGGCGGTGGTGGCGGCGGAGCGCGCGCATGGGCCGGTGATGATGCTGGGCGACGGGCTGAACGACGCCCCGGCCCTGGCCGCCGCCGATGTCGGGGTGGCGGTGGGCGCGCGCGGCGCGGCGGCGGCCGAGGCGGCCGATGCGGTGCTGCTGGGCGAGGGCATCGCCCGCCTCGCCCCGGTGCTCGCCGCGGCGCGCCGGGCGCGCGCCATCGCGGTGCAGAGCGTGGCGGCGGGCATCGGCCTCTCCACCCTCGGCATGGTGGCGGCCGCGCTCGGCCAGCTCAGCCCGGTGCAGGGCGCCCTGATCCAGGAGGCCATTGACGTGGCGGTGATTCTGAACGCCCTTCGCGCCCTGAAGTCGTGAAGGGGGAACCGCCCATGCCGCGCCTCGCTCGCCTCGCCATCCTCGACGACTACCAGGGGGTCACGCTCCGGCTCGGCCCCTGGGAGCGCGTGTCCCACCTCGACATCACCGTGTTCCGCGACACGCTGGCCGAGCGCGAGGCCCTGGTGGAACGCCTCGCGCCCTTCGACGCGATCCTCGCCATGCGCGAGCGCACGCCCTTCCCGCGCGGGCTGATCGAGCGGCTGCCCAACCTCAAGCTCCTCATCACCACGGGCGAGCGCAACCGCGGCATCGACGCCGCCGCCTGCGCCGAGCGCGGCGTGGTGTTCTGCGGCACGCCGAGCTTCGGCGCGCCGACGGTGGACCTCACCTGGGGGCTGATCCTCGGCCTCGCGCGGCGCATCCCCGAGGAGCAGGCGAGCCTGCGCGCCGGCGCCTGGCAGCAGGGGCTCGGCGTGGGGCTGGAGGGGCGCACCCTCGGCCTGCTCGGCCTCGGCAAGCTCGGCAGCCGGGTGGCGAGGGTGGGCCAGGCCTTCGGGATGACGGTCATCGCCTGGAGCCAGAACCTGACGGCCGAGGCGGCGGCGGCGGTGGGGGTGGAGCGGGTGGGGAAGCGGGAGCTCTTCGCCCGGGCCGACGTGCTCTCCATCCACCTCGTCCTCTCCGAGCGCTCGCGCGGGCTGGTCGGCGCGGAGGAGCTCGCGGCGATGAAGCCCACGGCCTTCCTGGTGAACACCTCGCGCGGCCCGATCGTGGACCAGGCGGCGCTGATCGCGGCGCTCGAGGAAGGACGGATCGCCGGGGCGGGCCTTGACGTGTATGACATCGAGCCGCTGCCGCCCGGCCACCCGCTGCTCGCCGCGCCGCGCACCCTGCTCACGCCCCATCTCGGCTATGTGACGGAGGAGAACTACCGCGCCTATTTCGCGGGCGCGGTGGAGGCCATCGAGGCCTATGAGGCCGGCGCGCCCATCCGCGTGATCACCGGATGACCGGCGCAGGGTGATGGACAGCGCGGCGCGGGCGTTGTTCGCTGGGCGCGTGGGCAGGAGGGTGCGGCGATGGATCTCGACTGGGCCAGGCTGACGCAGCGCGAGCGCGACGCGGCCTACAACAACATGGGCGCGGTGGCCGACGCGGAGGCGCTGATCGCCGCGCGCAACGCCGATTCCGAGGCCTTCCGCGCCGCCCATCCGGGCCATCTCGACCTCGCCTACGGCGCCTCCCCGCGCGAGGCCTGGGATCTCTATCCGGGCGGGGATCCTTCGGCCCCCACCCTGGTCTTCATCCATGGCGGCTACTGGCAGCGCAACCGGCGCGAGGATTTCGCCTGCATGGCGGAGGGCGCGCTGGCCATGGGCTGGAACGCCGCGCTCTGCGGCTATTCCCTGGCGCCAGAGGTGCGGCTGACGCGCATCGTCTGGCAGATCCACGCCGCGCTGGACTGGCTCTCGGCCCATGGGCCCGAGCACGGCCTCGCCGGCCCGGTGGTGCTGACGGGCTGGAGCGCCGGCGGGCATCTCGCGGCCCTGGGCGCCGAGCACCCGGTGGTGACGGCGGCCATCGGCATCTCGGGCATCTACGACCTCGGGCCGATCCGCGACACCTACCTCAATACCGCGCTGAAGCTGACGGACGAGGAGATCCTCGAGCTCTCGCCCATGCGGCGGCCGGTGGTGCAGAAGCCCATCGGCATCGCCTATGGCGGCCGCGAGCTGCCCGAACTCTGCCGCCAGTCGCGGGTGTTCCACGCGCTGCGCGCCGAGGCACAGGCGCCGGGGCCGCTCTGGCCCGTGCCGGGGGCCGATCACTTCCGCGTGCTGGAGGCGCTGCGCCGCCCCGATGGCGCGCTGCTCCGGCTGGCGGCGGAACTGCTGCGTTGAGGCTCACCATCGGCGGGGTCCGCGCCCGCCTCGCCGCCGGGGTCGCGCCGCGCGTCATCGCCGAGGAGGCGCTGGCGCGCATCGCCGCCTTCGACGATCCGGCGCTGTTCATCACCCTCCGCCCCGCCGCCGAGATCCTCGCCGAGGCCGAGCGCCTGCCCGAGGGCCCGCTGCGCGGCGTGCCCTTCGTGGTCAAGGACAACATGGACGCCGCGGGGCTGCCCACCACCGCCGCCTGCCCCGCCTTCGCGCGCCGCGCGGCCGAGGACGCGCCGGCGGTGGCGCGGCTGCGCGCGGCCGGGGCGCTGCTGCTCGGGAAGGTGAACCTCGACCAGTTCGCCACGGGGCTGAACGGCACGCGCAGCCCCTATGGCACGCCGCGCAACGCGGTGCGGGCGGAGCTGATCCCGGGCGGATCCTCCTCCGGTTCGGCCACGGCGGTGGCGGCGGGCATCGCGGCCTTCTCGCTGGGCACGGACACGGCGGGCTCGGGCCGGGTGCCGGCGGCGGCGCAGAACCTCGTGGGCCTGAAGCCGAGCCTCGGCCTGGTGCCGACCCGAGGCGTGGTGCCCGCCTGCCGCTCGCTCGACTGCGTCTCGGTCTTCGCGCACAGCGTGGCGGAGGCGGCTGAGGTGCTGGCCGTGACCGCCGGGGCCGACCCGGCGGACCCCTACAGTCGCGCGGCACCCCCCTTCTGGCGGGCGCTGGAGGCCCCGCCGCCCGCGCCGCGCCTCGCCGTGCCCCGGGACGAGCACCTCGTCTTCGACACGCCCGAGGACGCGGCGCTGTTCGCGGCCGCCGTGGCGCGGGCCGAGGCCATGGGCGCGGCGATCGCGCGGGTGGACATCGCGCCCTTCCTCGAGCTGGCGCGGCGCCTTTACGACGGCGCCTGGGTGGCCGAGCGCACATCGGCCCTGCGCGCCTGGGTGACCGAGCGGCCCGAGGCGCTGCACCCCGTCACGCGCGGCATCCTGGAGGGCGGGCTGCAGCGGCTGACGGTGGACGCCTTCGAGGATTTCCACGCCGCGGCCGAGGCGCGGCTGCTCGCCCGCCGCCTCTTTGCCGGGGCGGATGCGCTGCTGCTGCCCACCTGCCCCGGCGTGCCGCGGCTGGAGACGGTGCTGGCAGACCCGGTGGGCGCCAACTCCCGGCTCGGCGTCTACACGAATTTCGTGAACCTCTGCGACCTCTCGGCGCTGGCCATTCCCGCGGGCTTCCGGGCGGATGGCGCGCCGGCCGGAGTGACGCTGCTGGGGCCCGCCTTCAGCGAGGGGCGGCTCGCGGGCATCGGCGCGGCGATGCACCACGCGGCCGGGCTGGGGCCGGCGCCGCCCGCCCCCGCGCCCCTGGCGGCGGGCGAGATCGCGCTCTTCGCCATCGGCGCGCACATGTCGGGCCTGCCGCTCAACCCGCAGCTGCGCGGCCATGGCGGGCGCTTCCTGCGCGCGGCGCGCACCGCGCCCTGCTACCGGCTGTTCGACCTCGGCAACAGGCCGGGCATGCTGCGCGCCGGAACGGGCGGCGCGGCCATTGCGGGCGAGATCTGGGCGCTGCCGGCCGCCGCCATCGGGCCCTTCCTCGAGGAGATCCCGCCGCCGCTCGGCTTCGGGCGGGTGACGCTGGAGGATGGGGAGAGCGTGCTCGGCTTCCTCGCGGAGGCCGAAGGTGTCGCGGGCGCGCCCGAGATCACCGCGCGCGGCGGCTGGCGCGCGCATCTGGCGGCGCAGGGCTGAGGGAGCACGCTGTCAGGGGCATGGTGCTGCCGGAGAGGATTGAACTCTCGACCTCTCCCTTACCAAGGGAGTGCTCTACCACTGAGCTACGGCAGCGCCCCGTGCGGCGTCTAGGCGCTGGGCGAGCAACTGGCAAGCCCGTTGGCGGGCGTGGCTGCCCTCTCCGCTGGCGTGGTGCGGGGCGCGCGCAGGCGGGGCATCCTGCCGGAATGGAAGGGGCCGCATGATGCCGCTCTGGGTGGTCGTCACCTGCATCGCCGCCCTGTTCCAGACCTGGCGGACGGCGCTGCAGCAGCGGCTGCGCGGGCAGCTTTCGCTGAACGCGGCGGCGGTGGTGCGCTACCTCTACGGCGTGCCCTTCGGGCTTCTCATCCTCGGCGCCTACTGGCTGGTCTTCGGCGGCTGGTTCGAGGCCCCGGGCGCCTGGTTCCTCGTGCTGTGCGCGCTGGCGGGGCTCGCGCAGATCTTCGGCACGAACCTCCTCATCGCCTCCTTCGGGCCGCGCGGCTTCGCGGTGGGAACGGCCTATGCCAAGACCGAGGCCGTGCAGGCCTCGCTCATCGGCGTCATCCTGCTGGGGGAGTTGCTCGGCGCGCTCTCCTGGGCGGGGATCGCGCTCAGCGTGGCGGGGGTGATGTATCTGACGCTGGCCGGGCGCGGGCTGACGCGCCGGGAGCTTCTCGAGGCCAGCCTGCAGCCGGCGGCCCTGCGCGGCATGGGCGCGGGCTTCTGCTTCGCCCTGACCGCGATCTGCATCCGCGCCGGCAATGCCGAGCTGGCGGGGCCCGATCCCATCCTCAAGGCCCTCTTCGCCGTGGTGGTGACCAATGCGATGCAGACGGCCATGCAGGGCGGCTGGCTGCTCTGGCGCGAGCCGGCGCAGATCGGCGCGCTGTTCCGAAGCTGGCGCAGCTCGGCGCAGGTGGGGGCGCTTTCGGCCGCGGGCTCCTGCTGCTGGTTCGTCGGCTTCGCGCTGGCGCCGGTGGCGCTGGTGCGCGCCGTGGGACAGGTGGAGATCCTGTTCACGCTGCTGTTCAGCCGCTTCTTCCTGGGCGAGACGCTGCGCGCGAAGGATGTCGCGGGCGCGCTCCTGGTGGTGGGCGGGGTGGTGCTGGTCCTGTTGGGCAGCCACTGAGCCGCGACGGAACCGTGGCAAATCAGGGACATGGGCACGGCGAAAGCGGGCCGCGGCAGCGCCCTGGAAAGAGCCGAATCAGAATGGGATTCCCCACGCTTCCGAAGTTGCCTGAGAGGGTTTTTCCACAAGTTTCTCGCGAATCGAGATAATCTATCGCTTGTAGGTCAACCCCCTTCTTGCTACAGGATGTGGTGTTCGCGTCGAAGGGGGCATCCACAATGGAATGGACGTCGGAAGCGATCGACCGCCTGCGCGCCCTGTGGGCGGAAGGCCACTCGACGGCCGAGATCGGCCGCCGCATGGGGATCTCGAAGAACGCCGTGGTGGGCAAGGCGCATCGTCTGCAGCTGCCCGCCCGTCCCAGCCCGATCCGTCGCGATCCGGCGGCGCCGCGCCCCGTGGCCGCCGGTCGCCGCCCGACCCTGCCGCCGCTCCGCGTGGTGGCCAGCACCCTGCCGTCGCGCCGCGAGGACCCCGCGCCGACCGTGGTTCCAACCGCAGCGGCGCCCGTCACGCCGCCCGCCGCCAAAGCTGCCGGGGTGGTGCGAGCCTTCCCCCGGATGGGCGCCCGGTCCTGCTGCTGGCCGATCGGCGAGCCGGGCACGCCCGGCTTCAAGTTCTGCACGGCCGAGGCGCTCCCCGGAAAGCCCTACTGCCCGGAACACGCGGCCGTCGCCTATGTCCGCGTGAAGGACCGCCGCGAAGACGCCGCCTGATCCAGCGCGGCTGAGTGGCCGCGGGGGTGCTTCCCCTGCGGCCCGCCGCGGCCCATGCTCATTGTATGCGGCCGCCTTCGCCATGAATCGCCCTCTGCACGGGGTCCTGCTGCAGCTGGCCGCGCTGCTGCTCTTCGTGGCGATGGACACGGTGTTCAAGCTGCTGACGGCGGATTTCCCCGTCGCGCAACTGGCCTGGGCGCGCTTCCTTTTCTCCTTCCTCTGCGTGGCCGTGTTCCTGCGCCTCTCGCTGGGGCGGCTGCCCTGGCGGTCGCGGGCCCCAGGGCTGCAGGCGCTGCGCTCCCTGCTGCTGTGCGGCTGCACCCTCCTCTTCTCGGCCGCGCTGGCGCGCATCCCGCTGGCGGACGCCACCGCGGTCGGCTTCGCCTCGCCGGTCATCACCGTGGCGCTGGCCGCCCTGCTGCTGAAGGAGGAGGTGGGCTGGCGGCGCTGGAGCGGGGTGGTCCTCGGCTTCGCCGGCGTGCTCATCGCGCTGCGCCCGCCCTTCCTGACGGGCGAGCCGCTGCACTGGGCCTATCTGCTGCCGCTCGGCACCGCCACGCTCTTCGCCTTCTATCAGATCCTCACGCGCCGGCTGGCGCAGATCGACGATGCGCGGGTGACCATCTTCCACACCGGGCTTGCCGCCGCGCTCGCCACCTCGCTGCTGCAGCCCTTCCTGTTCGTGCCGCCCAGCCTGCCGCAATGGGGCGCGCTGCTGGTGCTCGGCGTCCTCGGAGCGGTCAGCCACGGGCTGCTGGTGCTGGCCTATGCGCGGGCGCCGGCCAGCCTGCTGGCGCCGCTCTCCTACACCCAGCTCGTCTGGGCGAGTCTCGCCGGGGTGCTGGTCTTCGCCGACTGGCCGGACGCGATCACCCTGCTCGGCGCGGCGGTGATCGCGGCGGGCGGGGTGCTGATCGCCCTGCCGCAGCGGCGCGGCGCAGCCTAGGCGGCATTCAGCCGCGCAGCACCCCGCCCGTCGCCTTCGCCACCGCGGCCACGATCTTCTGCGCCACCGCCTCGATCTCGGCGTCGGTCAGCGTGCGCTCGCGCGGCTGCAGCGTCACCTCGATGGCAAGGCTGACCTTGCCTTCGGGCAGGCGCTCGCCGGCATAGCGGTCGAACAGCGCCACCTCCGCGATCAGCCCGCGCTCGGCGCCCTGGGCGGCGCGCAGCAGCTTCTCGGCCGGCACGGAGGCGTCCACAAGGAAGGCGAAGTCGCGGCGGATGGGCTGGAAGGGAGGCATCTCCGCCGCGGCCTTCCGGCGGCGCTTGGGCTCGGGGACGGCGTCGAGGAAGATCTCGAAGCCGACCGTCTCCTCTGGCAGGTCGAGAACGCGGCAGAGCTGCGGGTGCAACTGCCCGAAGCGCGCCAGCACCGTCTTCGGCCCCTGGCGCAGCACGCCCGAGCGGCCCGGGTGGTAGTGCGCGGGGGCGTCCGCGGTGACCTGCAGCGCCGCCATGGGCACGCCCAGCGCCTCGAGCACGGCCAGCGCATCCCCCTTGGCGTCGAAGGCGTCCACCGCGCGGGCGGGCGCGGCCCAGTTGGCGGGCGTGCGCCCGGCCCGCAGCCCGGCGGCGATGGCGAGCTGGCCTGCCGGGCTCGTGTCGCGGTAGCCGCCGCCGATCTCGCACAGCGCGACGTCGCCCAAGCCGCGCGCGACGTTCCGCGCCGCGGCCAGCGCCAGCGAGGCGAGCGGCGTGGGCCGCATCTGGTCGAGGTCCGAGGCGATCGGGTTCTCGAGCCGCAGGCCCTCCGGCGTCTCCCCGAAGAGCGCGGCCAGGCGCCGTTCCAGGAACCCGTAGCTCACGCATTCCAGGAGGCCGCGCGCCGCCAGCACACGCCGCGCCAGCGCCGCGCGCGCCTGCTTCGCGTCCAAGGCGGGTGGGGGCACCGGTGCGGCGCGCGGCAGCGAGACGGCGGGCACCGCATCGAGCCCGCCGAGGCGCAGAACCTCCTCCACCAGGTCATGCTCGGCCTCCACCGCCGCGCACCCTTCGGCAGCGGCGGCGGCGCGCGCAGGGTCGAGCCCGGGGGCCTGGTCGAGGTGGAGGGGCGCGGCGATGTCGTTGCGCCAGGAGGGCACGGCCACCGTCACGCGCGCCGCATCCCGGGCCGTGACGGTGAAGCCGAGGCGTTCGAGCCGCGCCACGCAGAGCTCGGGCGAGAGCTCGAGCCCGCCCAGCTCGCGCACCCGCGCGAAGCGCAGCGTCGCCTCGCGCCGCCAGGCCGGTTCGGCGCCGGCCTCGCTGATGCGGCTGGCCTCGCCGCCGCACAGCTCGACGATCATGGCGGTGGCGGCCTCCAGCCCCGGGCGGAGCAAGCCCGGGTCGATGCCGCGCTCGAAGCGCGCGCGCGCGTCGGTGACGATGCCGTGGCGGCGGCCGGAGAGGGCGACGCGCACCGGGTCGAACAGCGCGCACTCGATGAAGCACTCGGTGGTGGTCTCGTCGCAGCCCGAATGCTCGCCGCCGATAATGCCGCCCAGCGCCTCGGGGCCGGCGGCGTCGGCAATCACGCCGTCCTCCTCCGTCAGCGCGTAGCTCCGGCCGTTCAGGGCGAGCAGCGATTCGCCCGGCCGCGCCATGCGCATCGTCAGGGTGTCGCCCGTCACCTTGGCCACGTCGAACACATGCAGCGGCCGGCCCAGCGCGAAGGTGAAGAAGTTGGTCACGTCCACCAGGGCGGAAATGGGCCGGAGCCCGATGGCCGTCAGCCGGTCCTGCAGCCAGCGCGGCGAGGGGCCGTTGCGCAGGCCGCGCACCGCGCGCCCGAGCACCCAGGTGCAGGCGCGCGGATCCTCGATGCGCCAGCGCAGCGGGCTGTCATAGGCGGGGACGATGGCGGGGGCGGACCAGGGCCGCAGCGTGCCGAGCCCGGCGGCCGCGAGGTCGCGCGCCACGCCGCGCACCGAGAGCGCGTCGCCCCGGTTGGGCGTGACCTTGATCTCGATCACCGGATCGTCGAGCCCGGCCCAGCGCGCGTAGCTCTCGCCCACCGGCGCATCGGCGGGCAGCTCCACGATGCCCGAATGGTCCTCGCCGAGCCCCATCTCGCGCGCGGAGAGCATCATCGCCTCGCTCTTCACGCCGCGGATCTCGCCGGCCTTGAGCGTGATGCCGGTGCCGGGGATGAAGGCGCCGGGCAGGGCGGCCACGCCCAGCATGCCCGTGCGCGCGTTGGGCGCGCCGCAGACGACCGAGAGCTCCCGCCCGTCGCCGACATCCACGCGCAGGGCGCGCAGCCGATCCGCGTTGGGATGGGGCACGGCCTCGATGACGCGGGCGATGCGGAAGGGGGCGAGCGCCGCGGCGCGGTCCTCCACGCCTTCCACCTCGATGCCGATGGCCGAGAGGGTGGTGGTGAGCGCCTCCAGCGAGGCGCTGGTCTCGAGATGCTCGCGCAGCCAGGAGAGGGTGAACTTCATCTCACACCCCCTCGTGCAGGCTGGCCGGGGCGAGGGGGCTCGCGGCGTAGTGCGACAGCCAGCGCAGATCGCCCTCGAAGAAGGGGCGCAGATCGGCCATGCCGTGCTTGAGCATGGTGATCCGCTCGATGCCCATGCCGAAGGCGAAGCCCTGCCAGACGCGCGGATCGAGGCCGCAATTGGCCAGCACCCGCGGATGCACCATGCCGCTGCCGAGGATCTCGAGCCAGTCGCTGCCCGCGCCGAGCTCGCCCGTCCTGCGGTTCCAGCCGATGTCCACCTCCATCGAGGGCTCGGTGAAGGGGAAATAGCTGCTGCGGAAGCGCACCGGCAGATCGGCGATGCCGAAGAAGGCGCGCAGGAAGTCGGTCAGGCAGCCCTTGAGGTGGCCGAGCGTGATTCCCTGCTCGATCACCAGCCCCTCCACCTGGTGGAACATCGGCGAGTGGGTGGCGTCATGGTCGGCACGGTAGGTGCGGCCGGGGGCGATGATGCGCAGCGGCGGCGAGGCGGCCAGCATGGTGCGGATCTGAAGCGGGCTCGTCTGGGTGCGCAGAACGGCGCGATGCCCCTCGATCTCGCCCGGCAGGTAGAAGGTGTCCTGGTCCTGCCGCGCCGGATGGTGGTCGGGGATGTTGAGGGCGGCGAAATTGTACCAGTCGCTCTCGACATCCGGCCCCTCGACCACGCGGAAGCCCATGGCGCCGAAGATCGCCGTCAGCTCCTCCATGGTGCGCGAGATGGGGTGGATTCCCCCCTTGCCGCCGGGGGCGAAGGGGCGCGGGGGCAGGGTCATGTCGGCACGCTCGGCGGCGAGGCGGGCCTCCAGCGCCGCCGCCTCCAGCACCGCGCGACGCGCCTCGATCGCGGCCTCGAGCTCCGCCTTGAGCGCGTTGAGGGCGGCGCCGCGCGCCTTGCGCTCCTCCGCCGGCAGGGCGCCGAGCCCCTTGAGCAGCCCGGTCAGCGCGCCGGACTTGCCGAGCACGGCCACGCGCACCGCCTCCAGCGCGCGCAGATCGGCGGCGGCGGCGAGGTCGGCCTCGGTGCGTGCGGCGAGGGCGGCGAGGTCATCGCTCATCGTCGGGAACCCATGCGACAAGGAAAGGGGCCGCTCACGCGCCCGCGTGACGGCCCCCTGTGAGGATCATCGGCGCCTGGTGCTCAGGCCGGGACGCGGGCCGCCTTCGCCTTCTCGACGATGGCGGCGAAGGCCGCGGGCTCGTCGAAGGCGAGCGCGGCCAGGATCTTGCGGTCCATCTCGATGCCGGCCGCCTTCACGCCTGCGATGAACTGGGAATAGGTCATTCCGTGCTCGCGCACCGCGGCGTTGATGCGCTGGATCCACAGGCCGCGGAACTCGCGCTTCTTGGCGCGGCGGTCGCGGTAGGCATACTGCAGCGCCTTCTCGACGCGCTGCAGCGCCGCGCGATAGGTGGTGGAGCTGCGCCCCACATAGCCCTTGGCCTGGGCCAGGACCTTCTTGTGGCGGGCATGGGCGGCGACGCCGCGCTTCACTCGGGCCATCGGTCTTTCTCCTCTGCGCGCGCGCTCAGCGGGGCAGCCCGTAGGGCAGCCAGTGCTTCACCGTCTTGGCGTCCTGCGGCTGCAGCACCTGCATGCGGCGGTTCTGGCGCTTGGACTTCTGGCTGCGCGCCGAGAGGTTGTGCCGCTTGTTGCCCGGCCCGGCCTTCACCTTGCCGGTCGCGGTGATCTTGAAGCGCTTCTTGGCGCTCGAGGTGGTCTTCATCTTGGACATTGGGCCCTCCTTCGTCGGTGGGATGGCGGCCCCGGAACGACCGCACGATGCGGCGGGGGCGCGGCCCGGCCGGGCTGTCCAAAGGCCTCGGCGCGGGAGGCCGGCGCTATAGCGGCGGGCAGGCGGGAAGTCCACCCCGGCACGCGCGCGCCGGCCGTGCGGTGGGCGCGGGGCGCCGCGCTATCCGCGTATCCCCGAGATGGAGGGCAGCTCGTCGGCCGGCCGGGGCGGAGCGGGCACCACGGGCGGCGGCGGCACCGCTCCGGGCGGCCGGGCAGCCGCGGGGGCCGCCTCGCCTCCGGTGGCCAGGGCGGAGGGAACGGATGGCGGCGGCGCGGCCGCTGCGGGGGCGGCGCCGCCGGGAGGGACAGCCGCATCGGCCGCGGTGTAGTCCACCACGATGCGCGCCTGGCTGCCCGTGATCACCAGCACGCGGGTGCCGACGGGGATGGGGGTCGCGTCGCGCTGCGTCACGCTCACGAGCTCGCCATTGGTGCGGCGGACGACGTACTCGATGGCGTCCGTGTTGGCCGTGGCGCGCTCGGCCGCCGAGCCGAGAAGGCCGCCGACCAGCGCGCCCCCCACCGCGCCCAGCGCCCCGGTTACGCGGTTGCCGCCGGCGGCGCCACCGACCACGCCGCCGGCCGCGGCGCCGGCGGCCGCGCCCGCCGCGCCATCCGGGGTGATGGCGACGCGGCGGAAGCCCGCGACCACGCCCTGCTGGACAGGGTTGGCCTGCTGCACGGCCCGGGTGGCGTATTCGTCGGCGGAGAAGCGCTCGGCGCAGGCGGCAAGCGCCAGCACCGCGCACAACGCAAGAAGGCGTCTCATCGCCGCAGCACATAGGCGGCCGCGCCCCGTCGCGCCAGCGCGCGCCCTGGCCTATATGCGCCGCATGCGCGTCCCCTTTCGCAAGATGCATGGCCTCGGCAACGACTTCGTCGTGCTCGACGCGCGCGCCCGCCCGCTCGCCCTCCCGCCCGAGATCATCCGGCGCATCGGCGACCGGCACCGCGGCGTGGGCTTCGACCAACTCGTGACGCTCGAGACCGCGCCGGACGCCGACCTCTTCCTGCGCTTCCACAACAGCGACGGCAGCGAGGCGGGGGCCTGCGGCAACGGCACGCGCTGCGCCGCCGCCCTGGTGCTGGCCGAGACGGGCCGGCCGCGCCTCGCCATCCGCACCCGGGGCGGCATGCTCGCGGCCGAGCGGCTGGCGGACGGAACCGTGCGGGTGGACATGGGCCCGCCCCGGCTCGGCTGGGCCGAGGTGCCGCTGGTGCGCGCCATGGACACGCTGCATGTGCCGCTGGGCGGCTTCGACGCCGCCTGCTGCTCCATGGGCAACCCGCACGCGACCATCTTCGTCCCCGACCTCGCGGCGCTCGACATTCCCGCCCTCGGGCCCGCGCTCGAGCACGATCCGCTCTTCCCGGAGCGCGCCAACATCGGCTTCGCGCAGATCCTCGCGCCGGACCGGATGCGCCTCACGGTCTGGGAGCGCGGGGCGGGGCTGACCCTCGCCTGCGGCTCGGGCGCCTGCGCGGCGATGGTGAACGCGGTGCGCCGGGGCCTTGCGGCGCGGGCGGCACGCATCGCCATGCCGGGGGGCGAGCTCGCCCTCGAGTGGCGCGAGGCGGACGGCCATGTGCTGATGGCGGGCCCCGTGGAGACGGCCTTCACCGGCGAGATCGAGCTTGGTTGAGACGCTGACCTTCGGCTGCCGGCTGAACATCGCCGAGAGCGAGACGATGCGCGCGCTCGCCGCCCGCGCCGGCCTCGCGGGGGCGCTGATCGTCAACACCTGCGCCGTCACCGCCGAGGCGGAGGCGCAGGCGCGCCAGGCCATCCGCCGCGCGCACCGCGAGAACCCCGACCGGCCCATCCTCGTCACCGGCTGCGCGGCGCAGATCGCGCCCGAGCGCTGGGCCGCGCTGCCCGGCGTGGCGCGCGTGATCGGCAACGGCGCCAAGCTGCGCCCCGAGGCCTGGGGCGAGCCCCCCGCCCCCATCCCCCG
This sequence comes from Roseococcus sp., assembly GCA_026414745.1. Lineage (GTDB taxonomy): Bacteria > Pseudomonadota > Alphaproteobacteria > Acetobacterales > Acetobacteraceae > Roseococcus. Next base: position 26,203 of record JAOAIK010000001.1, read on the forward strand.
CGAGGCGCCGGTCGGCGTGGCGGCCGGGGGCGGGACCCGCGCCTTCCTCGCCGTGCAGCAGGGCTGCGACCATGCCTGCACCTTCTGCATCATTCCGCAGGGGCGCGGCCCGGCCCGCGCCCTGCCGGTGGCCGAGGCCGTGGCCGCCGCCCGCCGCCTCGCCCGCCGCCACGCCGAGATCGTGCTGACCGGGGTGGACCTCGCCTCGCACCCCGACCTGCCCGGGCTGATCCGCGCGGTGCTGCGCGAGGTGCCGGAACTGCCGCGGCTGCGCCTCTCCTCGCTCGACCCGGCGGCGCTGGACGACCGCTTCTGGGCGGTCTTCGCGGAGGAGGCGCGGCTCGCGCCGCAGATCCATCTCTCGGCGCAGCACGGGCATGACCTGATTCTCAAGCGCATGCGCCGCCGCCACCGCCGCGCCGACCTCCTGGCGATCGCCCGCCGGGCCCGGGCGCTGCGGCCCGATGCGGCGCTGGGCGCAGACCTGATCGCGGGCTTCCCCACCGAGGAGGAGGAGCACGCCCGCGCGAGCGAGGCGCTGGTGGAGGAGGCGGGAATCGCCTTCCTGCATGTCTTTCCCTTCTCGCCGCGCCCCGGCACGCCGGCGGCGCGCATGCCGCAGCTCCCCCCGGCGCTGCGGCGCGCCCGCGCAGCCCGGCTGCGCGCCGCGGGCGCGGCGGTGCGGGCGCGTTTCCTGGCCGGGCGGGTCGGGGCGGTGGAGACGGTGCTGGTCGAGGCCGACGGCCGGGGCCTCACCGCCCAGGGCGCGCCGCTGCGCCTTGCGGATCCGCCGCCGGCGGGCGCGCTCCGCCGGGTCCGCGTCACCGGCCATGACGGCACCACCCTGCACGGCGAGGCGATCTGATGGCGCTGCGCGACCTCTGGGCGAAGATGCGGGGAAAGGAGGCGGCGGCCGAGTCACCGCCGCCCGTGCCGGAGCCGCCCCCTCCGGCGGAGGCCGCGCCCCCGCCCGAGGCCGCCACGGAAGAGGCCCGGCCGGGCTTCCTGGCGCGGCTCAAGGCCGGGCTCGCGCGCTCCACCGCACGCCTGACGGATTCCCTCGCCGCCGTCTTCACGAAGCGCCGGCTGGACGAGGCGGCGCTCGAGGAGCTGGAGGAGACGCTGATCGCCGCCGACCTCGGCGTCGCGGCGGCGCAGCGCATCGTGGCCGGCTTCCGCCGCACGCGCTTCGGCAAGGAGGTGACGGAGGAGGAGGTGAAGGCGGCCCTGGCCGAGGAGATCTCCGCCATCCTCGCCCCCGTCGCGCGGCCGCTCGTCATCGAGCCGGCGCATGCGCCGCATGTGGTGCTGGTGGTGGGGGTGAACGGCACGGGCAAGACCACCACCATTGCCAAGCTCGCCGCGCAGTATCGCGCCGAGGGGCTCGCCGCCTGGATGGTGGCGGGCGACACCTTCCGCGCCGCGGCGGTGGAGCAGCTCCAGATCTGGGGTGAGCGGACGGGCGCGCGGGTCGTCGCCCCGGAGAAGCCCGGGGCGGATGCCGCGGCCCTTGCCTTCGAGGCGCTGCGCGAGGCGCGCGAGGCGCGCGCCGATGTGCTGCTGGTGGACACGGCCGGGCGCCTGCACAACAAGTCCGCGCTGATGGAGGAGCTGCGCAAGGTGGCGCGTGTGCTCAAGCGCCAGGATGCGGCCGCCCCCCATTCCGTGCTGCTGGTGCTGGACGCGACCACGGGCCAGAACGCGGTGAACCAGGTGCGCGTGTTCAAGGAGATGGTGGAGGTCACGGGCCTCGTCGTCACCAAGCTGGACGGAAGTGCGAAAGGCGGCGTGGTGGTGGCGCTGGCGCAGGAGTTCGGCCTGCCCGTGCATGCGGTGGGAGTGGGCGAGAAGGCCGAGGATCTGCGCCCCTTCGACCCTCAGGAGTTCGCCCGCAGCCTGGTCGGGCTCGCCTAGCGCCGCCGGGCCCGCCCTTGTCGCCGCGCGCTACCCGGCAAAGCCGAGGCCCATGGCCTGGCGGGCGAAGGCGCGCTTGAGCGGGCCGATGCGGTCCACCGCCGCGATCCCCAGGCGCCGTGCCAGGCGCAGCAGCCCGATGTCGTTGCCGAACAACCGCTCCAGCGCGTGGGTAGCGCCGATCATCAAGAGCGCGTCCGGCCGCCGCTCGGCCTGATAGGCGCGCAGCAGCGCGGGCGCGCCCACATCGCCGCCGGCCGCATGCGCCTCGCCCACCAGCCGCGCCAGGGCCGCCACGTCGCGGAAACCGATGTTGAGCCCCTGCCCCGCGATGGGGTGCATGCCGTGCGCTGCGTCGCCCACCAGGGCCATGCGGTGCGCCACATAGCGCGTGGCGTGCAGGGCCGTCAGCGGATAGGACCAGCGGCGGCCGATGGGTTCCACCTCGCCCAGCCAGTCGCCCAGGCGGCGGCGCAACTCTCGAGCGAAGGCGGCCTCCTCCAGGGCCAGCAAGCGCTGTGCCACCGCCCGGCTCTCGGTCCAGACGAAGGCGCTGGCGTGCGGCAGGCGGCTTTCGCCGAACTCCGCGATGTCGCTCAGCGGCAGCTGCGCGAAGGGGCCGGCGGGCAGGAACAGCTCCAGCGCCCGGTTCCGGTGCGGGCGCGCATGGGCGAAGGCGCCCACCAGCCCGATCTGCCCGTAATCGTGCCGCGCCGTGCCGATGCCGGCCGCCTCACGCAGCGGCGAGTTGCGACCTTCCGCGCCCACCACCAGCCGTGCGCGGACGCGCGTGCCGTCGCGGAGCGTCAGCGTGGCGCCCGCCTCGTCGCGCGCCACCTCGGCCGTCATCGGCGCGAAGACGCGCACCCCGGGCAGGTCGGGCAGCCGTGCGTTGAGCGCGACGCGCAGGGCGCGCGCCTCCACCATCCAGCCGAAGGGCGCCTCGCCCAGCTCGGCGGCCCGGAAGTCAAGGTCGAGGGCCGAGGGCGCCTCGCCCACCCGGCCATCGGCCACCTTGATCGCCTCTATCGGGCAGGGGGTGGTGGGCAGGCGTTCCCAGACGCCCGCCTCGGCCAGCAGGCGTTGCGAGGCGAGCGCGATGGCATAGGCGCGCCCGTCGAAGCCCTGCAGCTCCATGGGCGGCAGGGGCTGCGCATCCAGGATCACGCAGGGCACGCCCCGCGCCGCCAGCGCCGCGGCGAGCGTGGCCCCGACCGGCCCCGCGCCCAGGATGGCGACCTCGGTGTCGATCACATCGCTCATGGTCTTCAGCTTAGGCCAATCGGGCCGCGCGCAAGAGTCGGGCGGACGGCCCATCATCGGGCGAGCAGATCTGCCTAATTTGCAGGCAGGTTTGGCCGCAACCCACGGAAGCGCCTCGTGTTCCGCCTCTGGCACGAGTTTTGGAAGCCGAAAGGGGAGCCGCCGGCGCCCCGCCGCGGTCTATGGGAGAGAGGCAGGCTGATGAAGCTCGTGATGGCGATCATCAAGCCCTTCAAGCTGGACGAGGTGCGCGACGCGCTCACCCCGCTCGGCGTGCAGGGGCTGACGGTGACGGAGGTGAAGGGGTTCGGCCGGCAGAAGGGCCAGACCGAGATCTACCGCGGCGCCGAGTACCAGGTGAGCTTCCTGCCGAAGCTCAAGGTCGAGATCGCGGTGCCCGCCGAGATGGTGGACGCGGTGGTCGAGGCCATCGCCAGCGCTGCGCGCACCGGCAAGATCGGCGACGGCAAGATCTTCGTGCTCGACCTCGAACGCGCCCTGCGCATCCGCACGGGCGAGACCGACGCGGCGGCGCTCTGAGGCTCCGCCCCCGCCCATGACCTTCACCAAAGGAACCCCGACCATGATGTCCTGGATGCGGCGCGCGCTGGCGGCCGCCCCCCTGCTCGCGCTTTCCGCGCTGCCCGCCGTCGCGGGCGACGAGGCGAAGATCGATGCCGGCAACACCGCCTGGATGCTCGTCTCCACCGCCATCGTCCTGATGATGACCATCCCCGGCGTGGCGCTGTTCTACGCGGGCATGGTGCGCAAGAAGAACGTGCTCTCCACCCTCGCGCAGTCCTTCGTCATCTGCGCTCTCGTGTCGGTGATGTGGGTGGTGATCGGCTACAGCATCGCCTTCGGCGAGGGTGGCCCCTATTTCGGCGACCTCTCGAAGTTCCTGCTCTCGGGCATTTCCGAGGCGTGGGACAAGCCCTTCACCCTTGGCTCCGGCGACAGCGCGGTGGCGCTGACCATCCCCGAGAGCGTCTTCATCGCCTTCCAGATGACCTTCGCCGTCATCACCGCGGCGCTGATCACCGGCGCGCTGGCGGACCGCATCAAGTTCTCCGCCCTGCTGGTGTTCACTGCGCTCTGGACGGTGCTGGTCTATGCCCCGGTGGCGCACTGGGTGTGGCACCCGAATGGCTGGATCTTCGCCCTCGGCGCGCTCGACTTCGCGGGCGGCACGGTGGTGCACATCAACGCCGGCGTGGCGGGCCTCGTGGGCGCGCTCGTGGTCGGCAAGCGCATGGGCTACGGGACGGAGAACCTCGCCCCCTACAACCTTGCCTACGCGGTGATCGGCGCGGCGCTGCTGTGGGTGGGCTGGTTCGGTTTCAACGCCGGCTCGGCCGTCGCGGCGGACGGGCGCGCGGGCATGGCGCTGCTGGTCACCAACACCGCCGCGGCGGCCGCGACTCTCTCCTGGCTCTTCGCCGAGTGGATGATCAAGGGCAAGCCCAGCGTGCTCGGCGCCATCTCGGGGGCGGTGGCGGGGCTCGTCGCCATCACCCCGGCGGCGGGCTTCGTGCTGCCGGGCTCGGCCCTGATCATCGGCGTGGTGGGCGGGCTCGCCGGCTTCTGGGGCGCCACCGCGCTGAAGAAGTGGTTCGGCTACGACGACAGCCTCGACGCCTTCGGCGTGCATGGCGTCTGCGGCATCGTGGGCGCGCTGCTGACCGGCGTGCTGGCCTATGGCGCGCTCTCGGCCAGCGCCTCGACGCCCGAGGGCTACTCCGGCTCCATGGAGCAGCTGGTCATCCAGTTCTATGCGGTGGCGGCCACCTTCGTCTTCACCGCGGTGGCGAGCTTCATCCTCTTCAAGATCGTGGACGCCATCATCGGCCTGCGCGTCAGCGAGGAGGAGGAGCGCGAAGGCCTCGACGTCACCCAGCACGGCGAGCGGCTGGGCTGAGACGGCCGGGCCTTCGCCCGGGGCGGCAGGGGGCGGCCTTCCGGCCGCCCCCTTTTTCACCGCCGGCGCTCCGGGCCGCTTGACCCGGCGCGGTTTCCTTCCCTTCTCTATGGACATGCGCGATCTGGCGGCGCTGCCACGCACCGACGAGGACACGCTCTGGGCCGTGATCGCCACGGTGGGCCGGAAGAACCGCGTGGCCGAGGTCTATCGCTCCCGCGCCGCCGCGCTGGAGGACCGCGCCTGGCGGGCCCAGCAGGTGCGCGCCTACGAGGATTTCCTGCGCCGGTCGCGCCAGCCCGTCCCGCACTATTCGGTCACGCCGATCCGGCGGTCGGAGCTGCCGCGCAAATGGGCGCCGCTGCCCGCGCTCGGCTTCCTGCGCGGCGAGTTCGTCTGACCCGCGCGCCCGCGCCATTCACGCCGCGCCGCTTCGCCCCTAGTTTCCCGCCATGGCCCATCCGCGCGTCGCCCTCTTCGTCACCTGCCTCGTGGACATCCACCGGCCCGCCGTCGGCTTCGCCGCCATCAGGCTGCTGGAGGAGGCGGGCTGCCGGGTCGAGGTTCCCCCCAGCCAGACCTGCTGCGGCCAGCCCGCCTACAACGCAGGCGACCGCGGCACCGCCCAGGACATCGCCCGCCGGGTGATAGACGCCTTCCTGGGCTATGACTTCGTGGTGGCGCCCTCGGGCTCCTGCGCGGCGATGATCGCGCACCATTACCCTGCCCTGTTCGCCGGGGTGGACCCGGACTACCGCGCCCGTGCCGAGCGCCTCGCGGCCAAGACCCATGAGCTGACCTCCTTCCTCGCGGATGTGCTGGGGGTACGCGCTGTCTCCGCACGGCTGGAGGCGCGCGCCACCTATCACGATTCCTGCTCGGGCCTGCGCGAGCTCGGCGTGAAGGCGCAGCCGCGCGCCCTGCTGGCGAGCGTCGCCGGTCTCACCCTGACCGAGATGAAGGAGCCCGAAATCTGCTGCGGCTTCGGCGGCACCTTCTGCGTGAAATACGCCGACATCTCCACCCGCATGGTCGGCGACAAGACGGCCGACATCGCCGCCACGGGCGCGGAGCTGGTTCTGGCAGGCGACATGGGCTGCCTGCTCAACATCGCCGGGCGCCTGAAGCGCGAGGGCAGCCCCGTGCAGGTGCGCCATGTGGCCGAGGTACTGGCGGGGATGACGCGTGAGGTCCCGCCGATCGGGGAGGCGCGATGACCCTGGCAGAGCGGGTGCGCGACAAGGGCTTCGCGCGGCTGCCCCCTGCGGCCACCGCCGCGCGGCTCGGCCTCGCCCCCGCCAGCCTCGCCGATTTCGCCGCGAGCTGGGAGCGGCTGGAGCCGGACACCTTCATGGCCGATGGGGGGCGCTACCGCCGCCGACGCCACGCGAATTTCCTCGCCCTGCCGGGCGAGGCCGAGCACCGCCGCGGCCTGCACCGCCCGCATTTCCAGGCCGTTGTCCACAACCGTTTGAACGGGGGGGTGGACCGCTGGTTCGCGCCGGTCGAGGACGTGGTGGCGCGGCACCCTGCCTGCGAGGGCCTCCTCGCCCTTGGACGCGCGGTCGCCGATGCGCTGCATCCGCACACGGCCTGGTTCGTGGAGATGCACCAGTTCCGCATCGAGGCCCGCCCCGGCGCGCCCGGCCTGCCCACCCCCGAGGGCGTGCACCATGACGGGGTGGCGGTGGTGCTGATCGCCATGATCGCGCGCACCAACCTGCGCGGCGGCGAGACGCTCGTGACCGACCCCGAGGGCCGGGAACTGGCCCGCTTCACCCTCGATGGGCTGCTCGACCTCGCGGTGCTGGACGACCGGCGGGTGATGCATGGCGTGACGCCCGTGGAGCCTGCGGACCCCGCCCTGCCCTCCTGTCGCGACGTGCTGGTGCTGACCTGGCAGCCCGCGGCGGGGCGCTGAGCCGCCCGCGTGCAGCGCGTCCTCGTCCTCGACATCGAGACCCTGCCCGACCTCGCGGCGGGCCGCGCGCTGCTGGACATGCCCGAAGCCGACGAGGCGGCAGTGCGCGCCGCGCTCGGAATCCGCTCCGCGCGCCCGGGCGAGGCGCCGGAGCGCGCCTTCCTCAAGCCACCGCTGCACCGGCTCTGCTGCCTCGGCCTTCTGGTCGCCGGGCGCGCCGCCCCCGACGAGCCCTGGCAGGTGGAGCGCATCCGCACCCCGACCGTGGCGGAGCAGCCGGAGGCCGTGCTGCTCGCGCGCTTCGACGCGGCGCTGCGCGGCGGGCCGGGGCTGATCGGCTTCAACTCGGGCGGCTTCGACCTGCCCGTACTGCGCTATCGCGCCCTGGCACTGGGCGTGCCCATGCCCCACCTGCACGCACCCGGCTTCGGCTATCTGCACCGCTACGGCGAGCGCCACCTCGACCTGATGGACCGGCTCTCGGGCTATCGCGCCTCGCCGGCACCCAGCCTCGGCGAATGCGCGGCGCTGCTTGGCCTCGCCCTGAAGGCGGAGATGGACGGCGAGGGGGTGGAGGCGCTCTGGGCCGCCGGGGAGGCGGCGCGAATCGCCGCCTATTGCCGCACCGACCTCGCCGCCACATGGCTGCTCGCGCTGCGCTGGTGGCTGGTCACGGGGGCGCTCACGGAGGAGTTGGCCCGGGAGAGCCTGCACGGCTTCGCCGAGGCCATCGAGTCGGGGGCGCTGGGCGAGGGGCTGGGGGCCATCGCCGCGGCGGCGCGGCGGGCGGCGGGGGGACTGATACCACACGCACGAAGGTGTCACCTTCGCGCCCCTCGGTCGGGCGCCCATGGCGGCACGCCGCCATGGGTCCCGTTGCCGGGCGGCGGCCCTCCGGCCGCCTTGGCGTCGCGGCACAGGCCGCGGGCCGCCTCCGCGGCCTCGGCCCTCCGGGCCGCAGGGTTCGGACTTCCTCCCCTTGGTATCACCCCGCGCCCAGCACCTGCGCCAGCGCCGCGCGCAGGGGCTTGGGGCGCAGCGCCTCGTCATAGGGCAGGCCGCGGGTGGTGGCGCCGTCCGCCCGGGCCACGGCAGGCTCCTTCACCAGCCAGGAATCGCGGTCGGTCAGGCCCCAGGTGAGCACGTTGCGCACCCCGCCCTCGATGGCGGCGGCGAGGAAGCGTCCGGCATAGTCGGCCACCGCCGCATCCCGATCGGCAAGGCTGGGCGCGAGGCTGTCGGGCTCGCGGACGTCGAGTTCGGTCACCAGCACCGCGAGGCCGAGGTCGCGCAGCGCCCGCAGGAAGGCGATGAGGGGTTCGGGGCGGAAGGGATCGCGCATCTGCAGATGCGCCTGCACCCCCACGGCATCGAGCGGCACGCCGCGCTCGACAAGGCCGCGCGCCACGCGCAGCAGACGCTGGCGCTTGGCCCCGGCGTGCGGGGTATCCGCCTCCACCCCGTAGTCATTGAGGGTGAGGCGCAGCGTGGGGTCGAGCTGCCGGGCGAGGCGCAGGGCGCGTTCGAGGTAGCCGGGGCCGAGGGCGGCCAGCCAGGGGGTGGGGCGCAGGTCGCCCTCGGTCGCGCTCGGGTTGTCGCTGCCAGGGGGGTTCGCGATCACCTCGTTCAGCACGTCCCAGTCGCGGATCGCCTCGCGCGTCTCGCGCAGCACGGCGGTGAAGTGGGTCTCCATGAGGGCGGCGGCGCGGCGCGGACCCTCAGCGAGCGCGGCCGTGAGCCACCCCGGCATGGCGGCGTGCCAGATCAGCGCATGGCCCCGCACCCGCTGGTGATGCCGCTGCGCGAAGCCGAGAATGGCGCGCAGCGGGGCAAACTCGAAGCGCCCCTCCTCCGGCTGCAGCGCATCCCACTTCGCCTCCCATTCGGGCACGAGCAGCTCGGCCTCGCGCGCCACCAGCGCGGCAAGCTCCGGATCCGTGGCGAGGAGATCGGCCCGCACGGCGGTCCCGAAAACGAGGCCGCGCGCGCGGGCGACCTGGCGCAGCGGGGCCTCCTGGGCCGCAAGCGGCGGCGCGGCGCAGGCCGGGAGCGCGCCCAGCGCCGCCAGCACCCGCCGGCGCCGGATCACGCCGCCCGCGCGAGGCCGGGAGAGTCGCTGTTGGCCGCGAGCTGCCGGGCCAGGGCGTGGCGGTAGCGGTCCCGCCGCCAGCAGAGCAGGCGCCATGCACCCTTGGCCGCGATGTCCGCCATCCGGCCGCGCGGCTCCAGCCCGATCGCCTTGAAGATCATGCCCATCCCGCGCTCGATGTGACGGAATCGGTAGAAGCTCATGGCGCGGCCCATGTAGCCTGCCAGGCAGCGGTCATGGTCGTAGACGAGGCCCGGTGGGTCGTTGCTGCAGTGGAAGGCGAAGGCCAGCTCGTCATCCTCCGTCTCGCCGATGCGGCCGAGGGCAACGCGCAGCCGCTTCGTGAAGGAGAGGTTCTCCCGCGCCAGGTAGCGCTTCATGTGGTCGTAGAAGAGCTTGAAGTGCCGGTATTCGTCCGCCGCGATGAGGCGGCAGATCTCCTTCAGCACCGGCTCCTCCGACGCCTCGCCGAGCGCGGTGTAGTAGCTGGAGGTGCCCGTTTCCACCATGCAGCGGGCGATGAGCTCCCCTGTGCGGGAGCCGCGGATGGAGGCGTCCGCCTTCACGTCGATCTTGAAGCCGGCGCGGTACTTCTCGAAGGCGGCGGGGTAGTCGAAGGAGGGATCGGCGAGAGTGGCCCATTTGCCGAGCGCGTCGCCGTGCTGCACCTCCTCGACGGCCCAGTTCTCGGCGGCCTGCTGGAAATCGGGATCGTCCCGGAAGACCGACTTGAGATAGAGCGCGTAGTCGTCGCCGTTGCGCTCCACCATGGCGGCCGCCTTGACCAGCGGCACCACCTCCGGGTCGACCTTCGCGGGGTCGAACCTGTCCCAGGCCACCTGCTCGATCGTCCAGTGCTTCATGCCACCCCACTCCCCGCGCTGGACATGCGGCGCGCGGCGGCGGAATTCAACCCGCCTGGGCGGCCTCGCGCATGGCCCGCATGGCGAGCAGGCGGTTCATCGCCGCCTCGCGCTTCTCCGGGCTCTCGGCCGCGGCGGCGAGGTAGTCCTGCTCGGCCGCGGCGATGCGCGACTCGGCCTCGGCCCGGGACAGTTCCGCCACCGGGGTCGCCTCGTCGGCGAGGATGGTGACGCGCTCCGGCCCGATCTCGGCGAAGCCGCCGGCGACGAACAGGCGCTCCGTCTCCTGCCCGCCCTCGCGCACCGAGATCACGCCGCCGCGCAGCGCCACGATCATCGGGGCATGGCCCGGCAGCACCCCCATCTCGCCCTCGGCGGCGGGGATGACGACCATCTCGACCGGCCGCGAGAGCAGGAGCCTTTCCGGCGAGACGAGTTCGAGCTGAAAAGTGGCCATCTGCGCCCCCGGTCCATTACACCGCGCGATGCCCGATCGGGCGCCGCGCCCCCTCCGGACAGCCGGCCGAAGGCCGGCCGGCGCTGCCCGATCGATCCTCCCCCAGGCGCTCTGGCGGCGCGGTGCAGGCCAGCACCGCGGATGCGACCGCCCGGCGCCTGGCCGCGAACATCACGCCGCCTGCTTGAGCGTCTCGGCCTTCTTCACCGCGTCCTCGATGGTGCCGACCATGTAGAAGGCGGCCTCCGGCAGGTGGTCGTATTCCCCGGCGCAGATGGCGGCGAAGCTGCGGATCGTGTCCTCGAGCTTCACGAAGACGCCCGGCGTGCCGGTGAACACCTCCGCCACATGGAAGGGCTGGCTGAGGAAGCGCTGGATCTTGCGCGCGCGCGCCACGATCAGCTTGTCCTC
>JAOAIK010000044.1 GCA_026414745.1 Roseococcus sp.
CCCATCGGCCCGCGCGCCTCGGCGATCGTGATCTCGACGCCGAAGCGGCGGAACACCTCGACGAAGGCGCCCATCGGCGCGCGGCTGCCATGGTCGATGACGGTGCCGGCCCAGTCGAGGATCACGGCCTTGAGTGCGCTCATCGGCTCTCTCCTTGCAGCTCGGCCAGCGTCTCCTCAGCGATCGCGAAGGCGGTGGAGGCGCCGGTGCCGCTCGTGACCATGACCAGACGGATATGGGGCGCCGGCGCGTCGCGGAACATCAGCTTGCCGGGGGCGGAGGCATAGATGCCGGTCCAGCGTTCGATCACCGGCGGCGGCGGGATGCCGAGGGCGGCCCGGAACTCCTCCAGGATCAGCGCGTCCACCGCCTCGGGCTGGAAGGGATCGGGCGTGGCGCCGTAGTGGTGGCTGTCGCCCACCACCAGCGGGCCGTCGGCCGACTGCACGACGATGAGGTGCACGCCCGCCTCGAGCTGCGCGCGCTGTTCGCGCCAGAGCACGGGGCGCAGCGCCTCGGCCTCCGGGAGTTCGGCATAGCCGAGGTAGCGCACCAGGCCGAGGTCGCTCATCACCGCCCCGGGGAGGCGGAAGCCGGGCGAGGCGAGGCGCAGCATGTGCAGCTTGCACTTCGTCACCCCCTGGGCGGCGATGCGGTCGGGAAAGAGCGTCAGGAAGTCGTCGCCGGGGCAGACGACGATGAGCGGGGCCGAAAAGCGGCCAGCGCTCGTCTCCACCCCGTTCTCCTCCACCCCGCGCACCATCACGTTGCGGTGGATCGTCACCCCTTGCGTCTGCTCGAGCCAGGCGGCGAGGCGCGGGATGGCCTCGCGGCTCTCCACCCGGCGCTCATGCGGGCTCCAGAGCAGGGCGCGGGGCGCGCCGCGCGCGAGGTCAGGAAAGCGGCGCGCGGCCTCCGCCGCGTCGAGCAGGGTGCAGGCCGCGCCCATCTCGGTGCGCGCGAAGGCCTCCAGCACCGCCGCCGATTCCGCGCGCCGCGCCAGCACCGCAAGGCCCTGCTGCACCACCTCGATGCCGGCGGCGGGCGCCACCTCCTCCCACACATCGCGCGAGCGCAGCGCGCGCCGCCAGCACTCCCCCGCCTGCTGGCCGGTGACGGTGACGAAGCCGAAATTGCGCACCGAGGCGCCATTGGCCTGCGCGTCGCGGTCCAGGACCAGTGGGCGCAGCCCCCGCCGCGCCGCCGCCAGCGCATGCGCAAGGCCGAGGATGCCCGCCCCCACGATGATGATGTCCGCCGCGCCGCCCATCCCGCCTGCCCGCCTCCGCGCCAGGAAGCTACCCGACCAGCCGGGAAGGGCCAGGGATCGCCGGCGGTGGCGGCGGATTTCACGGCATTGTCACACACTCCGCGTTCCCTCGGGAACCGGGCCCGGCCAACCTTGCCGCCGCGAGACGCCATCAGGGAGACGCCCCATGCGCCGCCTTCTGCTCACCACCCTTGCCGCGCTGACGCTGTCCGCCGGGGCCGCCGAGGCGCAGAGCCGCACGCGGCTGACCGTCTACACCGCCCTCGAGAACGAGCAGCTCGCGCCCTTCAAGGCGGCCGCCGAGCGCGCGGTGCCGGGCATCGAGATCGCCTGGGTGCGCGATTCCACCGGCGTGATCACCGCCCGGCTGATCGCCGAACGGGCCAACCCGCGCGCCGACGTGATCTGGGGCCTCAGCGTCTTCAGCCTGCTCCAGCTCGAGGCGCTCGACATGCTCGAACCCTACACCCCGCCCGGCGCCGCCGCGCTGCGCCCCAACTTCCGCAGCCCGCGCGAGCCGATGACCTGGACGGGGATGGACGCCTTCGTCGCCGCCATCTGCTTCAACCGGGTGGTGGCGCAAAGCCGCGGCCTGCCCCGGCCCGCGACCTGGGCCGATCTGCTCAACCCCGCCTTCCGCGGCCAGGTGGCCATGCCCAACCCGGCCTCCTCCGGCACCGGCTTCCTGACCGTCGCGGGCTGGATGGGCGCCATGGGCGAGGCGCGCGCCTGGGACTACATGACGCGGCTGCACGAGAACATCCAGGTCTACACCCATTCCGGCAGCGCCCCCTGCAACAACGCCGCGCGCGGCGAATACGCGGTGGGCCTCAGCTTCGACATGCGTTCGGTGGCGCTGCGCAACCAGGGCGCGCCCATCGACGTCATCGTGCCGACCGACGGCGTGGGCTTCGACCTGGAGGCCACCGCCATCCTGCGCGGCACCCGCCACCTCGAGGCCGCGCGCCGGCTCGTGGACTGGACGGTGAGCCGCGAGGCGAACGAGCTCTACGGCCGCTTCTACGCGCTGGTGGCGCACCCCGATGTGGCGCCCTCGGTGCAGAACTACCCGGCGGAGTTCGCCCAGCGCCTGGTGAACCAGGATTTCGCCGCCATCGCCGCCCGCCGCGAGGAGATCCTGCGCGAATGGACGCGGCGCTTCGACGGGAAATCCGCCCCGCGCAACTGAGGCCGCGGCGCCGATGTTCGACCTCGCGGCGCGCGCCGCGCCCCGGCCCGTCCATCTCACGGTGCAGGAGGTGACCAAGCGCTTCGGGCGCTTCACGGCGCTCGATCGCGTCTCGCTGGAGGTCCGGGAGGGGGAGTTCGTCTCCTTCCTCGGCCCCTCCGGCTGCGGCAAGACCACGCTGCTGCGCGCCATCGCCGGGCTCGATCCGCCGAGCGAGGGGCGCATCGTCCAGGCCGGGCGCGACATCACGCGGCTGCCGCCGGGCGAGCGCGATGTCGGCATCGTCTTCCAGTCCTATGCGCTGTTCCCCAACCTGGATGTGCGGCGGAACATCGCCTACGGCCTGCGCGGCCCCGCCTGGCCGCGCGAGAAGGTGCAGGCCCGCGTGGCGGAGCTGCTGGCCATGGTCGGGCTCGAGGAGCATGCGCGCAAATATCCCGCGCAGCTCTCGGGCGGGCAGCAGCAGCGCGTGGCGCTGGCGCGCGCGCTGGCCAACCGCCCCGGGCTGCTGCTGCTGGACGAGCCGCTCTCCGCCCTCGACGCGATCGTCCGCGCGCGGCTGCGCACCGAGCTGCGCGCGCTGCAGAAGTCGCTCGGCGTCACCACGATCATGGTGACGCATGACCAGGAGGAGGCGCTCTCCGTCTCCGACCGCATCGTGGTGATGAATGCGGGGCGCATCGAGCAGATCGGCACGCCGGAGGAGGTGTATCGCCGCCCCGCCTCCGCCTTCGTGGCGGGCTTCGTCGGCCGCTCGGGCAGCTTCTCGGCCGAGGTGGAGGCGCCGCGCCGGCTGCGCGCCGGCCCCGTCCGGATCGAGGCGGAGGGCGCGGCCTCGCTCAGCCCCGGCCAGGCGGCGCGCGCCTTCGTCCGGCCCGAGGATGTGCGCCTCGGCCCCGAGGCGGAGGGCCACCCGGGCGCCTTCGAGGCGCTGGTGACGGGGGTGGAGTTCCTCGGCCCCGTCTGCCGCGTGCATCTCTTGGCCGAGGGCGTGCGGCTGGAGGCCGATGTGCCCTCCGCGCAGATCCCGCGCCTCGATCTCGGACGGGTGGCGAAGCTGCGCGTCGCCATCCCCGCCGACCGCGTGATGACCTATCCCGATGGCTGAGGCGGCCCTCGGCCGGGGCCTGCGCCCCGTTCTCTCCGCCGACCAGCGCGTGATCGGCCTCGCGCTCGGCGCGGCGGGGCTGCTGATGCTGGTGGCGCTGGTCCTGCCGCTCGCCTGGCTGCTGGTGCGCGCCTTCGAGGACGCGCAGGGCCGCTTCGTCGGCCTCGCCAACTTCGCCGCCTATGTGACGACGCCGAGCCTCGCCGTCTCGGCCTGGAACAGTCTCTGGACGGCGGGGCTGACCACGCTCTTCGTGGTGCCGGCGGCCTTCGCCTACGCCTATGCGCTGACGCGCTCCTGCATGCCGCTCAAGCCGCTGTTCCGGGCGGTGATGCTGCTGCCGGTGCTCGCACCCTCGCTGCTGCCCGCGCTGGCGCTGGTCTATCTCTTCGGCAACCAGGGGATGCTGCGCGGCCTGCTGATGGGCGAGAGCATCTACGGCCCGATCGGCATCGTCATGGCGCAGGCGTTCTACTGCTTCCCGCATGCGGCGCTGATCCTGTCCGTCGCGCTCTCCGGCGCGGATGGGAGGCTCTACGAGGCAGCCGCCGCGCTCAAGGCGGGGCGCGGGCGCATCTTCGCCACCGTCACGCTGCCGGGGGCGCTGGGCGGCATCGTCTCGGCCTGCGTCGTCGTCTTCACCCTGGTGGTGACGGATTTCGGCATCCCCAAGGTGATCGGCGGGCAGTTCCCGGTGCTCGCCACCGAGATCTACAAGCAGGTGATCGGGCAGCAGAACTTCAACATGGGCGCGGTGGTGGGCCTCGTTCTGCTGCTGCCGGCGGTGGGCGCCTTCCTCCTCGATCTCTGGGCGCAGCGGCGGCAGGGCAGCGTCTTCTCCGGCCGCGCCGTGCCGCTGGAGCCCCGGCCGCGCGCCGGGCGGGACTGGCCGCTCTTCGCCTTCTGCCTCGTCGTCGCCGCGCTGCTGCTGGGCGTGGTGGGGCTGGCCGTCTGGGGCAGCTTCATCCGCTTCTGGCCGTGGAACCTCGAGCTCACCCTCGCCAACTACGATTTCGCGCGCTTCGATTCCGCGGGCTGGGGCAGCCTCTGGACCTCCATCCGCATGGCCTTCTGGACGGCGCTGCTCGGCACGGTGCTGGTGTTCGTGCTGGCCTACATGATCGAGCGCGGGCGCGTGGCCGGGCCGCTGCCGCGGCTCCTCTCGCTCGCGGCCACGCTGCCGCTCGCGGTGCCGGGGCTGGTGCTCGGCCTCGCCTACATCCTGTTCTTCAACGATCCCGCGAACCCCCTGGGCTTCCTCTACGGCACCCTCGCCATCCTGGTGCTCAACTCCATCATCCACTTCTACACCGTCTGCCACCTGACGGCGGTGACGGCGATCCGCCAGCTCGACCCGGAGTTCGAGAGCGTGGGCGCGAGCCTGAAGGTGCCCGTCTGGGTCACCTTCGGGCGCGTGACGCTGCCCATCTGCCTGCCCGCCACGCTCGACATCTTCGTCTATCTCTTCGTCAACGCGATGACGACGGTGAGCGCGGTGGTCTTCCTCTACGGGCCCGACACCAAGCCCGCCTCGGTCGCCGTGATCCACATGGACGAGGCGGGGCAGGTGAGCGCGGCCGCCGCCATGGCGGTGGCGATCCTCGCCGTCAATGTCGCGCTGAAGCTGCTGCATCTCGCCGGCGCGGGGCGCATCGAGCGCGCCACCCAGGCCTGGCGCCGGCGATAGCCGCGGGCGCTTCCGCCGCGGCCCTGCGCGGGCCGCGCTACGCCATCGCCCCGCGGGCGGCGACGGGCCAGAGGCACTCCACCCGCCCCTTCCGCACGCCCACATACCAGTCGTAGCGATCCACCGTCGGGTCGCAATGGCCGGGCACGAGGCGCAGCCTCTCGCCGAGCGCGGGGCGGTCGGCGGGGTCCTCCACCATGAGCTTGCCGTGCTCGTCGGAGGCGGAGACGTAGCGCACCCGCTCCCGCCCATGCACGAGCGGATAGCCGCTGTCGGTCGGCACCGCCTTGTGGCCCGCGTCCAGCACGGCGATGTGCGGGCTCGCCGCGCTCATCACCGTGGCCAGCACGAACAGCGACTGGCGGAAGGGCGGCGCCTGCCCGTTGCGCGCGTAGTCCGCATCCATGAAGGCGTAGGAGCCGGCCTGGATTTCCGTATAGACGCCGCTCGCCGCCTCATGCGCGAAGGTGCCGGTGCCGCCGCCGCCCACCACCGGGCACTCCAGCCCGCGCTGGCGGAGCTGCTCCACCGTGCGGCGCGCGTGCTCGGCCGCGGCGGCGATGGCGGCGGCGCGGCGCTCCGGCTCGCGGATGTGCTGGGCGCTGCCGTGATAGGCCTGCAGCCCGCCGAAGGAGAGGTGGCGCGAGGCGGCGATGCGCTCGGCCAACGCCACCGCGGGCGGGCCGGGCGGCAGGCCGCAGCGCGCCGCGCCCACGTCGATCTCCACCAGCACGGGGATGCGCACCCCCGCCGCCTCGGCCGCCGCCTCGATGGCCGCCACATGCGCGGGATCGTCCGCGCAGACCGAGACGCGCGCGATGCGCGCCAGCGCCGCGAGCCGCGCGAGCTTGCGCGCGCCCACCACCTCGTTCGTCACCATCACGTCGGGCACGCCGCCCCAGGCGAGGATTTCCGCCTCCGCCACCTTCTGCACGCATTGGCCGATCGCACCATGCGCCATCTGCCGCAGCGCGATCACCGGCGACTTGTGCGTCTTGGCGTGCGCGCGCAGCTTCGCCCCCGTCGGCGCCAGCAGCGCCGCCATGGCGGCGAGGTTGTGCTCGAAGGCGTCGAGGTCGAGCAGCAGGGCGGGCGTGTCCACCTCCTCCTCGCGCATCCCGGGCTCGGCGGGCGGTGGCTGAAGCATGGGCGTCCTCCTCGATCCGCGCCATGATGCGGGCATGGCGGGAACCGATCCAGAGGTGGAGGTCGCGATCCTCGGCGCGGGGGTGGCGGGCATCGCGGCCGCGCGCGCGCTCCTCGCCGCGGGGCGCTCCTGCGTGGTGCTGGAGGCGAAGGACCGCGCGGGCGGCCGCGCCCATGCCTGCACCACGCTGGGCGCGGTGTTCGACCATGGCGCCACCTGGCTGCACCAGGCGCGCGAGAACCCGCTGGCGGCGCATCTCGGCGCGCATGTGGACCATGACCGGGTGCGCGAGCGGCACCTGCATCTCGGCGACCGCTTCGCGACGCAGGAGGAGCTCGCCGCCTACTGGCGCGCCCACCGCGCCTTCGAGGCGGCGCTGGCCGCCGCCCCCCTCGCGCCGGACCGCGCGGCGAGCGAGGCCGCACCGCGCGGCGGGCCCTGGGACGCGACGATCGCGCACTGGCTCGGCCACCAGATCAACGGGGCGGCGCTCTCGCGCCTCTCGCTCGAGGACTATGTGAGGACCGCCCTCGACGGCCCGAACCTGCTGCCGCAGGAGGGCGTGGGCGGGCTGGTGGCGCGGCTGGCGGAGGGCCTGCCCATCCGGCTTCGCCACCCGGTGACGCGGCTCGACTGGCGCGGGCCCGGCGTGGTGCTGGAGGGCCCCTGGGGCGCGCTGCGCGCGGGGCGCGCCATCGTCACCGTCTCGACCGGCGTGCTGGCCGCGGGCGGGCTGCGCTTCGTGCCGGAGCTGCCGGCGGAGGTGCGGGCCGCCATCGCCGGCCTGCCCATGGGGCTGCTGACCAAGTTCGGCTTCCGCCTGCTCCGCGATGTGGGGCTGCCGCCCTTCCATTCCGCCCGCCGCGCCGTGACGCCCGCGGCGCCGCAGCCGATGAGCTGGATCTTCCGCCCCTTCGGCGCGCCCATCGTCTTCGGCTTCGTCGGCGGCGACCGCGCCTGGGACCTGCTGAAGGAGGGCGTGGCGGCGACGGAGGCCGCCGCGCGCGCCGATTTCGCCGCCATGTTCGGCGAGGGCGCGCTGGGCGAGGCGCTGATCACCCGCTGGGGCGATGATCCCTGCTTCCTCGGCAGCTACAGCCATGCGCGGCCGGGGCACCACGCCTCGCGCGCCCTGCTGGCGCGGCCGCTCGGCGAGGGCCGCCTCGCCTTCGCCGGCGAGGCGACGCACAGCCGCTTCGCCGGCACGGTGGCGGGCGCCTGGCTCTCGGGCGAAGCGGCGGCGGCGCTCGCGCCGGCCGGGTGAGCGGGCCGGCCCCGCGCGCTACTCCGCCCGCAGCCCCAGCGAGGCGACGATGGGCCTGAGCGCGGCCACCTGGGCGTGCACCATCTCGCGGAACTCGGCGCTGCTGTTGCCGCCCGGGTCCGCCCCCAGCTCCTCGATGCGCGCGGCCAGCGGCGGATGGCGCGCGGCTGCCGCGATCTCGGCCTGCAGCCGCGCCAGCACCGGTTCGGGCGTGCGGGCGGGGGCGAACCAGCCGTTCCAGCCGAGGATCGCGGCGTTGGGAAACCCCTGCTCCGCCACCGTCGGGATGTCCGGCAGCATGCGCGAGCGGCTGGTGGAGCGGATGGCGATGGGCCGCAGCGCCCCCGAACGGATGTGCGGCAGCGCGGAGGAGAGCTGGTCGCCGCCGAAGGGGATGCGCCCGGCCAGCATCTCCTGCACGAGCAGCGAGGCGCCGCGGAAGGGCACATGCTCCATGTCGAAGTTGCCGTCGCGCTTCAGCACCTCGCCCACCAGATGCCCCGCGCTGCCGGGGCCGGTGGAGCCGTAGAAGGGCGGGCGCGGCTGGGCGCGCGCCCAGGCAATCCACTCCGCGAGGTTCGTCGCCGGCACCGAGGGATGGACAAGGATCACGGTGGGCACCAGCGCGCCGAGGGTGATCGGCGCGAAGTCGCGCTCGATGGAGTGCGGCGCGCGGTTGTTGAACTCGAGCACCGCCGTGGTGGCCGAGAAGGTGGAGTTGTGGAACAGCAGCACCTGCCCGTCCGGCGGGGCCTTCGCCACCAGGTCCGCGCCGATGGAGCCGCCGCCGCCGCCGCGGTTCTCCACCAGCATGGGCACGCCCAGCGTCTCCGACAGGCGCTGCGCGTAGAGGCGGGCGAGGATGTCCGTCGTGCCGCCCGCGGCGAAGGGCACGACGACGCGGATGGGCCCGCCCGGCTGCCAGGCCT
This sequence comes from Roseococcus sp., assembly GCA_026414745.1. Lineage (GTDB taxonomy): Bacteria > Pseudomonadota > Alphaproteobacteria > Acetobacterales > Acetobacteraceae > Roseococcus. The sequence continues at coordinate 8,595 of JAOAIK010000044.1, forward strand.
GCGCGCGCGCGAGGCCCGGGGCGGCGAGAAGGGCGGCGGCGCCGAGCGCCCGGCGGGAGAGGCGCATCCGCGTCACTCCACCTGCATCCTGAGCGCCTGCACCAGCGGGCGGACGGCGGCGATCTGCGCATGGACAGAGGCGCCGAACTCCTCGGGGCTGTTGCCGCCGGGCTCGGCGCCCAGCTCCAGGATGCGGTTCGCCACCGCGGGGTGGCGCGCGGCCGCCGCGACCTCCGCATGCAGCCGGGCGAGCACCGGCGCGGGCGTGCGCGCAGGGGCGAAGAAGCCGTTCCAGCCCAGCAGCTCGGCGTTCGGGAAGCCCTGCTCGCGCACCGTGGGCACATCGGGCAGCACGCGCGGGCGCTGGTTGGCCAGGGTGGCGATGGGCTTCAGCGTGCCGGAGCGGATGTGCTGCAGCGAGGAGGAGAGCTGGTCGCCGCCGAAGGCGATGCGCCCGGCCAGCATGTCCTGCACCAGCGGCGCGGCGCCGCGGAAGGGCACGTGCTCCATCTGGAAGTTGCCGTCGCGCTTCAGGATTTCGCCCACCAGGTTCATCGTGCTGCCGGGGCCGGTGGAGCCGTAGAAGGGCGGCGGGTTCTGCGCCCGCGCCCAGGCGATGAACTCGGTCAGGGTGCGGGCGGGCACCTGCGCGTTCACCAGCAGGATCATCGGCACATTCGCGCCGAGGGTGATCGGCGCGAAGTCCCGCTCGATGGAGTGCGGCGCGCGGTTCACGAACTCCAGCGCCGCCGTGGTGGTCGAGAAGGTGAGGTTGTGGAACAGCAGCGTCTGCCCGTCGGGCGCGGCCTTGGCCACCACGTCCGCGCCGATGGAGCCGCCGCCGCCGCCGCGGTTCTCCACCACCACCGAGACGCCCATCGTCTCGGTCAGGCGCTGGGCGAAGAGCCGCGCCAGGATGTCGGTGGTGCCGCCGGCCGGGAAGGGCACGATGATGCGGATGGGCCCGCTGGGCTGCCAGCCCTGGGCAAGCAGGGGCGCGGGCGCGGCGAGCGCGCCGACCCCGGCGAGAGCAAGGCCGCGAAGGCCCATGGTGCGGCGGGTGATCATGCTCCGGCGTCTCCTCACGCGGGCCGGATCATGCGGCGCCCGGCCCATGCGCGGGATTGGGAACCACTCCGCCAGCGGCGTCAATCGCCGGCGCAGGTCCGCGCGCGAAGGCGAAGCCCTCGTAGCCCCTCGCCGCCACCTCCTCGCAGAGGGCGCGGTAGCGCGCCATGCCGCCGGCATAGGGCATGAAGACGCGCGGCTTCCCCGGTACATTGGCGCCGAGGTACCAGGAACTCGCCGCCATGGGCAGCAGCGTGGCCGCGGCGGCGGCCTCCACCTCCCGCCCCCAGCGCGCCGCCGCCTCCTCCCGCGCCTCGATGCGGGCGAGGCCGCGCGCGCGCATGTGGCCGAGGCAGCGCTCGATCCACTCCACATGCTGCTCGATGGCCACGGGCATGTTGGTCAGCACCGAGGGGCTGCCGGGGCCGGTGATGGTGAACAGGTTGGGAAAGCCCGGCACGGCGAGGCCGAGCCAGCTTCTCGGCCCCTCGCGCCAGGCCTCGGCCAGGCTCAGCCCGCCGCGCCCGGTCAGGTTCAGCCGCAGCAGCGGCCCCGTCAGCGCGTCGAAGCCGGTGGCGAAGACCAGCACCTCCAGCGCGTGCTCGCCGCTGCGGGTGAGGACGCCGCGGGGCGTGACGCGCAGGATGGGATCCTCGCGCAGGTCCACCAGCGTGACGTTGGGGCGGTTGAAGGTCTCGAAATAGCCGCTGTCGATCGGCGGGCGCTTGGCGGCGTAGGGGTGGTCGGTGGGGGTGAGCTTCCGCGCCGTCTCGGGGTCCTTCACGATCTCGCGGATCTTGCGGCGGATGAAGTCGGAGGCGGTGTCGTTCGCCGCCTTGTCGGTCAGGATGTCGCGGAAGGTGGCGCGGAACTGCATGCCGCCCTTCGCCCAGGCGGCCTCGTAGAGCGCCTCGCGCTCGGCCGCCTCCACCTCCAGCGCCGACTGGTCGCGCACGGTGAAGGGGTGGCCGTTGGCGGTGGCGTGCATCACCCGCAGGATCTCGGCGCGGCTTTCGCGCACCCAGGCCTTGAACTCCGGCGAGAGGGGCGCGTTGCGCGCCGGCACGCTGTAGTTGGGCGTGCGCTGGAACACGGTGAGGTGCGCCGCCTGCTCCGCGATCACCGGCGCGGCCTGGATGCCGGTGGAGCCGGTGCCGATCAGCCCCACGCGCCGGCCGGCGAAGGCCACCCCTTCGCGCGGCCATTCGCCGGTGTGCGCCACCTGCCCCGCGAAGCTCTCCAGCCCCTCGATGGCGGGGATGTTGGCGCTGGAGAGGCAGCCCACCGCGGCGATGAGGAAGCGGGCGGCGTGGCGCTCGCCGTTTTCCGTCGCCACGCGCCAGAGGCCGGCCGCCTCGTCCCAGCGCGCCTCGGTGACGCGCCGGCCCAGGCGGATGTCGCGGCGCAGGCCGAGCCGGTCCGCCACCCAGTTCAGGTAGCGGCGGATCTCCTCATGGCCGGGATAGCGCTCGGTCCATTCCCATTCGCGCCACAGCGCCTCGGAGAAGGCGTAGCAGTAGGAGTGGCTCTCGCTGTCGCAGCGCGCGCCGGGATAGCGGTTCCAGTGCCAGGTGCCGCCCACCCCGTCGGCCGCCTCCAGCACGGTGACGGAGAGGCCGAGCCGGTCGCGCAGCGCGTGCAGCGCGTAGAGGCCGGAGAAGCCGGCGCCGATCACCAGCGCGTCCTGCACCGCGCCGGCCGGCATGCTCCCTTCTGGCATGGCCCGTTCCCCCTTCCTGTGTGGGAGCGAGATGCTAGAGGCGCGCGCGCGCCCTGTCAGGTGCCGCAGAAGGTGATGTAGGGCGCCCCGCCCGGCGGCGCGGGGGCGGCGTAGCGCGGCGGCGGCGCCTCGAAGGGCCGGCGCAGCACGGCGAGCAGCGCGTCGAAGGGCGCGAGGTCCTCGCGCTCCACGGCGGCGGAGAGCGCCTCCTCCACCAGATGGTTGCGCGGGATGACGGCGGGGTTGGCGCGGCGCAGGGCGGCCGCCTTCTCCGCCGGCGTGCCGGGCTCGCGCGCCAGCCGCGCGCGCCAGCCGTCCAGCCAGTCGCCGAGCGGGGCCAGCGCCTCGGGCGTCGCGCCCTCCGCCGCCTCGGCCAGGGCGCGGAAGGAGTTGGTGAAGTCGAGCCGCGCCTCGGCCATGCGGGCGAGCAGCGCGGCGGCCAGCGCCTCGTCGCCCTCCTCGGCGGTCACAAGGCCGAGCTTCGCGCGCAGCCCCTGCGCGTAGGCGGCCTCGAACAGGGGGGCGAAACGGCCGACGGCGGCGCGCGCCCACTCCAGCGCCGCCTCCTCGCTCTCGTCGAAGAGCGGCAGCAGCGCCTCGGCCAGCCGGGCGAGGTTCCAGGCCATGATGCGCGGCTGGTTGCCGTAGGCGTAGCGGCCGTAATGGTCGATCGAGCTGAACACCGTCGCGGGGTCGTAGGCGTCCATGAAGGCGCAGGGGCCGTAGTCGATGGTCTCGCCGCTGATGGTGGTGTTGTCGGTGTTCATCACGCCGTGGATGAAGCCCACCAGCATCCAGCGCGCCACCAGCGCCGCCTGCCGCGCCATCACCCCCTCGAAGAAGGCGCGGTGGGGGTGCGGGGCCTCGGCCGCGGCGGGGTCGTGGCGGGCGATGGCATGGTCGGCCAGCAGGCGCAGCGCCTCTGCGTCGCCGCGCGCGGCGAAGAACTGGAAACTGCCCACCCGGATGTGGCTCGCCGCCACCCGCGCCAGCACCGCGCCGGGCAGGGGGGTTTCGCGGAACACCGGCTCGCCGCTGGCCACGGCGGCGAGGCTGCGCGTGGTGGGAATGCCGAGCGCGTGCATCGCCTCGCTGATCAGATACTCGCGCAGCACCGGGCCCAGCGCCGCCCGGCCATCCGCCCCGCGCGAGAAGGGGGTGCGCCCCGCGCCCTTGAGCTGCAGGTCATGCCGCGCGCCGTCGGGGGCGATCACCTCGCCCAGCAGGATGGCCCGCCCGTCGCCGAGCTGCGGCGTGAAGCCGCCGAACTGGTGGCCCGCATAGGCCATGGCGATGGGCTGCGCGTCCTCCGGCAGGGCGTTTCCGGCGAGGATGGCCACCCCCGCGGGGCTCGCCAGCAGCGCGGGATCGAGCCCCAGCGCCTCCGCCAGCGGCGCGTTCAGGCGCAGAAGCCGCGGCGCCGCCACCGGCGTCGGCGCGACGCGCGCGTGGAAGCGCTCCGGCAGGCGGGCGTAGCTGTGATCCAGGCCGAGGCGAAGGCCGATGATGCTGTCGGGCATCGCCTGCACATCGAGCGCCCGGGGCCGCGCCGCAAGGGGCGGGTTGCGCGCCGCGGCGCCAGCCGCCATCACGGCGCGATGCCGAGGATCGCCGCCGCCCGCCTCTGGTTCGAGGGCAACAGTTTCGCCCCCGCGCCCACCCCGCTCTCGGCCTTCCAGGGCCGCGAATGGGTGGCGGGGCCCGAGGCGCTGGCGCGCTATCGCGGCACGGCCACGGAGCTCGGCGCCCTCGACGCCTTCCTCGCCGCCCGCCCGCATTGGGACGCGACCGTGCTGCGCTGCGCCGCCGCCCAGCCCGGCGGGCCGATGACCGACGCCGCCTTCGCCGCCTGGATGGAGGAGGTGGAGGAGGGGCTGGCCCGGGGCGGCTTCGAGGGCTGCTACCTCTCGCTGCACGGCGCCTGCGTCACCGAGAGCGACCCGGAGGCGGACCTGACCATCATCCGCCGCGTGCGCGCCGCGCTCGGGCCGCGCGCGAAGCTGGTGGCGAGCTTCGACGTCCACGGCAACGTCTCGCCGCGGATGATCGGGCTGCTCGACGGCGCCTCGGTCTATCGCACCTATCCGCATGTGGACATGGACGCCGCCGCCGCCCGGGCGCTGGCGCTGCTCGAGCGCGCGCTGGCCGGCCGCCCCATCCATGGCGCGCTCGTGAAGCTGCCCATGGTGCTGCACAGCTTCCACATGCGCCACGAGGCGGGCCCGATGGCCGAGGTCTGGGCCGAGGCGGCGGCGGCCGAGCGCGCCCCCATCCTCGACGCCTCGCTGTTCGGCGGCTTCGCCTGGGGGGATTCGCCCTGGGCCGGCCCCGCCGCCATGGTCTGGGCGGAGGAGCACGCGGCCGCCCGCGCCCTGGCGCGGCGGCTGGCCGATGCGATCGCCGCGCGGCGCGCGCGCTTCGCCGTCTCGCTGCCCCCGCCCGAGGCGGCACTGGCGCAGGCGCTGGCCGCCCCGCCCGGCCTCGTCGCGCTGCTCGACCCGGCGGACAACCCGCTCTCCGGCGGCGCGGCGGACACGCCCGGCCTGCTGCGCGCGCTGGTCGAGCGCGCGCCCGATGTCGAAACCGTGTTCTGCTTCCTGCATGACCCCGACGCCGTGCAGGCCGCCTGGGCTGCCGGGCCGGGCGGGCCCTTCGCGCGCGAGTTGGGCGGGCGCACCACGCCGGCTTTCGGCCCGCCCGTGCCCGTCGCGGGGCGGGTGGAGGCGCTGACCCAGGGCCGCTTCCTGAACACCGGCCCCTTCGAGCACGGCGCGCCGGTGGATTTCGGCCCCACCGCCGTGATCCGCCGCGGCCGGCTGCGGGTGGTGCTGACCTCGCGCAAGGAGGCGGTGGTGGACCCCGCCTTCTTCGACCTGCACGGCATCGCCCTCGACGGGGTGCGCCTGCTGGCGAACAAGGCGAAGAACCATTTCCGCGCCGCCTTCGCCGGGCGCTGCAGCGCCATCGTGGAGTGCGACGCGCCCGGCCCCGCCGCGCTCGACCTCGCCGCCCTGCCCTTCCGGCACGTGCCGATGGACTGGCGCGCGCCGCCGCGCCATCCCTGAGCCATGGCGAAGGACCGCGTCCGCTACGTCTGCCAGTCCTGCGGGGCGGCGCATGCCAAATGGCAGGGGCGCTGCGACGGCTGCGGCGAATGGAACACCCTGGTCGAGGAGGCGCCGCGCCAGGGCCCCGGCCCTGCCGCCAAGGCCCCGCCCGGCCGCGGCATCGAGATCCTCGGACTCGCGGGCGAGGGCGCGCCGCCGCCGCGCGACCGCACCGGCATCGCCGAGCTCGATCGCGTGCTGGGCGGGGGCTTCGTGCCGGCCTCGGCCGTGCTGGTGGGGGGCGATCCGGGCATCGGCAAGTCCACCCTGCTGCTGCAGGCGGCCGCGCGCATGGCCGAGGCCGGGCGGCGCGTGCTCTACATCTCGGGCGAGGAGGCGGTGGCCCAGGTGCGTCTGCGCGCCCAGCGCCTCGGGCTCACCGCCTCGCCCATGGGCCTCGCCTCGGCCGGCGCGCTGCGCGACATCGCCGCGACCCTGGAGGCCGAGCGCGACGCCGCGCTGGTGGTGATCGACTCCATCCAGACCCTGTGGCTCGACACGCTGGATTCCGCCCCCGGCACGGTGGCCCAGGTGCGCGCCTGCGCGGCCGAGCTCATCCGGCTGGCCAAGTCGCGCGGCTTCGCGCTGGTGCTGGTGGGGCACGTGACGAAGGAAGGCACCCTGGCCGGCCCCCGCGTGCTGGAGCACATGGTGGACGCCACCCTCTATTTCGAAGGCGACCGCGGCCACCAGTTCCGCATCCTGCGCGCCGTGAAGAACCGCTTCGGCGCCACCGACGAGATCGGCGTCTTCGAGATGACCGAGGGCGGCCTCGTCGAGGTGCCCAACCCCTCCGCGCTGTTCCTGGCCGAGCGGCGGGGCAACATCTCGGGCAGCGCCGTCTTCGCCGGGCTGGAGGGCACGCGGCCCGTGCTGGTGGAGGTGCAGGCGCTGCTCGCCCCCTCCTCCGGCGGCTCGCCGCGCCGGCAGGTGGTGGGCTGGGATGGCGGACGGCTGGCGATGCTGCTGGCGGTGCTGGAGGCGCGCTGCGGGCTGAGTTTCGCCCAGGCGGAGGTCTATCTGAACATCGCCGGCGGCCTGCGCATCACCGAGCCGGCGGCCGACCTGGCGGTGGCCGCGGCCCTCGTCTCCGCCATGACCGACCGGCCCACCGAGGCGGATGCGGTGTATTTCGGCGAGGTCGGCCTCTCCGGCGAGGTGCGGCAGGTGGCGCAGGCCGAGCAGCGGCTGCGCGAGGCGCAGAAGCTCGGCTTCGGCCGGGCGGTGCTGCCGCGGCGCCTGGCGCGCGGCAACAAGCCGCCGCCCGCCGTGGAGGGGATCGCGCTGGTCGAGATCGGCCACCTCGCCGATCTGGTGGCCCCCTTCGCGGCGGCGACGGTGCGGCGGCGCGGCCCCGCCGGGAAGGGTGACGCTCCTTGACGCCCCGGCTATACCGCGCCGCACCATGACCTGGGTCGATGGCGTCCTCCTCTTCGTGATGGTGGTCTCGGGCATCCTCGCCTTCCTGCGCGGCTTCGTGCGGGAGTTCCTGGGCATCGCCGCCTGGATCGGTTCGGCGCTGGCCGCCTTCTGGCTGGAACAGCCCGTCTCCGCCCTCATCGAGGGGGTGATCGAGCCGCGCTGGCTCTCCGAGGCGCTGGTGATCGGCGGGCTGTTCCTCGCCATCCTGGTGGTGCTCAAGCTGCTGATCCACGCGCTGGCCGGGCGGGTGCAGGAGAGCGCGCTGGGCGGGGTGGACCGCTCGCTCGGCGCCCTGTTCGGCCTGGCACGCGGCGCGGTGATCGCCATGCTGGCCTATGTCCTGGCCGGCCTCGTCTTCCCCGCGGTGGACCAGTGGCCCGAGCCGGTGCGCGAGGCCCGCGCCCTGCCCCATGTGGTGGACGGCGCCCGCTGGCTTGTGGAGCTCCTGCCCGAGGAGTATCGCCCCCGCATCGCCGCGCCGCCGGAGCGGCGCCTGCCCACGCAGGAAGACCTGCTGCGCCCCCCCGCGCGCAGCCGTAGCTGAAGGCCCATCGCATGGCGCTGCCCTGGTCCGACGACGACAGGTTCCACGAGGAATGCGGCGTCTTCGGCGTCTGGAACGGCAAGGACGCGGCGGCGCTCACCGCGCTTGGCCTGCACGCGCTGCAGCACCGCGGCCAGGAGGCCTCGGGCATCGTCTCGCTGGACGAGGCGGGCATCTTCCACGCCCACAAGGGGCTGGGGCTGGTGGGGGACATTTTCGGCGACGCCAAGGTGATCTCGGCCCTGCCCGGCAGCGCCGCGGTGGGCCACAACCGCTACGCCACCACGGGCGAGACGGCGCTGCGCAACGTCCAGCCCCTCTACGCCGATTTCGAGTTCGGCGGCTTCGCGGTGGCGCACAACGGCAACCTGACCAATGCCGGGCAGCTGCGCCGGGCGCTGGTGCGGCGCGGCTGCCTGTTCCAGTCCACCACGGATTCCGAGGTGTTCATCCACCTCATCGCCATCAGCCTCTACGCCACGGTGGTGGACCGGCTGATCGACGCGCTGAAGCAGGTGCAGGGCGCCTACAGCCTGGTGGCGCTGCACAACGGCGCGCTGATCGGCGCGCGCGACCCGCTGGGCGTGCGCCCGCTGGTGCTCGGGCGGCTGCACGAGGGCTGGGTGCTCGCCTCCGAGACCTGCGCCCTCGACATCGTCGGCGCGGAGTTCGTGCGCGACATCGAGGCGGGCGAGATCGTGGTGATCGACGACGCCGGCATCCGCAGCCTCAAGCCCTTCCAGCCCGCGCCGCCGCGCTTCTGCATCTTCGAATACATCTACTTCGCCCGCCCCGACTCCGTGGTGGAGGGCACGCCCGTCTACGAGAGCCGCAAGCGCATCGGCGCCGAGCTGGCGCGCGAGAGCCATGTGCCGGCCGATGTGGTGGTGCCGGTGCCCGATTCCGGCGTGCCGGCCGCCATGGGCTACGCCGCCGAGGCCGGCGTGCCCTTCGAGCTCGGCATCATCCGCAACCACTATGTGGGCCGCACCTTCATCGAGCCGACGGACCAGATCCGCCACCTCGGCGTGAAGCTGAAGCACAGCGCCAACCGCTCGATGATCGAGGGCAGGCGCGTGGTGCTGGTGGACGATTCCATCGTGCGCGGCACGACCTCGAGGAAGATCGTCGAGATGGTGCGCAACGCGGGCGCGGCGGAGGTGCACATGCGCGTCTCCTCGCCGCCCACCACCCATTCCTGCTTCTACGGCATCGACACCCCCGAGCGCGACCAGCTCCTCGCCGCGCAGCACGACCTCGCGGCCATGGCGCGGTTGATCGGGGTGGACAGCCTCGCCTTCATCTCGCTCGACGGGCTGTATCGTGCCCTCGGCAGGCCGGGGCGCGACGCGGCGAACCCCGCCTATTGCGACGCCTGCTTCACCGGCGCCTACGCCATCCCGCTCGTGGACCGCACGGACAACACCGAGACGCGGCCCAGCCTGCTCAAGGCCACGCTGTGATGGAGAAACCGCTCGCCGGGCAGGTCGCGCTGGTCACCGGCGCCTCGCGCGGCATCGGCCGCGCCGCCGCCATCGCGCTCGCCGCGCGCGGCGCCCATGTGGTGCTGACCGCCCGCACCCAGGGGGGATTGGAGGAGGCGGACGACGCCATCCGCGCCCTGGGCGGGAGCGCCACCCTGCTGCCGCTCGACATGGCGAAGGAGGCCGAGCAGATGGACGCCATCGGCCCCTCCATCGTCGCGCGCTTCGGCCGGCTCGACATGCTGCTGCACGCCGCGGGCGTGCTCGCGAAGCTGACGCCCGCCGCGCACATCATGCCGAAGGACTGGGCGGAGAGCCTGGCGGTGAACTGCTCGGCGCTCTGGCGGCTGATCCGCAGCTGCGACCCGCCGCTGCGCGCCGCCCCCGCCGGGCGCGCGCTGATCGTGACAGACGCCATGGCCGAGGCGCCCACCGCCTATTGGGGCCTCTATGCGGCGCCCAAGGCGGCGGCAGCCCATCTCGCGCTGTGCTGGGCGGCGGAGGTGGCGCGCACCCCGCTGCGCGTGGCGCTGGCCGATCCCGGGCCGGTGCGCACGCGGCTGCGCGCCGTGGCCTTCCCCGGCGAGCCGGCGGAGGCGCTGCGCAGCCCCGAATCCGCCGGCGAGGCGCTGGCCGAGACGCTGGCGCGCGGCTTCGCCCATGGCGCGCGGCTGCGGGTCTGAGACGATGCGCAGCCGGGGGGCGATCCCCGACCCGGAAGACCCCCGCCCCTCGCGCTACAATGCCGAGAGAACGGCGCGGCAGACGCGCTCCACATCCGCCTCGGCCAGGTAGGGGTGCATGGGCAGCGAGAGGACCTGCTGGCAGAGCGCCTCGCTGACCGGCAGCGGCGGCGGCTCGCCGGCATATCCCGCGGCATGGGCCGCCGTATAGGCCGGCTGCCGGTGCAGGGGCTTGGGGTAGTAGACGCCGAAGGGGATGGCCTGCGCCGTCAGCGCCTCCTGCACCCGGGCGCGCTCGGCCGCATCGGCGCAGCGGATGGTGTAGAGACCCCAGGCGGACTCCGCCCCCGCCGGCTGCGCCTGCAGCGCGACCTGGCCCGACAGGCGCTCGGCATACCAGCCGGCCACGCGGGCGCGCGCGGCGAGCTCCTCCTCGAAGAGCGGCAGCTTGCACAGCAGGATGGCGGCCTGCAGCGTGTCGAGGCGCCCGTTCATGCCGGTGCGCAGCACCTCGTAGCGGCTGGCGCCCTCGCCATGGGTGCGCAGCGAGCGGTAGAGCGCCGCGCGCTCGGCGCTGTTGGTCAGCAGCGCGCCGCCATCGCCGTAGCAGCCGAGCGTCTTGGTGGGATAGAAGCTGAGCGCCGTCGCCTCGGCATGGCCGCCCAGCCGGCTGCCGTGCAGCCGCGCGCCGAAGGCCTGGGCGGCGTCGTCCAGCGCGAACATCCCGTACCGGGCGCAGAGGCCGCGGATGGCCGGCCAGTCGGCCGGCAGGCCGAAGAGGTCCACCCCCACCACGGCGCGGGGCCTGAGCCGCCCTTCCTGCGCCACCTGCGCCACCCGCCGCCCGAGGTCCGCGAGGTCCATGTTGAAGGTCTCGGCCTGCACGTCCACGAACACGGGCGTGGCGCCCAGCACCAGCGGCACCTCGGCGGTGGCGGTGTAGGTGAAGGCGGGCAGGAACACGGCATCCCCCGGGCCGATGCCCTCGGCCATCATGGCGATCTGCAGCGCGTCCGTGCCGGAGGAGACGCCGACGGCGTGCGCCACGCCCGCGAAGGCGGCGAGCTTCTCCTCGAGCTCCGCCACCTCGGGGCCGTTGATGAAGCGCCCGGAGTCGAGCACGGCGGCGATGCGCCGATCCAGCTCGGCACGGATGCGCGACTGCTGGGCCTGGATGTCGAAGAGCGCGATGGGCCTGGTCGTCGTGGTCATGGGCGGGGCATCGGCCAGGGGGGCGGCGGGATCAAGCCCCCCGGCCGGTCAGGTTTCGTGACGCTGTGTGACGGCGGCCCGTGCCGCCGACCGGCCTGGCAAGGAGCCGCCCCCCGCTCCCCGCCGCGCATCGCGGGCGCAGCCGGCGGAGGCCTCGACGGGCGACGGCGGGCCCGTGCGCTACCGCAGCGCCTTCGCCATCCCCTCGAGCCCCTCGAGCGTGAGGGGGAACATCCGGCCCTCCAGCGCCTCCTGGACGAGGCCGATGGAGGCTGTGTAGCCCCACTGGTTCTGCGGCACCGGGTTGAGCCAGGCCACGCGCCGGAAATGCGCGGTGATGCGCCGCAGCCAGACCTTCCCGGCCTCCTCGTTCCAATGCTCCACGCTGCCGCCGGGCTCCGTGATCTCGTAGGGCGCCATGGAGGCGTCGCCCACGAACACCACGCGCCAGTCGGGGCCGTAGGTGCGCAGCACCTCGAGGGTCGGGACCATCTGCTCCTGCCGGCGGCGGTTGGACTTCCAGAACCGCTCATAGGGGCAGTTGTGGAAGTAGAGGTGGACGAGGTGCTTGAACTCGCTCCGCGCGGCGCTGAACAGCTCCTCCGAGGCGCGGATGTGATCGTCCATCGACCCGCCGATGTCGAGCAGCAGCAGCACCTTCACCGCGTTGCGCCGCTCGGGCCGCAGGCGCAGGTCGAGCGTGCCGGCGTTGCGCGCGGTGGCGCCGATGGTGCCCTCCATGTCCAGCTCCTTCGCCTCGCCCTGGCGGGCGAAGCGGCGCAGGCGGCGCAGCGCGAGCTTCATCGCTCGCGCGCCGAGTGCGGCGGCGTCGTCGAGGTCGCGGAACTCCCGCCTGTCCCAGACCTTCACGGCGCGGCGGTGGCGGCTGCCCTCCTGGCCGATGCGCACGCCCTCGGGGTTGTAGCCCTCGGCGCCGAAGGGGCTGGTGCCGTTGGTGCCGATCATGCGGTTGCCGCCCTGGTGGCGGCGCTGCTGCTCCGCGAGGCGCTGCTTCAGCGTCTCCATGAGCTTCTCGAAGCCGCCGAGGGCCTCGATCTTCGCCATCTCCTCGGCGGTGAAGAAGCGCTCGGCCAGCTTCCGCAGCCACTCCTCCGGCAGTTCGCGCGGAATCACCTCGCCGGTGGCGGTGGTGGGCGGTTCCAGGCCCCGAAAGACCTCCCCGAAGACGCGGTCGAAGCGGTCGAGGTGGCGCTCGTCCTTCACGAGCGTCGTGCGCGCCAGGTAGTAGAAGTCGTCGAGGTCGTAGTCGGCCACGCCGGCCTTCATCGCGCCCATGAGCGCCAGCCACTCGGTGATGGAGGCCGGCAGGCCGGCCGCGCGCAGCGCGTGGATGAAGGAGGCGAACATCGCCGCTACGGCCGCCGCGCGCGGGAGAGGAAGGCGAGCCGCTCGAACAGGTGCACGTCCTGCTCGTTCTTGAGCAGGGCGCCGTAGAGCGGCGGCAGCGCCACCTTGAGGTCGTTGCTGCGCAGGGCTTCCGGCGGCATGTCCTCGATCATCAGCAGCTTGAGCCAGTCGAGCAGCTCGCTCGTGGCCGGCTTCTTCTTCAGCTCGTTCACCTCGCGGATCCGGAAGAACACCTCCAGCGCCTCGCGCGCGAGCTCGGCGCGCAGGTTCGGGTAGTGCGCCTGCAGGATGCGCTCCATCGTCTCGCGGTCGGGGAAGCGGATGAAGTGGAAGAAGCAGCGGCGCAGGAAGGCGTCCGGCAGCTCCTTCTCGTTGTTGCTGGTGATCACCACGATGGGCCGGTGCTTCGCCACCACCGTCTGGCGCGTCTCGTAGACGTGGAACTGCATGCGGTCGAGCTCGAGCAGAAGGTCGTTGGGGAACTCGATGTCCGCCTTGTCGATCTCGTCGATCAGAAGCACCACGGGGGTCTCGCTCTCGAAGGCCTCCCAGAGCTTGCCCTTGACGATGTAGTTCGAGATGTCGCGCACCCGCGGGTCGCCGAGCTGGCCGTCGCGCAGGCGCGAGACCGCATCGTATTCGTAGAGGCCCTGCTGCGCCTTGGTGGTGGACTTGATGTGCCACTCGATCAGCGGCAGGCCGAGGCTGCGGGCGATCTCCTGCGCCAGCACGGTCTTGCCCGTGCCGGGCTCGCCCTTCACCAGCAGGGGGCGCTGCAGGGCGATGGCGGCGTTGACCGCCACCTCCAGCTCGCGCGTGGCGACGTAGCGCTCGGTGCTGCGGAACTTGCGCAAGGGGGGCGTCCTTCTGTCTCGGCGCATCTTCACCCGGGCGGGCGCTTCCGGCAAAGCGGGGGGATGGACCCCTATTTCCTCTCGCTGGTCTGCCTCGGCATCGCGGGGATGATCGAGGCGCGCTGCTCCACCCCCGGGCTGCGGCCGGAATACGAGCCGGCGGACCGCGCCTTCCGCTTCCTCGGCCGCTCGGCCTTCGGGATGTGGCTGGCGCTGCTGGTGTTCGGCATCTGGCAGCTGCCGTGGTGGCAGCCGCTGGCGGGGCTGCTCGGCTCGCTGGCCGCCAATGCGCTGGTGCTGCAGTTCGGCGCGCGGCCCTATTGGCCGGGCATCTCCATGGGGCTGGCGCTGCTCGGGCTGGGGCTGGCGAGCAAGGTGTTTTTTGACGCGTTCTGAGGGTGCCCCTACCCCGCGAACCGCGCGAAATCCCGCGCCAGCCGCTCATAGATCGCGCGCTTGAACTCCACCGCCATGCCCGGCAGCTCGGCCAGCCTCGCCCAGCGCCAGGCGTCGAACTCGGGGTGCGGGTCACGGTCGAGCCGGATGTCGGAATCCTCGCCGGTGAAGCGCAGCGCGAACCATTTCTGCCGCTGCCCGCGATACTTCCCGCCCAGCGCCTTGCCGATCAGCTCCGGCGGCAGGTCATAGGTCATCCACTCCGGGTGCTCGGCCAGGATCTCGGCGCGGGCGGTGCCGATCTCCTCCTCCAGCTCGCGGAACACGGCCAGCGCGGGGTCCTCCCCCTCGTCCATCCCGCCCTGCGGGAGCTGCCAGCCGCCCGGCGCGCCCTCGGCATTGGGCAGATCGGCGCGGCGCGCGACGAAGACGAGGCCGTCGCGGTTGAACAGCACGGCGCCCACATTGGGGCGATAGGGGAGCAGGCTCATGGGCGGCTCGGCGTGGCGGGACGGGGGGCGGGGGTCTCGGCGCGCGGCGGCATCTCGGGCGAGGGCGCGCGGGCGAGGGCCGAGGGCGGGGCGAGCACCACGCCGCGGGCCTCCAGCCCCGCCGCCCAGGCGGCGATGCGCGCGATGGCCACCGGACTCGCCTCGCCGGCATAGCCGAGTGCGGCGCCGCGCTCGCGCGCCAGCCGCTCCAGCTCCGCGAGGCGCAGCTCGATCTCGGCGCGGCTGGGCGGCTCGTCCACCACCACATCCAGGCTGCGGCCCCAGGCGCGGGCGGGCGAGGGCGCGCCGGCGCGCGGGTCGATGTAGTAGAGGCCGCGCTGCGCCAGCACCGCCTGCATCTGCCCGTGCGGCTCGGCCATGGCGGCGAAGCGCTCGCCGCGCAGCGGCCCCAGCGCGCCGATCGCCCCCGCATGGCCGGCATAGCGCGAGAGCACCCAGTCGAGCCGCCGGGCATTCTCCGTCCAGGCAAGGCCGGTGAGCAGCGCCTGCTGCCCGGGATCGTTCAGCGGGAAGCCGGTGGGCTCCATGGGGATCGCCACCAGCGTCTCGAAGCCGCGCTCCCGCGCGCGTTCGAGCAGCGGGTAGGGGCGCGGCGCATAGGGGCTGAAGGCGAGCCCCACGGCCGGCGGCAGGGACTGGATGGCCTGCTCGGTCAGCGCCGTGTTCATGCCGAGGCCGCCCACCACCAGCGCCGCGCGCGGGCGGGGGTCGTTGCGGTCGAAGGGCCGGGCATAGACGCGCATGGGCATCCGCCCATCCGCCCCGATGCGCGGCAGCAGCCCCTGGGGCGAGGGTTCCACCAGCCGCCCGTCGATGTGCGGCGAGGCCTGGCCGGCCGCCAGCGTCGGCAAGGGTGGCGGCGGGGCGGGGGCGGGCGCGGCGGCCGCAGGAACCTCCGGCGTCGCGCCGGGGGGCGCGGGCGATTCCGCCGCCTCCGGCGCGGGCGGAGGACCCAGCCAGGCGAGGATGGCGGCGCCCACCGCGAACAGCGCGAGACAGGCGGCCCAGAACAGGCCGAGCCAGCGCCAGCCCCGGCGCGCCGGCGGGGCCCCCTCCGCCTTCTCTGTCATCGGCCTTCGCGGGTTCGCCTCAGCGCTGGGCGCGACGCTGCGGGCCGGCGGCAAGCCCCCGCGCCAGCACCAGCGCCTGCTGCAACTGGAAGTCCGTCTCCGGCCGGGTGGGGTCGAAGGCGGGGAAGCCCTCGGGCGGCTGGCGCTGGATGCGCTCGGCGAGGCCCGCGGGCAGGTTCAGCGGCGCGGGCTGCACGCTGGGCGCGGGCGGCGTGCCGCCCTCCGCCCGCAGCGACCGGCGCAGATCCTGCTCGCGCTCCCGCCCGGGCGTCGCGCTGGCCTGCTGCGAGTCCTGCCGGGTGGCGCGCACCTCGATGTCGGGCTCGATGCCCGTGCTCTGGATGGAGCGGCCGGAGGGCGTGTAGTAGCGCGCCGTGGTGAGGCGGATGGCGCCGTTGTTGCCGCCGAGCGGCATCACCGTCTGCACCGACCCCTTGCCGAAGCTGCGCGTGCCGATCACCACCGCGCGCCGGTGGTCCTGCAGCGCGCCGGCCACGATCTCCGAGGCGCTGGCCGAACCGCCATTGATCAGCACCACGATGGGCAGGCCCTGGGTGATGTCGCCCGCACGGGCGTTCCAGCGCTGCGCGTCCTCGCTGCGGCGGGCGCGGGTGGAGACGATCTCGCCCTGGTCGAGCAGGTCGTCGGCCACCTGCACGGCCTGATCGAGCAGCCCGCCCGGATTGTTGCGCAGGTCGAGCACCAGCGCGCGCAGGTTCCCGCCCGCCTGGTTGCGCAGCGTCGTCACCGCGCGGCGCAGGTTCACCTCCGTCTGCTCGTTGAAGGACGTGATGCGGATGTAGCCGACATCGTTCCCCTCCAGCCGGAAGCGCACCACCTGCGGCCGGATCACGTCGCGCGTGATGGTGAGTTCGATGGGCCTGGGCTCGCCCTCCCGGCGGATGGTGAGGCGGATCTGCGTGCCGCGCTCGCCGCGCATCTGGTCCACCGCCTCCTGCAGCGTCAGCCCCTGGGTGGTGGCGCCATTGAGGTGGGTGATGAAGTCCCCGGGCCGGATGCCCGCCCGCGCCGCCGGCGTGTCGTCGATCGGCGAGATGACGCGGATGAAGCCGCCCTCCTGCGTCACCTCGATGCCCAGGCCGCCGAACTCGCCGCGCGTCTGCACCTGCATGTCGCGGAAATTGCGCGGGTTGAGGTAGGCGCTGTGCGGGTCGAGCCCGGTGAGCATGCCGTTGATGGCGTTCTCGACCAGGTCGCGGTCCTGCACCGGCTCGACATATTCGGCGCGCACGCGGGCGAAGACGTCGCCGAAGAGCTGCAGCAGGCGGTAGGTCTCGGCCCGCCCGCTGTCCTGCTGGGCGATGGCACCGACCAGCGGGCCCACCACGATGCCGGCGGCGAAGGCGCCCGCGAGGGCCGTGGCGGTGCCGATCTTCCACTTCATCCGAAGCACCTCACCCGTTCCGGAAGGCCTGATCCATCCCGGCAGAGTAGCCGCTGCCGCGCCGCACGGGAACGCCGGATTCGTGCCGCAACCTGCGGTATCGGCCCCGGAGCCTTTACGAAATGTGACGGGCGGGCGCGGCCGCAAGGCGGCGGGCGGCCCGTCACCCCAACGGGCGCGCCGGCACCCCGCCCACCCGGGCGCCGGGGGGCACATCGGCCAGCACCGCCGCCCCCGCCCCCACCACCGCGCCCGCGCCCACCGAGACGCCGGGCGCCAGCACCGCCCCCGCGCCGATCACCGCCGCCCGGCCCACCCGCGCCGCGCCGCAGAGCACCGCACCGGGGGCGACATGCGCGCCCTCCTCCAGCACCACCTCATGCTCCAGAATGGCGCCGGTGTTCACCAGCGCCAGCCGCCCCACCGCCACCGCGGCGCCCAGCACGGCGCGGGGCATCACCACCGCGCCCTCGGCCAGCCGCGCGCTGCGCGCCCGCACCGCCGAGGGATGCAGCAGCACCGGCAGCGGCGCGCGGAGCCGCTCCGCCGCCGCGAGCCGCGCCGCATTGGCGCCGATGGCGATCAGCAGCGGACCGCCGTCATGCGCCGCCTCGTCGCCCAGAACCGGCAGGCCCAGCAGATCGGGCAGGGGGGCGCGGGCGTCGAGGAAGCCCGCCACCTCGAAGCCGGCATCGCGCGCCGCCTCGCACACCGCCATGCCGTGCCCGCCCGCCCCCAGGATCAGAACCCGCATGGCGCCCCCGTATCGGAACAGGCTAAGCTACCGCCGCCTGGGAGTTTTTCGACAATGAGGGATCTCGACCTGCTCCGGCTGGAGCGCCGTGTCGGGCAGCTGCTCGTGCCGCTGGCCGAGACGCCCGGCGCCAGCATCGGCGTGGCGCGCGACGGCGCGCTGCTGCTGCGCCGCGCCGCGGGCCTCGCCTCCATCGAGCTCGGTGTGCCCGTCGGGGTCGGCACCACCTTCCGCATCGCCTCCGTCTCCAAGCACATCACCTGCACCGCCATCCTCATGCTGGCGCGGGAGGGCAAGCTCGGCCTCGATGACCCGCTCGGCCGCCACCTCCCCGGCCTGCCGCCGCCGCTGGCCGCCGTCACCCTCGACCAGGCGATGCGCAACACCGGCGGGCTGCGCGACATGCTGGACATCGCGCGCCTCGGCGGCGCGGATCTCTCCACCCCGGTCTCGGAGGCGGAGCTCGACGCGCTGATCCGCCGGCAGGACGGGCTGAACTTCGCCCCGGGCAGCCGCTTCCTCTACTCCAACACGGGCTTCCGCCTGCTCGGGCAGGTGGTGGAGGCGGTCTCGGGCGAGCCGCTGGCCGGCTGGCTGGAGCGGCGCATCTTCGCCCCGCTGGGCATGACGCGCACGCGCCACACGCCCGACCTCGCGACGCCCGTGCCTGGCCTCGCCACCGGCTATCTGCCCGACGGGGCGGGCGGCTGGCGGCGCGCCCCGCACGGCTTCCCGCTCGGCGGCGAGGGCGGGCTCGTCTCCGGGGTGGAGGACCTGGCTCTCTGGGCCCGCTCGCTCTCGCTCGGCAGCCTCGGCGCCGGCACCGAGGCCGCGCTGGAGGAGCCCGCCCCCTTCACCGGCGGGGCGATGAACCCCTATGCCCGGGGGCTGGAGAACGGCCTCTGGCGCGGCGTCGCCACGGTGAGCCACGGCGGGCTGTGGCCCGGCTACAAGACGGCCTTCCTGCGCGTGCCGGCGAAGCGGCTCACCGTCATCGTCGTCGCCAACAACGGCGCGCTCGACCCGCAGCAGATGGCGCTGACCGTGCTGGACGCGGCGCTGGAGGGCGACCCGGACCTCGCCCCGCCGCCCCCGCCCGTGGCGCTGGAGGGGGCGGAGGGTAGCTGGCTCTGCCCGGAGGAGGGCCTGTCGCTCGACATCGGCCCCCACCGCACGGCGCGCATGCACGGCGTGCCCTTCGGCCTGACCCCGACCGAGGACGGCCGCCTCGCCGCGCTGCGCGGCGGCTTCCCCTTCCGCCTCGCCCCGCCGCGCGAGGGGGTGATGGAGGTGGAGCTGGACGCGGGCCGGCGCCTCGCCTTCCGCCGCGCCGTCCCCTGCCCCCTGCCGGCGCTGGACGGCGCCTGGCACTGCGCCGAGATCGGCGCGACCTGGACCATCGAGGGCGAGACGCTGCTGGCCGAGGGGCCGATCCGCCGCGGCGCGCGCGGGCGCGTCTCGGCCCTCGGCCCGCGCCATCTGCGCGCGCATCTGCCCTCGGTGCTCTTCGAGGCCTGGGCGGATGCGGTGCTGGCCGAGGACGGGCGCAGCCTCCTGGTGAACAGCGGCCGCGCGCGGGGGCTGATCTTCCGGCGGGGCTGATCACCCCGCCGCGAGGCTCTCCATCGCCGCCTGCACGCCGCCCTTGGCGTGCGGCACGCCGGCGAGGCCCAGCGCCATCTCGATGGCGCCGAGCGTGCCCAGCACCATCGGCTCGTTCAGGTCACCCATGTGGCCGATGCGGAACACCCGGCCGCCGAGCCTGCCCAGGCCGCCGCCGGTGGAGACATTGAAGCGCTCGAGCGCGATCTTGCGCACCGCCTCGGCGTCATGGCCCTCGGGCATCCAGACGGCGGTCACGCTGTCCGAATACCGTTCGGGGTTCTGGCAGAAGAGCTGCGGCCCGTTGTTGCCCGACCAGTGCTGCACGCAGGCGCGCACCGCGCGCGCGAGGCGCGCGTGCCGGGCGAAGACGTTCTCCAGCCCCTCCTCCTCGAGCATCAGGCGCAGCGCCTCCGCCAGCCCGTAGAACAGCGTGACCGGCACGGTGCCCACGAAGCTGCGGTGGCGGCGGGCGAGCATCTCGGTCCAGTCGAAGTAGTGGCGCGGATGGGTGCTGGCGCGGTGCGCGGCCAGCGCCTTCTCGCTCGCGCCGGTGAAGCTGAAGCCCGTGGGCAGCATCAGCCCCTTCTGGCTGCCGCCGACGCAGACATCCACGCGCCACTCGTCCATGCGGAAGTCGTAGCAGCCGAGCGAGGAGATGGTGTCCGCCATCAGCAGCGCGGGGTGGCCGGTGCGGTCCATCGCGGCGCGCACCTGCTCGAGGGGGAGGCGGGTGCCGGCCGCCGTCTCGTTGTGCACGCAGCAGACGGCCTTGACGCGCGGCCCCCCGTCCTCCGCCATGTCCTCGGCCAGCGCGGCCTCGATGGCGGCGATGTCGCAGCCCTTGCGCCAGTCCGCGGCCACCATGCGCACCTCGAAGCCCAAGGTGCCGCACATCTTCGCCCAGGAGTCGGAGAAGTAGCCGGTCTCCGGGATCAGCACGAGGTCGCCGGGCGAGAGGGTGTTGACCAGCGAGGCCTCCCAGGCGCCATGGCCGGAGGCGGTGTACATGAACAGGTGCTGCGTCGTCTTCAGCACCCGCTTCAGCCCGGCCACGCAGCCGTCATAGACGGCGAGGAAGGCCGGGTCGTTGAAGTCGATGCTGGCGCGCGCGGTGGCGAGCAGCACGGAATCGGGGATGTTCGTCGGCCCGGGATTGGCGAAGAACATGCGGCCGCGCGCCATGGGGCGCGCCGGGGCCGTGGTGGCGGGCGCATTCATGCGGGGAAGATCCTCGATCTGCCGTTCCGCCCAATGAAGCGCGGAACGGGCCGGGCATCAACGCTCCAGCCGGATGCCGGTGCGGGCCACCACCTCCTGGTACTTCCGCAGCTCCGCCGCCAGGAAGTCGCGTGCCCCCTCGGGCGTGTTGGGGCCGGTCCAGGGCGCCACCCCGGCCTGGATCAGCCGCTCGCGGATCGGCGCCTCGGCCAGCGTGGCCACCAGCGCCTGGTTGAGCCGCGCCAGCACCGCGGGGTTCATGCGCGGCGGGCCGATGATCATGTTCCAGGTGGTCAGCTCGAAGCCGGGCAGGGCGGCCTCGTGCAGCGTCGGGATGTCGGGGAAGGAGGGGAAGCGCTCGCGCGAGGTCACGGCGAGGCCGCGCACCAGCCCGTCGCGCAGCTGGGCGGCGGCGCTGGCCAGCACCGCCACGCCGAACTGCCCCTCGCCCTGGTGGATGGCGGTGAGCATCAGCCCGCCCGAGCGGTAGGGCACATGGGTGAAGCGCGCGCCGAGCCGGGCGGCGATCATCTCCGCCCCGAAATGCGGGATGGAGCCGACGCCGGAGGTCGCATAGGCATACTGCTCGGGCCGCGCGGCGCGCAGCCGTTCGATCATCTCGGCCGCGTCGCGCGCGGGGAAGTTCGGCGCCGCGATCAGGATCATCGGCGCGGTGCCCAGCATGGCGATCTGCGTGAAGTCCGCCACCGGATCATAGGGCGTGCCGCCCTGCAGCGCGGCGGGCACGATGGCGTGGCTGCTCACCTCGATGAGCATGAGCGTGTGCCCGTCCGGGTTCTGCCGGCGCAGCCATTCCGCCGCCACCGTGCCCGAGGCGCCGGGCCGGTTCTCCACCACCACCCGCGCGCCGGGCCCGAGATGCGCGGCGAAGCGCTCGGCGATGAGGCGCGAGGCGATGTCGGTGGAGCCGCCGGGCGCGAAGCCCACCGCGAGGGTGACGGCCCTCTCCGGGAAGCCCTGCGCCGCCGCGCCGAGCGGCGCGAGCAGGAAGGGGGCGGCGAGCAGGGCGCGGCGCTGCATGGACCTTCTCCCGAGGCGATGTTCTGCCGCCAGGATGGGCCGCCCCCGGCCTGCGATCAATCGGGCCTCGGGCCCATCACCTGGTGGTCCAGCACCGTGGCGTAGACGCGCGCGGGGAAGTCCGGCGCGGCGGAGGCCGCGCGCAGCGCCGCCGCATCCTCGGGCGAGAGGGGCGTCAGCGGCGGCAGGATGCGCGGCGTCTCCTCCACCGGCGCGGGGCGGCCGAGCAGCGTCTCGATCACCGCGTCCGTCAGCGGCGCCACGACGCCGCAGGTCATCATCTCGCCGTCGATCGGCATGAGGTGGCCGGCAAGGCCCACGCCCTGCGTGCCGTCCTGGCCGAGCCGCCGGTCGCGCAGGGTGAAGCGGTGGCCGCGCAGCAGGTCCTCGGCCTCGGCGCGGCCGCCCTCGGGCGCGCAGGCGAGGATGCGGAACAGCGTGAACTCGGCCCGCGTCAGCGCCGCCAGCACGCGGGCCTCCTCGCTGCCCTCGGGCGGGCGCATGGCGCGCGCCTCGCGGTCGATGGCGCGGCTGTGGCCGCCCACCGGGCGGAACACCGCAAGGTCCACCGCCAGCAGCGCCTGCGGCTCGAAGCGGGCGTGCAGGCGGTTGTGCCGCCACAGGCCGAGGGCGCGCGCCTGGCGCGCCATGCTCGCCTGCGGGATGCGGCGCATGGCGGAGGTCAGGAAGCGCTCGCGCGCCGCGGCGTAGGCGTCATGCAGGGTGGTGCTCATCGCGCCCGCCTCATGCCCTCATGGCGCCTCGATGCCAAGCTTGGCCGCGGTGTCGAGGAGGGACTGCCAGGTCTCGGCCGTCAGCGGCACGCCGCTGACAAGCCGCTCCTTGCGGCGCTGCATCTCGGGCTCGCCGGGCAGCAGCACGGGCGCCTCCGGGTCGGCGGGGCGGCAGGACTTCACCCAGGCGAGATAGTCGCGCGCCGCCTGGTGGAAGGCCGCCTCGTCGCCGAAATGCCGCGGCGAGAGGAACACCGAGAGCATGCCGTTGGCGATGCGCCCGCGCGCCGCGACGGGGCCGGAGGTGCCGCCGCCCGTCAGCGCCCCGGCCAGCAGTTCGCACATCAGCGCGAGGCCCGAGCCCTTGTGCCCGCCGAAGGCGCGGATGGCGCCCGTCCCGCCCGCCGGGTTGCGCGGCCCCACCGGCGGGTAGTCGCCATAGAGCGTGCGGGGGTCGGCCGAGAGCGCGCCCTCGGCGGTGATCAGCGCATCGGGCGGCAGCGGCTTGCCGCCATTGCTCGCCACCAGCACCTTGCCCTCGGCGACCAGGCTGGTGGCGAAATCCAGGATCACCGGGCCGCCGGGCAGCGGCACGCCGACGCAGAAGGGGGCGGTGGAGAAGCGCCGCTCCGCGCCGCCGAAGGGCGCGACCAGAACGCTGCCCGCGACGTTCACGAAATGGATGGAGATGATGCCGGCGCGCGCCGCCATCTCGGCATAGTCGCCCACCCGGCCGATGTGCCCGGCGTTGCGCAGCCCGACGATGCAGGCCCCCTGCTCGACCGCGCGGCCGACGCCGAACTCCGTCGCCTGCTGGGCCACCGTCTGGCCGAAGCCGAAGCGCCCGTCGAGCAGCGCGAAGCCGCCGCCGTCGTTCACCACCTCGACCGTCTGGCCCGCCAGCACATGGCCCGCCTGCTGCCATTCCACGTAGCGCGGCACGCGCACCACGCCGTGGCTGTCGTGGCCGGCGAGATTGGCGCCCACCAGATGCTCGGCGATGCGCGCCGCCTCCTTCGCACCGCAGCCGGTGGCGAGGAAGATGCGGGTGACGAAGGACTGCAGCTCCTCCACCGGGATATGGACGTGACTCGGCTCGGCCATCGGCGTTCCCCTCTCTTGCCGGGGCGAGACTGCGCGCGGGGGGCGCGGGCGTCCAGAGCGGTCGCGCCGGCCCGGGGCCCTCGCTTGCCCGACGCGGCGGCCCCATGCTTCCCTCGCGGCGATGACCGATCCTTTCGCCCCCCCCCCCGCTCGATGAGGCGCTGGAGTCGGCCATCCGCGCCATCGCGGCGGAGCTGCGCGACGAATACCTGAAGCCGCACGGCTTTCCCTGGATCCTCGGCTTCTCCGGGGGCAAGGACAGCACGCTGGTCGCGCATCTCGTCTTCGAGATGCTGCTCTCCCTCGCGCCGGAGGACCGGCGGCGGCCCGTCCATGTCGTCTCCAACGACACGCTGGTCGAAAGCCCGCTGGTGCTGCGGCACATGCTCTCGGTGCAGGAGGAGATCGCGGCGGCGGCGCGCGCCTGGGGCCTGCCCATCGTCACCGTGACCACCCGGCCCGACCCGGACGCCACCTTCTGGGTGAACCTGATCGGCCGCGGCTACCCCTCGCCCAACCGCAGCTTCCGCTGGTGCACGGATCGCATGAAGATCCAGCCCACCAGCCGCTACATCCGCGAGCAGGTCTCGGCCGCGGGGCAGGTGATCCTGCTGCTCGGCGTGCGGCGGTCGGAGAGCGCGACGCGCGCCGGCAGCGTGGCCCGCTACGACAATGGCGAACGGCTCAACCGCCACAACGACCTGGCGGGCTGCCTGGTCTTCCGCCCCATCGTCGAGCTCTCCACCGAGGATGTGTGGGAGTTCCTGGCCGCGCGCCGCCCCCCCTGGGGCGGCAGCCATCAGCCGCTGATCCAGCTCTATCGCGACGCGGGCGGAGGGGAATGCCCGGTTGTCACCCAGAAATCCGACACGCCCTCCTGCGGCACGCGCTCCTCGCGCTTCGGCTGCTGGACCTGCACCGTGGTCGAAAAGGACCGCAGCCTGGAGGGTTTCGTCGATGCCGGCTTCGCGCAGTTCGGCCCGCTCATCCGCTTCCGCGACGAGCTGGCGGCGATGCGCAACGATCCGCGGCGGCGCCTGGCGCGGCGGCGCAACGGCCGCATCACGGTGACCGAGGGCGGCGTCTTCGTGCCCGGCCCCTTCACGCTCGAGACGCGCGCCGAGCTGCTCGACCGGCTGCTGGCCCTGCAGGCGGAGGTGGGCTTCCGCCTGATCGGCGAGGAGGAGATCGCGCGCATCAAGGCGCTCTGGGCCGAGGACGCCGCGCGGGAAGCCGCGCTCGCCGCGGTGGCCTAGGGAGGGAGGGAAGGCGCGGATGCCGCGCGAGATGGTCACGCTGTTCCGCCAGGAGAAGGGGCTCGCCCTGCTGCGCCGCCACTGCGCGGCCATCGGCCTCGCGGAGCAGGATCTCAAGGATCTGATCGAGGAGGTGATCGAGAAGGACAGCATGGCCCGCCGACGGGGGCTGTGGCAGGCCTTCGACGAGATCCTCGACCGCACCGAGGAGCCGCGCCGCTGATGCAGCTCCGTTTCCTCCAGCTGCGGGACTGGAAGGCCTTCGAGGCCGCGCGCTTCGACTTCCCCGCCGCCACGGCGGAGCGCAACGTCATCCTCATCGGCGGCCAGAACGGCTTCGGCAAGACCAGCCTGTTCGAGGCGCTCGTGCTCGGCCTCTTCGGCAAGGACGGGCTGCGGCTCGTGCTGCGGGCCGCGGCTGCGGCGGACGAGGACCGCCGCGCGCAGTCCTACCGCGAGTTCCTCAAGCGCGCCCTGCACGCCCGCGCCCTGGCACATGGGCGCAGCGAATGCCGCGTCGTCCTCGGCTTCCAGGACGACCGCGGGGAGCCGGTGGAAATCCGCCGCACCTGGCACTTCTCCGGCACTGGCGAGTTCCGCCGCGACGAGGTGGCGATCCTCAAGGGTGTCGCCCGCCGGCCGGTGGCCCCCGACCCCAACGACCCGGAACCCGAGATCTGGTATCGGGACTGGCTGGCGCGGGAGTTCCTGCACCCTGACCTCGCGGGCTTCTTCCTCTTCGACGGCGAGGCCGCCGCCATCTTCGCCGAGCGCGAGATGTCGAAGCAGGTGCGGGACGGCATCGAGGGGCTTCTGGGCCTCTCCTGGCTGCGGCGGCTCGCCGCCAGCCTGCGCGGCTACGCCGCCAACCGCCGCACCCAGATCGTGCGCGGGGCCAGCGCGGACCAGCTCTCCGGGCTCGAGACCGAGATCGCTCGGATCGAGACGGAGATGAGCAACGCCCAGGAGCGGCTCGATCGCATCGAGGCGGATCTCCCCGCCCTGGAGGCGGAGCGCGATGCCCTGACCCGCGAACTCGCCAGCTACGGCACGGGCACGGTCGCCGACAACGAGGCGTGGATCGAGCGCCGCGAGGCGGCCAAGGAGCGCTACCGCGCGGCGGAGGAGGCGCTCGCCCGCCTCGCCGAGCAGGAGCTGCCCTTCGCCCTGGCCGGCGCGGCGCTGCGCGGCCGTGTCGCGGAGCGGCTGGAGAGCGAGCGCCGGCGCGAGGAGTGGCTGGCCGGCGCGGCCTCCGTGCGGGAGAGGGCGGACGGGGCGCTCGAGGCCATCGCCGCCGAGCTCGGCGACCTCTCCCCGCCCCTCTCCGCCGCGCAGCACGCGGCCATCGCGGCGGCGATCCGCCGCGCCCTGGAACGCATGTGGCATCCGCCGCCCCAGGATGCCGCCGAGGCCTTCCGCCACGCCCATCTCGACCGGCGGCTGCGCGAGGAGGTGCGGCGGCGGCTGGAGGAAGCGGGGCGCGTCACCGCCGCGACGGTGGCGCGCCTGCAGACCGCGTTGGCGGAGGCCGCCGCCGCCGTGCGCGAGAGCGACCAGCGCATCGAGCAGGCCCGGCTGCGCGCCCCCGACCTGCAGCAGAGGTTCGACCGCCTGCGCGCGCTGCAGGAGGAGGTGACGCGGCACGAGGTGGAGAAGAGCGAGCTGCGCAACCGCCTCGCCTCCCTCTCGGCCGATCTCCAGCAGAAGCGCGCGGAGCTCGGCCGCCTCACCGCGCAGCTCGACCAGTCGGAGCTTCCCGCCCGCCGCGCCCGCCGCGCCGAGGAGGTGGCGCAGATGCTGGATGCGCTGACGGAGGAGGCGCTGCCCCTGCAGAGCGAGGAGATCGCCGCCGCGATGACGCGCGGCATCGCCGCCATGGCGCACAAGAAGGATCTGTTCCAGCGGGTGGAGATCGACGCGCAGGGGCTGGTGCGCCTGCCCGGCCCCGACGGGCGGGATCTGCGCGAGCGCGATCTCTCGGCGGGCGAGAAGCAGGTCTTCACGCAGGCGCTGTTCGCCGCCGTGGCGGAGGTCTCGGGCCGCGTCTTCCCGCTGGTGGTGGACACGCCGCTTGGCCGGCTCGACGAGGAGCACCGGCTGAACGTGCTGCGCCACATCGCCGCGCGGCGCGGGCAGGTGTTCCTCATCTCCACCAACACGGAGGTGGTGGGGCCCTATCTCGAGGCCATCCGCCCGCGGATCGCCAAGGCCTACCGGCTGGAGAACCGCACCGTCGGCGAGAACGGCATCAGCTGGCCCGAGGAGGGCTATTTCCCGGGGCAGGGGCTGTGAGCATGGATGCGGCGCAACAGGTCGCCTCGCTCGGTCTCGACGAGATCGCCACCCTCGATTTTCGCGCCACCGCCGAGGCCGAACAGCTCGGCCAGGAGCTGAAGGAGGCGCTGGGCTTCGGCGCGCATTATCAGGCGGCACGGCTGGCCATCGCCCGCTCCCTCGGCGTGGCCGCCGCCCCGCCCGAGGTCGCGAGCGACGGGCGCCGCGCCATCATGGGCAAGATCCTGTTCGGCTCGGGGGCGGAGCTCGCCGCCTGGGTGTCGCTGCTCGTCGAACATGCCGGCCGCGCCCCGCAGGACCGGCAGGAGCTGCAGGGCTGGGTGCGCGCCCACTGGGCGCGCGGGATGCGGCTGCTGCACTCCGTCCTGCAGGAGGCCGGCGGCGAGGCCGGGCGCTTCTGGCGGCTCATCGGAAAGGCCGCCCTGCCGCAGGGCCCGGCCGGGGACGCGCCGGCCGCCGACCGGCCCGAGCCCGCGCGGCCTGCGCAGGGCCCGGTCGCCCTGCGCCTCGGCCCGGTGAGCGAGGACCTCGCCACGGGCGAGGCCATCCGCTGGGTGGCGAACGCCCCGGGCGGCAACGCCAACGCCGCCTTCATGGGCGCCTCGGGCACCGGCAAGACGCGCTGCGTCACCGGGATCCTGCGCGAGCTGCGCGCCGCCGCCGGCGTGCCGCTGCTGGCCTTCGACTTCAAGGGCGACCTCACGGACGGGCCCACCGCGCTGGACAAGGCCTTCGACGCCACGGTGCTGAACCCCGTGCAGCAGCCCATCCCGCTCGACGTGCTCGCGCTGGCCGACCCTTCGCCCACCACCATCACCCTCGCCGCGCAGCGGCTGCGCGACAGCCTGGGCACGCTCAAGGGGGCGGGCTTCGGCGTGAACCAGAAGGAGCTGCTGGCCGAGGCGGCCGAGCGCGCGCTGCGCCAGCACCGGCCCTGCGGCCTGCCGGACATCCGGGACTCGCTCGTGCGCCTCTACGAGGAGCGCGGCCGGAAGGAGGACGGCGCGGTGGCCACCCTGCGCGAGCTCTCGCGGCTGCCGCTCTTCGCGCCCACGCTCGCGCCGGCCGCCTTCTTCGCGCGCTCCTGGATCATCCGCCTGCCCGCGGATCTGCCCGATCTCGTCAAGGTCAGCGTCGTCACCCTGCTCACCGACGCGCTGGACCGCCACGCGAACAGCCTGCCCGATGCGCCGACCGACGCCACGGGCCATCGCAGCCTTCGCTACGCGGTGCTGATCGACGAGGCGCACCGCATCCTCGGCGTCCGCCTGCCTGGCCTGTCGGGGCTGCTGCGCGTCAGCCGCTCCAAGGGCGGCGCGGTGTTCCTCAGCTCGCAGAGCCCGGACGACTTCTCGGGCGAGGAGGACGAGTTCCTCGACCAGATGGGCCTCGTGCTCGCCTTCCGCTGCAACGCCGACCCCGGCGCGGTGCGGCGCATCCTCGGCCCCGGCCGCGACCTTGCGGCGCTGGGCAGGGGCGAGGCCTGGCTGCGCATCGGCGGGGAGAGGACGCGCCAGCTGCGGGTGTGGTGACTGCGCGCCTCGCCTTCCTCGCGCCGGGCCGATAGGCTCGGGCGCATGGGACGGCGCGACACCTCTCCCTCCCCCGCCGCGGCGCTGACCGGCGCCGTGACCGCCGCCATGGCCCCGCCGCCGCCCGGCTTCCCGCCCGAGGCGCCGCTGGCCGAGGTGCTGGCCGCCATGGCCGCGCAGCGCGCCTCGGCGGTGCTGGCGGTGGATGGCGAAGGCCGGCCGCTCGGCATCCTCACCGAGCAGGACGTGACGCGCCGCGTCGCCTTCCGCCTGCCGCCCGAGGCGCCGCTCTCGGCAGCGATGACCGCGCCGCTCATCGCCTGCGCCGAGGATGCGGGGCTGTGGCGCGCGGTGGCGCTGCTGCGCGCGCACCGGCTGCGCCACCTGCCCGTGCTCGACGCGGCGGGTCGCTGCGTCGGGATGCTGCACCGCGCCGAGACGCTGGCCGCCGTCTCGGGCCGGCTGCTCGCGCATCTCGACGCGCTGGCGGGCGAGGACGCGGCGGTGAAATCCGCCCAGGCCGGGGTCGCGGCCGCGCTGCTGGGAGAGGGCGTGCCGGCGCGCGAGGTGGTGGCGCTGGTCAACGGCATCAACCTCGACCTTCACCGCCGCGTGCTCGAGCGCGCGCTGGCCGCCCATGGCCCGCCGCCCGTCTCCTTCACGCTGCTGGTGATGGGCAGCCTCGGCCGCGGCGAGAGCCTGCTGCGCCCCGATCAGGACAACGGCCTGATCCTCGCCGACTATCCGGACGATGCGCACGCGCGCGTGGACGCCTGGTTCCGCGCCTTCAGCGAGGATCTCGTGCAGGGGCTCGCCGCGGCGGGCTTCCCGCTCTGCACGGGCGGGATCATGGCGCGCAACCCGCTGTGGCGGAAAACCCTGTCGCAATGGCGGCGGCAGGTCGAGATCTGGGCGCATCGCCGCGCCGGGGCGGCGCTGCTCTTCTCCGACATCGCCTTCGACTTCCGGGCCGCCTGGGGCGACCCCGCGCCGGCGTGGGCGCTGCGCGCGCATCTGGGGCGCGTGCTGGCGGCGCAGCCCGCGCTGCTCGGCGCCATGGCGGCGCAGAACGCCTCGCTGACGGTGGGGCTGACGCTCTGGGGCGGCTTCACCGACGACGAGCCGGGCCCCGGCACGCGCACCGACCTCAAGCTGCACGGGCTGATGCCGCTGGTGGGCGCGGCGCGGCTGCTCGCGCTGCGCGAGGGGGTGGAGGCGACCGGCACGCCCGCGCGGCTCGCGGCCCTGGTGGAGCGCGGGGCGCTGGCCGCGCGCGAGGCGGCCGCGCTGGAGGAGGCCTTCGACCGCCTGCTCGCGGTGCTGCTGCGCCAGCAGCTGGCCGACCATGCGGCGGGGCTGCCGCCCGGCAACCTCGTGGACACGGCGGCGCTGGAGAAGGCCGAGCGCGGCGCGCTGCGCGAGGCGCTGAAGGCGGTGCGCAGCTTCAGCCGCGGGGCGATCTCGGCGCTGACGGGGCAGCTCTGGTAGCCGCGGTGGCGGTCAGAAATGCTCGGCGGTCTCGGCGATCTGGGCCGTCATGCGGCTGCGGCGCACCAGCTCGTGCAGATCCTCCACCCCGCGGGCGGCGGCGCGCGCGAGGAGCTGCACCCACAGCGCCGCCGTGGCCTCCGCATCGCCCAGCGCGGCGTGGCGGCGCGCGATGACGATGCCGGCGCGCCCGCACAGCCCGTCCAGCGAGTGGTCGGCCTCCTGCGGGTCGAGCCAGCGCGAGGTGACGAGGCTGCACAGCACGGGGTTGGGCACCGGCGGCGCGCCGCGATGCTCCTCCATGAACAGCAGCGTGCGGTCGAAGGCCGCGTTGTGCGAGACGAGCACGTCCTCGCCCGCGAAGTCGAGGAAGGCGGCGATGGCCTCGGCCGGGCGGGGCGCGCCGCGCACCCGCTCCTCGGTGATGCCGTGATAGGCCGCCCCCTCGGGCGGGATGGGCCGGCCCGGATCCACCAGCGTCTCGAAGCGCGCCACGGGCTCGAGCCCGCGCAGCCTGACCGCGCCGATGGCGAGCAGCGCATCCCCGCGCGAGGGCTTGAGGCCCGTCGCTTCGAGGTCGAACACCACATAGGGCTGGGAGGCGAGGGGCCCTTGCGGGAGCGGCGCGTGGAAATGCGCGCGCGCGCGCAGGAACTCCCGCGCCGAGGGCTGGAGCCCGTTGCGCAGCGCCCGGGCGGCGCGGTGCAGCAGGCCGCTCACCCTTCCGCGCCGCGCGCTACAGCACCCGCCCGCTCTGCGGGTCGAGCAGGTGCATGTTGGCGAGATCGGCCGTGAGCGTGATCGGCGCGCCTGGCGCCGCAGGCACCGTCGGGTCGAGCCGCGCGCAGAGGTCGCGCGCCCCGTCCAGATGGAAATGCACCAGGGTCTCCATGCCCATGGGCTCGATCACCTCCGGCACGATCTCGATCTCGGCGTAGGTGGCGCGGCCCTCGCGCCGCTCGGTCAGGTGCTCGGGCCGGATCCCGAACAGCACCTCGCGCCCCCGCGCCGCCGCGTAGCGGGCCGTGCGCTCCTCGGGCACGGGCAGCACGATGCCGCCGGGCAGGTGCAGGTTCAGCGCGCCGGAGGCGCCCTCCAGCCGCGCGGGGATGAAGTTCATTGCCGGGCTGCCGATGAAGCCGGCGACGAAGCGCGTGGCCGGGCGGTGATACAGCTCCTGCGGGGGGCCCACCTGCTCGATCACGCCATGGTTCATCACCACCACGCGGTCGGCCAGCGTCATCGCCTCCACCTGGTCGTGGGTGACATAGACGGTGGTGGTCTTCACCGTCTGGTGGACCTTCTTGATCTCGGTGCGCATCTGCACCCGCAGCTTCGCATCGAGGTTGGAGAGCGGCTCGTCGAACAGGAACACCTTGGGGTTGCGCACGATGGCGCGGCCCATGGCGACGCGCTGGCGCTGCCCGCCCGAGAGCGCCTTGGGCTTGCGATCCAGCAGCGGCGCGATGTCGAGGATGCGCGCGGCCTCGTCCACGCGGCGGCGGATCTCCTCGCGCGGGAACTTCCGCAGCAGCAGGCCGAAGGCCATGTTGTCGAACACCGTCATGTGCGGATAGAGCGCGTAGTTCTGGAACACCATCGCGATGTCGCGGTCGCGCGGCGGGATGTCGTTCACCACCACCCCGCCGATGGCGATCTCGCCGCGCGTGATCTCCTCGAGCCCCGCGATCATGCGCAGCGTCGTGGTCTTGCCGCAGCCGGAGGGGCCGACGAGCACCACGAACTCGTGATCCGCGATCTCGAGGTCTATGCCTTTCACCGCCTGAACGCCGCCGTCGTACTCCTTGACGAGCCTGCGTAGGGATAGCTGCGCCATCTCGCGATCACCCTTTCGTCGCGCCGGCGGTGAGGCCGGCGATGTAGTAGTCCATCAGGAAGGCGTAGACGACCACCGGCGGCAGGGCCGCCAGCAGCGCCCCGGCCATGATCTGGCCCCAGGCGAAGGTGTCCCCGCGCACGAGCTGGCTGACCACGCCGATGGTCAGCGGCATCTCGTCGGGCGTCGTGATGAAGGCGGTGGGATAGACGAAGGCCGCCCAGCTCACGGTGAAGGCGAAGATGGTGGCGGCGATGATGCCGGGCAGCGCGACGGGCACGAAGATCTTCAGCAGCATCTGCATCCAGCTCGCGCCGTCGATCAGCGCCGCCTCGTCCAGCTCCTTCGGGATCGAGGCGAAGTAGCCGATCATGATCCAGGTGCAGAAGGGGACGGTGAGCGTCGGATAGACGAGCACGAGGCCCCAGGTGGAGTTCAAGAGCCCGAGCCCCCCCACGATCTGGTAGAGCGGGATGAACAGCAGCGTGTCCGGCACGAGGTAGGTGAGGAAGACGCCGGTGGCGAGCGTCTGGCTGCCCCAGAACCGCATGCGCGACAGGGCGAAGGCCGCGAGCACGCTGACCACCATGGTGATCGCGACCACCAGCACCGTCACCTTGATGCTGTTCCAGAAGAAGCCGAGGAACAGCTCGTTGCCGAGGATGGCGGCATAATGCTCGAGGGTCACCTCGCGGATCAGCCAGGGATTGCCGGAGAGATCCGCCATCTCCGCGTTCGTCTTGAGGCTGGTGATCAGCATGTAGACGGGCGGTGCGAGGAAGATCACCGCCGCGACGAGGAGGGAGGCATAGCTCGTCCAGAGGGCCCAGCGCCGCTCCGCCCGCAGCGAGCCGACCTTGCGGTAGATGGCGGGAATCTCCCGCTGTGCCGCGGTGCTGGCCGACATCACGCCATCTCCCTGTTGCGGCGCGTCACCCCGCGCAGGATGAAGAACGCGAAGACCGCGAGCAGCGGCAGCATGAACAGGCTCACCGCCGCCCCGCGCGGGATGTTCCCCGAGAGGATGCCGACCTGGAAGGCGTAGGTGGCGAACAGGTGCGTCAGGTCGCGCGGGCCGCCATTGGTCAGCACCCGCACGATGTCGTAGTTCGCGAAGGTGACGATGAGGCTGAACAGCACGGTGATGGAGATGATGTTGCGCATCATCGGCAGGGTGACGTAGCGCAGCCGCTGCCAGGCCGTCGCGCCGTCGATCGCCGCCGCCTCGTAGAGCTGCTCGGGCACGCTCTTCAGCGCGGCGAGATACATGATCATGAAGAAGGGGGCGCCGTACCAGACGTTCACGATGATGACCGAGGCGCGCGCCCACCACGGCTCGCCCAGCCAGGGCACCGGCGGCACCGCCACCACGGCGAGCAGCCAGTTGATCGAGGAGTAGGTGGGGTCGAACATCCACCACCAGCCCAGCGTGGAGAGGGCGGGCGGGATCACCCAGGGCACGAGCAGCATGCCGCGCCACTTGCGCTGCCCCTTGGCCGGGATGTGGTGCAGCATGTGGGCGAGCCAGAAGCCGATCAGCGCCTTCAGCACCACCGCCGTCACGGCGAAGAGGCAGGATTGCCAGACCACCAGCCAGAAGGTCTCGCTCTCCACCAGGATCTCGTAGTTCAGGAATCCGGCGAACGCGTCCATCCGCCGGTTGAGCATGGACAGATAGACCGCATAGCCCGCGGGATAGGCGACGAGCCCCGCGATGACCGCGATGAGCGGCAGCGTCATCACGAAGGCGATGGTCGTGCGTCGCCGCGCGAGGCGCTGCAGCGAGGATGCGCGTGGCGCAGCGCTGACGGGCGCCGCGAGCGTGCCATCGGCCGGCATGGTCCCCTCCCCCGAAAGATGCGGGATCGCGACGGCGCGTGGCGCCGCCGCGATCCGTTCCGCGATCGGCCGCCCCTGCGGCCGGCCGCCTCAGCCGCCGCGGCGGATCGTATTCAGCTCGCGTTCGAGCCAGGTCAGCGCCTGGTCCACCGTCTCGTTCGCCTGCACGATGCGGGCGATGAGCTTGGTGTTGAGCGCCTGGTTGTAGGCCTGCACCGCCATGGCCGGCGGGGCGGGCGCGAAGGCCACGCTGGTGCGCGCGTTGTGGTGCGCGCGGATCGGGTAGTTGTAGACCGTGCCCACCGGCGGCCCCTCGTTCGCCCACACCTGGAAGTCGTTCATCGAGATGAAGGGCGGGATGTCGTAGCCCGCGCTGGTCGAGGTCTGCGCCTCGGCCGAGCTGCGGTCGGAGAGGAACTCGAGCAGCTCCTTCGCCGGCCCCTGCACGCGCGAGAAGTTCCAGATGCCCCAGAAATAGGGCAGGTAGCCGACATAGCGCCCCTCCGGCCCCGCCGGCACCGGCACCGTCCAGCACTGCGCGCCGACCGCGGGGTTGTCGCGCCGCGCCGACACCCAGGCCGAGGGCGGGTTGAAGATCAGCGCCGAACGGCCGGAGATCAGCGCGCGGTTGTTGGAGGCGTCGTCCCACGCCCACACGTCGTTGGGAAGCTGGCGGCTGATGCGCACCGCCATCTCCACCGCAGCGCGCAGCTTCGCGTTGCCGCGCACGGTGGGGTTGCCCCGCTCGTCCATCACATGGGCGCCGTAGCTGGTGAACAGCGCGCCCAGCCAGTCCACCGCATCGGTGAAGCTGCCCATGGGCAGGCCGAAGGGGAAGCCCGCGCGGTTGCACGCCTCCGCCGCACGGGCGAAGGTCTCCCAGTTCCACTGGTCGGCGCCGGGGCCGGCGCGATCCTCGGCCGGCCACATGGCGCGGATGTCGATGCCCGCGTGCTGCTGAAGCAGGTCGAACCGGACGCAGGCCGGCTTGAGCTGCGTGCCCGAGACCGCCGGCACCGCCACCCAGCGCCCGCCCTGCTTGCCGAGATACTCGGCGGCGGGCGTCACGGGGCCGTATTTGGCGATCAGCCGCTGCATCACGTCGTCCACCGGAACGAGCAGGCGCTGGTGCGCCGCCGGCTCCCAGGTGGGGAAGGAGAGGATGTCGTGGCCGCTGCGCGACTGCGCCTGGGCGTTGATCGTCAGCAGGTTCTGGTTGCCGACGCTGGTGATGAAATCCACCACCACATTGGCCCGGTTGCGCTCGCCCCATTGCGCGCAGAGCCGCCGCAGCGCGTCGTTGCCCGCCGGCACCCAGTGGTCCCAGAAGCCGCAGCGGATGGTGGTGGTGGGCTGGCCGAACACGGCGGGCGCGGAGAGCGTCCCCGCGGCCACCACGCCCGCGCCCGCGCCGAGCACGGCGCGACGCGACAGATCCTTGCCTGCCATCTTGCACTCTCCTCCTCGTGTCATTCTTTTCCGCGGTCTGCGCCGCTGGGCGGCAAGGTTAGTCATGGCAGCGCCGCTGGCGCAACCGCTTGCTGCCCCCCCCGGGAGGAATCAGGATGGGCGCATGGAGACGCACCGTTTCGACGCGCTGGTGATCGGCGCGGGCATCGCCGGCGCCACGGCCGCGGCGCATCTCGCGCCCACGCACCGGCTCGCGCTGCTCGAGGCGGAGGAGGTGGCGGGCCACCACACCACCGGGCGCTCGGCCGCCATCTGGATCCTGAACTACGGCACGGCGGATGCGCGGCTGCTCACCGCCGCCTCGCGCGCCTTCCTGGAGCAGCCCCCGCCCGGCTTCGCCGAGGCGCCGCTCGCGCGGCGCCGCGCCGTGCTCACCGTGGCGGATGCGGCGCAGCGCCCGCTGCTGGAGGAGATGCTCGCCGGCGGCGAGGGGCTGGAGGCGCTTCGCCCCGAGGAGGCGCGCGCCCTGGCGCCCGCCCTGCGCGCGGACTATCTCGCCGCCGCCGCCATCGAGCGCGACGCCTTCGACATCGACGTGGCGGCGCTGCACCAGGGCTTCCTGCGCCAGGCGAAGGCCGCCGGCAGCGTGCTCGCGCTGCGCCACCGTGCGGGCCGCATCTGGCGCGCGGGCGGGCTGTGGCACGCCGAGACGCGCGGCGGCGCGGTCTTCGCCGCCCCCGTGCTGGTCAATGCCGCCGGCGCCTGGGGCGACGAGATCGCCCGCCTCGCGGAGGTCGCGCCGCTCGGCCTGCAGCCCAAGCGCCGCACCGCGCTGATCGTCGATCCCGGCCGCTGGGACAGCGCGGCCTGGCCGCTGATCGGCGATGCCGCCCATTCCTGGTATGTGCGGCCCGAGGCGCGACGCAAGCTGATGGTCAGCCCCGCCGACGAGACGGACAGCGAACCCTGCGACGCGCAGCCGGACGAGTTCGACGTCGCCCTCGCCGTGGACCGCATGCAACAGGCGCTGGATATCCCCGTGCACCGGGTGGAGCACCGCTGGGCCGGGCTGCGCACCTTCACGCCCGACCGCGGCCTCGCGCTCGGGCCCTGCGCGGCGCCGGGCTTCTTCTGGTGCGTGGGCCAGGGCGGCTACGGCATCCAGACCGCGCCGGCGGCGGGGCGCTTGCTTGCGCACCTGATCCGCGGCACCGAGCCCGAGGCCGACATCCGCCGCGCCGTCCCGCTCACCGATCCGCGAAGGTTCTCCGCGTGATGCCCGCTTTCGACGATGTGCTCGCCGCCGCCGCGCGGCTGCGCGGGCGCATCCGCCGCACGCCGATGCTGCGCCACCGCGCGCTGGACGAGGCGGCGGGCGGCCCCGTGCTGGTGAAGCCCGAGCCGCTGCAGATCACCGGCAGCTTCAAGCTGCGCGGCGCGACCAATGCGGCGCTGCGCCTGCCGCCCGGCACGCCGGTGGTGACGCATTCCTCGGGCAACCACGGCCAGGCGGTGGCGGCCGCCGCGCATGGGCTGGGCCTCTCCGCGCTCATCGCCATGCCGGCCGATGCGCCGCGCGTGAAGCTGGAGGCGACGCGGAGCTGGGGCGCGGAGATCCATCTCTTCGACCGGCACGGCGTGGACCGCGACGCCCTGGCGGCCGACCTCGCCGCGCGGCGCGGCGCGGTGGTGATCCCGCCCTTCGACCACCCCGACGTGATCGCCGGCCAGGGCACCGCCATGCTCGAGCTGATCGAGGACGCGCGCGCCGAGGGCCTCGCCCCCGCGCGCTTCGCCATCTGCACGGGCGGCGGCGGGCTGCTCGCGGGCTCGGCGCTCGCCATCACGGCGCTGCTGCCCGGGGCGGACATCTGGGCCGTCGAGCCCGAGGGCTGGGACGATTACGGGCGCTCGCTGCGCGCGGGCGAGCGGCTGGCCAATGACGCCGCCGGCGGCGGCCCGAGGGCGGACATCTGCGATGCGCTGCTGTCGAGGCAACCGGGGGCGCTCACCTTCGCGGTCAACGCCCCGCGGGTGGCCGGCGGGGTGAGCGTGACGGAGGCGGAGGTGTTCGCCGCCATGCGCTTCGCCTTCACCCACCTCAAGCTGGTGGTGGAGCCGGGCGGGGCGGTTGCGCTGGCGGCGCTGCTCGCCGGCAAGCTGCCGCCGCGCGCGGGCCCCACCGCCATCATCCTCTCCGGCGGCAATGTGGACGCGGGCGTCTTCGCCCGCGCCATGGCCGCCTGACGCCTCAGGCGTGGACCGGCCGGCCGCGCTCGCCGCAGGCGTAGTTGTGCGCGTGGACGAGGCCCTCGTCATGGTCCGGCTCCGGACGATGCACGAGCGGCCGCTCCGCCATGCGCCCGCGCTCGCCGCAGGCGTAGTTGTGCGGATGGACGAGGCCCTCGTCGTGGTCGTGGGGATGGGTCATCGCGTTTCTCCGAGCGTCGTTGCGGGAAGAGGGGCGGTCAGGCCGGTTGGAACTGCGCCGCCTCGGTGCTGTCCTTCATCGCGGTGGTGCTGCTCCGGCCGCCGCTGGCCGCGGTCGCCACCGCGTCGAAATAGCCCACGCCCACCTCGCGCTGGTGGCGCACGGCGGTGAAGCCGTTCGCCTCCTCGGCGAACTCGGCCTGCTGCAGCTCCGAATAGGCGCCCATGCCGCGCTCGGCGTAGCCGCGCGCCAGCTTGAACATGCTCAGATTCAGCGAGTGGAAGCCGGCCAGCGTGACGAACTGGAACTTGTAGCCCATGGCGCCGAGCTCGCGCTGGAAGCGCGCGGCCGCCTCCACGCCCATCTTGCGCTGCCAGTTGAAGCTGGGCGAGCAGTTGTAGGCCAGCATCTTGCCCGGGAACTGCCGGTGGATGGCCTCGGCGAACTCCCGCGCGTCGTCGAGGTCGGGGTCGCTCGTCTCCCACCACAGCAGGTCGGCATAGGGCGCGTAGGCGAGGCTGCGCGCGATCGCATACGCCTTGCCCATGCCCGGCTTGATGCGGAAGAAGCCCTCGGGCGTGCGCTCGCCGGTGAGGAAGGGCCGGTCGCGCTCGTCGATGTCGGAGGTGAGGAGCTGCGCGCTCTCCGCATCGGTGCGGCAGAGCAGCACGGTCGAGACGCCCTCCACATCGGCCGCCAGCCGCGCGGCGTTCAGGGTGCGGATGTGCTGGGAGATGGGCACGAGCACCTTGCCGCCGAGATGCCCGCACTTCTTCTCGGAGGCGAGCTGGTCCTCGAAATGCACGCCGGCCGCGCCGGCCTCGATCATCGCGCGCATCAGCTCATAGGCGTTGAGCGCGCCGCCGAAGCCGGCCTCGGCGTCGGCGATGACGGGGGCCATGTAGTGCGTCGGGTCATCGGCCTTGCCGTCCAGCCGCTCCATGGTGGCGATCTGGTCGGCGCGGCGCAGGGCGCTGTTGATGCGCCGCACCACCGCCGGCACGCTGTCCACCGGATAGAGCGACTGGTCAGGGTAGGTCTGGCAGGCGGTGTTCGCGTCCGCCGCGACCTGCCAGCCCGAAAGGTAGATGGCCTTGAGCCCCGCCTTCACCTGCTGCAGCGCCTGCATGCCGGTCAGCGCGCCGAGGGTCGCCACATAGGGCTCGGTCTTGAGCAGGTGCCACAAACGCCGCGCGCCCATCTCGGCCAGAGTGTGCTGGACACGAAAGGATCCGGCGAGCCGCGCGACATCGGCCGGCGTGTAGTCGCGGCGGATGCCCTCGAAGCGGCCCGGGTCCCGGCCGGGGATGCCGGAACCGCTGCCATCGGGCGCGCGGGTGGGTGTGGAAAGGGACTGCATGATCCTGGCTTCTCCGAAACGCTGTCCGGGTCGTCTCGCCCGGAACGCTGTGAATGATTCACATTGCGGCGCGCCAAGTCACCGGCGAGAATGGGCATCCAGGCGCAAGCCTGTGCAGTTTCGGACGGTTTCGAGGGTCGTTTCGTGAAGCCTGTAAAAGCCGGGGCGTCATGGCCCGCCCCCTGATCGGCCGCACGGTGCGGCGGTTGCGCCTCGAGCGCGGCTTGACCCAGCAGGGGCTGGCCGCGCGGCTCGGCATCTCGGCGAGCTATCTGAACCTCATCGAGCATGACCAGCGCAGCGTCACCGCCGCCGTGCTCATCAAGCTGACGGAGGCGCTGGGGGTGGACCTCGCGGCCCTCTCGGGCCACGCCGAGCGGCAGCTCGAGGCCGGGCTGCGCGAGGTGCTCTCCGACCCCGTGCTCGGCCTCGAGGCGGTGCCGGAGGGCGAGGTGCAGGCCATCGCGGCCTCTGCCCCCAACGCGGCGCGCGGGGTGCTCGCGCTCTATCGCGCCTGGCGGGTGGCGCGCGAGGATTCCTCGGGCATCTCCCTGCCATCGGGCCGGCGCATGCTGCTGCCGAACGAGGAGGCGCGCGATTTCTTCCACGAGCGCGGCAACCACTTCCCGCTGCTCGAGAGCCGTGCCGAGGCGCTGGGGGCGGAGATGGCCGCCGCGCCGGCGGAGATGAACCACGCCATCGCCGAGCGCCTGCGGCAGAAGCACGCCGTGCGCGTCACCGTCACCGCCATGGCCGAGGCCGACCGCCGCTACGACCCGCGCACGCGGGAGCTCTGGCTCTCCGAGAACATCCCGCGCGAATCGCGCGGCTTCCGCATGGCCTTCCAGCTCATGCTGCTGGAGGCGCGCGAGGCGGTGGAACAGACCATCGGCGAGCAGAAGCCGAGCAGCACCGAGGCCGAGCAGCTCATCCGCATCGGGCTGCTGAACTACGCGGCGGCGGCGCTGCTGATGCCCTACATGCCCTTCCTCAAGGCGGCGCGGGAGCTGCGCCACGATGTGGAGCGGCTGGCGGCGCGCTTCGGCGTGAGCTACGAGCAGGCGGCGCAGCGCCTCTCCACCCTGCAGCGCGAGGGGGCGCGGGGCCTGCCCTTCTTCTTCCTGCGCGCCGATGCGGCGGGCAATGTCACGAAGCGTTTCTCGGCGGCGGGCTTCCCCTTCGCGCGCTTCGGCGGAAGCTGCCCGAAATGGATCGTGCACCACGCCTTCGCCACGCCCGAGCAGGTGCGGGTGCAGGCGGCCGAACTGCCGGACGGTGCGGCCTTCCTCTGCATCGCGCGCGCGATGAGCGGGCGGTCGCCCCGCTGGGGGGAACCGCCGCCCATGCATGTGGTGGCCATCGGCTGCGACATCGCCCGGGCGGAGGAGGTGGTCTATGCCGACGGGCTCGACCTCTCGGCCGCGCGGGTGGGCATCGGCCTCTCCTGCCGCCTGTGCGACCGGGCGGACTGCCGGTCGCGCGCCTTTCCGCCTCTCGAGCACCGGCTGCGGCTCGATCCCAACGAGGACAGCGCCGCGCCCTTCAGGTTCGAGGCGCGGGGCGGCCCCGCGCGGTCGTCATAGCCGCAGCGCCCCGCGAACCCTGGGGCAGGCCCGCCTGCCTCAGCCCTTCACGTCCATCGCCTGGCGCAGCCCGTCGCTCACCAGGTTGAAGCAGATGGAGGTGACGAAGATGCACGCCCCCGGCAGCACCGCCACCCAGGGCTGCACGTAGATGGCCGTGCGCAGCGTGTTCAGCATGAGCCCCCATTCCGGCTCGGGCGGACGGGTGCCGAGGCCGAGGAAGGAGAGCCCCGAGGCGAGGATCATGCACACGCTGATCAGCGAGGTGGCGTAGATGAAGATCGGCCCCAGCACATTGCCCAGCACATGCACGCGCACGATGGTGAGGGCCGAGGCGCCCGAAGCCCGCGCCGCGTCCACGAAGTCGAGGTTGCGCACGCCGGTGGTCACGCTCTCGGCCACGCGGATGATGGGCGGGATGAACACCAGCGTGAGTGCGAGGATGGCGTTCAGGATGCCCGCGCCCAGCGCGCCCGAGATCGCCACCGCCAGCAGCACCGAAGGGAAGGCGTAGAACACGTCGGTCACGCGCATGATCAGCATGTTGACCTTGCCGCCGACGAAGCCCGCCGTGACGCCCAGCGTGGTGCCGATCACGAAGGCCAGCGCCACCGGCAGGATGCCCATGAACCAGGAGAGCCGCCCGCCATAGATCAGCCGCGAGAGCATGTCGCGCCCCAGCTCGTCCGTGCCGAGGGGGTAGTTCTCGGTGCCGATGGGCCTGAGGCGCCGGATCATGCTGCCCTGATAGGGATCATGCGGCGCGAAGAGCGGCGCGAAGACGATCACCACCAGCATCGCGAGCAGGATGAGCGCGCAGACGATGGTGACGGGATCGCGCCGCAGGCGCTTCCACACCCCGGCCCAGTATCCCTCCGAGCGGTAGAGGGCTGCCTGCTTGGCCTGCACGGCGAGCTCGGCGGCGGCGGCGGTGCTGCTCATCGCGTGTTCCCTCCGCTCATGCACGCTTGATCCTTCTCGCCGGCGGCGAGCATGGAACCACGCCGCGGAGCGAGCGCGCTCATGCGCGCTTGATCCGCGGATCGAGCGCCGTCTGCACCAGATCCACCACGAGGTTGAGCGCCACGAAGAACATGGCCAGCACCAGGATGGTGCCCTGCAGCACCGGCAGGTCCCGCTGGAAGATGGCGCTGTTGAGCAGCAGCCCGGTGCCGGGCCAGGAGAACACCGTCTCCACCAGGATGGAGCCGCCCATCAGGTAGCCGAGCTGCAGCCCCATCACCGCGATCACGTTGGGCGAGGCGTTCTTCACCACATGCAGGAACACGCCCCGGGAGGTGAGGCCCTTGCCGCGCAGCGCGGTCACGAATTCCTGGTTCATGATCTCGGCCACGATCCCGCGCACCGTGCGCGTGACGATGCCCATGGGGATCACCGAGAGCGTCGCCGCCGGCAGGATCAGGTGCTGGAAATGCTCCCAGTCCCAGGCCCAGTCGGCGGATCCGCCCGGCCCCGCGCCCATGGCCGGCAGCAGGTTGAGCTGGACAGAGAAGATCACCACCAGCACCATGCCGAGCCAGTAATGCGGCACCGAGACGCCGGCCACCGCGCTGGTCACCGCCACGCGATCGATCAGGCTGCCGCGATAGGTGCCCGCCAGCCCGCCCAGCAGGCAGCCCAGCACGAAGCCGATGAGCGAGGCCATCGCGGCCAGGGTCAGCGTGTTCGCGATAGCGGAGGAGAGATCGCTCCACACCGGCCGCCCGGTGGCGAGGGACCGGCCGAGATCGCCCTGCACCACCTTCCACAGCCACAGCCCGAACTGGACGGGCAGGGGCTGGTCCAGCCCGTAGTCGCGCCGCACCTGCTCCACCACCTCCTGCGGCGCATCGGGCGGCACGATGGCGTTGATCGGATCGCCGGGCGCGATCTGCACCAGCATGAAGCAGACGAAGCCGACCGCGAGCGCGATCGGGATGGCGTAGAGAACCCGGCGAACGAGATAGAAGAACATCAGGCCTCCGCTCCGCCAGGGCCGGCCGCCGCCCCCCGCGCGGCGCGCCCCCCGCGCGGCGCCGCCGGGCGGGGGGGGTTCGGCGCGATGCGCGGCGCCGCCATGGCCATCACTGGATGAAGGGCAGGCGCAGGTCCACGAACCAGGACTGCGGCTGCACATGGCCGCGCACGCGGGGGCTCATCGCGCGCGGGCCCACGTCATGGGCGATCCAGATGAACAGCGCCTCGTCCACCCCCGCGGCGTGCAGGCGCGCCAGCGCCGCGTCGCGCTCGGCCGGCTCGAAGGCGTTGCGCGCGGCGGCCACGAGCTGGTCGAAGCGCGGATCGCTGAACATGCCCCAGTTGTTGGAGACGGGCGCGGCCATCTTGCTGTCCCAGAAGCGGACCATGGCGAAGAAGGGGTCCATCGCCGCGAAGCTGACGTTGATGGCGTGGGCCCCGCGCGCCGAGGGGTGGCCGCAGCCCTGCCGCCAGTTGGTGAACAGGGCGTTCCACTCGATCACGTCGAACTCGACGTTGACGCCCACCTGGCGCAGATCCTGCTGCAGGAACTCGTTCATCGGCAGCGGCTGCATCTGGCCGGAGCCGGAGGCGCTGATCTGCACGCGCAGCGTCAGCGGGCGCTGCGGGCCGTAGCCGGCCTCGGCCAGCAGGCGGCGGGCCTCGGCCTTGTCGGTGCGGATCTGGAAGGAGGGGTTGCCCCACCACGGGTGGCCCGGCGGCACCGTGCCCACCGCGGGCTGCATCATCCCGCCCAGCAGGGTGCGCAGCCCTTCGCGGTCGATGGCGAGGTTGATGGCGCGGCGCACCCGCACGTCCCGCAGCGGCGAATGCTCGAGGAAGCAGGGCTGCCAGGGCCAGACATGCGGCTGCGGGTTGGTCGCGATCTGCATCCCGCGCGCGCGGAGCTGCGGCACCGCATCGGGCGCGGGCGCCTCGATCCAGTCCACCTGGTTGGAGAGCAGCGCCGCTGTGCGCGCATTGGCCTCGGGGATGGGCAGCAGCACGATGCGCTCGAGGCGCGCGCGCTCGCCCCAGTAGTTGTCGTTGCGCACCATCTCCGCCCGCTCGCGCGGGACGAGGCGCGTGAGCCGGAAGGGGCCGGTGCCCGAGGGGTTGGCGGCGAAGGCGTTCCAGGTGGCCTCGGCGGTCGGCTGCTGGCGGCGCAGCGCCTCCCAGTGCGCGGGCGAGGCCATGAAGAGGTTGGTGAGGTTGATCGGCAGCAGGCTGTCGGGCTCGCTGGTGAACAGCGCGACGGTGAGCTCGTCGATCGCCTCGGCGCGGCGCAGGGTGGGCATGCGCGTCGCCGTCACGCCCACCTGGCGCGGGTCGAAGTGCGGGGCCTCGCGGTCCAGCACCTTGCGGACGTTCCACACCACGGCGTCGGCGGTGAAGGGCGACCCGTCGTGGAAGCGGACGTTCGGCCGCAGGCGGAACACCCAGCGCGTGCGGTCGTTGGGGTCAACGCTCCATTCGGT
Source organism: Roseococcus sp. (assembly GCA_026414745.1). Classification (GTDB taxonomy): domain Bacteria; phylum Pseudomonadota; class Alphaproteobacteria; order Acetobacterales; family Acetobacteraceae; genus Roseococcus. The sequence continues at coordinate 52,382 of JAOAIK010000044.1, forward strand.
GGCGAGGCCGGGAATGAGGGTGGAGGGCCGGTCGGCGCGGCTGAGATCCCAGGCCGTCAGCGCGTCATAGAGGGGAATGCCGGTGAAGCGGTTCCCCTCGAAGCCCTGGTCGGGCTGGCCATGGGTCAGCGGGATGTCGGCCGCCGTCATCCCGATGCGCAGCGTGCCCTGGGCCGCGGCGGGCTCGGCGGTGGCGAGGGCGACGGGCAGGGCCGCCGCCAGCAGGAGATGACGCAGTCGCAGCATGGAACCTTCCTTCTTCTGGCCGTTCCCCGGGGGCGATGAAGCCCGCCGGGGGCAGCCTCGTCCAGAAGCCGGGTGCGACGCAATGGCCCCGGCCTCTTGTGTTTGCCCAGGGGCCGGGCAGAACTGCCCGCCGATGAAGCTGCTTCTGCTCAACGGCAACACCGATGCCGCCATGACCGCGCGCCTGGCCGAGGCGGCGCGGGCCATGACGCGCGCCGAGATCCTGGCCGAGACCGCCCCCTTCGGCGCGCGCTACATCGCCTCGCGCGCCACGGCGGCGGTGGCCGCCCATGCGGTGCTCGAGGCGCTGGCGCGGCGCATCGGGCGCGCGAACCCGGAGGGCGTCCACGCCGCGATCATCGGCTGTTTCGGCGATCCGGGCCTCGAGGCGGCGCGCGAGATGCTGCCCGTGCCGGTCATCGGCATGGCCGATGCCGGGATCGCCGCCGCGCTGCGCGCCGCGCCGCGCGTGGCGGTGCTGACCGGCGGCGCGGCCTGGGTGCCGATGCTGAGCGAGTTCTTCCTGCTGCGCGGCCTCTCGCCCGAGCGGGTGCGCGTCGCCGCCATCCCGCCCACGGGCGACCTGATCGCCCGCGATCCGGCGGGCGCCGCCGCCCTGCTGGCCGAGGCGGCGCGAGGGGAAATCGCGCGCGGCGCCGGCGCCATCCTGCTCGGGGGCGCGGGGCTGGTGGGGCTCGATGCGCGGCTGGCGCCGCTGCTGCCCGTGCCGGTGCTGTGCGGGCTGCGCTGCGCGGTCGCAGCCGCCGAGGCGGCGCGGGGCGCGCCCGCGCCCGGGCCCGTCGCGCCCAGCATCGGCTTGTCGCCCGCGCTGGCCGCCGCGCTCACGGGCTGAGCGCGGCCGCCACCCCGAAGGCCAGCGCCGCCCCGAGCCCCCAGCGCAGCCGCCGCAGCACCCCGCGCAGGGTGGGCGGCTGCCCGGCATCGCGCCAGAGGCCGCGAGGGTCGCGCCAGCCGCCCGCCAGCGCCTCGGCCAGCGCCGCCAAGGCGGCCGCGAGCCCCGCTGCCGCGGCGGCGAGCAGGACGAAGCCCGTCACTCCGCCTCCGGCGGGATCACGTTGGTGGAGAGGCCGCGCAGCAGCACGTCGCGCATCGTCTCGGCGCTCTTGCGGCGGATGTCCTCCCAGGCCTCGGGGCTGTGGAAGGCGATGTGCGGGAGGATGATGAGGCGCCCGCGCAGCCACTCCTCGCCGGCGCGATAGGCGCGCAGCAGCGGCGGTTCGGGCTGGGGCGGTTCCACCGGCAGCACATCGAGCCCCGCGCCGGCGATGCGGCCCGCGCGCAGGCCAGCCTCCAGCGCGTCGAGGTCGAGGATGGGGCCGCGCGCGGTGTTGATCACCACCGCGCCCTCCGGCAGCCGGGCGAGCTCCGCCGCGCCGATCATGCCGCGCGTGCGGCGCGTCAGCGGCGTGTGGAGCGAGAGCACGTCGGCGGCCTCGAGCAGCGCCTCCAGGCTCTCCTTGCGCTCGATGCCCAGCGCGCGGTCCACGCCATTGGGCAGGAAGGGGTCGAAGAAGGCGACGCGGAAGCCGAGCGCCTTGGCGCGCAGCGCCGCCGCCGTGCCGATGCGCCCCAGGCCGAGGATGCCGAAGGTCTGCACTTCGAAGCGGCGGACGATGCGGTTCGGCAGCACGCCCCAGGCGCAGGGCGCGGGGCCGCGCATGGCGTCGTGATAGAGCGGGATGCCGCGGCGCAGCGCGGCGGCGAGGGTGACGGCGGTGTCCGCCACCTCCTGGGTGCCGTAGTCGGGCACGTTGCAGACGGTGATGCCGCGGCGCGCGCACTCCGCGCGGTCCACCCGGTCATAGCCCACGCCCATGCGGACCACGACGCGCAGCCTGGGGAACTTGGCCAATGCCTCGGCCGGGACGGCGAGGCGCAGCGTCATCAGCCCCTCCACCTCGGCGCAGAGCTCGTCGGGCAGCTCGGTCAGCGAGGTCCTCGCCTTGCCCTGGAGGATGCGGACGCCGGGGCCGAGGATGCGCTGCTCGAGCAGCGTGTCGGGGTAGAGGGATTCGGGTTCGAGGATGGTGGGCATGG
>JAOAIK010000018.1 GCA_026414745.1 Roseococcus sp.
ACCACCACCGAGCCATCCTCCCGCCGATGCAACGGTCGCAGCCTCATGCCAGCCTCCACGCCAACCCCTCGAACACGATGTTCGGACTGTTGATGATCGCCGTGCCCCCGGCCGCCACGCCGGAGATGAACTGCAGGTTGCTCACCCCCCCGGTGGTGAAGCCGCGCACGTGATAGGCCCATGTCCCGCCGGCCGGCAGCGTCCATGTCCCGCCCGGCGCGGTCGCGATGTGCAGCCATTGGCCGGGGCCGCTCGCGGTGGTGGGGATCGGCGGCGCCGATATGGCCGCGCGCGCATCCGCCGCCGAGGGCGCGGTGAAGACCTGGATGCCGACCGTCGTCCCGCCCAGCGTCGCGCGCGCATCCGCCGCCGAGGGCGCGGTGAAGAGCTGCCCCCCCACCGTCGTCGCCCCGAGCGTCGCGCGCGCCTGGGCGGCGGAGGTGTCGTCCAGCAGTGTGGCGGCCCAGGCGCTGATCGGGGTGCTTCCCGGCGTGCCCACGGCCGCGATCGGGTGGCCATTGCCGTCGAAGCTCAGGAAGCGCCCGGCGCGCTGGCTGGCGGGCGGCAGCGGCAGGGGCACGGGATCGGTGGCGGCCACGCGCAGCGTCAGGTCGCGCACGAGCTGCACCTGCTGCAGTCCGATCACCAGCTTGTTGAACTCGTCGTTGAGCGCCTTGGCGCGCAGCTCCCCGCCCGTCTGGAAGAGCGTGGTCTTGGCGATGGGCTGCCGTCCCTGCAGCGAGATGATGTCGCCGGCCAGCGCCGGGCTGGTCAGCGTCACCACCCCGCCGGCCTGCTGCTCGACGCCGGTCAGCGTGTAGTCCACGCCCAGCACGAGCTCCGTCTGCACGCCCGCGCGGTCGCGCAGCACCGCGAGGTGCGCGGCCTCGTAGATCGGGAAATCGAAGGGGAAGACGGTCTGTCCCCCGCTGGCGACGAAGCGCTCGACGCGGTCGTTGGGCGGCACGGTTTCGATGGGCATGCGGGCCTCCTCTCACTGCCACACGGCCGGCGGCCGGGCCGGCGCCGTCTCCCCGGGGCGCCACCAGAACTGCTGCTCGTGCTCGCGCAGCGCGCGGCGCTCCATCTCCCGCCAGCGCCGCGGCGCCTGCGGATCGAGCAGCTCCTGCAGCCGCTCCCACATCAGGCGGTCCATGGCGAGGCGCGCATACCACAGGCTTGTGCCGGGCGTGTTCATCTGCACGAAGCGCGCCAGCTCGCGGCCGAAGTGGCTGTTCTGGTCGGTGGCGAACTGCGGCGCGACATTGCCCAGGGTGAGCCGCGCCAGGTCATCCACCAGGCCCATGGTCGGGCCGCCGATCGCGGTCATGAAGAAGCCGCGGTCGGCGCGCGAGAGGCCGGAATAGAGGAAGTCGCCGAGAATGCCGGCGCCGCCGCCCTGGGCGAAGGCGGCGCCCCAGAACTCCGGCCGGTTCATGTCGCGCGGGTCGCGTCCTTTCGCGATCTCCTTGAGCTGCATGGCGAAGGCGCCGGTCACCGTCATGGCGATGGCCAGCGACGCCAGGTAGCGGCCATGATCGCCCTCGCGCAGCGTCTCCAGCCCGCGCGTCAGGTGGCGGGTCATCATGGTCACCGAGAAGGACTTGTATTGCGCGAAGGCGCGGCGGAACTCGCCGCCGATGCTGCCGGGGCGCGAGCTGCCGAGCAGGAGGGCGCGGTCGAGCGCGCCGGGTTCGGGCACGGCGAAGCGCGCCTCGCCGTTGACCATCTCGAGGTAGCGCGCCAGCGCCTGCTCGCGGGCGCGCCGCAGGGCGGCGTCGTCTTCGGCGCCTAGCCCTTGGCCGGGGGGGGCGGCGGGACTTCCTGCTGCGCCGCCTGAGCCATCTTGGCCCTGGCGCGCCGCACCGCCCAGAGGAAGCCCTGGTGGTCCATCTCCTCCATCTCGGCGAAGGTCGGGTTCCGCGAGGACGTCCTGTCCCTCGAGAAAGCGGGGTGGGGCTCCTCTGGGGACGTCGGTCGAGTATCGGGCATAGCTGTCTGCCTCTCCCTTCAAGGCCTGAGCATTGGCCGCGGGCCGGTCGCCCACCTCTTCGACGATGTAGCGGAGGGGGACATACCGCCCTTCGGAGCGAAAGCGCTCGACGGCCCGGCGGATGATCTGATCGGCGGGGAGCTCGACGCTGATCAGGTGGACGGAATAGCCGAGCGACTGGGCCGCCGCAATACGCTCGGCGAGGCCAGCGCGCGACCGCCCGACCAGGGGCTGGACGATGTTGTCGCCCCGCGCCATGGCGTCGGCGAGCATCTGATCGGCGATGGCGCTGCTCTCGCCATGGACCGCGTTGGCGCCGATGCCGCCCTGGAACTCGGGGATCTTCGCCTTCACGTCGTCGGCATCCACGACCAGCGCGCCCACGCGCCGCGCCAGCGGCTCGGCCACGGTGGACTTGCCCGCCGCCGGCGGCCCGATCACCAGCCACAACTGCCGCTGCTGGCGCAGCTCGCCCACCTTGGCGCGGCGGTCGGCCTCCACCTCTGCGCGCCACCGCGCGCGCAGCGCCTCGCGCTCCGCCGTCCGGATGCGGTCCGTCGGCGGGTGGCGCAGGGCGTCGAGCGCCTCCTCTTCCGCTGCACGCAGATCCTCGGGCAGCGGCTCGCCCGGCCGCCAGGGCGGCGGCGCGGCGGCCTGTTCCGCCGCCCGGCCTGGAGCGGCGTCGGGCCGCAGCACCTGCTCGGGCAGGATGAAGGCCACGCCCTCCTCCTGCCACAGGCCGCGCGTGCGGATGATGTCCCAGTCGGCCGGCGTCAGGCCGTAGCGCGCCATGGTGGCGCGCAGCTCGGGTTCCAGCGCGGCGAAGGGCTTGGCGGCGCGCTCGGCCAGGTGGGCGCTGAACTCCATGCCGAAGGCCCAGCGCGCGGCCTGGGTGTGCGCCGTCATGCCGCTGCCGGCCAGCACGCTGTGGGCGAGGCGCCCGGGCAGGTCGCGCCCGACGGCCTCCATCTGGTGGCGCATCGCCCCCAGCGCGCGCATGGTCCAGCCTTCGGCGATCAGGCCGAGCCGCACCGCCCGCTGCCGGTCGGCGGCATTGAGCGGGTTCATCAGGCTGAGATAGCGGCGCATGATCCGGGTCGCGGCGAGGCCGTTGAGGTCGGCCGTCAGCTTCAGCGTGCCGAAATCCGCGATGCTGCTGAGCATGGCGGCGCCGAGCTGCGCCGAGGTCAGCCAGGCGCGCACGCCGCGGCCGAGCGCGGCGAGGAATTCGCTCGCCGGCTGATCGACGGCGCCCGAGACATGCGCCCAGAGATTGTGCGCCAGGGCGAGGCCGGCGTCGCTGGCGCCCTGCTGGCGCGCGAGGTCGAGCAGGTAGCGCGCCATCCAGGCCGGGTTGGGGCCGAGGATTTCGAGCAGCGCGATGTCGCGCGCGAGGCCCTCCACATGGCTGGTCAGGCTGTCGAAGATGCCGGCGTCGGTCTGGCCGAAGCGGTCGTTGAAGCGGAACCAGGCCGCGGCGTCGGTCCATTCGAAGACGCGGTGCATGGTGCGGCTGTTGGCCAGCGCCGTGCCGCCGGCGGCGCCCGGCGTGATGTCGGAGGCGCCGTTGGTGGCGATGCGCTGCCAGGCCTCGTCGATGATGCGCGCGGCCTCTTCGGCCGCCACCGGCCGGCCCGTGTCGTGATCGAGGATGCGCAGCCCGCCGCGCGCGTGCTCCTCCAGCATGAAGGCGCGGAAGGCGGCCTCGCCTTCCGCCTTCACGCGCGCGCGGTCCCACAGCTGCGGCAGGCGCCAGGCGGCGAGGTTGGCGAGGTTGCCGCCGGCGCGGTTGAAGCGCGCCACCAGCGCGTCGGTGGTCTCGGTCCAGGCCTTGGCCAGGGCGGCGGCCTCGGCGTCCGCCGTCTCGCCGTAGAGCGCCTCGACGAAGCGGCGCAGCGCCCCCGTGTCCTGGCTCCAGCCCAGCCTGCGCGGGCGGTAGCGGTCGAGCAGCGCGGCGAGGCGCGCATGCGCCTCGGCGGTGATGGCGAGCGTCCGGCCCTCCACATTGCTGTAGCCGGCGCGCCCCATGGGGTCGCGCGCCAGCAGCGCCATCGCGCCGCGCAGCACGCCATCGGGGTGAGACTGCGCCAGCGCCCGGTTCTCGTCCGCCTTGAGGATGCGGATCGCGGTCTGCCGTCGCCGCGCGGCGGCCTCCGCCGCCAGCTCCTCGGCGGCGCGCGCCGCCGCCTCGGCCTCGCTCAGCCCCTTGGCGAGCAGCGCGCGCACCTTGCTCTCGGCCTTGCGCGCCGTGGCCTCGGTGAGCCTGCCCGCGGCCACCGCGTCGTCGAGGCATTTCTGGACGTTCAGGCGCGCGGTCATTCCTCGTAGCTCCGCATCACGTCGCGCTGGATCAGCAGGGCGCCGGCGGCCAGGCTGTGCGCGTGGCCGGCGGCCGCGCCGGCGCAGCCATGCGCGATCCTGCCGCCCGGCAGCACCAGCGCGAAGGCCAGGGCCTGCACCTCGTCGCGGCGCAGGTGGCGCTTGAGCTGCGCCACCAGCCATCGCACCTCCTCGGCCGGGGCGGGCGGCGGCAGAGGGATCACGCGCCGCGTCATGGCGCGGGTCCCGCGAGGCAGGCGGCGGCGGCGGCGGCCTGCGCCACCTCCTCCTCGGCCTCGTCGAGCAGCTCGCGCCCGCCGCGCAGGACGGCGCCGTCCGGCCCGTCGCCGACGGGCACCGTCACGTCGCGCGCCCCCAGGAGGCGCCGCGCTTCGGCGAGGTCGGGGTCCTGCGCGGGCGTGGCGGCGGGGCGCAGGGCGTCGCGCTCCTCGGCGGCGCGCAGGATGGCCGCCTGGCGCTGCGCGGCCGGGTCGGCCGGGGGCGCGGCGGGGCGGCCGAGCATCGGCGGCTCCGGCGGCGCGCTCTGCCGCGCGCCGGCCAGCACCTCCTCGGGGCGCACGGGCGGGGTCCCGAACATGTCGGGCCCGGGGCGCGCCTTCATCGCTTCCTCGACGAAGGCCTCGAGGCGCTGGGCGATGGTGGCGCGGGCGGCGGTGCCGCCGCGCAGCCCCGGCTCGGCATGGAAGGCGGCGAGGAAGGCGCGGCCCGTGTCGGTCAGCGGCGGGCGGTCGAGGTCGGTCTGCGCGAGCAGGCCGTCCACCGTCATGTCGCGGCGCCGGGCGTCGTCCAGCAGGCGCACTGCCCCGATCAGGTCGGCGGTCACCTCCATGCCGGGGTCCACCTCGCCGGCGGCCACGGCGCGGCGCAGCAGGGCCCAGCGGGCCGAGACGTCGGTCAAGGCGCCGGCCACGCGGCGCAGCCCCTCCGTCTGGCCTTCGAGGAAGCGCTCCAGCAGCGGGCCCATCTCGTCGCCATAGGCGCGCGCGAGCAGCGCGGCGCGCAGCCGGGCCGCGCCTTTCGCCGACAGGCGCCCGGCGGAGGTGAGCAGGCCGGCGCGCTCCTCGGCGGTCAGCGCGCCGAGGAAGGCGCGCACGAACTCGGCATTGGCCGGGCTGTCCACCTCGCCGCCGCGCCACAGGTCGAGCGCGGCGTCGAGGCGGGCGGCGTCGGCGCGCGCCAGCTCGGCCTGGTTCTGGTCCAGGGTGGTGCGGCTGTTGGCCTCCGCGACGAAGGCGCGCCGCTCCTCGGGCGTCAGCGCCGAGACGCGGCGCGAGACGAGGACCGGCGCGCGATAGCCCGAGAGGTCGAAGCCCTGCGCGGCGAGGAAGGCGCGGTAGGCCTCGGCGACCTCGGCCAGCTCGGGCAGGGCGTAGACGCGGCGCAGGGCGAGCACGCGGCCGTTGCCGCTCTCCACCACCAGGTCGTCGGCGACGATGGGCGCGCCGAGGCCGGCCTCGACATTGGGCGCGAGGCGCTCCGGGATGAGGCCGGCGGCGAGGGCGCGGATCTGGTCGAGCGAGGGGGCGGCGCCGCGGTCGCGCGGCTGCACGCCCTCGGCGTGCGGGTAGGCCGGGTTGGGCCGGCCGTCGTCGAGATGCGAGGGCACCAGGCGGTCGAGTTCCACCAGCTGCGGCTCGACCAGCACGGCGCGGCCCGCGGGCGTGAAAGTGTTGAACCGGGCCAGCGCTGGCGGCATATCATGGGGCAAGCCCCCAAGCGTCTCGGACGTGGAGCCTGGGCGGTCGCCGCGGCGATCCGCATAGCGCGTTGGGGGTGATTGCTGCGCGCGGCGCATGCGCTCGGCCATCCCCGGCACTTGATCGAGGCGTGTGACGCCGCTTTCGGGCGGGAGCCGATACATGGTTGCCATGGCCAGCGCATTGGCCCCGCGACGAAACTCCTCCACCACGACGAGCTGGCCGGCGTCATCGCGGGCGAGGTAGGCCACCGCTGGCAAGGGGGGGCTCGAGCGGGTCGCCTCGGTGATCGTGCGCTGCGTGTCGATCGCGTTTTCGATGAAGCGATGCCATCGTGCGATGTCGTCGAGGGTGACGGGCGGGGTTCCCGCGGGCCGCTTGGCGGTCGGGCCATGCGCATCCCACACATGCACCACGCGGTCGCTGGTGAGGATGCGCGCGGTTTCGGTTCCCACCGCCACATCCAGGGCGCGCAGCCGGGCCGCTTCGGCGCTGTCGAGGAAGCCGCTGGCCAAGCCGCGCACTCGGCCAGGTCGCTCCTCGATTGATCGCTGCGCGAACAGCCTTGCCGCACCGTCCAGCTCGCTCGGCGGCGGCGCCTCGATCCATGACGCGAGCTGCCGGCGGTCGGGCGGCGGCAGGGCGACTGCCGTCTGCCGCCCGGCGGCCGCGTCCGCCGTGGCCTGGTCCAGGGCCTTCTCATGCGCCCGCACCTGCTCGGGGCCTGCGGGGTTGCCGGCGAGCTCGTCCAGCCGTTGCCTGGACAGGGTCAGCAGGTCCGCGCCCGCCACATCCGCGGGCGTGGCGGCGGGGCTGTCGGCGCGGGCGCGCACGGCGCGCAGCTCAAGGGCACCCACCAGGCCGCGCAGCCCGCCGCCGAGCACGGCGCCGCCGGCGGCGGCCATCAGCACGCTCTCCAGCGCCTCGCCCTCGACGCCGATCCGCTCGCGGTAGGGCGCGGCCGAGGCCTCGATGGCCGCCTGGGTGGCCGCGCCGATGCCCGCCTCGACGGCGGCGACGCGGCCGATCTCGCGCCACAGGGCGCCCATGCCGGTCACGGCGCGCCAGGGCGCGCCGCCGGCCAGGGCGGCGGTCTGCACCGGGTCCTGCATGGCGCCGACAAGGGCGCCGGCCAGCGCGCCGGCGCCGCCGCCCAGTCCCTCGGCCTGGCGGGCGGCGCGCCAAGCCTGGGCGGCCTGCTGGTCGGCGCGCGCCATCACCTCCTCGGCGGTGGGGAAGAGGTCGAGCGCGTCCGGGTTGGCCGCGCGCAGGCGCTGCGCCGCCTCGTTCCATGCCGCGAGGCGGCGCGCGCGCACCGCGTCGCGGTCCGCCCGCTCCCAGGCTCCCACCGGGGTGGGCAGCAGGCTCTGCGCCGCGCCGCGATAGGGGCTGGCGAGGTCCGTCCAGGGATTGTCGAGCGTCACGCCCTGGGCGCGGAAGGCCTCGGCGGCGCGCGCGAAGGCCAGCCGGTAGTTGCGTTCGGCGGCGAAGCTGCGCCCCGTGGCCTGCTGCGCCTCGTATTCCAGCTCGAAGCGCTCGGCCGCGGTCAGCGGCGGCACGGGCAAGGGGTCCCACGCCACCGGCGTGGGTTCCGGGGTGAGGGCGAGCCAGTCGGTCACCGGCCGGCGCGCGGGCGCGGGGCGATGCGCCGCTCCAGCGCGTCCAGCACCTCGCCCACGGTCATGCCGGGCTCGAGCAGCCCGGGGTTCTGGCGGAAGGCCTGGTCGGCCACGCGCCGGCCGGCCACGGCGCGATAGGTCTCGAGGGCGTCGGCGTCGCGGCCGGCGGCGAGGAAGCGCCTGAGCCCGGCGATGCCGAGCAGCCAGGCGGCATAGGCCTCGCCATCGGCCAGCGCGCGGCCCACGGCCTTCTGCGCATCGGCCATGCAGGCGTCGAAGACGCGCTCCTGCGCCGCGCGGTCGTTGCGCTGGGCCTCGGTCAGGCCGAGGCGCGGGGCGTAGCTCCGCCAGGTCCCGTCGGTGATCTGGCCGGGGCCGGAGGCGGTCGATCCCATGGCGTTGCGCCGCCCGTCGCCGGCGGCGTTCTCGGCGCGGAAGATGCGGGCGCGCAGGCCGGCCGGGTCGGGGGTGGCTGGCGTGGCGGTCATGGCGGGTTTCCTGTGCGGGTCAGGCTGTTGAGCAGGCGCTGGCCGGCCGGCGGGGCGGGGCGGCGGAGGTCTGGCGCCAGTTCGAGGGCGCGCGGCAGGTCGAGGCGGAAGGGGCGGCCTTCGGCATCGAGCACCTGGCGGCCGGCGTAGCGCATCTCGAAGCGGCCGGGGGCGACGGCCAGCAGCTCGAAGCCGCCGCGCGCCACCATGGCCGGGGTGACGGGCCGGCCATCCTCGGCGCGCGCCCCGGCCAGCGCCTCGGGCGGCAGGTTGGCCATGAGGCGGTCGAGCAGCGCCTGGTCGAAGCCGGGCGGCAGGGGCACGCGCCGGCCGCCATGGTCGCCGAAGGGCTGGATGCGCTCGATGGCGGCGCGGAACTCGCGCGGGGCGAAGGGCTGCGCCTCGCGGCCCTCGCGCGCCAGGGCCGCGGCGTAGAGGGCGCGCGCGGCGCTGACGAGCTGCGCGCGCGCCGCCGGCAGCTCGGCGAAGGCGTTGCCGATGACGCTCTGCGCCGCGGCCTCCACCTGGGCCATGGGCAGGTCGACCGGCCGGGTGTCGCGCAGGGCGATGGTGCCGGCGAGGATGTCGCGCGCGAGCTGCGGCTGGCGGTCCTGGATCATGGCGGCGACGGCGATGGCCTCGCGGCGGGTCTCGGCCTGCGGGCCGGTGAGGCTGCGCAGCGCCTCGATCATTCCCTCGGGTCCGACGGCGGCGAGCAGCACGCGCGCCGCGCCGGCGGCCTGGGCCGGGTCGCGCGCCTCGGCCACGGCGCGCGCCATGGGCTCGAGCATGGCGCGCGGCAGGGCCTGCGGCCGCGCCACGCCGAGGCGGCGCTGCTCGGCTTGGAGCACGGCGACGAGGTCGGGCAGCGCGCCGAGGTCTCCCTCGGCGAGGCCGGCCTGGACGCGGCGGGCCAGCTCCTGCGCGGCCGGGCTGCCGGCCAGGGCGTAGCCGGCGGGGTCCTCGCGCAGCGCCTGGTCGGCGCGGCGCCATTCGCGCTCCGCGACGCGCAGCAGCTCGGCGTTCTCGGCGGCGCGCGCGCCGGCGACGGGCAGGGCGGCGGGGAGGGCGGCGCGCTCGGCGGGGCTCATGCGGCCGGCGGCGGCGGTCATCTCGCCGATGCGCGCGGCCTCGGCGAGGTCGCGGTTGAGGCGGGCCAGGGCCTCGGGGGTCAGCCCCGCGGCGGCGGCGTCCTCGGGCGTGAGCGGGGGCGGCGCGCGGCCGGTGGCCAGGGCCTCGGCGCGGAGATCCTGGTATCGCTGCTCGAGGGCGGCGTGGCCGATGGCGGCGCCGCGCTCGCGCGCCAGCGCGAGGATGCGCGAGGCGGTGGCCGGGTCGGCGGCGAAGAGGTCGGTTCCCGGCGCGAAGGCGGCGGCGGCGGCGGCCACCTCTTCGGGGGTGGCGGCGTTGCGCAGCTCGGTGCGCACGCGCCAGGCGGCGAGGCCGGCGCGCTCCTCGGCGCGGTGCTGCGCGATGCGCTCGGGCGTGTAGCCGGCGGCGGCGAGCTGCGCGTCGCTGACGGGCGTCAGGATGCGCCCCTCTTGCGCGATGGCCTCGGCATTGGCGCGCAGCACCGGCTGCGTCTCGCCGCTGGCGCCGCCGGCGGTGCGGGCGCGCGCCCGGCGGCCAGCGGCCGGGTCGGTGTCGGCGCTGATCGCCGACTACCGGCGCAGCCGGTGGTGGGCGAAGCTCGCGCCCTCGACGCGGCGGGACTACGAGTGGTGTCTGGCGCTGATCGAGGAGTGGGCGGGCGATCAGCCCGCGCGCGCGATCACGGCGCCGGCGGTGCAGGCGCTCTATGCCGCGCAGCTTCGCCGCATCGAGGGCGCGGGGCGCGCGCGCCGCGTGGTGGAAACCCCGGCCAAGGCGGCGGCGGTGATCCGCGTGCTGCGGCTGCTCTTGGGCGTGGGCGAGCGGCTCGGCTACATCCCGGCCGGCTCGAACCCGGCGGCGCGGCCGGGCATCAGCCTGCGCCGGCAGAGGGAGCCTGTGCTGTGGTCGCCCGAGGCGGTGCGCCACATGGCGGCGGTGGCCGACCGCATGGGCTGGCGCTCCGTCGCCACCGGGATCCTGCTCAACGAGTGGATCGGCCAGCGCGAGGCGGACCTGCTGGCGCTGCCGCCCTGGTCGCGCGATGCGGGCACGCTGCTGCTGCGCCAGTCCAAGACGGGGCGGCGCGTGGCGCTGCCGATCCATCTCGTGCCGCATCTGGTGGCGCGCCTGGAGGGCGAGGCGTCGCGGCCGGACACCGTGCGCTCCCTCTCGCGGCTGCTGGTGCATGACCGCACCGGCAAGCCCTGGACCACGGACGGTTGGCGGCATGTGTTCGCCGAGATCCGGTCCGAGGCGGCGCGCGAGATGCCCGACTGTGCCGCGCTGCGCTTTGCCGAGCTGCGGCACACGGCGGTGACGCGCCTGCACGAGGCGGGCGTGGACGAGCAGGGCATTGCGGGCGTGACGGGCCACACGCCGGGCAGCGTGCGGGCGATCCTGGATCGG
>JAOAIK010000058.1 GCA_026414745.1 Roseococcus sp.
CACCTGGTGGCGCTCATGCCGCCAGGCCCAGCCGAGGATGGCGAAATCGGCGATGGAAGGCTCGCCCTCCGTCGCGACGAACTCCCGCCCCGCGAGGCGCTTGTCCAGCACGCCGTAGAGGCGCTTCGTCTCGGTGTGATAGCGCTTGAAGCCGTAGTCCCGCGCCGGGCCCTCGGGCTGCATCAGGAAGTGATGCACCTGGCCGGGCATGGGGCCGAAGCCGCCCATCTGCCACATCAGCCACTCCATCACCGGCACGCGGGCGCGCAGGTCGCGCGGCAGGAACTTCCCGGTCTTCTCGGCCAGGTAGTAGAGGATCGCGCCGCTCTCGAAGACGGTGATGGGCTGCCCGCCCGGGCCGTCGGGATCCTTGATGGCCGGGATGCGATTGTTGGGCGCGAAGGCGAGGAACTCGGGATTGAACTGCTCGCCCTTGGTGATGTCCACCACATGCACCGCATAGGGCAGCCCCATCTCCTCCAGCGCCACGCTGATCTTGCGGCCATTGGGCGTGTTGTAGGTGTAGAGCGCGATGGTCATGCCAGGGCCTTCTTTCCGCCAGGGTCGCCGCCCCATATGCACGGCGCGCGCGCGCCCCGCCAGCGCCCCCGCGTGACGGAGACCGATGAGCCACCCCCGCCCCTCGCCCGACGCCATCGCGCGCATGCGCTACGACGCGGCCGCGAAATCCCCCCTCATCGCCTATCTGCTGTGGTTCTTCCTCGGCTATGGCGGCGTGCACCGGATGTATCTGGGCCGCTGGATCTCCGGCATCCTCATGCTGCTGATCTTCGGCCTCTCCCTGCTGCTGACGCTGGTGCTGGTGGGCTATCTGGGGCTCGGCCTGATCATGCTGTGGTGGGTGCTGGACGCGCTGCTCATCCCGGGCATGACGCGCCGGTCCAATGAGCGGCTGATCGCGCGGCTCACCGGTTGAAGGGCGGGGCGCGCGGCGCTAGGGCTGCCGGGATGCGCGCCGCCATCCTCCTCGCCGCGGGTCAGGGCACCCGCATGAAATCCGCCATGCCCAAGGCGATGCACCGGCTCGCCGGGCGGCCCATGGTGCAGCACCTGCTGGCGGCCTGCGCGCCGGTGTTCGAGCGCATCGTGGTCGTCGTCGGCCCCGGCATGGCCGACCTCGAGCGCGCCGTCGCCCCCCACGCCACCGTGGTCCAGGCCGAACGCCTGGGCACCGGCCACGCCGCCCGCATGGCCGCCCCCCTGCTGGAAGGTTTCGCGGGCGATGTGGCGGTGCTCTACGCCGACAACCCCCTCATCAGCACCGCCACGCTCGAGCGCCTGCTGCTGGCCCGCGCGCAGGCGGACCTCGCGCTGCTCGCCATGCGCCCGGCCCATCCCGGCCGCTATGGCCGCGTGGTGCTGGATGCCGAGGGGCAGGTGGCGCGCATCGTCGAATGGGCGGACGCGACCGAGGCCGAGCGCGCCATCCCCCTGTGCAATGCCGGCGTGGTCTGCGCCGCGGCGGGCGACCTGTTCCGCTGGCTGGCCGGTCTGCGCAACGACAACCGCCAGGGCGAATACTACCTCACCGACGTGGTGGCGGCCGCGCGCGCCGAGGGGCGCCGCGCGTTCGCCGTCGAGGCGCCGGAGGCGGAGCTGCGCGGGATCAACAGCCGCGTCGAACTCGCCGTCGCCGAGGCCGAGGTGCAGGCCGCGCTGCGCGCCGCCGCCATGGAGGCCGGCGCCACGCTGGTCATGCCCGAGACGGTGCACATGAGCTTCGACACGCGCCTCGGCCGCGACGTGGTGGTGGAGCCGCATGTGGTGTTCGCCCCGGGCGTGACGGTGGAGGAGGGCGCCACCATCCGCGCCTTCTCGCACCTCGAGCACTGCGTGGTGCGGGCGGGCGCCATCATCGGCCCCTATGCGCGGCTGCGCCCGGGCACCGAGGTGGGCGAGGGCGCGCATGTCGGCAATTTCGTGGAACTCAAGGCCGCCACCCTCGGGGCGCGTGCCAAGGCCAACCACCTCACCTATCTCGGCGACGTGACGGTGGGGGCCGAGGCCAATGTCGGCGCCGGCACCATCACCTGCAACTACGACGGGGTGAACAAGCACCGGACCGAGATCGGCGAGGGCGCCTTCATCGGCAGCGACACGGCGCTGGTCGCCCCGGTGCGGGTAGGCGCGCACGCCATCACCGCCGCGGGCTCCGTCATCACCGAGGACGTGCCGGAAGGCGCGCTGGCCATCGCGCGCGGCCGCCAGGTGGTGAAGCCCGGGCGCGGGGTGCGGCGCAAGCCCGGCTGAGCCGCTGCCCAAGACGCGGGCAGGGTGGTTCCATCGCGCGCAATCTCCGACGCGGGTGCATGGATTTTCCGCATCCCGCGGCTATCCCCCGCGCCGTCCGCTTGGCATCCCCTCGCCCATCCATCGGGCCGAGGGAGTTTCGGATGAACCGTCGCAGCATCATGGGCGCCGCCGCCGGCGGCCTCGTCGGCAGCCTCGCCACGCCCGCCGTCGTCACGGCGCAGACAACCTTCAACTGGCGCATGACGAGCTTCTACGGCCCGCAGGCGGCCTTCTATTCCGTCGGCCCCGGCTCGGCGCGCGACCTGATCGATCGCATCCAGCGCATGTCCAACAACCGGCTGCGCATCCAGTTCTTCGGCGCGGGCGAGCTGATTCCGGCCGCCGAGGGCTTCGACGCCGTCTCCTCGGGCGTGGTGCAGATGAACTACGCCAACGCCTATTTCTGGACGGGCAAGACCTTCGCCGCGCAGTATTTCACCGCCGTGCCCTTCGGCCTGAACTTCCAGGGCACGAATGGCTGGATGTACGACGGCGGCGGCCTCGACCTCTGGCGCGAGGTGTATGACCGCTTCAACCTCGTGCCCTTCCTCTGCGGCAACACCGGCGTGCAGATGACGGGCTGGTTCCGCCGCCCCATCGAGCGGATCGAGGATCTGCGCGGCCTCAAGATGCGCATCCCGGGCCTGGCGGGGCGCGTGATGCAGGCCTTCGGCGTGGATGTGCGTCTGCTGCCCGCGGGCGAGATCTTCCCCGCCCTGGAGCGCGGCGTCATCGACGCGGCCGAGTTCGTCGGCCCCTTCCTCGACCGCCAGCTCGGTCTGCACCGGGTGGCCAAGGTCTACCACACCACCGGCTGGCACGAGCCCGCCACCGCCTCCGAGCTCATCATCAACAAGGCCGCCTGGAACAGCCTGCCGAACGAGCTCAAGGCCATCGTGGAGAACGCCTGCGCCGCCTGCAACGCGATCAGCGAGGGCTGGTGCCAGAAGAACAACGCCGACGCGATGGAGGATCTGATCCGCAACCACGGCGTCACCGCCCTCCCGCTGCCCGACGAGGTGGTGGCCCGGCTGCGCGCCGAGACCACGCGCGTGCTGGAGGAGGCCGCGGCGCGCGACCCGCTGGTGCGCCGCGTGCACGACAGCTTCATGGCCTACAAGGCCCGCTTCGACGCCTGGGCCAACTACAGCGAGGGCGTCTATCACAACACGGTGCGCCGCGCGTGAGGCGCGCCGCCGCCGCGATCGACGCGGTCACCGAGGCCGTGGGCGCGCTGGCCGCGCTCGCGGTCTTCGCGCTGGTCGCCGTGATGTCGGCCAACGTGCTGCTGCGCTACGGCTTCGCCACAGGCAGCGTCTGGGCGCAGGAGCTGGAGTGGCACCTGCTCGTGCCCATCTCGCTGCTCGGCATGGTCTGGGCGCTGAAGCGGGGCGAGCATGTGCGGGTGGACGTGCTCTACGCCGCCTACGGCCCGCGCCTGAAGGCCTGGAGCGACCTGCTCGCCGCGCTGCTCGGCCTCGTCGTGCTCGCCGCCATGGCCTGGCTCTCGCTCGCCTATGTCGGCCAGTCCTGGCGCATCGGCGAAGGTTCGGCCAACCCCGGCGGCATCCCCTGGCGCTGGGCGCTGAAGGCCTTCATCCCCATCGGCTGCGGGCTGATGGCGCTGCAATACCTGGCCGAGACGCTGCGCGCCGCCGCCCGCCTGAAGGACTGATCCATGCCCATCACCGAGGTCTATGCGCTGCTCATGCTGGGCAGCTTCTTCGTGCTGCTCATCATCGGCGTGCCGGTGGCGCTGACGCTCGCCATCGCGGGTTTCGTCTTCGGCTGGCTCGGCTTCGGCAGCCTCCTGTTCAACCTGCTGCCCGCGCGCATCTTCGGCGTGGTGACGAACTACACGCTGCTCGCCATCCCGCTCTTCGTGTTCATGGGCGTGATGCTCGAGAAGAGCCGGATGGCCGAGGACCTGATGGAGGTGGTGGGCCGCCTCGCCGGCGGGCTGCGCGGGGGGCTGGGCATCGGACTCGTGCTGGTGGGGGTGCTGATGGGCGCCACCACGGGCATCGTCGGCGCCACGGTGGTCACCCTCGCGCTGCTGACCATGCCCGCCCTGCTGCGCGCCGGCTATGACCGGGGCGTGGCTTCGGGCGTGATCTGCGCCTCGGGCACGCTGGGGCAGATCATCCCGCCTTCGCTCATCCTCATCCTGCTGGCCGACATCATGAACCTCTCGGTCGGCACGCTGTTCGCCGCCGCCGTCTTTCCCGGGCTGCTGCTGGCGGCCTTCTACGTGATCTACCTGCTGGTGCTCGGCATGGTGCGGCCGGAGATGGTGCCCGCCGTCCCGGCCGAGCAGCGCGCCGCGATCTCGACGCGCGAGCTGTGGTGGCGGCTGCTCAAGGTGGTGGCACCGCCGCTCGGCCTCGTCGTGGCGGTGCTCGGCTCCATCATCGGCGGCGTGGCGGCGCCGACCGAGGCGGCGGCGATGGGCGCGCTCGGCGCCATGGTGGTCTGCGCGCTGGGCCGTCGCCTGAGCGCCGCCCTGGTGTGGGAGACGGCCGGCGCCACCGCGCGCATCACCGCCATGATGATGTTCATCCTGGTCTGCGCGCAGGTCTTCGCGCTGGCCTTCCGCGGCCTGAACGGCGAGCAGCTGGTGCACGACCTGTTCGCGTTCCTGCCGGGCGGCATCGCCGCCGACATCTGGTTCCTGATGCTGCTGATCTTCGTCCTCGGCTTCTTCCTGGAATGGATCGAGATCAGCTACATCGCCGTGCCGCTCTTCCTCCCGGTCTTCGTGGCGGCGGACGTGAACCTCGTCTGGCTGGCCATGCTGATCTGCGTGAACCTGCAGACGAGCTTCCTCACGCCGCCCTTCGGCTGGGCGCTGTTCTTCCTGCGCGGCGCGGCGCCGCCCGAGCTGCGCACCGCCGACATCTACCGCGGCGTGATCCCCTTCGTGCTGATGCAGGTGCTGGGGGTGGCGGTGGTGTTCTTCTTCCCCGCCCTGGCCACCTGGCTGCCGGCGGCGATCGGCTGGTAGCGGGGGTCACGCCGCGCAGCCGGCCTCCTCCAGCGCGGGGGCGAGGGCGCCGAGCGCCACCACCTCGCCCACCAGCAGCAGCACGGGCCCGCTTCCGGCCCAGCCCGGCGCGGCGCTTGGCACGGAGCCGAGGGTGCC